>DHFW01000049.1 GCA_002402465.1 Bacteroidales bacterium UBA4814
GTCCGATTAATAGGGGGCTAAGCCATTGTTGAACGCTTCAAATTTGGTAGCCAGATAGCATGGAGCCGATAATATGTAAATTTCCTGATCAAGAACTTTTACATTCCAGAGATTTTCAAAGCCGACCTTATACCATGTGTTAGCCGGACCCAACGGACCTTCTTCGGAAGCCATAATATCCACAGGAATATCCTGGTATTTATAGCTGCAAATGGCATGTCCAAACGGATCGGGATGAAAGCCCAATTCCTTTAATCTTTGCTGCACTTTTTGCCAGTGACCTAAACTCATTATGTTTAAGGTCATATCGATGTCCTGTGTGGGTCTGATCTCATCGGCAGCAGGGTCGTCTGTATATAAACTCACCACCGCGCCACCCACAAAAACCATTTGTTGCTTCAGGTCTTGTAAGGCCCCGGCCACTTCGGCCACTGCTGCAATGTTGATGATTCTATTCTTCAAGGCCCAACCTTTTTTTTAATTCGATTATGGCCATTTCTTTTTCTCTGGCTCTTCCTACACGCAGGGCATCTGTCAATGCCAGGAGTTCGTGCAGTTGTTTGTCTTTTATGGCTGCCTCTGGTACTGTAGGATAAAGGGGAATGATACTTTGTCCTCTTATGGTTCCTTTTGCATAAGGCCAAACATAGGCATCAGCAGATTGAATTTCTGCATTTAGCGGCGATGCCGAATGCGATGTAGGCACACCTCGCACCACAGGTCCGGGTTTTTGCGGAAAAACATAACGCAAACCGTACTGCAAAAACTCCATCAATGCCATTTTCATTACTACTTTACCTTTGGGGTCTAGAAGACCGTCATATCTGGAGCGTTGCAAAGATTTGCTCACTTCCGATTGGCTGATGCCCAGAGATTCTGCCAAAGGTTGTTGAAACCAGGGCTCATTGCCATAGCTTACTATTTTTAGTAGGATGACAATGTCGTGAGGGCTCATTGTTTTTTGTTTCTGAACCATAATTATTCCATATTCGAATATGCAATATTACGAATTATATCATTGAAAAGCAATAAATAAAACAAAAATATTCCATATCGGAATTTGGAATATTCTTTGGATTGAGCGAGACGCCAGCGGAGCGAAGCGCAGTCGAGAGGTGGTTCGGATAATTACAAATTATAAAGCGGCATAACATATGCCGCTTACGCAGTCAAGAGGTGATTTAATTACCAATAACATTTTAAGGACAGGTCGCGACCTGCCCCTAAGCTTTATCTGGCAGTTTCGACAAAATCGCCAGGGCCATGGTGTCCATCCTCGAAAACCCAAACCATTTCTTGCCTAGGTCCTTCAGGGAGGCTCCGATATGGTAGATTACCTGCTGATCAATAATCAAAAAGCGGTCGTGGCTTTGTGAAAAGGTCCTAATCTCAATCGGCGGGTATTGGGCTTGGACATCACAATTTGTGATTTCCAGCTTTCAAACTCCTCAACGGTCATTTGGAAACGAAAATCCGAAGGAAATCGCTCAATGTTTCTTTTTACAGCTTGATTAAGCACCCTGGTTTCAACCTGATAGGTTTCAGCAAGGTCGCGGTCGATCATGACCTGCATGCCAAGAGAAGTAAAGATTTTGTTTTCAACATGCTTTTGGGTAATAATCTTCATTTGAAATGTTTTTCAGCCTGATAAAACAGAAAATTCTTCCAATACAAAAATAAAAACAAAAAATAAACTTATAGAATGGTTAGTTTACCCAACGCCACTTCAATCAGGCTCAGTGCAGGCCCCATTCTCCCTCCGGTCTAACTTTGCTATTGGACTGCAAAAGACCTTGGTAGCCCTCGATTTCATTCTCCCTACGGTCCTCGAGCGAAGGTCCCGCTTTTAGCGGGAAGTCAGTCGAGAGGTGGTGCGGATTTCAGGGATGAATAGCCGTAGCCTTCAGGCTACGGACTTGATAATCCCATTTACCTTTGGGTTTTTACCCAAAATTAAATTTAGTTTGGGCTAAAGCCCCGTTTAGGGTTGGAATTTTGAACACCCGGTATAAATGCCGGGGCTATTGATTTTTAACGGTGATCCGGCCAGGCCCCTCGACACTTCGACCAGGCTCAGTGCAGGCACAGGTCGCGACCTGTCGCTTCATGGGCCAATTACCCGGGGGCCTGGGATTGGGTTTATTTATGTTAAAAGCTTTTTTGCTTTTTAATTTATCACTTTTTATTGTTTTTTGCTTTCTATAGAAGCAAAATATTGCTACATTTGCTTTCATAAAAAGCATATTCACATGGAAAGATTAATTGAAAAATCGAATCTGAAGATTGCCCAAGTTAACACGGGTTTCAGGCGGTTTGTTTTCGATGACATTCTAAATACAAAAAACCGGTTGATTGCCCTGGCTGGTGCAAGAGGAACAGGGAAGACCACCCTGTTGCTGCAACTTGGCAAAGAAAGGAATTACCAGGAAGTCCTTTACGTGGCACTTGATGATTTGTTTTTCACCAATAATAATCTTTATGAAACCGCCGCCATGTTTCAAAAGCTCGGGGGCAAATTGTTATTGCTCGATGAGGTACACAAGTATCCTGACTGGTCTCGTGAGATAAAATTAATTTACGATGACTTTCCTGACCTGAAGATTATTTTTACCTCTTCTTCGGTTTTGGACCTTTACAGGGGGGAATCTGATTTGAGCCAACGGTTGCTCAGCAAGAATCTTCCCGAGCTATCTTTCAGAGAATATGTAAGGTTCTATGAGAAAAAGGAACTACCCAAATTAAGTCTGCAGGATATCCTCAACAACCATCAACAAATCAGTTTAGATTTATTTGCGGATTTAAAGCCACTAAGATTTTTATATGATTACTATAAAACCGGAAACTATCCCTATTACGAAGGAAATAAAGATGAGTATTATCAAAAAATACGTAATGTGATTAATCTCATTATGGATGTGGATATCCAAAGCACACAGGCATTGGATTATCAACACATTGCAAAAATGAAAAAATTATTGTTTGTTATAGCTTCCAATGTCCCTTTTACTCCAAACATTAGTAAACTGAGTGAAAAGATAGGTTTAACCAGAAATGGCATTGTACAATCTCTTCAACTTATGGAAAAAGCAGAACTTATTCATGCATTGACAAAAAAAGGGAAAAGTATAAGTATTCTTAGCAAACCGGACAAATTATGGCTGCACAACACCAATCTTTATTTTGCAGTTTCAGGGGGTACACCTGATTTGGGCTCAATAAGGGAAACTTTTTTCCTTCAACATTTAAAAGTCGGACATGAATTGAGCCTACATGAAAAGGCTGATTTTTTGGTAAATGATACTTTCACTTTTGAATTCGGTGGTAAAAATAAGTCGCAAGGCCAGATAAAAGGCATTCCAAATTCGTATCTTGTTAAGGACGATTTGGAAACTGGCTCATATAATACCATTCCGCTCTGGCTTTTTGGGCTCTTATATTAAATACGCCATTAAGTAAAGAGAAATAAAACCCGCCATCCCCGGTCCTCGAGCGGAGCGCAGCGCAGTCGACAGGGTGTGCGGATTGCAGGGATGAATAGCCGTAGCCTGAAGGCTACGGACTTGATAATCCCATTTACCTATTGGTTTTAACCCAAAATTAAATTTTGTTTGGGCTAAAGCCCCGTTGTTGGTTGGAATTTTGAACACCCGGCATAAATGCCGGAGCTATTGATTTCTCTCCAATCCCGGTCCTCGAGCGGAGGTCCCGCTGAAAGCGGGACCGCAGTCTTGCCTGAGGCGAGACACGGTCGAGAGGCGGATCGAAGGAAAAGATTATTCTTCTGTGTCGAAATTTTTGGCAATTTCTTCCCAGGCTTGTGCTGCGGCTTTTTGTTCGGCTTTTTTAATGGAGAAGTCCTGCCCCTTGCCGGCTATCTGCCCATCTACAACCAGATGTACTACATAAATGCGGTTATTTTTTCCGTTGTCAATTTCTTCGGCAAGCACAAAATCGGCCGTCTTTTTTTCTTTCTGGCTCCACTCAATGACCTTGCTTTTGAAGTTGATTTCCTTGCTCAGGAGCTCTTCAATGTCGAGGTGGCAGGCGATGATCTGGTTGATGAGCATCTTTTGGGTGAAACGGTAGCCCTTGTCGAGGTATATGGCGCCGATCAGGGCTTCGAAGGCATCGCCCAGGATGGAAGAGGCCGAAATATTTCCTTCGCGGCTGGTCTGCACCAGTTTGTCGAGGCCCAGTTTCCGCGAAAGCAAGTTGAGGTTGGTTCGGCTCACTATGCGCGAGCGCATCTCGGTCAGAAAACCTTCTTCCTTGAAGGGGAATTTTTTGAAAAGGAAGTCGGCTATAATAGAACCAAGCACAGCATCGCCAAGGTATTCTAACCTTTCGTTGCTGTGCTTGAATCCGTTTGTAAGGGGCGCTGCTGCCGATCGGTGGCGCAGGGCCAGTTTGTAAAGGGCCAGGTTCCCCGGGTTATAACCGAAGATATTTTTTATGGCTTCCCGCAGTTCCCTGTTGGAAGCATGTCTTTTTCTTAAAAGGGACGAAAAAAAGCGCAAGATAAAAACCCTATTGCGAAAACTTTTTGAATGCCACGCAGGCATTGTGTCCGCCAAAACCAAAGGTGTTGCTCAAGGCTACATTTACTTTACGTTCCCTGGGTTTGTTCACAGTAAAATCCAGTTTATTGTCAATTTCCGGGTCAATGTTAAATATATTGATGGTGGGGGGGACAATGTCGTTTTTTACAGCCAGGATGGTGGCAATGGCTTCAATTGCGCCAGCAGCGCCCAGCAGGTGGCCTGTCATCGATTTGGTGGAGTTGATGCTGATGTTGTAGGCATGCTCCCCAAAAAGTTTCACGATGGCTTTAGGTTCGGCTATATCTCCCAGGGGCGTGGATGTGCCGTGGGTGTTGATATGGTCAATATCCTCGGGCATAAGTTCTGCGTCTTCGAGGGTGTTGCGCATCACATTCATGGCGCCCAGTCCTTCGGGGTGGGGGCTGGTCATGTGATAGGCATCGGCCGAAAGGCCGCCACCCACCATTTCAGCATAGATTTTGGCTCCCCTGGCCATGGCATGCTCATACTCTTCGAGAATGATGCTGCCAGCGCCTTCGCCAATCACAAAGCCATCACGGTCTTTGTCGAAGGGCCTGGAGGCGGTGGCCGGGTCGTCGTTGCGTTCGGAGATGGCGTGCATGGCGCTGAAACCACCTACACCTGCTTGGTTAATAGCAGCTTCTGAGCCGCCGCTAACAATGATATCGGCCTTGCCCAATCGTATCAGGTTGAAACTGTCGACCAGGGCGTTGGCTGCCGAGGCACAGGCCGAAGTGGTGGTGTAGTTTGGCCCTCTGAAGCCATACTTAATGGAGATGTGGCCGGCTGCAATGTCGGCAATCATCTTGGGGATGAAGAAAGGGCTGAAGCGTGGTGTGCCATCGCCTTTGGCAAAATCAGAAATGGTCTCAAGGAAGGTCTCGAGCCCGCCAATACCGCTTCCCCAGATAATGCCCACCCGGTCAACATTAACCTTCTCGGGGTCAATACCAGCGTCTTTTATTGCCTCATCAGCGGCAATCATGGCATACTGGGCATAAGGGTCGTATTTGCGGACTTCTTTGCGGTCGAAATAGGCTTTAAAGTCGAAATTTTTGATTTCGCAAGCAAACCGGGTCTTAAACTTGGATGCGTCGAAGCGTGTAATAGGAGCCGCCCCGCTGACACCATTAAGCAAACCGTTCCAGAACTCTGGAACGGAATTGCCTATTGGAGTAAGAGCGCCTAATCCTGTAACTACTACTCGTCTGAGTTTCATTTAAAGCGCGTTAGGTTCTACTTATTGATTTTTTTCAATATAAGCAATAGCATCACCTACGGTGCTAATCTTCTCAGCCTGATCGTCAGGAATGGCAAGATTGAATTCTTTTTCGAATTCCATGATGAGCTCTACGGTGTCAAGTGAATCAGCACCCAAATCATTGGTGAAGCTGGCTTCCGGGGTTACTTCTTTCTCATCTACACCAAGCTTATCAACGATGATAGCTTTAACTCTTGTTGTAATGTCAGACATGGTTTCTCCTTTTTATTTGTTTAAAAACAGGATGCAAAGAAAAATATTTAAACGCTAACCACCAACTTTTTTACTGGCTAATTTCACTAAATCGCTGTAATCTATTGTTTTGCAATTTTTTGCGTTTAACTAAAAACTTAGTTTAAGGGCGAAATAAGGCAAAATATCTTACTTTTTTTTTGTTTTTTTTGCCAAAAATTGGCCACATTTGTCAAATATTTAATTAATGTTTATCAATAATGCAGCAAAAAGGTGTCAAAATCAGGCTAGCAATGATGGCCTCGGGCAGCGGAACGAATGTAGCCAATTTTATTGAGTATTTCAAGGTACACGACATGATTGAGGTGGCTTTGGTGGTATCAGATAACCCGGATGCGCAAGTGCTCAAAAGGGCTTCCAAAACCAAGATTCCGCACGTGGTAATCAGGCGCGATCAATGGAAGGATGAGGAGCTGGTGCTGGGTCTTTTCAGGCAGAGCTACATAGATTTTGTGGTGTTGGCTGGTTTCCTGCTGTTGGTGCCCGATTATTTGCTTAAGGAATTCCCTGCGAGGGTGGTGAATATACACCCTGCTCTCTTGCCAAAATTTGGGGGCAAGGGCATGTATGGCATGCGGGTGCACCAGGAAGTTATTCGCCAGGGTGAATACCAGACGGGCATTACCATACATTATGTGAATGAGCGCTACGACGAGGGCGAGATCATTTTCCAGGCAGGATTTGACATTGAGCCCGGGGATACCCCTGAAACCATTGCTGAAAAGGTTCATCAGCTCGAATACAAGCATTACCCCCGTGTGGTGGAAGAGCTGGTGCAAAACCTGGTCATTTAAAACGAACATGATTCGTTAAGCGTAAACGAGAATGATGATTTGCCTCAATGAAGCCTTAAAACCGGCTCCGGCAAATCATCATTCCAATATTCCCGGTAAATAACCCCGGTTTATTTAATGTGTATCAGGGCTTCTTCCACTGCATCGAGCATAGGTTGGCTCGAAATGGGGCTGCCTACGGCCAGTTTCATCCACTCCTGCGGAATAAGTTTTCCGGCGGTGAACATGCGGTCGGTTTCACTGCCCACATTCATCCCATCCAGTTTGCCTTCAACCTGAAACTCGATAAGGTGGCCCAGTGGGTAGGCGCTTAAATATAGGGGATAGCTTATCATGTGCGAATAAATGGCCAGTATGGGCGAATCTTCCACACCGAAAACCGGTGCAAAGTATTTGTTCCAGACATCAATGGCTATTTCTATGGTTTGTTCCTTGAGCTGTGCAGCGGTGGCATCGGGGTTATCATACATCCACTTCCACACGGCCATATCTACGAGCGACACGCCCATGATCTCGTAGCTTCCCCAGAAATTGTCGAGGGCACGCAGGTGATGCTCGTAGGGGTTGCCGCTGCTAATGCCAAGCAGCTCCAGGTCGCGTACCTGAAAAATGAAGGCCAGGGCTTCGGTAAATGCCGTATTGGGAACCCCGCTCATCATGTAATAGTCCACGTCGTGCAGGGTGATGGTCTGCTCTACGTTATGGCCAAATTCGTGTACGGCAATGTTATACCCTTTGTAGTCCATGCCATCCTGGCCAATACGTGTGCGCAGGTGCGAATTTTGCGAGCGCATCTGTGCACCCCAGGCGTGTCCGGCTCCACGCGAGCCTTCCACCACAATTTTTGAAGCAATATAATTGGCCCTGTCGCGGCTCCAGCCCAGTTTTACCAGAATGTTGGGCAAATCGTTTTCAAAAGCTTCACGGCTGGGATACTTGTTGCCCACAATGGTGTTGAGTTGTTCTTCCGAAATGGTGCTGCGGGCCTTGAAGCCATCATACCAGATATCGAAAGGCTGCAGGGGGCGGCCCAGGCGCTGGCTGATCAGCGTTCCCACTTCTTTGGCAAGGGGAGAGCTGACAAGCTCCACAAAGAGGTCTTCCACTTCCTGCTGGGTCAACTCAAGGCCGGCATTAAAGGCGCGTTCAATGGCGGTGGGGTAGTTGGGCGAAAAGGGGTCGGCTTCCCTGGCTGCATGGAAGTTGTTGAGCAGGTACTGGTAGCGTGTGTCGGGCTCGGGCGTAGCTTCCACTTTCTGTCCATCCATAAACACTTCATTGCTATAAGGATTCCAGCTAACTTCCGGGTTGTTGATCACCCTTTCGGGGATGTCTTGCGTAATGATGCGGCGCATCACCTGGTAGATCATTTCCTGCTGCTGAAGGCCATCGGGGTTGCCGTATTGCGATTTGATCTCGTCGCGCAGCCCCCAGTGGGTAATCAGGCGTAGATTTTCGGGAAACAGGGTTTCGCCGGCATCATTCACCAGCCTGCCCATGATAATATTGTACTCCGAGATGTAGTTATCCGACTCGGTACTTATGCGCGAAGCCTCCTGGTTGATGGCCGAGGGCACGCGCGAGGTGTACACATCGCCCATGCGTGCATAGGCCCAGTCCTGGCGGCTCCAGTTTGGCCCCATTTCGGCCTTTTCTTCCAGTTTGTAGAATGGGAAGTTAAGGATGGTGAGAAAGGCGATCTTATTTCCAAAAAAGTCGTCGGCAAGGTGTGCATAGGGCGAGTAGCTGCCAAACATAACATCGACGGGGGTAATGGGACCCACATCAAGATGTAGTGGTTTGTTCAGCTCCAGGCTCATTTGGTTCATGTGGCCCCACAGCACTTCATAGTTGGCCGAGAGTTTCTCGAACAGGGTTTTGCGTGCGGCCTCATCGCCCTGATAGTGGTCAAGGCAGAAGGCCTCAAACTCTTCGGCGCTGCCATCTTCGCTTTTCCAAAGGGATGCCACCTGGCTTACCCCGCGTTGAATCAGGTCGTGGCGGCTTTCGCCGAACTTTTCGGTCAGTTGGTCAATCACCGATTGCACGGTGGCTTCAGATATTATGCCCATGTCGTCGTTGGTTTTGCGGGCAGCTTCCGGGTTACAGGCTGTCAATATTACAGCCACTAGGAAAATGCCTAATAATGATGACTTTTTCATTTATTATAGTTTTTGGTGATTTGGTAAATAGGTGGTTTATAAAAATCAGGAATTATTCCTTGAAAAATTGGTTGAACCCCTTATTTTTCAAGTGACTTTTTAGTTTTTTATCCCCTGTCCATAAGGGAATATTTAGTTCAATTGAAAGTGCAATAAAAGGGGTGTCTTTTGGGTCAACGTCCTTACACAAATCATAGGCTATCTGCCTGCTTTCCAATCCGACAAGCTCTAAAGGAACAAAATGAATGCGCCCAATTAATGCATTGAATAAATGAAAAAACTCTTCTTCCTTAAGCTTGGAAGAATTAATAAGTTTTTCTTTGTGTTTGTAAATTTCGGTTATCAGATAGTTTGGAGTGTAAAACTGGAGTGAATTATCAAACAATAAGTCTCTGATTAGGGAGGCTTTAGGAATTAGGGCGGAGAAGATCAGGTTTGTATCGACCACAATGGAGTTTGAGATCATTTTTTTACACCTTTAAGGAAATCATCCTCGTTTTTTGTCCACCATTCCTGATTGATTTCTTCAGCAACACTAAGAATGTCCGAAGAAAAACCAGCTTTCAGGACAAGTTCTTCCGCTTGAAGTCTTTTTATTAAGGAAATAAGGTAATCCTCGTCAAAACCCTTTTTATTAAGTTTTAGAATTATTTGATCGCCTTTGTTTTCAATCACCAAGTTTTTCATGGCACAGGAGTTTTTACAAATTTACTTCAATATTGATTGAAAGAGGCCATTTGGTCCATGCTTTTTCTGATCTTCCTGCGTTTTTTGCTGTTGGCCGGATAACCCAGGGTAATGACCAGCGGAATGCGTCTGTTTTTTGGAATACCAAGAAGTTGACGCACTTTTTTCTCGTCGAACCAGCCCAGCATGCAGGTGCCAAGGCCCTGTTCGGCAGCAGCCAGGCAAAAGTGCTCGGCCACAATGCCAATGTCGATTATCGAGAGGTCTTTGTCTTTTACTGTGCTGCCGATTTTCGAAAGCATTTTGGCTGGCTCGGCCACCAGCACAGCCATAACAGTCGCCTGCACCGTGAAGCGGTTAAACTGCAACACAGCGTTAAATGTGGCATTGGCCACCTGCAGGGCAAGCTCCCGGTCGGTAACCATTACAAACTTCCAGGGCTGGCTGTTGCAGGCCGAAGGTGCCAGGTGGCAGGCCTCCAGTATGTAGTCGATTTTTTCTTTTTCAACCACACGGTCTGAATATCGCCGGGTGCTCTCGCGTTCGTTTACTAATTGCAGAAAGTTCATCTTTTATTGGTGTATTACTCATCGGGTGACTCCAATTCAACCGGTGAGTTTTGGTTTTTCCTCCCTAGTCAGGGTCTGCTTCAAAATCAGGCCCTGACTTTAAAATCAGGCCTTGATTTCTAAAAAATTTTAGCTCGTAAATTACTTCCGTTGTCGCCGGGTTACGAAACAGCAACTCGCTTTCTGCCACAAAGGGCGTGGGGCTTTCCTCATGCAGCCTGGCCAGGGTTTTATCGAAAAGTTCTTCCTCGTTGCGCTCAATGTACAAGTAAACATTTCGGCCCGAATCGATAATTGTTTGCGCGTCGAAAGGTTCCACCCAGTATTTCAGGGTATTGTCCCAGGTGAAATAATTGTACACGAATGGATACAATTTGTCGAGAATAGGGGCGTATTCCAGGCGTTTTTTGTGGTTACCCCACACGTGGCTGTATGTCAGGGTGTATTCAATGAAAGGAGAGCCATAGTTTTGCGAGGTGATGATTTTATAGCTGTCCTTTTCGAGCAGCTGGGCATAGTGCCAGGTGGGCATACGGTTTTCAATGTCGGCACCCATGGCCTGCGATTTTATGGGCAGCCAGTGCAGGTTGTGCTCCACGCTCCAGATCAGCAGCGCTGCAATGCCAATATTTATGGCAATATTCATTATCCTTCCGGGATAAAACTTTTTAATAAGCTCCGCCATTAGGAAAACCATAAGGGGCGAAAGCAGCAATACCGGAATAAAATACCGGTGGGCGTAGTGCTTGCCAACCATCAACACCTGCATGGCAATAGACAAAATTACCGCGACAGCCAGCAGGCTTATGCGCTTTTCTGCTTTCTTGCGGAACCATGCCAGGTAGGCGATCAAACTGGCAGTCAGCGCCAGAAAAACATAAAAGAACCTCTTCTCAAGATGAATCAGCTCGCGCAGGTTTGATTTTAAGGAAGCGAAATCAACGATGTTCGATTCGCCCCCGCCATACTGCCCGCTGTGAAAAAACAGGTCTTTGATCCAACCCCAGAAGATATGAAAGCGAAGTGTCATAGGAAATGCGATGATAAAAAACAGCGCAAGAGAAATGCCCACAAAGGCTGCTTTCTTTTTCCAACCATCCATGATCATAAAAGGAATGAACCAAACGGGAAGAAAAGTGAGCTTAATGGAAAGCCCAAATGCAGAAATGATCGCAAACAGGAAGAGCTGGTAGTGGCTTACCTTTTCTTTCTGGAAATAAACCTTGATGATCAGCACGGTAAGCAGCACCAGTGGAAATGGCATGATGAGCTCTGGTGCCACGCGGCCAATCAGGTCGTACCAGATCACCGGCAAAAAGGGTGCGGTTTGCACCAGCAGGGCATAAAAAATGGAGCCGGTGTACTGAAAAGTTTTCTTACCCGCATAGAACAGCAGCGCAGCGGTTGTTCCGGCAATGAACAGGCTGGTAACCGACAAATAGAGGTCGGGATTCAGAAAAACATCCTCCACATAAGGTTTTGGCAGTCCCCTGAAAAACCAGGTAATCCTGAAAACGAGCGCGACGAGCACTTGCAGGGGTGTGCCGGGATTGTCGATGTGTGCCAGCTTCAGGGTGCCTTCCGACAGGGTGAGCCCGCTCATAAAATAAATGTACTCCGGGTCGCTCGATCGCAGCGAAAGATTGCCCAGCAGGTTGCGGAAATAGGCTCCGGCAATGAAATACAAAACCGGAAGCAAAAAAAGCAGGGCCTGCTGCGCTTTGGGCAGTTTCTCAATCAGCTTGTTCATAAATCTTGTGTTTTATGAGCTTCCATTTTTGCAAGCGGTATTGCATCGATGTTTTCAGCACGCCCAGTCCGTATATGGTGCTGTTTTTCAGGTTGATGCTCGAGGCATCATCGAAATACCTGGTGGGGCAGGTGATTTCGGCAATGTCGTAGCCGGCATACCATATCTGGGCCAGTATCTGGTTGTCGAACACGAAGTTGTCGCTGTTGGCCATATAGTTTACATTTTGCAGCACCTCGCGCGAGAAAGCACGATAGCCGGTATGGTACTCCGAAAGCTTGGCATTCATCAGTATATTTTGAAACAAAGTGAGCCCGCGGTTGGCCACATATTTGATCAAAGGCATTCCGCCACGCAATGCCCCTTTGCCAAGAATGCGCGAACCCAGCACCACATGATACAGACCTGATGCAATCAGGTGGGTCATGGCCGGAATTAATTTTGGAGTGTATTGATAGTCGGGGTGAAGCATCACCACAATATCGGCACCGATCTCGAGGGCCTTGTTGTAGCACGATTTCTGGTTGCCGCCATAACCTTTGTTTTTTTCATGAACCACAATATGTTTTATGCCCAGCATTTCGGCCACCGCAACCGTGTCGTCGTGGCTACGGTCATCCACCAGAATGACCTCGTCGACGATCGAAAAATCTATTTCCTCATAGGTGATCTCCAGCGTCTTTGCTGCATTGTAGGCTGGCAATACTACCACAACCTTTTTCCCGTTAATCATTCAATCCGGTTTTTTGAACGATAAAAGTAAGAAGAAATTCGGGGAGGCAGGCGCTTTAAAATATCTAAAAACAGAGGTTCGTTGTCTTTAAACTACAAACAAACTAAATTTCTGTTTGCCTATCTTTGCCTGTTGGTTAAGAAATATGTCGTAAATTGCATGCTTTGCCAGCCCCGGTTGTAGTATTTTTAAATGAACAATAGCATGGTAATAGCTTTACAGGAAGTTTTTACGGAAAAAGAGCTGGATACTTTTATCCGCTTTCCCAATCAGCTTTATAAAGGCTGTAAGTATTACATTCCTGCGTTGCATTCCAATCAGTTAGCCACGCTTTCAAAAGAAAAAAACCCGGCTTTTGAGCATTGCGAAGCCCGCTACTGGCTGGCATACAAGGGAAAAGATATTGTTGGAAGGGTGGCTGGCATCATTAACCACCGTTACAACCAGGAGCGCAACACCAAATTCATGCGAATCGGGTGGCTCGATTTTGTGGAAGACCAACAAGTGCTCGAAATGCTCCTTGGAGCTGTTGAAGACTGGGCTAAAGAAAAGGGAATGGATGCGATCCACGGCCCACTGGGCTTCACCTCGTTCGATGCATCGGGGGTGCTGATCGAAGGTTTTGAAGAGTGGCCCACTTCTTTCGGAAAGTACAATTACCCCTATTACGATCCCATGCTTCAAAAAGCCGGGTTTAAAAAGGACGTGGACTGGGTGGAGTTTAGCATAAAGGTTCCTGAACAATTGACTCCGCGAGTGCTGGCCATCATCGAAATGATTAAAAAGCGCTATGCCCTGCGCAACGCTTTGCTTCGAAACCAGAAAGAAGTAAGGGAATTAGCTCCTCAAATATTTGATTTGCTCAATAATGTCTATAACGACTTGTACGGGTTTTCTACCCTGACTCCCGCCCAGGTCGAGAACCTCACCAGCGAATTCTTGTCGTTGATACATCCCGATTATGTTTCGTTGATTCTTAATGAGCATGGTGAAATTATTGCCTTCGGAGTAGTCATGCCCTCGCTTACCAAAGCCCTCAAGAAGGCAAACGGGAGGTTTTTTCCTTTTGGTTTTGTGCGGGTGTGGTGGGCATTGCAGTTCAACGACACCGTCGATATGCTGCTGATTGGCGTCAGGCCCGACTACCAGGGCAAGGGCGTGCATGCGCTCGTTTTCGAGAAAATTGTGAAGACCTTTCACCGCCGCGGAATAAAACGGGTGGAAACCACCCGCGAGCTCGAAGAAAACCACAAGGTGCAGCAACTCTGGATCGGATACGAGTCGCGCCTGCACAAACGGGCAAGGTGCTATATTAAGGAGGTGAGAAGGGAGAAGTGAGAAATGAGAAGTAAGCAGAAGGCAGTAATTGGCGAGGAAGCGAGGAAGTGAAGATTCGAGGAAGCGAAAGCATTAGTCAGTAAGCAGTAAGCACACCTTGCCAGGGCCAGGAAAAACCGAAAGGTTTTTACAAACAAAAACAAATTCCATTTGTTAAATTAAATAAGTGGCTTAAATGTTTTTATTATGCTTTTTTTATATTAACCAAAATCACATTATTTATGTCTAACTATCACGAACCTGTAGAAGAGTTATCACCCGAGGCACGAAATTTTTCGCGTGCCTTAAAAAGCCTGAAGGAGGAGATTGAAGCTGTTGACTTGTATCATCAGCGAGTAGTAACTACCAACGATCCGGACCTGGCTGCCATTATGGCCCATAACCGCGACGAAGAAATTGAGCATGCCTGTATGACCCTTGAGTGGCTGCGCCGCAATATGCCCGGCTGGGACGAGGAATTGCGACACTGGTTGTTTAAGGAAGGCGATATTATGGGAGCCCATGGCAACGATCAGGAAACCGATGATCACGGCCACGATCATGGAGCTGCCCCTAAAACGGGTGGTGACTCCTTGGGCATTGGAAAAATAAAAAAATAAAAAAGGAGAAACAATATGGATATTTTAAGAAAATCACTTGCACCTATTTCACAGAAGGCTTGGGAAGAAATTAATGAAACCGCCGTTGAAATGCTTTCTTCGGTGCTTTCTGCACGTAAAATTGTTGATGTGGAAGGTCCGAAAGGTCTCGAGTTTGCGGCGCTCTCAACTGGCCGCATACAAGTCCCCGCAAACCAGAAAGGCGATGTAAAATATGGCATTCACCAAGTATTGCCATTGATAGAAGCCCGCATTCCTTTCGAATTGAATGTGTGGGAACTCGACAACGTGGCTCGTGGCGCCCAGGATATCGATCTAGGCCCTATGGAAGATGCTGCCCGTAAAATTGCACAGTTCGAAGAGAATGCCATTTATGAAGGCTTTAAGCCTGGCAACATTGCCGGCCTGAAAAACAGTTCGGACTACGATGCCATGGCTTTTCCCGAAAATCCTGAAGACATTATGGGTGCCATTACCCAGGCCCTGACCAAGTTTAAGGCCAATTCCATTGGCGGGCCATACACCCTGGTGCTTAGCAGTGAAAAATGGCAAATGGTTAACAGCTTTGTTCGAGGCTATCCGCTTCGCAAGCAGCTCGAAAGCCTGCTCGGCGGCAGTATTATTCTGGCACCTTTTGTGAAGGATGCCTGCCTGGTAACCGAAAGAGGCGGCGATTTAAAAATGGTGGTCGGGCAGGATATTTCCATTGGCTATGAGTCGCATAACAGCAAAACCGTGCAGCTTTACTTTACCGAATCTTTCACCTTCCAGGTGGTTGATCCGGCAGCTGTAATTGTGCTTAAGTAAAGTTTGGTTTTTCATTTTCAAAGAAAAGCCGGCAGCAGATGAAGCTCTGCGCCGGCTTTTTTATGCCCTTCTCAAGGGGCTGGCCAATTTCTTTAACTCTATTTGGCCTCCTTAAAATAATCTTCCATAACTTTTTTGAACTCGTTCATGTCCATGTCGTACTTGGGTGTTTGTGAACGTTTTTCCGGAAAGTTCTCCATGTGCAGTGTTTGCGTGGGGAAAGCAAAGCGTACACCCAGCTTCTCAGCCAGACGAACAATTTTAATGAGAACCTCGTGGCGGGCCTTGAGCTCTTCGGGCCAGGTGGGCACGTCGAAGAAAATGTAAAACATGATTTTGAGCGAGAAGTCGCCCATTTCGTTAAATTCGATAATGAAAAAGTCCTTGCGGGTATTGGGGTGCCTTTCCACAATTTTGCGCAGGCCCAGCACAAACACCTCGATCAGGTCGGGCGGGGTGTCGTAGGTAACGGCAATGTGCATAAAGAACCGTCGGTACTTTCGAAGGCCATGGTTGTCGATGGTGGCATCGGCCAGCTTGCCGTTGGGCACATAAGTCAATGAATTTCTGAATGTACGCACCCGCGTGGAGCGGAAGCCCACCTCCTCCACGGTTCCGTCAATATCGCCACTGCTGATCCAGTGCCCCACCGAAAAGGGCTTGTCGATAAAGATCATGAGCGAGCCGAAGAAGTTCTTAAGCGTATCCTGGGCTGCAAGGGCCAATGCCAGGCCGCCAATGGAAATACCTGCAAGCAGTGCCGTGATATTCACATCGAGGTTTTGTAAAATAAAAAGGCCGCCCACAATAATCACAAAGACCCGCAGCACCTTTTTGATGAGCGGCACTACGTGGTTGTCGAGGCTGGTGTCGCTTTTCCCGGCCAAGCGCTCCAAGTAAAGCGAGAAAACATCGACCAACTTATAAAATACCAGGGTGGCGAAAAACGGCAATATGGCCTTAAAGGCGAATATGAAGTATTTTGAAATCTCAACAGGCAGCTGCAAAACCGGGAAAATGATCCCGATAAAGATAAACACTATGAAAAGGCTAAGGGGTTTGGCCACCGGAAGCAGATAGGGCCTCACCAGGCGGTCGTAGCCCAACTGAGAAGCACCGCGATACAGCAACCCGCTGAAAATAAAGGTGAGCAGCTTGTGAAACAAAAAACTCAACAGGATAATAAGCAATATGCCCAGGTGCTGCCACAGAAATAAGCCCAGAATTTGTCTGGTGCCGGCCTGTGGAAGAACTTTGAGAAAACGGTCGATGCCGAAAGGGAACACCTCTTTGTGTAATTTTTCGATGGCCCTGATGCTATGGGGGCTGTAAATCCATTTTTCGTCTTTTCTCAGCAAGTAAATATCCTGCAGTTGCTCAATGGGCGCAAAAATCTTGTTGCCGGTTACCGAATCGGTAAACTCGGGGTTCTGGGGCATGCGCTCAAGATCGATCAAATAGCCCCTGCCATCCATAACCTGTTTAAACTTAATGGCAATTTCACGGGCCTCTTCCATTTCCATACCCGGGTGCAAAAATACCAGCGCCGCCGAATCAGGATAGTAATGATTGGTTTGCAAAAAGTCGAGGTGGGTGCGTATGCTGTGATAGGGGCTGCTCAGGTTGACCTGCGCAGGCTGATGTTCCGGAAAAACATCGGGTGCCTGCGCAAAAGATAAAAAAATGCCGAAAAAAAACAGAAAAAGAAAAAATAATAAACGCAACGAAGGTGAGATCAATAATTTAACTGGCATTTTGTTTCTTTTGTCGAAAAAATAAATACAGGCTTGCTGGATTTGTGTAAAAATACAGAAATGCCTTCAAATTACGAAACCCTCAAGGTTTCTATTCTCCCACGAACTTTCGGATATTGTTTTTTTTCCCAAACAATACCAGTACATCGCCCTCTTCGAGTTCAGAGCCTGCATACACAAAATCGATGGCGTGCCCTGGATCGAAGGGTTCGGAAATGCTGCCACCAGCAGTGCGGTGTTTAATAATTGATACCAGGTTGATTTGAAATCGGCCCTTGAAGTCAATTTCAACGATTTTCTGCCCTATATACCTTTTGGGCACCAATACTTCCAGTATTTGATGGTCTTGCCCAATTGGGTAGGAGTCTATCACATCGGGGGTGGTCATTTTCTTTACCAGCCGTTCGGCCGCCTCCATTTCCGGATGAAGGATCTCTTTCACTCCCAGGGCCTTAAAAACAGACTCGTGCACCGGCGAGGTTGACCGCGTGATAAGTCTTTTTACATTTTTCTCCTTGAGCAGAGCCGTAATCATAACCGATGCGCCAAAATCTTCGCCAATGGACACAATAACCGCATCGGCCTCGGCAAGGGGCAAGGTAGCCAGGGCATACGGGTCTTTTGCATCAAGGCAAATGGTGTTGGTTATGCGTTCTTTGTGCGTTTCAATTTTAAGCATGTCGGTATCCACACCAATTACTTCATTGCCCAAATCGGTCAGCATGGCACCCAGCGAAGAGCCAAAGTTTCCCAGTCCGAAAATGATATATTTCATGGCCTAAGTATTTTAGTTAATATAAATCTGTTCTGAAGGGTAGCGGTAGTGCCAGCTTGAGAGCCTGCGGAAGAATGCTACCAGAATGGTCAGTGTGCCAATGCGCCCAACAAACATGGTTGCGGTTAAAATTAGTTTCCCTGCATCATTAAACTGGCTTGTAATGCCAAGGCTAAGGCCCACGGTGCTGAAAGCCGAGAAGCTTTCGAAAACCATGGCCTTAAGGGGCAGTTCTGGGTTGGTGTATGAAAGCCAGAATATACAATTTCCGATTACTATTACCGACATGATGATAATGCCAAAGGCGCGATTGGTACTGTCGTTGGTTATTTCGCGCCCGAAAACTTCCAGCCGGTTTCTGCCGCGTGCTATGCTCGAAATGTTGAGCAGAGCCACAGCAAAGGTGCTGGTTTTCACACCGCCTCCTGTTGAGCTGGGCGAAGCACCCACCCACATCAGGAACAGGTAAAACAAAATGGTTGGCACGGCAATGGCGGTCATGTCTATTGTGTTGAAACCAGCAGTGCGCGGAGTTACGGCCCCAAAAAAAGAAGTCACCAGCTGCCCGTACCAGCCAAGCCCGCTTAGCACCCCATTGCGTTCAAATATCCAGAAACCCAGGGTGCCGCCTGCGACCAGAAAAAAGGTTGTGGCAAGCACAATGCGTGTGTTGGCATTGATAACCCTTGGAATGTGGTGAAATTTCTCGCGCCGGGTCAACTGGTTCCAGGTATTAATGCTGAAGTATTTCACGAAGGTGTAAAAATTAATAACCACCGGAAAACCAATGCCGCCTAATACGATTAGCCAGGCAATGACCAGGTGCATGTTAAAATTATAACGTGCTCCCATGCCGGCATCAAACATTCCATCGGTAAAAACAGAAAACCCTGCATTGCAGAATGCCGAAACGGAATGAAATGCTGAGTACCAAACCTTTTCCAGCCCGGTATGCAAGCCATTGGGAAAAGAATGATAAATAAGGAATGCCCCGGCCAGCTCCAGTCCAAAAGTGAAGCCAAGTATCTTTAATAATGTTTTGAAAATTTTTCCCAGCCTTTCTTCATTAATAAAATCCTTTAGGAATATCTGGTTTTGAAATGAGTGAGAACCCTGAAAGAAAAAACCGAAAAAGCTGGTGAAAATCATTACCCCAAGGCCGCCGAGCTGAATCAGAAAAAGGATGATACCCTGCCCCAGGGGGGTGAAATAGGTTGCCGTGTCGACCACAATGAGCCCGGTGACGCATACTGCACTGGCCGAGGTAAACAGGGCGTCAACAAAGCTGATGCCCTGGTAAGTGGCCCTTGGGAGCAAAAGCAAACCAGTTCCAAAAATGATAAGAAAAAAGAAACTGCCAAGGTAAAGCAACGAGGGGTTAAACCTGATACGCAACAAAAACAGGCTGCTTCGCGAAAGCTCAATAATAAAAATACTAATCAGCAAAGCATGTATAAAATACCTGGAGTAAAAAAAACCTGGCCAACCCTCCTGCAATATGAGTTGTTTTTGATGAAAATAATGAAGATCGGTGGCCAGGATCAACAAAGCCAGGATAAGGGCTTCGGTCAGAAATAAGCCCCACGACACCTTGGGAGGCAGGTGAAAGGCCAGCCGAACTAAAAAAAGAATAGTAAACACAAGAAAAACGAAGCCATAAGCTCCGTTCACAAAACTTTGCCACGAGGGCTCCTGATGAAACCCAAAGTCATACACGACCAGTACCATTGAAAGGGTGCTGAAAAACAGCATCCATTTGCTGATCTTTTCCGGCAGGGCTTTTTTAATGAAAAACCACTGGTCGACAAAACGCAATTTTACGATACGTAAACGCATACAAGTATTATGGTCAGGTTTTCATGAAATATCTGTAGGTGCGGCCGATGGCCTCAAAGCGGTTATTGAGCAAAAACAACCAGCCAAAACCTCCTAAAACCCCAATGATGGCAAAAAACGAGAACCCTGCAATAATGCTTCCGGGCATAATGCCGAACCTCAGCTCGCCCAGCTTTAATGCTCCGAAAAAGGTGAGTCCCGCCACCACACAAAGCACATCGCTTACGGCCGCCTCAAGGATAAGAATGGTTTTGGAGTCGGATTGCAGGTTGAGTTGACCCACCATTGGAATGACGATGGCTGAAGCAATGCCACCCCAAAAAGCACCCAGCATAAATGCGCAAATGGGGTCGAAGTCGAAAATCGCCAGGCCGATAATGATAAGCAGCAAAACGTTGGGAAGCTTTTTGATTCGAAAAAACTCGGCGAAAAGGTGTGCTGCAAAAACCAGCACACCTGCAAAAACAATGGTTAGGGTAATTTGAATTGCCATATTGGCCGCAGTTATGCTGTGAATTTTTTCAGAAAAGCCCTCCGCATTTTGATGTGTCAAAATTAACAATTAATTGGCATGCGATATTTGCCTTGACATAATTTATCTGTCAATTAAAGGGGCGCGGGCTGTGGTCAAAGAAGGTATTTTATTATATCTTTATATCTTTGACAAAAGGAACCACAAAAATCCAACAAAAGTGGCAAAAGCAAAGAAATTTGGAGCTTTCGGAGGGGTTTTTACGCCCTCCATTCTTACCATACTGGGTGTGATCATGTACCTCCGCCTTCCCTGGATAATAGGCCAGGCGGGCTTGTGGGCCACCCTGGGCATTATCCTGGTGGCACATATCATTTCGCTGAGTACAGGTCTGAGCGTGGCTTCTGTGGCCACCGACAAGCGGGTTGAAACCGGTGGCAGCTATTACATTATATCCAGGAGCCTGGGCCTGCCTATTGGAGGTACGCTGGGTATAGCCTTGTTTGTAGGGCTCTCGTTCAGTGTCAGCCTGTACCTGATTGGTTTTGCCGAAACCTTTTTATCTTATTTTGGTTTCGAAGTAAGCCTTTTTACCATTCGTATTGCTGGAAGCATAATATTGTTTCTGGTGGCCCTGGTTACCTTTATCAGCACTTCTTTGGCCATCAAAACCCAGTACCTTATTATGACTGCCATGGTGCTCTCGCTGATTTCGGTTTTTCTTGGCAGGCATGAGTTTACTCCGGCCGAGCCACTGTTTGGCAGTATGACGGGCGCCCTTCCATGGATTGCTTTGTTTGCCATATTTTTCCCGGCTGTTACGGGTTTTGAGGTTGGGGTTTCCATGTCGGGCGATCTAAAGGATGCCCGCAAAGACATTCCTTTTGGAACCATTTCTGCCATCCTTGTGGGGCTGGTGGTGTATGTAGGGCTCGCCTTCTTTTTTTCCTATACCGTCGATCGTGATTTGCTGGTGAATGACCACAGGGTGTTGTTTAACATTTCCTGGTTTCCGCAGTTGGTTTTTGCCGGTATTTTGGGCGCCACTCTTTCATCGGCCCTGGGCAGCATTCTGGGTGCCCCGCGCATACTGCAGGCCATTGCCATTGATCGCATTATTCCCAGGTTTTTTGCCAAAGGCTTTGGCCCTTCCAACGAGCCCCGCAACGCCCTGTTTCTTACCTATGCAATTGCTCAGGCCGGCATTCTGATTGGTGAGTTGAACGTGATTGCTCGCGTTGTCACTATCTTTTTTATTATTACCTATGGCTTTTTGAATATTACCTATGCTATTGAAAGCTGGGCCAGCAGCGATTTCAGGCCCTCGTTCAAAATTCCGCGCTTTGTGAGCATTATTGGTGCCCTGGCTTGTATTATTGTCATGATTCAGCTCGATATCATTGCCCTGCTGGCGGCATCCGTGGTCCTTATCGCGCTCTTCCTGTTTCTCAAGCGAAAGGAGCTCACCCTGCAAACGGGCGATACCTGGAACAGCGTGTGGACCTCGCTGGTGAAGACCGGCCTTGGCAGGCTTACGGTGAGCAGCCGCGAGCCGCGCAACTGGCGCCCCAATGTGATTCTGTTCAGCGGTGGCGAACAAAACCGGCCCCACCTGATTGAAATGGGAAAGGCTCTGGTGGGAAAACTGGGGATTTTTACCAATTTTGAACTGGTTGAAGACCCCAAGTCGGATACCATTTTCCGCGAAAGTGACCTGGCTGCCATGCGCAGCGCCTCAGCAAAAAAGGAAGGCGTCTTTACCCGCAAACACCACTGCCGCGATTTTTACGAAGGCATCGACCTCATTTCACGGGTGTATGGTTTTTCGGGTTTTGAGCCAAACACCATTCTTATGGGATGGGGACGAAAAACCCGTGACCCCGAAAAATTTGCCAAGTTGCTCGAAACGTTTAAAAAGCAGGATTATAACACCGTTTTTTTAAGCTACAACCAGCAAAACGGCTTCGGAAAATTTAAACAAATTGATTTCTGGTGGACCGGAAGCGGCCGCAACCTAACCCTGGCCCTTACCCTGCTTAGGTTTATTACCTCAAGCAAAGAATGGCTTACGGCCAAAATTCGCATAAAAATTATTAACCAAGATAGCTCCCAAACCGAGAGCCTGTATCGTTTGGTAAACCAGTTGCTCGATCAATACAGGCTGCAGGCCAGCGTGAAAGTAATCAACAACGGGGTGGAGCAACTGCCCGAAGCTGAAATTATCCTTGCCGAATCGGCCGGTACTGACCTTACGATTCTGGAGCTGCCCGAAACCACTGCCAATGGGCTGCAGGTTATAGAAAAAACCAACGAACTTGTTTCATACCTCAAGACCTGCCTTATTATCAGGGCTTCCAGCTTTTTTGATGAGGTAAACCTGAGCCCGAAGAAGCCACTGGTAAAGAAAGACCCCGCCAAGCTCGAAAAACCGGTTCCTGAAGTGTTGTCGAGGTTGGTTCCTGCTTCGCGCGAAATTGTCGCCAACGAGGTGTACAACGCGGGGCAAAGCCTCGAAAACCTTACCAGCCTGTACTACTCCCAGGCCTTCCAAATCATTGCCGGCGATGTGCTTTCGTTCTACTCGGAACTGGGTACCTATTCAAACAAGGTCTTTGATCAGCTGCAAAAAGTGGTCAGAAACACCGATCCTGCAGCACAGCCCAAAGAGTTTCTGAAAATCCTTAACGATTTTTCGTTTCAGGCACGCAAGCGCATTAACCATTTTAATGCTTCCATCGTCAGCAACCAGGCCGAATACCTCCTCAGCGCCGGTCAGGCTTACTTGCGCGATAGCAGGTTGATGCTCGCATCCTTGCCCGATTTTTTAAGAATTAAACTCAAGGCAGAAGATTTTGCCGTTAAAAGGTCCGACAAGCTTCCTGCCAGAACGTATAAGTTCTTACGCCGTAACTGGTTAAAACTTACCGGGAAGGAGGCCACAAAAAAGCTACGGGTTTCGGCTTCAGCAGAGTACTACCTTTTGGCCCGCAGGCTTGAGGTGCTCAACAAGCTGCTCAACGAATATGCCCTCGATGCCTTTGGCGATGTGGTGGCCCTAAGAAAAATATTTATCAGCCTGCACGAAATTATTGAAATGACCCGACTGGAGTGTGCCGACCGTGAAAAGGCACTCATGCGGATATCTATGGAAAAAGACCGCATTGGCGCCCAGATTGCCTTACTGGAAACCGAAGCCCGGACTTTCCGCATAGAAGCTGGCCACAAGCTTTTCGACAGCTTGCTCGACGACCTTCAGCAGTTCAGCAATTTTCTCGACAGTGCCGGCACCAACCCCCAGATGGAAAAGGTACTGGCAGCCTTGCTGAAAAAGGCACGGGAGCACGAAACCGTTTTTCTGGAGGCTCCGGTATTTTGGCATAAAAACATGAACCTGTTTATCAACAAGGCCATTCTCGACTTTTTGTTCCTTTCTTTAAGAAGCCGTATTCATTCAAAAATCAGAAAATATAACCAGGACTTTACTAACTTTTGCGAAGCCAACTTCCTCAGACCTCTGAGGTTTTATCAGAACACCCTTACCGAGGTGCTGGAAAGTGTCGGGCAGGGCAAAACTGCCGGGGAGCAGCTCGATCCCCGGCAGTTGAAGGAACAGCAGTTGGTTGGTTTTTACCATGATTTCTTTGAGGAGGTAAAGAAGCTGATTACCGAACTTCCGGAGCAGATTGAGATCAGCAGCCTGCATTTTAGCGACGAGATCGAAAAAGGCCATGTGCCTGAGCCCGAACCGATTGCCGTTAATGTGCGTAAGCTGGCCGGTTTTTATGTGGGAAGTCTTTTGATAGACAAAGTGAAGAACAAGGCCCAGGAAACCGATCATCAGATTCATCTGATTCTTAGTCGAATCAGAGATTTGATGCGACTGATCAACTTTAGCCTGCTGCGCGAAGGCGAAACTGCCGAAAACAGCGAAGAAAAAGCCGACCTGGAGCAAACGGCAAACCTGCTCAGCAATTTTGTTGGCAAGCTTAAGGAGGAAGAGAACAAGTTGCGCACTCTGATGGCCGACTTTTTAAAGACTTTTTCTGAAGGGCTAAAATCGGCTTTCGAACCGCTTTCATCGGCGGTTATCAGCCAGTCAAGTTTCGATCTGAACAAGAAAATCCGTGAAAAAGGCAGCGGTCGCTTTTCCAGGGCGGTGCAAGTGCAACTAGAACAAATCAGGGAATTTGGACATAAAAACCTGGTGAACTTGCTTTACAGCAAAAGCGAAGGCATTGTTTGGGCCAGTCGTTTTGAGAAGAGCCAAACGGGTAAGCTCTCAAACCGCGACATACTTTCGTTTATTGAGGCCATTACGCCCCATCAGGCCGTAATGAATGAGCTGCCCTATTATTATGCCACGCTTTTCTCGGGCCTTTCAGGTACCAGCGACGATTTCTGGGTGGGTATGAGCGACCAGGTCAGGGAGGGCAACCAAGCCATAAACCGCTTTAAAATGGGGGTTTCCGGGGCTCTGATTATTACCGGCGAACGCAGCTCGGGCAAATCGAGTCTTTCTAAATATTTGGCCCGAAAGCACTTCCGGCCCGAACAAACGCATATGGTAAAAGCACCAAAATCTTGCACGGCCAGCACCGATTTGTTCCGCGAGTCTCTGGCAAAAGCCTTGAAGGTGCAAAACCATAACCTGGAAGACGCCCTCAGTGCGCTGCCCTCAGGCAAGGTAATTGTAATTCACGACCTGGAGCTGTGGTGGGAACGCAAACCAGGTGGTCTCCAGGTAATTGAACTGTTAAAAGACCTGATCGACCGCTACGGACACAAGTATCTCTTTATAATCAATGCCAATGAACATGCCCTTAAGGTAATTGAGAAGGCCTGCGGAATAATGAGCTATACCATTGCCGCATTGGTGTGCAAGCCTTTCGATGCCCGCGAACTTCGCGACTTTATTATGCTGCGACATAATGCCGGCGGGCTTAAATTTGTTTTCGGCAAAAAAGCGGAAGATAGCATGACCGCCTTGGATTTTGCCCGGGTGTTTAACCGCTTCTTCGATCAGTCGTATGGCAATCCGGGGCTGATGATTTCACTCTGGCTGGCTTCCATAAAAAAGATTACAGGCAAAACCCTGGTCATGGAGCCTGTGCAGCTTCCTTCCTTGTCGGTTTTCGACTTGTTGGAGCAGGAGCAACTTTTTTATTTGCTGCAATTTGTGATGCACCGTCGTCTTTCCGTCGAATCCCTGGCAGGGGTTCTTCAGTTTCCTGAAGAAATTGTCAGGGATCAGGTAAAAGGGCTGGTGCGATCAGGCATCATTATTGAGAAATTTGAGGGCGTGTATGCCATACATCCGGCACTCGATCTTTACTTGTTAGAAAAACTTAAAAGTAAGAACTTGCTATGAACCTGCTGTATATTGTAATTCTGGGTTTTGCGCTGTTTTTTGCCATACAGCTGATCAACCGCCTGGCGGTGCTTATTCCGGGTGATAGCCGCTGGCGCAGCTTGCTGCTTCGCTCGTTGCCGCTGGCTGAGTTTGTGGTTTGGCTTACCTATGTTTTCTGGGCGGCATCGGTCGTGTTCGATGCCTTGCCTTACCATGGTATTGTTCAGAGTGCCATGGCCCTGGTGCTGGTGGTAGCCTTAGGCTGGTATGTGCTGCGCGATTTTCTGAATGGTGTGTTACTCAAATCAGAAAGCGGAATTAAAAAGGGGCAATTGGTAAAAACCAGTTTTGTGTCAGGCAAAATTGTTGCCATGGGTTACCGTACTTTGCTGATTGAAACCGAGAAAGGCGATAAAGTACGCATACCCTATTCCAAGCTTGCCGAAACTATTATTTCTACTCCTCCGCAAAAGGGGCAAAGCCACAGTCATATGCTTAGGTTTGCCATTTCCAAAGAAAGCAATCCCAGGATGCTACGCGAAAAGGTTTCGAAAGCGCTGCTCAACATGCCCTGGATAATTGCCTGGGAAGAACTCACTGTAAACTTTGTACATGACGAACAGGGCCCCTTCGGCCTAAAGGTGAAGTTTTCGGTAATAAAGGGAGAGCATGCCTTGCTGGTAGAACAGAAGCTGCGAGAACTTTTGGAAATAGACTGACAGCCAGGATGCTTAGCGGTTAAACTCGCGGCGGCTAACCATTTTTCCGTTGTCGAAAACCAAGGTTTGCACTACATTTCCCTGGTTATTCCAGTAAGTCCAGTTTCCGTGGCGTTGTCCCTGGTTATAGTATCCTTCCTGTTGTTTGCTCCCATCAGAAAAGAAGGTGGTAAACCGGCCATGAGCCTTGTTTGCAGCAAACTCCTGCTCCCGGTATTTCTGTCCGCGGCCATCGAAAAACCGCCACAGGCCCGAGCGTTCGCCTCTAATAAACTGGCCTTCTTCGAGCTTATTGCCGTTGTCTTGCCAGCGGACCCATTGTCCGTGGTTGAGGCCGTTTTCATAGCTTGCCACCTGGCGCAGGCCTCCGCTTTCGTACCAGTGTGTTGACAGGCCGTGTCGCTCACCATCGCGGTATTCTACCTGGTAGCGTTTGCGGCCCGAGGCAAACCATCCTTCCCAAAGCTGATCCATTTTGCCCTGTGAAAAAGTGCCGCGGTCCTGCATCTGACCATTTTCGTACCAGCTGGTCCAGACCCCGTGCTCCAGGTCATCGGCAAAGGCTCCTTTATGGCTTATTTCCCCTCCAATATACCAGGTAGTCCATTCGCCATGTCGAAGGCCATCAACCATGGGGCCCTGGCGGAGCTTCTCTCCTGTAGTGTAAAAAAACGTCCAGAAACCATTTTCCTTTCCATCCACAAAATCGCCCTGCGAGGCAATGTGGCCGTTAATAAAATAATAGGTCCAGGTGCTGTCCTGCACATCGAGTACCGATTTGCCTTCCGATTCAAGTTGTCCGTTCTCGAAATACCATTTCGAATACCCATGCAGGAGTCCGTTTTTAAAAGAGCCTTCAAACTCCGGGGTTCCGTTTTCGTAAAACAGTTTTGATGGCCCGTTTTTCAGATCGTTGACAAACTGGCTCTCTTGGCGCAGGTGGCCCGAGGGAAAGAAGAATTTCCATAGTCCGTTTCGCATTCCGTCTTTCACCGGTCCTTTCATTTCAACCGTACCGTTGGCAAACCACCAGGTGGTTAGGCCTTCTTCCATAGCTATTTCCGCGTTTTTTTGGCCATCGGCATACCAAAAGGTCCAGGTGTCAGTTTGTGTTCCATGGTGGAAATTACCTTTGGCCCAGGTTTTTCCGTCGAGGTGAAAATATTCCCACAGCCCATGTTGCATCAGGTTCTCAGTCAGGCTTCCCTGTCCTGCCAGGTTTCCGTTTGGGAAAAACTCCTGATAATACAGGCTGTCGTAGGCAATCTGAGCCAGTATTTCCTGTTCCTGGCCAAAAAACGTCCAGGTTCCGCTGCGCTGGCCATCGGAATAATGGCCGCTTTCGCGCAGAAACGCTTCTTCATCAAAATAGTTCCATAAGCCTTGCTTTTGCCCTTCGAGGGTAGTGCCCTGCCCGGCAAGCGAAGGATCGTGTGTTTTGGGCTCGGGCAATTGCTGGGCCATTATACCCAGATTGCAAAGGGCCGTAAACAGGGCTATCGAAAGCCATTTTCCTGAACTGGAAAGCCATTTTTTCATCTGTAAATAATTTGTTTATTAAGGTCGGATGAGCCCCGAAGGGCACGCCGAAGGTAAACTCGCATGATCATTTTTATTCGTGTTTATGCTTAACGAATCATGCTCGTTTCATAAGTAAATTCTGTTTGTTGTATGCAATTTAATAACAACATTGCCAGTGCCATTATTTTCCCCGAAAGGGAAAAACTAGATTTTTCGATCAATGGTAAAGTCGATGAGCTGACGCAAGGATTCTTTCGCGGGTTTTTCGGGCATTTCCTGCAGCATTTCGAGGGCTTCGTTGCGGTATTGCGTCATTTTTTGTACGGCGTAGTCAATGCCGCCTTTTTCGGTAACCTGCTGTATGAGCCAGGCCACTTTTTCGCGATCGGTGTTGTGGTTTTTTACAATATTGATGATCTGGCGCTTTTCAGCGTAGGTGGCATTATTGATAAGGTAAATGAGAGGCAGGGTCATTTTTCGTTCCTTAATATCGACGGCCGAGGGTTTTCCTTTGGCGCGGCTGGTGTCGAAATCGAGGATGTCGTCTTTGATCTGAAATGCGATACCGATTTTTTCGCCGATCTGCCTCATTTTTTCAATTTGTTCGGGGCTGGCACCTGTAGAGGCGGTTCCGCTGGCCAGGCAGGAGGCAATGAGGGAGGCTGTTTTTTTTCTTATAATATCGAAATATACCGATTCTTTAATATCGAGGGTGCGCGCTTTTTCGATCTGCAGCAGTTCGCCCTCGCTCATCTCCCTAACGGAATGCGATACGATTTTGAGTAGGTCGAAATCGTCGTTTTCGAGCGAGAGCAACAATCCTCGCGACAGCAGGAAGTCGCCCACCAGCACAGAGATTTTGTTTTTCCAAATGGCGTTTAGCGAGAAAAACCCCCGGCGTTCGTTGCTGTCGTCCACCACGTCGTCGTGAATGAGGGTGGCTGTATGCAGCATTTCGATGAGGGTGGCTGCCCGATAAGTGCGCTGGTTGATGCCTGAGAATAGTTCGGCCGAAAAAAACACAAAAAGGGGCCGCATTTGCTTGCCCTTGCGTTTAATAATGAAGCGGGTAATGGTATTGAGCAGGGGGATGCTGCTTTTCATCGAATCCCTGAAAAGGGACTCGAAGGCTTTCATATGCTCATCAACGGGCGCTTTTATCTCCTTCAGATTCATATCAGCTGCAAAAATTTTGCGCAAGCCAAACCTACGGCAATTTTATATAAAACACAACAATAATTGTTGGATAAAGTTTTTACGTTTTATTTTTATTAACAATGCAAATAAAAACCATTTGCCCGTTTTGTTACTGGTTTTTGTTTGGCCTAATTTCGATGCGTTGCCTCACAATGCGTGCAATCTGGTCGATGGCAATACGGTCTTGCTGCATGCTGTCGCGCTCGCGAATGGTAACAGTATTGTCTTCGAGGGTTTGGTGGTCAACAGTTATGCAATAAGGGGTGCCAATGGCATCCTGGCGGCGGTAGCGGCGCCCGATGGCGTCTTTTTCGTCGTACTGGCACATAAAGTCGTACTTGAGGCTGTCGAAAATTCTGCGGGCCTTTTCGGGCATGCCATCCTTTTTTACCAATGGAAGCACGGCCACCTTAATGGGCGAGAGCATCGGGGGGATGCTCAGCACCACGCGCTCTGAGCCATCCTCGAGTTTCTCCTCGCGGTAAGCGTGCGACAGCACCGCTAAGAAGGTGCGGTCGAGGCCGATGGAGGTTTCCACCACATAGGGTACGTAGCTTTCGTTGGTTTCGGGGTCGAAGTACTGCAGTTTTTTTCCGCTGTAATGCTGGTGCGCGCTCAGGTCGAAATCGGTACGCGAGTGAATGCCCTCCAGTTCCTTGAAACCAAAGGGAAACTCGAACTCGATATCGGCGGCGGCATTGGCATAGTGAGCCAGTTTGTCGTGGTTGTGAAAACGGTACTTTTCGGATGGGATGCCAAGGGCCAGGTGCCAGCGCAAGCGCTCCTGTTTCCAGTAGTCGTACCATTCCTTTTCTTGCCCGGGCCTCACAAAGAACTGCATTTCCATTTGCTCAAACTCGCGCATGCGGAAAATGAACTGGCGTGCAACGATCTCATTGCGGAAGGCCTTGCCGATCTGGGCAATACCGAAGGGCAGCTTCATGCGGCCGGTTTTCTGCACGTTGAGGTAGTTGACAAAAATGCCCTGGGCGGTTTCTGGCCTGAGGAAAATCTGGCTGGCATCTTCGCTCACCGAGCCCATCTGGGTGCTGAACATGAGGTTAAACTGCCTTACCTCGGTCCAGTTGCGCGATCCCGATACCGGGCACACTATGCCCAGCTCCTCAATAAGAGTCTTAATATCGGCAAGGCGGTTTTCTTCCAGGGCCGAAACAAACCTTTTGGTAATGGTTTCAATCTTTTCCTGGTTTTCGAGTACCCGGGGATTGGTTTTTCTGAACATGGCCTCATCGAAACTGTCGCCAAAGCGTTTTGCGGCCTTTTCAACCTCCTTGTTTATTTTTTCGTTCAGCTTTTCAATATGGTCTTCAATGAGCACATCGGCACGGTAGCGCTTTTTCGAGTCCTTGTTGTCGATGAGCGGATCGTTAAAAGCATCCATGTGGCCCGAGGCTTTCCAAACTGTGGGGTGCATGAAGATGGCCGAGTCGATTCCCACGATATTTTCGTGAAACTGCACCATGGAGCGCCACCAATAGTCCTTAATGTTGTTTTTGAGCAGGGCACCGTTCTGCCCGTAGTCGTAAACGGCACTTAGCCCATCGTAAATTTCACTCGAAGGGAAAATAAAACCGTATTCTTTACTATGCGAAATAATTTTCTTGAAGGTATCTTCTCCTTTAATCATGCTGATGACAATAATTTTTGGGAACTTAGCCCAAGTGGTTGATAATAACTTTTAAACTTTTGGGTATGATGTTAAACTGAAAAGGCGAGGATCCCAGGGATTCTCCATCCACTTCAAGGGGTATAGGTAAGTCGGATTCAATTCGGATGGATTTTCCGGTGAGCATTTCAACTTGCTTCACTTTGCGAATGCTGCCATCATAAAGTCTTCTTACGTTATAAATGACCGACAGTTTGGTCATGTGCTTAATTATGGTCAGGTCGAGCAAACCATCGTTGGGCAGGGCCTCGGGGGCCTGAATCATTCCGCCCCCATTGTACTGACCAATGCCCACGCTCATACTGAATACTTTGGCCTTAATTTCTCGGCCGTCCACATTTATTCGAACGTTGGTTGAATCGTAAGAGAACAGTGAACTTCCCAGGTTTACAAGATACAGAAAAGGGTTGCTCGATCCTTTTTCCTTGTCGGCATTGGTCTTTTTTGCTACCAGCCCATCGAATCCTAAGCCCGCCATATTGGCAAAATAGCGGGTTTGTGTTCCTCCGTTGGCGGTGTATTCCACAATACCCACATCCTGTTCAAGGGTAGTTCCCTTTTTAATAACCTCCAGTGCTTTGCGGTAATCGAGGGGTACGTTGTAGGTTCTAACCCAGTCGTTGCCGGTGCCAATAGAGATCATACCCAGGGTAATGTTGACAGGCAATACGGTTTTCTGGGCAAAGATTCCGTTTACTACCTCGTTCATGGTGCCATCGCCCCCAACTACAATAATTTTTCGGTAACCTTTTTTTATGTATTCGGGCACCAGCTCAATGGCGTGAAGTTTCCTTTCGGTAAATACACAGTGGTAATCAAAACCAAACTCTTTAAGCAGTTGACAAATCTTTTTCCAGTCTTTTTTCCCTTTTTGGGTACCGGCATTGGGATTTACCAGCACCAGCCATTCTTTAATCTGGGGGTCGCTCATAAAAAGGGTTTTAAGTAAATTCCGTCAGGCAAGCCCCTTCGGTTTTTGCAGAATGCAAAAATAAGAAAAATAGGTCAACCTCAGCCAGTTTAAAAAACGCTTGTTTAAATGAGTTACCTTAAGCGATAAGGCCTTTTTCTGCCAGTTTCAGCGCAATTTGAACGGCATTGGTTGCGGCGCCTTTTCGCAAATTGTCCGAAACGATCCACAGGTTGAGGCCAAAAGGCACTGTTGTGTCGCGGCGCAGACGGCCTACAAAAACTTCGTTGCGGTTGTGAGCATTACGCGGCATGGGATAAAGGTTGGAGGCGGGATCGTCCTGCACCACCAGTCCCGGTGTTGCTTCCAGCATGCTGCGCAGCTCGTCCAGGTTAAAATCTTTTTCGAATTCCACGTTTACGGCTTCGGAGTGGCCACCCACCACGGGAATGCGAACCACGGTGGCAGTTACTTTCATTTCAGGAGCTTCAAGTATTTTCCGGGTTTCGTTGAGCAGCTTCAGCTCTTCGGTGGTGTAGCCACTTTGGTCAAAATCGCCTCCATGCGGAAAACAGTTCAGGTCGATGGGGTGGGGGTAGGCCATTTCTCCTTCGCGCCCGGCCCGCTCATTTTCCAGTTGTTTCACAGCTTTCATGCCCGTGCCGGTAACCGACTGGTAGGTGGCCACTACCAGTCGCTTTATGCCATAGCGGCGGTGCAGGGGCGCCAAGGCCATAACCATTTGAATGGTGCTGCAGTTGGGGTTTGCTATAATGCGGGTGTTTTCCGAAAGCGTATGTGCATTTATTTCGGGAACCACCAGGGGCACCTGCTCATCCATGCGCCAGGCCGAGGAGTTATCGACCACAAAGGTGCCGTTGGCTGCAAATTTTTCGGCCCATTGCCTGGAAACACTGCCCCCGGCCGAGAATATGGCAAGGGCCGGCCGTGCATCTACGGCATCCTGAAGGCTTACAATCGGGTGCGCTTTGCCGCGAAAAACAATTTCCTTGCCTACCGACCGCTCAGAGGCGGCAGGTATAAATTCCGTGCACGGGAAATTCATCTCTTCCAGCACTTTTATCATTACGGTGCCCACCAGCCCGGTGGCGCCAACCAATGCTGTCTTCATTACTTCAGGTTTTGAATAAATATAATATGAACGCTTAAAACCGGTTCAAGCAAAATTACTATATTTAACTCCCAAAAAAAGATAATATCATGCGCAAGTGTTACGGTCTGATAATTTTTCTGCTGTTTCCCCTAGTGGCTTTGGCCCAGTTTTCCGACAACTTCAGCGATGGCAACTTTACTTCAAATCCGCCATGGGTAGGCGATACCGACAAATTTGTTGTGGAATCGGGGGTGCTTCGGCTAAACGACAATGTGGCCGGACAATCATACCTGGCTACCCAAAGCAGCCTTGCCCTCGAGGTACAGTGGGAGTTCTGGGTAAGGCTGGCTTTTACACCTTCAACCAACAATCATCCGAAGATTTACCTGCTTAGTGATGCCCAAAACCTGAAAGAGCCGCTCAACGGTTACTTCCTTCAAATTGGCCGTGACGGGGCAGAGAACAAGAGGCTGTACCTTTTCAGGCAGGATGGAGAAACCACTACTGAATTGCTGGCCGGCAGCCAGAATTTGGCAAATACTTCCAACAATATTATGCGTATTCGCGTAACGCGCGATGAAGAAGGCGTGTGGGAGCTTTGGGCCGACCCGGCCGGCGGACAAATGTTCATACCCCAGGGTAGCGTTACCGATCTTACCCACACCCAGACCTCTTGGTTTGGTATGGTATGCAACTATACCGTAACAAATTCCAACCGTTTTTACTTCGACGACATTGTGGTGAGCGAAATAATGCCCGACCTGGAGCCGCCCGTGGTGAACATGCTCGAAGTGGTTTCGGCCAATCAGCTCAACATACACTTCAGCAAATTGGTAGAACCCAGCACTGCACAGGATTCTGACAATTATTATGTGAACCAGGGCATTGGCAACCCGCTTACTGCCACCATCAGCCCCCAGCAACCCAATGTAGTGCAACTTTTTTTCGTAAACAGTTTTGAAGAAAACCGATACTACGAGTTGCATGCCGACAATGTGGAAGACTTTTCGGGCAACGTCATGGAGTTTTATTCCGGAAGTTTTGTGCTGTACGTGGCCCGGCGCAATGATTTGGTTTTTAACGAACTGATGGCCAATCCTACACCCGAAGTGGGTCTGCCGCCGTTCGAATATGTTGAACTGTATAACACTTCTGATTTTCCTGTTAATATTGATGGATGGGTGTTTCAGCACGGTAATACTCAGCGCGTGTTACCCCTCGGAATCGTAGAGCCCGGTGGCTTTATTCTGCTGGTGGCCGAAGCGGCCGTTTCGGCTTTTCAGCCTTACGGCAATGTGGTGGGTGTGCCCGGCCTGTCGGCCACTGCGCTTACCAATGCAGGCACCAGCCTGTTGCTTTTCGACCGCGAAGAGAGGCTGGTATCCTTTGTGAATTATTCTGACAACTGGTACGGGAACCCTGCCAAAGTAAATGGCGGATGGTCGCTCGAAAAGATAGACCCCCTGAACTTCTGCCAGGGTGCCGAAAACTGGACCGCTTCCGAAAGCTTGGAGGGCGGAACGCCCGGAGCCGCCAACTCGGTGCTGGGTAGCAACCCCGACACCACTGCCCCCGACCTGCTTCGGATTGGTTATGTAGATGAAGTCACCGTTAAACTTTTCTTCAGTGAAACCATGGACGAAGCTGGCTTGCTGGGCCTTGCCCAGGCAGGCGATTTTGGACTGGGAAACATTCTTTCGGTTCAGCCTTTGCTTCCCGATTTTTCTTCAGCATTGCTAACGCTGGCCACCTCCCTGCAAGCTGGGAGTATTTATGAGGTGTCGCTGCCTGCCGGAATAACTGATTGTGCCGGAAACGAGCTTAACCGCCGCACAGCCCGGGTAGCCATACCCCAGCTGGCAGAACCATTCGATATGGTAATCAACGAAGTGCTGTTTAACCCGCCCGATGGCGGTAGCCGTTACATAGAACTGTTTAACCGCTCAGAAAAAGTTATTGAACTGAAGGATTATACCATTTCTTCGAAAGACACCATTCAGGGTTTTCTTACTACCATAAGGGAGATCAGCAGCGAAAGCTTTCTTTTTTTCCCCGGCGACTATGTGGTGCTGACCACCAGCCCTGCTGCCGTGCTCAATACGTTTATGACTACCCGCCCGCATGCCTTTATCAGGCTGGCCGCCATGCCGTCGATGACTAACACCAGCGGGGTGCTGGCCGTGGCAAGCAAGAGCCTGACCGAAATCGATCTGTTTGCCTATCATGAAGACATGCAGTTTGCCTTGTTAACCGACAAAAAAGGGGTGGCGCTCGAACGGGTTAATCCAAACCGGCCAACACAAGACCGCTCCAATTGGCACTCGGCCGCACAGAGTGCTGGCTTTGGCACACCCGCCTACCAGAACTCGCAATACAGCGCAGAGCTCAGCAGCCACGATGGTGAAATTGAAGTGTATCCCGAAGTCTTTTCTCCCGACAGCGACGGGCACGACGATCTGCTCACCATAAGCTACCGTTTCGACCAACCAGGCTTTGTAGCATCCGTAAGGATTTTCGACAGCCGCGGCAGGTTGATCCGCAACCTGGCCAGGGCCGAGCTGCTGGCCGTTAGCGGCGCATTTACCTGGGATGGCACCACCGACGACTACCAAAAAGCCCCGATCGGGATTTACATTATACATATTGAAGTAACCGACCTTGCCGGAAATGTAAATCATTACCGCAAAACGGCTGTTCTCGGAGGAAGGCTTTAAGCGGTAATGGCAATGGTAGCCAGCCATACTCGGGCGCCTTCTGTCTGCAGCAGCCGCTGCGAGCAGGCTTCAAGGGTCGATCCGGTGGTAACCACGTCGTCAACCAGCAGGATGTTCTTGTTTTTGAAAACCAATGGATCGGGAATGTGAAATACCGATTCCACGTTTTCCCAACGGCGAAACCTGGTTTTTCGGGTCTGGGTGGAGGTGGGGATGATGCGCAGCAATCCGTCGGTTACCACTGGAATGTTAAGGCTTTCGGCCAGCCCCCGGGCAAAGATTTCACTCTGGTTAAAACCTCTTTTTCGAAGTTTTGCTGGATGCAAAGGCACCGGGATTACCATATGCAGGCCCTGATAATATGGCGACTCCTTAAGGTCGTTGCCGTGAAGTACTCCCAGGTAGTGGCCGATTTCGCGAAAGCCCTTGTATTTAAAACGGTGGATGAGATGCTGCACCTTGCCGCCTTTCTGAAAGTAAAACAAGGGAGCGCCCGTTTCAATGGGTACCCTGCCCCAGAAAACCTCGGTGAGCTTATTTTCTTTCTCCCGGCTCAGACGTGCAAAAGGCAGGTGAAACTGGCAAAAGGTGCAAATGCAGTGCTCGCCAGAGATAAGTGTTTCGCCGCAGGCATGGCAGGTGCGAGGAAAAAACAAAGCAAAAAAATCATTAAGGTAATCAACCGCTTTCATGGGGCAATCCACGTTTTGTTCCTTAAAAATAATTAAATTTGCAAAAACTTCAAACTCAGTAACAAACAAAAAAAACGCTTTTTTGCCCAGTGGTTGTTTTAGTTCAATCAAAAATGTTTTTTTTCAATGAAAACAAAAAAACTAAAAAATAAGGGCACCGGTTTGCTGATACAGGGCCGTTTTTTCCCGCAATGTTGCAAAGGTTTTGTGCGTTGATGCATCGAAAAACAGAGTTTCATTTAAAAACAATATAACTAACTAAACTTAAAAACTAATTCACATGGAAAACAAGAGCCAGACAGGATATGACAAAAGGAACGACCGCATTTACAAAGGAACTATTCTCGTCCTTTTATTGATTATTGGTGTGCTTGCTGTAATGCTGTTTACCAGCAGGCAATCGTTTAAGGTTGAACGGGAAACCGCCACTTTGCTGAACGCCGAACTTCAGCAGGAACTCGACTCTCTGCTGGCCGAATATAACATGGTTAAGATGGAGTACGACAGCATCCTGGTGGATAAAGACAGCATTATTATGGCCAATGCCAATGAGATTCAGCGCCTGATTGCATCTCAGGCCGATTACTATCGCATTCGTCGTCAGCTTAACTTGCTTCAGGAAATTACTCAGAACTATGTGCGCGAAATCGACAGCCTGGTAACGCTCAATGAAGTGTTGAAAGAAGAAAACGTAGCCTATCGGCAGGAGATACAGCGGGCCACCATTCGTGCTACCGAGCTGGAGGCCGACCGTGAGGAGCTTGCTTCGATGCTTGAGGTGGGTGCTGCTTTGCGGGCCTACCAGTTTAGCGCAGAGGCCATCCGCATTCGAAGCCGGGGTCGTGAAGAGGCCACAGACCGGGCCAGCCGCGCCGAGCAAATTAAAGTATGCTTTACCATTGCCGAAAACCCCATTGCCCGCTCAGGAAATACCAATGTGTATATGCGAATTGCAGGTCCTGACGGCGCCATTCTTCGCATTAGCGACGACGACGCCTACTCCTTTACTCATGGCGATGAGGTGTTTCAGTTTTCTGCCTCTACCGTGGTCGATTACGACAACCGCGAAACCGATGTATGCCTTTATTGGCAGCGAATGGCTGAGTTTGAACCCGGAGTGTACGTAATAACCCTTTATACCGACGAGTTCCGCTTGGGCGAAACAGCCATTACCCTCAGGTAAATCGTGGCCGATTGTTAGTATTTTAAGTCTTTTTGTTAGCATTTTTCGCTTGTTTTTGTTATTTGGTTTCCTCAAATCCTTACTTTTGGTAAACCAAAACAAAGTCATTATGGGTAAACAGCGACTTTCAGACGCCTCCCAGCGAAAAGGGTTTTCTCAAACTGCAAAATCTGCCAACATAGCGCCTATTATTTTTCTCTCTGTAATAGCCGTGGTGCTTGCTGTTGCAGTAGCTCTTGTGCTGCGGGAGGTTTTCCAGGCACGTGAGCTGGCCGTGGCTACTGCCATTGAACGCAACGATTGCCTGGAGCGGGCCGATCAGTTGCTCAAGCAGCTCAACGAGCTGGAAATCGCTTATGAGAGCCTTAGCCGCGAAAATTCAGACCTGCAGAACCTGTCCAACCAGCAACAAATTGAAATAAACCGCCTCAGGGCACAAATCCGTTCGGTGGCCGGCACCCATCGCATCGACGAGGTCAGAGCCCGCATTGAGCAACTCGAAGAAGAACTTGCTGAGTATCAAAGCCAGGTTAAAGCGCTTCTTGATGAAAAGAACCAGCTTGAAAGCGAAAATGAACGGGTAAAAAATACATTGGCCAAAACCGAAGAGCAGGTAGTAGAACTCGAAGTAAAAAATCAGGGCCTTACCACTCAAATACAAGAAGCCAGTGGGCTGAATATTATGAATATTGAAGTGATTACTACCCGGTCGGTTCGCAGGGGCGAACGCGAAACAGAGCGCGCCCGCCGCGTGGAAAGAATACAGGTGTGCTTTACCATTCTTGAAAACATACTGGCAAGCCCGGGAAATCGTACCTTTTACGTAAGAATAACCGGGCCAAACGGCCAATTGCTCAATGGCGGCCAAAACCAAACTTTCGAGTTGCTCGGAAATCAGGTGCCTTACACTGCCACCCGGGCCCTCAATTATACCAAAGAGCAGCAGGTGGCATGCATTACATACAATCCGCCCAACGATTTGCTCGACAAAGGCATTTACCGCGTGGCCATTTACGCCGAAGGCCGCGAAGTAGGCACCCAACTATTTGAACTGAATTAAAAGAAATTGTACTTTACAGAGAACCGGCTCAGGCCGGTTTTTTGTTTTTCGGACCCTGCCCGCAAATCATTCCTTTTATCAAAATGATTACTTTTGCAGTTGGCCCAAATGTTTGCTGCTTCTTTTCCCTTTCGGGGAAAAACATGGCACTCCTAAACTAAGAATTAAAAAAGAATTTATTACGGATGAAGATTTCCTATAACTGGCTGAAAGCATATGCCAATTTTACCGAGAGCCCTGAAGAACTGGGTGTGATTTTAACCGATTGCGGTCTGGAAGTAGAAAGCATAGAGGTGTTTGAAACGGTTAAAGGCGGTTTGAAAGGCGTTTTTGTGGGCCAAGTAAAAACTTGCCACAGGCACCCAGATGCCGATCGCCTTTCGATAACCACCGTTGATATAGGCAGGGATGAATTGCTTCCCATAGTTTGCGGGGCTCCTAACGTGGACGCCGGGCAAAAGGTATTTGTAGCCACCGTGGGCACTACGCTTTATACGCCCAAAGGTGAGCTGGAGCTAAAAAAGGTGAAAATCCGCGGACAGGCCTCCGAAGGAATGATCTGCGCTGAAGACGAACTGGGCCTGGGCGACGACCACGAAGGGATCATAGTCTTGCCCGCCGATGCAAAAGTTGGCATGCCTGCCGCCGAATACCTTAAAATAAAGACCGATTATATTTTTGAAATTGGGCTGACCCCCAACCGAATTGATGCTGCCAGCCACATTGGCGTGGCCCGCGATGTGGTGGCTGTAATCAATCACCGCAAGGGAAAAGGCACCCTTAAGCTTAAGAAACCGTCAACCAAAACTTTTAAAGTCGACAACAACGACCTGCATATTCCTGTAATCATAGAAGATGCCGAAGCCTGTCCGCGATACAGTGGCCTGACCATTTCTGGCCTCAAGGTAAAGGAATCGCCGGCCTGGCTTAAGGAAAGACTGCTTGCTATCGGGCTCAAGCCTATTAACAACGTGGTGGATGTGACCAACTTTGTGCTGCATGAAATGGGTCACCCGCTTCATGCTTTCGATGCCGACAAAATTGATGGAAACAAGGTGGTGGTTTGCAAGCCTGCCAAAGATACCTTGTTCTTAACGCTAGATGAAGAAGAGCGCAAGCTAACCGGTGACGACCTGATGATTTGCAGCGCCACCCAACCCATGTGTATTGGTGGCATTTTGGGCGGAATTGACTCGGGCGTTACCGAGAATACCACCCGCATTTTTCTCGAAAGTGCCTGTTTCAACCCCGTAACCATCCGCAAATCATCCAAGGCTCACGGCATCAAAACCGATGCCTCCTTTCGCTTTGAGCGGGGTGCCGATCCTGAAATTGTGATCGAAGCCCTGAAACGGGCTGCCATGCTAATAAAAGAAGTGGCCGGCGGACAAATTTCTTCCGAAATTGTTGACGAATATCCTGGCAAAATTAAGCCTGTCATTGTGGATTTCAGCCTTGAGCGCGCTGCCACGCTGATCGGTAAAACCATACCCAAACAGGAAATACTTGATATCCTCGAAAGCCTCAACTTCATTGTGCTTGAAGAGCGGGGCGACAGGCTGCAGCTTTCTGTTCCAACCTATCGTGTGGACGTAACCCGTGAGGCAGATGTGGTGGAAGAAATTTTGCGCATTTACGGGTATAACAGCGTGGAATTGCCCGAAAGGCTCTACTCTTCTTTGGTGCTCTCACCCAAGCCCGACAAGGAAAAGCTGCAGAATATGGTTTCCGACATGCTTGCTGCCCGTGGCTTTAACGAGATCATGAATAATTCGCTTACCCGCAGTGTTTATTTCGAAACCGAAGGCTTCGATCCGGGGCATTCTGTGCAAATCCTTAACCCACTTAGCCAGGACCTGAATGTGATGCGGCAAAGCCTGCTGTTTGGTGGCCTGGAAACAGTGGCCTACAATCAGAACCGTAAGATCACTGACATGAAGTTATATGAGTTTGGCAAAATATACGAAAAAGATCCTGGCACGGATGGCTCGGCCAATGCCTTGGCTCCATTCCGGGAACGGATGCAGTTGAGCATTTTCCTTTGCGGGCTTCGCCAGCCTGAAACCTGGAGCGTGAAGGAAGCCCTGGTCGATTTTTTCGATCTGAAAGCATCCGTGCATGCCGTGTTGAACCGCATGGGAGCAGCCGATGACATGATAAAGGTTAGCGACGAATACCTTAGCCCAGTGTTTGATTACGGAATGGTTTACTCTCTGCAAAACAAGGAATTGGCTTCGCTGGGAAAACTCAGCAAGAAAATGGTCAGAAGCTTCGACATTAAGCAGGATGTTTACTATGCCTTTATTGAGTGGGAAACCTTGCTCAGGTATGCAGCAAAACAATCATTGCTTTATAACGAAATCAGCAAATTTCCTGAAGTGCGCCGCGACCTTGCGCTGCTTGTCGATCGCACTATTAAATTCTCTCAGATCGAAAAACTGGCGTTCAACACCGAACGTAAATTACTGAAAGAGGTGCGCCTGTTCGATGTGTACCAGGACGAGCGCCTTGGCGAGAACAAGAAGTCGTATGCCGTGAGCTTTACCCTGCTCAACGATCGCAAAACTCTTACCGACAAAGAAATCGATAAGATCATGCAAAGGCTGGTGTGGAATTTTGAAAAAGAGCTGGGCGCTGAAATAAGAAAATAAAAAAAGAGGTCGCTTCAAAAGCGACCTCTTTTTTTACGTTTGGAGTTTTTACTCCATTATACTGAGTTTTTTCACCACAATGCCATCGTTGCTCACAATACGGACAAAATAAGTGCCTGCCTGCAAATGGCGAGTGTAAAATGTGAAGCTACCGCTTATTTTGCGGTGCAGAGAAACCGTTTCGCCCAACAGGTTAATCAGGTAAACGTCGGCTTGCTTATCCACTGGTAAGTCGAGCCTGAAATAATCCCTTGCAGGGTTGGGGTAGAGTGTTACCAAATCCATGGCGTTTTCGTCAATGTTAGTTCCGTCGGCATACAACACAATGTCAACGGTTTTATCGCCATAAACAATTTCCACTTCGCCTTCGTAGGGGAAGTAAAACTCATGTTCAACCCTGATGGTGTAAGTGCCGGGAAGGAGGTCGTCAAAATCATACCTTCCGGCTTCATACACGTTGTTCCCCATTTGAATCACGGCATCAGTAAGTACGTTGTCCCACTCGTCTATCACTGAGAAAAACATATTGAAAACCCTGGTCAAGGGAACAACAACCCTGTTTTCATCGTCTTCGGTTACGCTGAAGAACTGGCCAATGATTGGCCTGTGGTTTTCAGCTATCGCATTATAACGGAAAGTTCCTGGCAGCAGCTCAAGACCTGTTTCACCTTCTTCGTTGGTTAGCATAGTGTAGCTTCCCACTTTAACCTGGGCTTCTTCAATGAGTTCTTCAAACTGATTTGTTACCACAAAAGTCACCTCTTGTTCGTCAGCCGCATCGTCGGCAGCAAAGGCCATCCATATATTAGGCCTGACAGCGCTGGTGCCATTAATGGCTGGCGATGGGTTGGTGTCGCTATAGCCATAAGCAACCAGGTTGGCCGACTGCTGTGTGGAGGCCACCTGGTAAAAAGTGCTAACCCAGTTTCCGAGCAGGCCCCAGGTAATTTCAACCACCAGGTTGCTTTCGCCATCGTACTCGAAGGGTTCTATTTCCCAGGTATGCCATCCTGTGGTGGAAGGCATTTGGTAATTCTGAGCAGAGAACACAACTGTCGCATCGGTCATGTCGATGTATGTGGTGGAGGTAAAGGCGGCCTGTTCCACATGCTTAAACCTGATGTTAAAGTTGGGCAGGTTGTTGAAAGTGGTAGAAGCACGAATAATATTAAAACCAATTTCAAGTATGGTTTTCTCACCTTCGCCCAGTTCACTTGCCAGGTAAATCATTTGGCTGCGATTGGCCTTATAATAGTTGTAGAACGGGAACTGCCCCGAAGTGGCATTGCCGTTACCAAGGGTGGTTTCGGGCACCTGGCCAACGACAAGGCTTTGCTCCGATTCGAAAAAGTGGCCATCTTCAATGGAAAACAGCAGCGGAAGCATAGTGCCTTCGACCATAGCCTCGTGAGCGGTTACCGTATAAGACACATCCAGGTATTCGCCGGCAGGGATTACCGGGAGTTCTTCTTCGTATTCAGCAATAGTGAAGTAGGGGCTTTCGGCAAAGAACTGGGTTACCGGGGCCATGGCAGGGGCTCCGCCGGTATTGGTGTAACGAACCACCAGGTCGGCTGTTTCGCCTGGGTCGAGCCGGTTGTTGCTGTTTTCGCCGGAATCGTTTACGGTTAACTCTCCAATGGTAAACATGGGTGAGTAAATGCGCATGGAAAAGTTCGATGACCATTCGTTCTCTTCATCATCAGTTACATGGATAGTAAACAGCACGCTATGGTTGTTTGGAATCACGTCGGCCACTTTCAGGGTAAAGGCATTATCAACACTTACATTTCCGCTTGCTTCAATTTCGCCAAAAGATTGTTCTCCCTTAATAATGGTAATATGTGGGTTTTCGGTGGTCAGCACGGCATTTGTGCCCAACGCCGGGTCAATGCCCACATTTCTGAGCGAGAAGTGCAGTTGTATGGTTTCGCCATAGTCAGCCTGGCTGTTGCCGTTGTAATCCTCATCGTTTATGGTCATGTGGTTAAAGATCACATAAGGACCGTCTGGAGGAATCACCTGGATTTCATCGTTGATATGGGTAACCTTGTTGAAACCGGTGATAGCCAAGGTGAGGGTGCCGGGTTCGGTCAGCGGCTCACTAAATGTTACGGTTGCGGTTCCGTTTTCAACAATGGCAGTACCAAGAATTTCGATTTCTTCTTCTATTTCGTTAAACCTGGTAATTGCCACCAATGCACCATCAGCATCTTCTACCTGCACTTCAAATTCTGAAAATCCGATGAGTATCACGGGGTTATAAATGGCTTCCAGTGGCTGTGGGGCTGCGGTACGTACCTGCAGGGTTGGGTCGCCAAACAGCACCCAGGTGTCGTGGGTTTGAATACCTACCGAACCGTGTGCAGGAATCATTTTCATGCTACCATTTATGGAAAGACCACCAAAGGTGCGTTTAATGTGGTCGCGCTTTTCAGCCAGTATGGTTACCATTTCGTCTTGTCCGGTCATTGGTGGCTGCCAAGCCTGATTGATAGTCGACATCATAGTGCCGATGGCTCCGGTGGGCTCACCGTTGTGGGTGGCGCGCATCCAGGCTTCGGCAAAGCAATAGGTGTTTACAAAGGCACCGTTTACACAAGCCACTGACCAGATAAAGGGCAGCTTGCCCACATTGGTAAGGTTATTTACATGGGTGTTGCTGAATCCGCCCACACTCCAGCTGGTTTCAGAGCCATGGTTGCAGAAGTTTACGATAGACACACCGTTGTTGAACCCGGTCGACATTTGAGCAGCAGTGGTGTTTGTTATCCCGGGCACGTTGTTGTCGTATTCCTGATGAACCACATCGTAGGTAAAGTTAAGCAGGGTGTCGCGAATAAAGTTCATGTGCACATAATCGGCTTCTCCTCCATTGTGGCCGCCGCCGGCGCCTTCGTTGCGGGCAATGCCCATTCCATAGCTCAGCCAGGTGTCGGTTTCATTCAAATCTTTTTCATAATGAATCATTCGCTGCACCTGTGTTTCGACATGTGCTATGTTTTCCGCTGAAAAGCGTCCCACAAAAATTTCGTTGTAAGAGTCGTTGCCTGCCAGGTAACCATAGGCATTATCGGTGTGTCCGCTCGAATTGGAAATGGTGGGTATTTGCGGCGCATCGCCTACCAGCAGCAAGTATGAGAAGTCTTCGTTTTCGTTGTAGTAGTTCTGAACAAAAGCCTTGATGGCGGTGGCAGTTGCACCTGCTTCAGACTTGAGTACCAATTCGGTTTTTCGGCCAATGGTGCGCTTCCAGTTAACAAAGGGCTGCATGGCTTCGGCAAAGTCATCAAATACAATAATCAGCATGCTGCCTTCTTCATCAACAATATATTTGCTGGTTTCATAATATTCCATGTTGAGGAACATATGATTGTAAATCTGGCGGAATTCGCTTTCGAGGCTCGAAATATCCTTGGTGCGGGTGAGGGTGTTTTCGCCGGTTTGGCCGGTACTGGTTACCTCCACCACAATATCGGTATACACCCTCAGGGTTTTGGTTACCGGGTTGTATTGAAATGGAAAAATGGTAACGGTTTGTCCGCGGAAATCGCGTATAATGAACGGGTCTTCAAGCTGTGCAAGGGTTCCTGGCCAGAATTCATTTTTCTGGTAAGGCTCGCCATAAACCAGGGGTACATCATCGGGATTTATGTCGCGGGTAAAATGCCCTTTTGAAGGTAGTATCTCCACGTTTTCAAAATCCTGATATTGTGAGCGGACCACGTGCACTTCCATGCTTGCCATGTCTGGTATAATAATGGAAGTGAAAAGCTTGGCCAGGTCTGGGGCACCTTTTTCGGTGATCTGAACGCCGTTTTCGAGGCTGATCAGCTGTTGAATTCCGCCTGGAGTACGCACATTGGTGGCAGTAAAACCTTCGAGAGAGAAATGAATCTCTGTATTTTCAATGTTGGTTTTTACCAGGTCGATACCGGCGGGCTGAGGTCGGGCACTGCCTATTCCAACCCATGTTGACTGGGCCTGGAGCTGAAGCGTCAGCCCGGCCAATAAGATACAGAAGGTTAAAACAAATTTCTTCATTACAATGGTTTGCTTGGTTATAAAAAACCTGCACTGGCTTTTTTGGGGCCAGTGCAGGCATTGGAAATTACTGGAGAATAATTTTTTCGATACGGGTTTGGTCGTCAGTAACCACTTTCAGGTAGTATACACCCGATGCAAAGCCGCGCAGGTTAAACTCGAGCTGCGTTTGTCCGGTACCGGGGCTAAGCACTTCCTGGCTGATCACCTGGCCCTGGTAGTTGGTCAGGGTTGCCACGGCGCTTTTGCCGGCGGTATTGAGCCTTACATGCAGTGGTCCGCGAGTGGGATTGGGGAATACCTGAAGACTCAGGCCCTCGTTGAGGTCGTTAATGGAGGTGCCGTCAGGGGTAAGTGTAACCTGTACTACCAAGTCTTCGTCAACCACTTCGAAAGAGCCAGTGTAGTCATGGTATCCATCACGTGAAATAACGTAATTGTAGGTACCGGCCTGCATAGGTTGCATCTCATAATCGCCGGGTTGGTGGGTGTCTTCTTCCACAGATATTACAGCATCGGCTACCGTATTGCCCCAAATATCGTCAATTTCGAATAGGACACCATAGAGCGGAATAAAGTTCAGCACTATTTCCAAGGTATCTTCTTCAACCAGCAGGGTGCCGGTTATGGGTTCCATAATTCCGGCAGTAGCCGTATAGGTATAGGTGCCCGGCATCAGGGTAAAGCTGGTCTGCCCCTCAGCGTTGGTATGTTTTGTGAGGGAGCCGATTTTTACCGCGGCACCTTCAAGGAGCTCATCGCCCATGGTTGCAATGAACACTACTTCTTGGGTATCTTCGGTTTGTTCAGCTGCAAAAGCAAGGAAAAGGTTTGGCCTGTTTCCCGAAACACCATTGTATCCGGGAGGGTTAGCTGTATCGCTGTAACCATAGGCTACCAGATTGTCAGGATAAGTGGTACAAGCTACCCGGTAATAAGTCGAAGTCCAATTGGGAAGCTGACCCCAAATTATTTCGATGATAAGGTTGGTTTCCCCATCGTAGGTATAGTTCTGAATGTCCCACATGTGCCAGCCGGTGGCCTCGGGCATGGAGTAAGAGTCAGCCGAAAAAACTTCGGTTGCGCCAGCCATATCAACAAAAGAACCTGTTGGAAGGGTGTTGATCGTGGTGGGCTTAATAAGAATTCTGAAGTTGGGAAGGTTGCGGTAGTTATCGGCAACCTGTATAATGTTAAACCCAAGTTCAGTAATCACCTTTTCGCCAGAGCCAAGCTCGCTGGCTTTGTAAAGCATCTGGGTGCGGTTGGCCTTGTAGTAGTTATAGAAAGGATATTGAACGGACTGCACATTGCCTGTACCCACTTCCATTTCGGGAACTTGCCCGATCACAACCATTGTTTCTGCACCGTACCAATGACCATCTTCAATTTCAATGGCCATTTCCACGAAAGTGCCCTCCATAGCCGAAGCATGAGCGACGACCTCAAAAGGAACTTCCACGGTTTGTCCGGGTGCGATGGGTGCAAGTTCAAAGATGCCTTGTGCAATGGTCAGGTAAGGCGAAGAGCCTTCGAGAGAAATTATCGGCAGATTTGCAGTGGCATGGCCGTGGTTGGTCACGCTGAAGATAAGATTTGCGGTTTCGCCCGGATCCAGGCGGTTGTTATGGTCGCCTTCGCTGTCGTCGATGGCAAAAACCGGATCGATCTCAAACACAGGAGCATTAACCGTGATTCGAAGGTTTGAAACCCATTGATCTTCCCCATCGGTAATATGAAGCTGGAAAGTAACCTTGTGCTGGTTTGGTACCTGGTGATCAACAGCGACAAGAAACGCATTTTCTACCGTAGAGGTGTTTTCCGTTTCACCGGTCTCCATGCCTGGGAAGGTAATGGTTTCATCGGCATTCAAAATGGTGATATAATCATCTTCGCCAACGAGGGTAACGCTAACCTCACCCACCGGATCGGCACCAACGTTCTTAATGGTCACATGCAGGGTGAATTCTTCGCCATAATCGGCCATTTGGTTTGCATTGGCCTGGCTGTCGTTAATTTCATAATTGTCGATAACAACAAATGGGCCTTCGAGGGCTGCAGCCGGAATATCCATAATATAAGGGATGTACTGGTGTTTGGTAACCACAATGCGCACATCGCCACCATCGAGTATGGGTTCAATGGGTACTTCCACTTCCCCGCTTGCATCAACAAATGCGGCACCGTGCAGCAAACCGTTCATGGAAATGGCCACATAGGAGCCGGGCAGGGCATTCACGGTGTAAGTGTCGAGACCAATGGGTACTATTGGCATGTGCGAAACCTGGTTTTCTTCCCCTTCGGTAAGATAGATGAAGGTGGAGGGGTCGCCAAATGTATGGTATGCCTGCCAGTAATACAAGGGGCTGGAATGGCTGGGGTAATTTTGAACGTCCACTTCGGTTACGGCCAGGTTCCCGACAAATTTAAGGGCGGCCACGGCCAGGTAATCCGAAACAAACGGGGCGTCATAAGCGCCAAGAGTGGTTTGTGCTGCGGTGGGCACGTATCCATTGTTATTGCCCGAAATAGGGAATGCACCAACCGACCAGTAAAAATCTTCGAACCAGTAGGTGTTTGGCACTGAGCCAATGTATGCCACCCCACCCTTATTGGCGGCGCGAACCCAGGCTTCACCAATGGATTCGGGCTGGCTGAACATGCTGCTTTGGCAGCAGTTGCCAATGGCCAATGGATATTTTCCGGCATTGGTCATATTATGCACGTCGGCCACGGTAAGATAAGGGCCTGCCCAGGAGGTGGGTGAACAGTGAGCCGTAAAGTTTATTAAGCTTACGGAAATCCTTTCATTATCGTAGCAGCCGGTATAACCTGAGTTGTTGTTGGGGTTGTTGGGGTCGCTGGCCACGCCATATCCCCATACGGTGTTAAATCCATGGGCTGCGTTAAAATAATTGGCCGTGCCGTATTTTACGGTTGGCTGCCCTACGGCAGGGTTCCAAGAGGCATCCTGCCCGGCAATGAGAGTAACATTATTCAGGTATGATGGATCAGTAAACTCATACTTTTCGTAGTACAGGATTTTGTCCAGCTGGTTTTGCAGTTCCTGCACATTGCGGGCCGAAAGGCGGCCGTAGTACATTTCGGGAAAGTAATCGCCATCGACCGAAGCATAATACAGGTCGGTTACGCCATTTGATGCGCTGCCATTGGCCGAAGCGGGCATGGTGGCGGGATCTCCGACCAGCACAATAAAGGTGGGGGCGGGGTTATCGGGGGTAGCCGCATTGTATTGTGCATGGATGAAACTCTGGATGGCCGAAGCACTTGTTCCGATTTCATCGGTGTAAGCCACCGTCAGGAAAAAGCCCTGCTGGGTTTTCCAATCCAGATAGGGTTGCAAGGTTTCCTCAAACATACGGTTGGAAACCACCACCATCTTAATGGGGTTCTTGGTCAAATCAGGGTGGTTGTCAAAAACATTTTTCAACCCGAACGGATTAAGCACCTTCCCGTACACCACATCGAAATAGGGCGAATAGGTGGAAGCTTTAATGTGATTGGTTAACGACAAGTCGGAACCCGAATACTTCACTTCCACTTCAATATCGTTGAAAACCTTAATGGTTCCCTGTGCTGGGTTGTATTGAACCGGTGCCACGGTAAGGCGGGCAATGCGCATCCCACGCATCACACCCAGCACCTCCACTTCGGCAAGAGGATTTTCTGTAAAGGCATTTTTGGTAAAGCTTTCTGCTTTAAACTCGAAAGGCACCTGGCGGGCATCAAGGTCTTTGCGCAACGAAGGTTGCACAGGCATTAAGGGGTTATCGATACCATAATCGGCCAGGCGATATTCGGTGGTGGTGTAATTCAACACTTTTACTTCCACCTCGGCACCAAAAGGAATTTCGATAAGGTGCTTGTAAGCAGGGAGTTTTGGAGTGCCGAGATCGCCTACAGAGTAACCCTGATCAAGAAAGAGCTCTGAGAAAGTACCGTGCTCGGTCTTAACATCAATGGCATTGAGCCCCTGAAATTTAAAATCAACCTTTGTGCGTTGAAAATCATTGGTTTTGACTTCGGCAGCACTGGGTTCGGTGCGGAAGTCGATGCGGGCAGCCTGGGCATTTACATGCTGCCATCCAATAACCATCACAAGCAGCAACAGGGCTTGTGCGGCTAACGAAACAGGTAAAAATCTCTTCATGATTAAAATTAAAGGTGAAATAAAAGAATTGTGTTAGTTGGCGCGCTAAAAGTAACAAAATTGGTTTAATAAACCAACTTAAGGCTTCCTATATTTTTCCCACTAGCCTTTGTTTTATAGGCTCATAGGTTACTATCATAAAAATATTTAGGGTTGATCGCAAAAATGTTATAAAAAAGGGAAGGATTATTTATTTTTTTCGAGCAGCAATGAAATGTTTCTTATCGGAAGGATAGATGCCAGCAATCCGATACCAAACACCGTAATGCTTACCAGCACAAAATCCATACCTTGCACGGCCACGGGATAGGCATCAATAATAAATGAACCATCGGCCTGTATGCCAATAATGCCAAACCGCATTTGCAACCAGCTCACCAGTCCGCCCAGAATAATGCCTGCCAAGGCTCCGCCCAGGCTGATCATAATGCCTTCGACCAGGAATATGCGCCTGATCACTTTTTGCGATGCGCCCATGCTGTGCAGTATTTTTATGTCGCGCGACTTTTCAATCACCAGCATGGTAAGCGAGCCAATCACATTAAAGGAAGCAATCACCAGAATGAAGCTCAAGATAAGGAAAATGGCCCATTTCTCCGAGCGCATCACTTTATAAAGGAAGTCTTGTTGCTGCAAACGGTTTCTAACCTCAAAATGCGGCCCCACCAACTCCTGCACTTGCTGCTGCACCCTGCCTGGATTGGCAGCCGGGTCGAGCCCTATCACCAACGAGGTCACCTCGTTGTCGTACTCGAGCAGGCGGCGAGCCAGTCGCATGGGCACCAGGATATATTCCATGTCGAATTCTGATTGCAGCCCAAAGATGCCGCTCGCAAAATTGCTCGAAGCGTTGAAAGCCTGCGAGGGCTGAAGGCCCGTGCTTCTGCCCCGCCTGGGCACATATAGGTTGAGCATGTGCTGAAAATCGTTGATGTTGGCCCCAAGCACATATTCCACACCTTGCCCCAGCACCAGGAAGTCGGCATCGCCTTGTTCAAGAATAAACTCGCCGGCAACCAGCATGCTGTCGATACCGGTAATTTCTACAAAAGTATCATTTACACCGCGCATGGTAACCAAGTGCTGACGATCCCGGTAAGTTAGCAGGGCCGTTTCTTCGAGCAGCTCGCTGTAGAGCACCACCCCCGGAATGTTTTTTAGCTCCTCAAGGGGAAGGTCGTCAACAGAAAAAACCTTGCCCTCGCGCAGGCGAATCTCCATATCGGGATTAAAGGCGTTGAATAAGGAGAGGATCAGTTTTTCAAAGCCGTTAAAAACCGACAGTACCACCACCAGGGCCATGGTGCCCACCGCCACCCCAATAACCGACACCAGGGTAATGATGTTAATGGCATTGTGCGATTTTTTCGCAAACAAATACCGGCGCGCTATGAAAAAAGGGAATCGCAATGCGTGGGGGGTTAAGTGTTCAGGAAACAAAATTATTGATTATTGTATATTGAAAATTTTTGGAATCCAAATTCAACTCACATTTTTAAAGGCTTTTACCATCAACCCTGTACCCGACTTGTGTTTTATTTTTACATCGGCCAGGTTGAGCAAAAGGGCAAAAGGCATTATCAAAAGGTAGTAAAACGGAAGCAGGATCAGGAACAATTTTGAAACACCCAGTAATTGGATAGGATACTTCATGGAGAGCCGCCACGATATTTTTCCGGGTTTTCCATAGGTGTATTTCGCCTCAACCTGTTCAAAACCAGCTCTTTTTAGTTTTTCTGTGATTTCTTGCATTCCGTAGCCATCGCGCACATGCTCTCCTATAAATGATTCATCGCCATGACTTTCCACACCGCTGCCGCCTTGGTCGCTGGGGGTACTAATCAGCAGCATGCCACCGCTTTTCAGCGAATGATAAAAATGGCTGAAAACCTGTTCGTCGGGTTCGATATGCTCCATCACATCCACCGAGAGGATCAGGTCAAAAGCATTGTCTATTCGGAAGGTGGTGAGGTCGCCCTCTTCAAAGCTGGTGTTTTTCAGCCCGGCTTTTTTAAAAAATTTCCGGCAGGCTTCAATCTCTTCGGCTTTTACATCCGTTCCCAGAATGCTCCAGGCCGGATTTTTTCTGGCAAGGAAATATGAATACTGCCCAAATCCGCTGCCAGCATCAAGAACCTTTATACCATTGACTCTACTCTTGCTTAACGAGAACTGGCGCAGCTCCCGATGTATATGCCAGGTGCGCAAAAGAAGTATGTCGAGCAAATAATAGAAAATCCTGCGAGTAAAGGCAAACCGGTTGAATAGCCTTCCAAGGGTTTCCTTTATGGGGTCGTAATTCATATATCCCAGGGGTTATTCTTTGAGCAGGCGCTCGATGTTCTCGATATAATCGAGGCTGTCGTCAATAAAGAAGCGAAGGTCGGGGATGTGCCTGAGCTGATTTTTTTCGCGCAAACCAAGCTGGTGCCTTATTTCCTTAGTGTGTGTTTCCACTTGCTTGAGCACTTCCTTGGCGTCTTTTCCAAAAATGCTCAGGTAAGCTTTGGCAATGCTCAGGTCGCTGGTTACTTGCACCTTGGTAACCGTAACCATGGCACCCGGAAACCAGCCGCGCCCCTCCAACTGAAGGATTTCGCCAAGGTCTTTTTGCAACAGGCGCGATATGCGTTTTTGTCTGTTCGATTCCATAGCTGCAAAGATAGTTAAAAACGGAGCATTTGGATTAGTGGCTGCCGCCCGTCACAAACAAATTTAAATGGATTTCAACGATTTATACCCGAAATTTTGTAATAATTAATTTTTTACCCTATTTTTAAATGTCCAAAAATGCCATCACCTAACCCCCAAAACCCTTCACTTATGGAAACACCTGCTTTTTTTTACCAGGAAACCTATCCGCTGGGCCCCGACGACACTGAATATTATAAGCTTAGCGATGAATACGTGAGCCTTTCGGAATTTGAAGGCAAACCCATGCTGAAAATTGCGCCGGAAGCCCTTTCTCTGATTGCAAAAGTAGCTTTGCGCGATGCCTCTTTCATGCTGCGCACCAGCCACGTTAAACAAATGGCTTCCATACTCGACGATCCTGCTGCCAGCGAAAACGATAAGTATGTGGCCCTGACCATGCTGCAAAATGCAGAGATTTCTGCCAAAGGAGTGCTTCCCTTCTGCCAGGACACTGGCACGGCTACCGTTTTTGCCCATAAAGGAGAGCAGGTTTATACCGGTGCCAACGATTACGAGGCCATTTCACTGGGCGTTTACCAGACCTACACCGAAGAAAATCTTCGCTATTCGCAAACGGTGCCCCTCGATATGTATAAGGAAAAAAATTCAGGCACCAACCTTCCAGCCCAGATTGATATCCTGTCTAGCCAGGGGATGGAGTACGATTTTCTGTTTGTAGCAAAAGGCGGCGGGTCGGCCAACAAAACGGCCCTTTTCCAGGAAACAAAGGCGCTGCTTAATCCTGAAAAACTGGAGAATTACCTGGTGGAGAAATTGCGCTCGCTGGGCACGGCGGCCTGTCCGCCCTATCACGTGGCGTTTGTAATAGGGGGCACCTCGGCCGAAGCCTGCCTTAAAACCGTGAAGCTGGCCAGCGCCAGGTATTATGATAAACTTCCCACCAAAGGCAATGAGCACGGCCAGGCTTTCCGTGATATTGAACTGGAAGAGCGCGTACTCCAGGCTGCTTATAAGCTTGGCATTGGTGCCCAATTTGGCGGCAAATATTTTGCCCTCGACATTCGCATAATCCGTTTGCCCCGTCACGGAGCTTCCTGCCCCGTGGGCATGGGCGTTTCATGTGCTGCCGACCGTAATATTAAAGCAAAAATCAACAAAGATGGCTTGTGGATTGAAAAACTGGAAGATAACCCCGGTCGGTATATTCCTGAAGAGTACAGCAAAGCCGGCGAAAGTGGGGGCGTAAAAGTGGATTTGAACCAGCCCATGAAAGAAATCCTTGCCCTGCTGTCAAAACATCAGGTGGGAACCCGCCTTTCCCTCACGGGAACCATTATTGTGGGGCGCGACATTGCCCACGCCAAGTTGAAAGAACGGCTGGACCGTGGCGAAGGTCTTCCGCAATACCTGAAAGATCATCCTATTTATTATGCTGGTCCGGCCAAAACACCCAGTGGCATGCCTTCGGGCTCGTTCGGGCCCACTACTGCCGGCCGCATGGACTCATACGTCGAACTTTTTCAGCAGCATGGAGGCAGCATGATTATGATTGCCAAGGGCAACCGAAGCCAGGCCGTTACCGACGCTTGTAAGAAATATGGTGGTTTCTACCTGGGATCCATCGGAGGCCCGGCTGCCGTACTTGCACAGGAAAACATCCGGAAAGTAGAATTGCTCGAATATCCCGAACTGGGCATGGAAGCCATTTATCGCATCGAAGTGGAAGACTTCCCCGCATTTATCCTTGTGGATGACAAAGGAAACGACTTTTACCGCATGCTGTAAGAAGTTGAACAAATTCTAACAGCTTTCCGTTTACATTTCAAACCCTGCACAGGGCCATCCCGGATTTCGCCTCCGGGATGGTCTTTCTTTCATTTAATGAGGATAAAAAACCATGTTCAGAACAGAGTATGACACCATGGGCCCTGTTGAAGTGCCCGATAACAAATATTGGGGAGCCCAGACCCAGCGATCGCTTCAGAATTTTAAAATTGGTGATGAACTGATGCCCCGCGAAGTGATTAGGGCCTTTGCCATTCTGAAAAAAGCAGCCGCACAGGTAAATGTTGAAATGGGAGTGTTGCCCAAAGAACTGTTGGGGCCCATTGTGCAGACTTGCGACGAAATTCTGGATGGCGAACTCGAGGGCAACTTCCCGCTAGTGGTATGGCAAACCGGCAGCGGCACCCAGACAAACATGAATCTCAACGAAGTGATTGCTAACCGGGCGCATGAAATTATGGGTGGCAAACTTGGCGAGCGTGAAAAAAAAGTGCATCCTAACGACCATGTCAACAAGTCTCAATCCTCAAACGATACTTTCCCGGCTGCCATGCATATTGCTGCTTATACTGTGTTGGTTGAGCGTACTCTCCCTGCCCTGAAAAAGCTGCAGCACGCCCTCGACCAAAAAGCAGAAACCTTTAACGACATAGTAAAAATTGGCCGCACACACCTTATGGATGCCACTCCCCTCACCCTGGGGCAGGAATTTTCAGGCTTCGCCTCGCAAATTGAACATGGCATCAGGGCTTTGAAGCATACACTCGAACATTTAAGCGAACTTGCGCTAGGTGGAACTGCCGTAGGCACCGGCATTAATGCCCCAAAAGGTTTTGACAAAAAGGTGGCAGAAAAAATTGCCGAATTAACGGCACATCCTTTTGTAACCGCATCTAATAAATTCGAGGCCCTTGCTGCCCACGATGCTATTGTAGAAACCAGTGGCGCGCTTAAAACCATTGCCGTGAGCCTGATGAAAATTGCCAACGACATTCGTTTGCTCGCTTCGGGTCCGCGTTGTGGCATTGGCGAAATCAGCCTGCCTGCCAACGAGCCTGGCAGCTCCATTATGCCCGGAAAGGTGAATCCTACCCAGCCCGAAGCCTTGACCATGGTTGCCGTACAGGTTATGGGCAACGATGCCGCCATTACGATAGGGGGGATGAGTGGGCATTTTCAGCTCAATGTGTATAAACCGGTTATGATCTACAACCTGCTGCAATCGGCCAGGCTTATTGCCGATGCCTGTAACTCATTTACCGAAAACGCCTTAAACGGACTGGTGGCCAATAAAACCCGCATAAAGGAGCACCTCAACAATTCGCTGATGCTGGTCACTGCCCTCAACCCCCATATTGGCTATGATAATGCCGCCAAAATTGCCAAAAAGGCCTTTGAAGATAATCTTAGTTTAAAGGAAGCGGCGGTTCAACTGGGTCTGGTTTCGGCCATGGATTTCGATCGTTGGGTCGATCCTTCAAAAATGGTTTAAAAAAAAAGAGGCTGACCAACCGGTCAGCCTCTTTTTTTCTTGTCAGGGAGTGGTTAATACTCCCACAGGTCGTGTTCGAAGTTACGTATGGATTCTTTTACCCTTTCTGCTTCCAGCAGGGCATCCAGGCCAGTATAGTATTCCTGTATCCGGCGGTCGTGTACGTTCGACTCTTTGTACACATAGCTGCTGAAGAACCGGCGCAGGAACATATCGTCGTACGACATGCGCTGGGCATCGTTGTGACGATTGAAAACTTCAGAGTTGGCCAGCGCTTTGCGTGCATCGGGGTAGTAAATCCAGAAAAGTGGTTCATCACCCCTCGACTCACCTGTAAGGGGGTCGATGTTTTCCCTTACCGGGCAAATGCCCAGCACCCTGACATCGAGCACCGAGCGCTTGCTATCAAAGAACCATTCTTCTTTCACCCTGAAGCGCAATACGTCGGCAGGATTGAAAGCAATGGTGAGGGTGGTGTCGAACTCATCGTAGGGAGGCTCAGGCCTTTGCATGGTAACGGTTTGGGATCGTTCGATCTGCGAAAAGAGCTGCTCCGGTGTCATGGGAATGGTAAACTCATCATTGTCGGGGCTGTAGGCCGTCAGTGACCCCTCCCTGATCCCATCAATAAGTACCTGCATAAGGCTGCGGCGGCTAGCGGTGGGGGTAATAGGGAAGTACAGGGGCTGGTTCATTTTTTCCCTGAGGTCGATAATCTGCCACACTTGTTTCGACCAAAGCACGTCGGCCTCGCGAACGTATGGCAACATCGCGGGTTCTTTTTCTTCGATCATTATTTTATCGTAGAAACCGTCGCGGGCTGTTTCGATAACCTGGCCAACGGATTGCAGGGACAGGAACAATCCCAGCATTGTGATTACTATTGCATGTTTTGCCATGGGAATAACCTCCAAATAGTTTATTCTAGGTATTAGTTAATTGTAAAAGTAATGGGCGAGAGCGTCCTGGTCCTGCCATCGGGGCCGGGCCTGGTGGTAATGTTTTCAAAGATTACGCGCTGCCCACGGGTTGCATTGTTTATAACCTGCAGCATTTCCTGCGAGAAGACGTTGCCGCTGGTGTTGTATTGGCGGAAGTCGCCAGCCACTTGGGTTGCCATGGTAAAGGAGGCAATTTCAAAGTTCATGTCGAAGTCGAAGTTTTCGAGCCTGGGAATGATGGCCCTGGCCAGTGCCAGCTCTTCTCGCGAGATACGTCCTTCGCGGCGGCCGCCAATGTAAGCAACCGGGTCGGGAACGTTTCTTACCCTGAATACCGAGGTACCCATGCTGCGGGTAGAACCCTCAACAACGGCATTAACGGTCACACGCACTTCGGTGGTTCCGGGGCTTACCCTTACGGTGTAGCCTGTGCCACCCCTGGGAGTAAGGGTTGCACCAGCCGAAATAGAAGGACGTATGTTTTCGGTTGGAATGCCGGGAACTGAAATCGATACTGGGTTGTCAACGCCCACATAAAATACATTCATTTTATCGGCCGATACAGTTACCGAAGGCTGCTGTACCATAAAGCTGCTCTGGAACGGATACTCCTGTGGAATACCAGCGGGGTTGGTTACCCTGATCACGCCGCTGAACGACCTGGATCCGGTACCGGTGGCAGGCATGCGCAGTTTACCAACGCCACCTGAAGTGGGTATGGGCTGCCCGTTAACCAGGATAGTAGGTTCCTGCTTGGAGTCGAAAGCTGCCACAAAAATGTCGGCTTCGTAATTTTCGCCTGCCAACACAATCTGGCTGCGGGGAACTACCCTCGCGGTTATTTGGTCAAACTTGAAGTCATCGGCCGAAATGGCGCTATAAAGGGTATTTATCACATCAAATTCGGCATTACGTATTTCAGTAATCAGTCGGGTCAGGTTGGTGGCTACGGCCACGGGAATAACCCGGTCGAACATCGATTGTTGCCAGCTAACTTCTACCGAACTGTTGGGCATGTAGAAGGGTCCTTCCAGGTCCATGCCGAGTTTTACGGCATCCTGAAGGCCATGTGCTTCAACAATCTCCTTGAGGGTGGCTTTATAAGCCTCTATTCTTTCGCGTAGTTCATAGGCTCTGGTACCACGACCACCGACTTTCACGGGGTCCTGGTTGTTGTCCTGGAGCCAAAATTTAGAGGAAGCGCTGTAGTTATCCTTGTTTTTAAGGTCGAGCAAGTTTTGGTTTGCGGCCTGTTCAATAGGGATATTGTCGATAACCGAGATCATAGAGGCTCTGCTCTGCGAAATGAAAGTGATTAGCTCGTCAGAAAGTTCCCTTACTTTTTTGGCTTCATCGTAAAAGGGTTGAACCTTTTCAGCACTGATGACTTCCTGCATTTCAAAGTCATTCATCACTGTCTGGATTTTCTGGTCCAAGTTAAGGTTGGTCTGTTCAATCCCGTCGTCGATCAAGGGAAAAGAGTCAAGGACTTCAACTGATACGTTAAGTGCCATCAGTGCCAGGAAAACCAGGTACATAAGGCCAATCAGTTTTTGCCTGGGGGTTTGTTTTCCACCTGCCATAGTTTTTTATCCTTTCTTTGTTAAAAAACTTTAACAAAAGTGTTTACATCTAACGGGGTACATTGAAATTCATGGCCGAAAGCATGTTGCCATATACGCTGTTGAGCGCGCGGATGTTGGCATTGAGCTTTTCGATTTCTTCTTTATACTGCTTGGTGTTTGTCAGCGATTCGTTGATGTTGTCAACCAATGCGTCAACAGTCTTATTCAGTTTTTCGGTTGAATCGGACTGGGTGCCGGCAGCCTGCAGTTGCAACTCGTAAGCCGCATTGAGAGCCATCAGGTTGTTGGCAGTCTTTTGCAGCTGCTCGCTGTAAGTCTTGCCACTGTTGGCATTGCCTTCGAGGGCCTCAACGGCTTTGGTCAGCAACTCAGCGTTTTTACTGTAGCTTTCGCCAAGCTGGTTGGTATAACTGGTTACATTTTTAATGCTGTTGTTGAACTGCGAGGAAACGTCCAGGCTTTCCTTGGCGGTTTGTGCCGTCTTCTGGTAGGTTTCGCTCAGCTGGTTCATGCTGGTAACGGCGCTCTTGAGGCTGTTGCCGTATTCCTGCGATAGGCTGAGGTCGTGCTTGAGGTATTCGGCCGCATTCTTATAGGACTGGCTGAGCTCAACTACCGACTTGGAGGCATTCTCCACATTCTGGAGGTAGTTGTTGGTAACCACTGCCGCGTTGGAAAGGTCAGCCATCTTGGCGGCATTGTCGCTAAGGTTTTGCAGGCCTTTGCTCAGGTTACCAATCAATTCGGGGCCAATGTTGGCGTCTTCGAGCAGCTTGTCAAGGGTGTTCGAAATAGTAACATTTTGGGTAATGGCCCTGCTTCCGCCATCATGTTTGCGGGGTTCGTCACCTTCAATTCCTGCCAGCTCGGGGTAAACCAGGCTCCAGTCCGGCTCTTCGTGCAGGGGCTCGAATGCCGAAAAGAAGAATACAATGGCCTCAGTTACCATACCTATTAGCAGCATAAGACCGGCATAGGGGTAGTGCTGAATTTTAAACAAAGCACCAAGGATAACGATTGAGGCGCCCCATCCATATAGTCTGGACATGAAGACTTTCCATGCTTTTGTTTTTACGAATTTCATAAGGCTTTTTCTGAAAGGGTTAATAGATGAACAGAGATGGATTTACAAAGGGTTTGTGGATTTTTAGTATACGTTGGATGCTCCACGTCCATCGTTGCGGTCGCGTCCGGGGTAAGTCTGGATACAGCGGAAGCCAATGTATGATTTCGCGGTATCCTGGAATTCGTAAGCACGTGTGCTCACCTGCAGGAAGAATCCAACATCCTTCCATGAGCCGCCACGGATTACCTTACGTTTAAGGGTTTCTGGGTCATCGGGCCTGGCTTCGTACTGGTAGTCGGGGTTCATGTCGTGGCCAAACACATAGAAGGATTCGTCGTAGGCGTTGCGTGTCCATTCGGCCACGTTGCCGGCCATATCGTAGAGGCCATAGTCGTTGGGTGGATAGTGGCCCACAATAACGGTCTGGTATCCGCCATCGTCGATGTAGTTACCTCTGAGTGGCTTGAAGTTTGCCAAAAAGCAGCCATCCTGGTTGCGGATATAGGGTCCGCCCCATGGGTAGGGGTTCAGGTCGAGGCCGCCGCGGGCAGCATACTCCCACTGTGCTTCTGAGGGCAGCGAGAAGTCCATGGCGAAAGGGCGTTCGCGGCTGGCCAGGTAGCTGTTCAGAAACTGCGTTCTCCAGATTGTGAAAGCCCTTGCCTGCAGCCAGTTGACGCCAACCACCGGGTAATGGTCGTAGGTGGGGTGCCAGAAATATTTCTGGGTCATGGGCTCGTTATAAGAATAGGTAAAGTCGTGAATCCATGCCAGGGTATCCGGATAAACGGGTGTCTGGTATTCATAAACCAACTCGCTGCGGGGGGTGTTGCGCTCTGAGCGGCGGGCGGCACGCGTCAGGTCGATGGTATAATACCGGTAAATCAGCTTGCGTGAGTCAATTTCGCGCCTGTTGAAGAAGCGCTCGTGTTCGGGCAGGTAGAGCTCTGATAGCACATCACGCTCTTCCTCGCCATCCCAGCGAATCCTGGCCCTCCAGTTGATCAGTGGAGGATCGAGCAGGTTGCCATACTGATCTTCTTCGATCAGGTGATTTTCATCGATGGTGGCCAGCAAGCTATGGGCCAGGGAGTCGCGCACCCAGAACACAAACTGGCGGTATTGGTTGTTGGTGATCTCCGTTTCATCCATATAGAATGCGGGCATGGATATGGTTTTTGAAATGGCATTGTGCGCATATGCAATGTCCTCGTCGGAGGGGCCCATAATAAAGCTTCCCATGGGAATGAATACCATTCCGGGAGGATCTGCATAAAAGGCATCCGGCCGGTCGAGCACCCCGGTGAGGTGTCCGCGTCCTGAACGGTCACAACTGGCAAAAAGAATCGCCGCCACTGCAATAAAAATCAGTTTTTTCATGGAACTTCTAATTAATTGGCCACTGTTGTTATGTTGATCTATTGGTTTTAAATGCTTTTCAATTTTTCTGGCCCTTGTCAGAGAAAACGCACGTTGCGTTGTATCTCTCTGATTTTGTCCAGATCCAGGTCGAAGCAATACTGGAGCATGATTTCGTGGCTTCCATAACTCCGGCCTTTTCTGCCCAGGGGCGAGGTGCTGAAGTCGTAAGAGTAACCCAGGCTGAACTGCTCGATATTGAGTCCGAAAAGGAACACTACGGCATCTTGCAGCCTGTAACTAACGCCACCCCAGAACCGATTATTATATGTGACCATGGCGTTTATATCGATTTGAACCGAAGCAAGGTCTGTTTTTACCAGCACCGAGGGTGTGAGCTCGTAGGCCGGATTTCCCGGAAGGGAAAGGTTATAGCCTCCGGTGAGGTAAGCGTGGCGCTTGAGCACGTGGTTGCTTTCTCCGATCTGGCCGCTGGCCTGTCGCAACTGCGAGAAGGAAAGACCTGCCCACGACTTGCTGTCGGACTGGAAAAAACCACCCAGGGCAAAATCCACAAACATGTGGGTTTCTTCGGCTGAGCCTGTAAGGACCGGGTCGCCATCGGTAATTGGGGTAAGCTGGCTGAAATCGATTCTTTTGTCGAGAAAACCTGCCTGGGCTCCAATGCCCAGCTTTCCGCCCACCATCTTAATATGGTACGCATAGGAGAGTTTTACCCCTACGTTGTTTTCGTAACCCAGTTTGTCCTGCATAAAACCCAGGGCCAAACCTCCCTTAAGAAAGGGCAGGGGGGCATCCACATTAAGAAGATAGGTTTCGGGGTTTAAACGGTTGTCTTCAGCGTCTTTAAAACCCAGCCATTGTTGCCTGGCCAAACCGGTGGCGCATATGGCTCCGCGAAGTCCTGCATAACCCGGGTTAATGCCCATATTGTTAAACATGTTATGGCTGAACTGCGGTTCCTGCTGCGCAAAAACGGCCGGACTGATTATAATGAAAAGGAAAGTAGCAACAAGGCCCTTAAATCTCATGGATCGGTAATTTGTCCTTTTATTTTTTGTAACGCAAAAATAGCTGGTTTATTGATAAGATGCTGAAAATTTGAAACAACTTAAGGCATGTAATCAAAAGGTTTTTTAAAAGTAAGGTGAAAATCCTTCGAATTAAACCGTAGTGAAATTTTTCAGAGTCAACATGTCAAAGAGCTTACTGGCTAAAAATCTGTAAGAGCCAAAAATCAACCAAACAAAAATATAAGGAGCAGCAATGGATTTTATCAGTAATAATACGTGGTTGTTGCAAGGGAATACTTTTGATTTTTTCTGCTGATCGCGCAATTTGGGGTTTGGTTTTATTTAAAGGTTCAAATGTACTTAAATTTTGACCTTTGGTTTTTAGATTGTTACAAAAATCAAAGGAATTTCTGATAAACCTGCAGCCACTTTTCGGGGATCTCGTCCTGGCAGGCTGCCTGGTATTCGCGATAGGAGCAAGGCACCAGGAATTGCCTGTCGTATTTTGTTTGCAGGCCGGCCGGGCAAGGCACCTCCATCCACCACCGGTCGCTTTTTTTACTTTTATAAAAAACGATCTCGTTTTTAAAATCTTTGAGCGACACAACGTATTTAATGTATTCTCCTGAGTCTTTACGCTGTCGGTCGGGCATGTCGTTTTTGCGCTGGTAAAACCCATCGAAGAAATACCAAATCATTTGAGCTACCAGGTGGGCGGTTTGCTCGCCCTGGTCGAAAGCGGGGTTTACTTCGTAAAATCCTATGGACGATAGTTTGTCGCTCAGGCCGGCATAGCGCACAATCTGGCAGGCCTCTTCGCCATAAAACCCGTTTGGCGACACATTGGCATTGCCGGGGGCATCCGACTGGCGTATGCTCGAAATGTCGAACGAGATCATGTCGGCACTACGCACCACAGGCTCCACCTCCTCCAGGTCCTGGCGCACCACCCCCAGTCGGTAAATGTCGAAATAGAGCTTGTTCATCAGCTCAATGGCATCCTGATCGACCAGGTAGGTCTGATAGCCCAGGTTGGTGTAATTGAACAGATAATTGGGCTGGTGTGTCAGAATGGTGCTTAAAAAATTGCGGTGATTAATCTCTTCGTTGCGCTTCAGGCCCAGGTCGAAGGCCGAGTCAACCGACACAATATTAATGATTTGCCCCAGGGCCTCGTAGGCCATATAATTGGCATAAGTCAGGTCCTGGCTTCCGCCAATAATGATGGGGATCACTTTTTTGCGGATGAGCTCTGCCACGGTGGTTTTCACGGCAAAGTAGGTGTCGTTTACCTGGTTTCCGGGTCTGATGTTTCCCAAGTCGGCAATACGCACTTTGAAAGGCCCCTGAAACAGCTGGTACAGGTATTTGCGCACAAAATCGGGCGCCAGCCCGCAGCCCTCGTTGTACATGGCATTGCGGTCCTCCTGCACCCCAATAATGGCTATGTCGGCATCCTCAATGTTGGGAAATCCGTTTTCGCTGGTATAACTTTTTATAGAGCGGCCCAGGGTGAGTGGGTGCTGATTGCGTCCGGTCTGGAGTTTACTCCTGTCAAGAGGTTCAAAAAAATCCACTATTTCCATACGTGCCAAAAATCACTGACTATTTACCCTTTTTGCGGGTGGTAGTTTTTTTGGTTGTACGGGTTTTTTTGGAAGAGGTTCCTTCTTTTATAATATTTAAACAGTCTTCCAGGGTAAACGCTTCAGGGTGCTTGCCTTTGGGCAGCTTGTAATTGTTTCCGTCGGCGGCCAGGTATGCACCCCAACGGCCCCTCAGAATTTTTACATCTGGGTTCTCAGGGAATTCCCTGATTACTTTCTGGCGTTCTTTTTCGCGTTTTTCTTCAATCACCTCAATTGCCCTGTCTGCGGTAATGCTCAGGGGGTCTTCTCCCTTTGGAATAGAATAAAACTGCCCATCGTGGCGAATGTATGGGCCGAAGCGGCCGGCTGAGGCCACCATTTCCTTGCCTTCATACGCGCCCACCGTGCGGGGAAGCTTAAACAGGTCGAGGGCTTCTTCTAGGGTTATGGTTTCGAGGCCCTGGTCTTTACGCATGCCTGCAAACAGCGGCTTCTCTTCTTCCTCGGCAGCACCGATCTGAATCATAGGCCCGAAGCGCCCGATCTTGGCATACACATTTCTTCCACTTTTTGGGTCCTTACCAAGCAATCGTTCTCCGCTGAATTTCTCGGAAGTTTTCAGGGTTTGCTCCACTTGCTTGTGGAAAGGCCAGTAAAATTCATTGATTACCTTATTCCACTGTTTTTGCCCGTTGGCAATCTCGTCAAACTCTTTCTCCACGCTGGCCGTGAAGTTGTAGTCCATAATGTCGATAAAATACTCCATCAGAAAACTGTTGACCACCGTGCCAATATCGGTTGGGAATAACTTGTTCTTTTCCTGTCCGAAAGTTTCTGATTTTTTTATTTCGGTAATTTTTCCGTTCTGGAGTAGCAGGTGGTCGTAGTGCCGGGTTTCGCCCTCGCGATTTTCCTTCACCACGTATTCGCGTTTCTGAATGGTGCTGATGGTGGGTGCATAGGTCGAGGGGCGCCCGATTCCGAGCTCTTCGAGTTTTTTTACCAGGCTGGCTTCAGTGTACCTGGGCGGGTTTTTCGAAAAACGCTCCACAGCGGTCATTTCATTCAGTGCCAGTTTTTGGCCTGTTTTCATGGGGGGCAGGATACCCTCAACGGCTTCGTCATCCTCCTCGTCAGTCGATTCGAGATACACCTTCAGAAAACCATCAAATTTGAGCACCTCGCCGGTGGCAACCAGTTTTTCGCTGTTGGTTGAAATGCCAATGCTAATGGTGGTTTTTTCCAACAGGGCGTCGGCCATTTGTGATGCCAAAGTGCGCTTCCAGATGAGCTCGTAAAGGCGCTGCTCGGAAGCATCGGCCCCGGCTTTGGCCACGTTCATATAAACGGGCCGAATGGCTTCGTGGGCTTCCTGTGCACCTTTGCTTTTGGTGGCAAACTGCCGCACCTTTGAGTATTCTTCGCCAAAAGTTTTAATAATTTCTTCCTTGGCCATGGCAATGGCAGTGCCCGAGAGGTTTACCGAGTCGGTACGCATATAGGTGATTTTCCCCGATTCGTAAAGTTTTTGGGCCACGGTCATGGTGCGTGCCACAGAAAAACCAAGCTTTCGGCTGGCCTCCTGCTGCAGGGTGGAGGTAGTAAAGGGCGCAGCGGGCGACTTCTTGGTGGGTTTGGTTTCTACCTGTTCCACCGTAAAGGTGGCATCGACACATTGCTCCAGAAAAGTCCGGGCTTCCTTTTTTGTAGAAAAACGCTTGGGCAGGTCGGCTTTAACCTGCACCTTTTGTCCGTTGTGCTCCACATCAAACAAGGCCGAAACCTTAAAAGAAGCGGTGGTTTTAAAAGCCTGTATTTCTTTTTCACGCTCCACAATAAGCCTAACGGCCACCGATTGCACGCGGCCAGCCGACAGGGCCGGCTTGACCTTACGCCACAAAAGGGGCGAGAGTTCAAAGCCCACCAGGCGGTCGAGCACCCGGCGCGCTTGCTGAGCGTTTACAAGATTTTGATCTATCTGACGGGGATTCTCAATGGCATTCAGAATGGCATTTTTGGTAATCTCATGAAACACAATGCGCTTATAGCGACTCTTGTCGAGCTTCAGGCTTTCGGCAAGGTGCCACGAAATGGCTTCCCCCTCGCGGTCCTCATCCGTGGCCAGCCAGACCGTCTCGGCCTTGTCGGCATGTTTTTTCAAATCGCCGATTACTTTTTGCTTGTCAGAAGGAATCTCGTATAAAGGAGTGAAGTTTTTTTCTACCTCGATGCCTAAGCTTGTTTTTGGCAAGTCGCGCACATGGCCGAAACTCGACTTTACCAGGAAGTCTTTTCCGAGGAAACCCTCGATGGTTTTGGCCTTAGCCGGTGACTCTACAATGACCAGGTTTTTTATCATAGTGTTGGTTTTTCGCGCCCAAAAGTAATAAAACAAATATTAATTATGAAAAAAGCCCGCTGAATTTAACGTTTGCCCGGGCTGTCAAAATGCCGCAACAGGCTGTTTTGATTGGGGTGAAAGGACTTTTCCCTGAATAATTAAGTTGAAAAAGGGCATTTTAGTTTAGTCTTGCTGAAAAATTTGCAAAGAAAATAAAAAGCAACGGGTTTTTAGTGTGGTCCGCCGGTTTTTTTCGTGAACCCAAGGCTTTTTTTGAGTAATTTTGCCATCCTTGCACCAAATGGTGCTATTGGTAATTTATTGAAAATCAAATTGTGAGCAAAAAACTTTATATAGAAACTTTCGGGTGCCAGATGAATTTTTCCGACAGCGAAATTGTGGCTTCCGTAATGACCGACAACCAGTATTCTACTACGCAGGACCATAACGAGGCCGATGTTATTTTTCTTAATACCTGCTCCATTCGCGACAATGCTGAGCAGAAAGTGCTTAACCGGCTTAAACAGCTGCAAAGCCTTCGTAAAAAGAAACCGGGCTTGATTATCGGGGTGCTGGGCTGCATGGCCGAACGCATGAAAACCTCGCTGCTCGAAGAAAGTGGCCTGGGCATCCGTGTCGATATGGTGGTAGGCCCCGATGCCTACCGCGACCTTCCCCAGCTTATGCTCGATGCCGAAAGTGGCCACAAAGCCATCAACATTATTCTTTCGTCGGAAGAAACCTATGCTGACATTACCCCCGTGAGGTATGCCTCCAATGGAGTTTCGGCTTTTATTAGCATTATGCGAGGCTGCGAGAATTTCTGCTCTTACTGTGTGGTGCCGTTTACCCGTGGCAAAGAGCGCAGCCGCGACCCCCAAACCATAGTGGGCGAAGCACGTGAGCTATTCGAAGCGGGCTATCGCGAAATTACACTTCTTGGCCAAAACGTCAACTCCTATCGCTGGCTTAAGGAAGAAAACGGGCTGGCAACCGGCTTTCCTCAGCTGATAGAAATGGTGGCAAGGGTAAGTCCATGGCTCAGGGTGCGCTTTGCCACTTCGCACCCCAAGGACATGTCGGACGAGCTGCTCGAGGTCATTGCCCGCAATCCTAATATTTGCAGGGCCATTCACCTGCCCATGCAGTCGGGCAGCAGCAGTGTGCTCAAGCGCATGAACCGCAAATACACCAGCGAAGATTATAAAAGCCGCATCGAAGCCATTCGCCGTTTTATTCCGGGCTGTGCTATCTCCACTGATATTATCGCTGGTTTTTGCGGAGAAACTCCCGAAGAGCATCAGCAAACCCTCGATATGATGGAGTGGGCAGGCTTCGATTTTGCCTTTATGTTCAAATACTCAGAAAGGGAAGGCACCCTGGCGGCCAAAAAATATGATGACGATATTGCGGAAGAAGTAAAAACCAGCCGTCTGCAGGAAATCATTAAGTTGCAGCAAAAGCTTTCGCTGAAAAGCAATAAAAGAGATGTGGGCACGGTGGTGGAAGTGCTGGTAGAAGGGCCTTCGAAGCGTTCACCCGACTTCGTTTCGGGCCGCAGCAGCCACAACAAGGTGGTGGTCTTTCCCGACAAGGGATACAAACCCGGCGATTATGTAATGGTAAAAGTAAATTCCTGTACCGCTGCCACCCTGCTGGGGGAAGGGATTTCTGATTGATGATTTAGGAATGATGATTTCTGATTGATGAATGATGATTGGGACCGACTCCCTATTCAATTCAAAATTCTGAAATGAGCAGCGCTGCTGCGATCTTAAGGTCAGCTGGGGTGGTAATTTTAAGGTTTTCGCGGTTGCCCTCTACCAGGTTAATACGGTGGCCATCGACTTCGAGCAGGGTAGCATCATCGGTAAAGGACTCGTCGAAATTTCGATTATAAGCTTTTTTTATCAGGTCGGCCCTGAAGCACTGAGGGGTTTGAACAATGCGAACCTTTTCCCGCGCAAGCGGCTGGCTGTGGGCGTGGTCGGTTATGCGCAGCGACTCGTTGACGGGGATGGCCGGTACAGCGTTTCCGAGCTTTTCGGCCGTTTGAAAAACCTCCAGAATAACCCGGGTGGAAACCAACGGTCGCACCCCGTCGTGTATGGCAACCAAAGCATCGTTGGGCACCAGCCTGAGTCCGCTTTTTACCGAATGAAAGCGGGTCGGTCCACTGGAAGCCAGCAGGTAAGGCTGCCTGAATTGGTGTTCCAGGCAGCACTTTCTCCAGTAATCAAAGGTATTTTCGGGCAAAACCAGCACAAATTCAAAGCTGGGGTCAACCTGCATAAAGGCCTCAAAGGTATGGATCAGCAAAGGTTTTCCGGCAATTTCGAGAAACTGCTTGGGCAGGTCGGTCTTCATTCGGGTGCCCGAGCCGCCGGCGGAGATAAGCACAAACCTGCGCATGGTTGCTGCTTATAAAATGAGCATGGCGTCGCCGTAGGTAAAAAACTTGTATTTTTCCTTTACGGCGGTTTTATAGGCTTTCATAAGCAGGTCGAAACCAGTAAAGGCCGACACCATCATCATTAAGGTAGATTGCGGCAGGTGCAGGTTGGAAACCATGGCGTTGGCCACGCTGAAATTGTAGGGCGGGTATATGAATTTGTTGGTCCAGCCCTCAAAGGGTTTTACCATGCCCGTAATGGAAACCGACGATTCAAGCGCCCGCATGGTGGTAGTACCCACAGCACACACCCTTTTTTCTCTTTCTTTGGCTGCATTGATGATTTTGGCGGCTTTCTCCTCGATGAGAAACTCTTCGCTGTCCATTTTGTGTTTGCTCAGGTCTTCCACATCCACACTGCGGAAGTTGCCCAAGCCAGCATGCAGGGTTACCTCGGTAAACTCCACCCCTTTAAGTTCGAGGCGTTTAATCAGCTGTTTGCTGAAATGCATGCCTGCCGTTGGTGCTGCCACTGCGCCTTCGCGTTTGGCAAAAACGGTCTGATAGCGCTCACGGTCTTCGGGTTCAACCGGACGCCTGATTTGGCGCGGCAAAGGGGTTTCGCCCAGGGTTTCGATGGTTTGCTTAAACTCATCGTAGGTGCCATCGAACAGGAAGCGCAGGGTACGGCCGCGCGAGGTGGTGTTGTCAATCACTTCGGCTACCAGGTTGTCGTCCTCGCCAAAGTAAAGCTTATTGCCAATACGGATTTTGCGGGCAGGATCAACCAAAACATCCCACAAGCGGGTTTCGCGGTTGAGCTCGCGCAACAGGAAAACTTCGATCTGGGCACCGGTTTTCTCTTTGGTGCCATAAAGCCTGGCCGGAAACACCTTGGTGTTGTTTACCACCATCACGTCCCCATCGTCAAAATATTCGAGAATGTCTTTAAAGCTGCGATGCTCAATGGTTTGGGTGGCACGGTTTACCACCATTAGCCGCGATTCGTCGCGGTTTATAGGTGGGCGCTCAGCGATAAGCTCGGAGGGAAGATTGAATTTAAAATCGGATAACTTCATAGAGCAGCGATATTTTTTCTCCGCAAAGTTTCATGCCAAGGCAGAAAGACTGGCGGAAAAAGTTCGTTTTTATTTGATTTACATGGATTTTTGGAAAGGATTGCAAAGATAATACTTGAAAGAGGCCTTGTCAATACCTTTTTGCAAATATTTGAAAACCCTTGTTTTAGATTTATAAATGCTGAATAATGATTTATGATTAAAGAACGGGTCAATGCGATTTGCGCAGAAATGGATCATCTGATTCAGGCATTGACCATTTGTCCTAAATCATTAATCCTCAATCCTCAATCCTTTAAGGTGTTTTTCGAAGTCTTCAATGCTCCATGCATCTTCGGCCATGAATCTGCCAATGCGGGTTCTTCTGAGGCTTTTGAGGTGAGCGCCTGAATGGAGTTCGCGGCCAAAGTCGCGGGCCAGCGAACGGATGTAGGTACCCTTGCTGCAAACCACGCGGAAGTCGGCTTCTGGCAGTTCGAAGCGGGTAATTTCAAACTCGCTGATAACAATTTTACGCGATTTGAGCTCGGTATGTTCGCCCCTTCGGGCAAATTCGTAGGCCCTTTCGCCTTCAATTTTTTTTGCAGAAAACTGGGGTGGGATCTGATCCTGGTGACCTGATAATTTTTCGGCAGCAGCCATTACCATTTCACGGGTAATATGGTTGACAGGAAAACTACCATCGGGGGTGGTTTCAAGGTCGAAGGAGGGTGTGGTCTGTCCAATGGTAAATGTTCCGGTATATTCCTTCTCCATGTCCTGAAAACGCTCGATGCTTTTGGTTTGCTTGCCGGTGCAAATAATCAGCAGGCCGGTAGCCAGTGGATCGAGGGTGCCGGCATGACCGGTTTTCAGTTTTTTTATGCCCAGCACATAACGCATCATCGAACGCACTTTGTTCACCACGTCGAACGAAGTCCAACCCAGGGGCTTGTCGAAGGTAAGCACCGCACCATCAATAAAAGATTGCACCTGTTCGATATGTTGCATTTCAGATTTTTTCCGGTTAAAAAATGCCGTACAGTATGGCCGTTAAGCCAATTGCCAGGCAGTAAATGGAAAACCAGGCGATATTTCCTTTTCTAACAATGCCAAGCATCCACCGACAGGCTAAAAGCCCGGCAATGAATGCTGCGAGGGTTCCAATTACGAGGGGGACCGGGCCCATTGAGGACATGGTGGCTTGGTCCGAAATTTTCAGGATTTTCAAAAAGTTGGCACCAAACACGGGAATAAGCACCATAAGGAACGAAAAGCGAATGGCTTTGCTGCGCTCGATGCCCAGAAACAGGGCTGTACTGATGGTGGCGCCGCTGCGGCTGATGCCGGGCATTACGGCAACGGTTTGCGCCAGGCCAATAATCAGGGCGCTTGTAAGGTTCACATCCTTGTTGTTTTTTGGTGCAAACCGCGTAAGGAAAAGCAGCAAGGCAGTTACCAGCAGCATGATGCCCACCAGCACAATGCGGCCTTCAAAGAGGCTTTCGATCTGCTCTTCAAAAAGAAGCCCGACAAGCCCGACAGGAATGGCAGAGGCCAGCAAAAGCAAGGTAAATTTTGTTTCGGCATTCCACTCAAAGCGAAACAGATTTACGATCAGGTTGCGGATGTCTTTCCAGAAAACCACCACCACGCTCATAAATGTGGCACCATGCACCATAATGTTGAAAGTAAAGAAAGCATCGGGGTCTTGCAGGCCAAAAAGAATGCCGCCCAGTTCGAGGTGGCCGCTGCTGCTTACAGGCAAAAATTCAGTAAGGCCCTGCAAAAGGCCCAGGATCAGGGCTTCGATCCAGCTCATTTCGGCAAAAGGTTATTTTAAACTTATTTTTTTGGTTTTGCCTCAACCCGGGGGTTGGGTTTGCGGGGCGCTGCCGGGGTTTTGGTTTCGGCCCGGTTGCTGGTTTTTTTCATAATGGCATAAATCTGTATGCCATAGCCGGCCAGCACCAAAAATGGGGCCAGGGTAATTCTGCGAAAGCTGAACAGATCGTAGCTGAATTCATTGGGATCGGCGCTGCCTCCGCCTATCATCAGCACAAAACCCAGGGCGGTTACCAGCAGGCCGGCAATCAGCAGGGTGTATTTGGCGCGGTCAAACAAAAGCACACGTTCCTCTTTCTTTTTGCTCATGGTTTATTATGGTTTTTCAGAATGGTTTATTTTGATTGCAGAAAACAGGGCCCTGCTTTTTAATACAAGTAAAGGTAATCGGTTTTTATACGAAGGTATTTTTTTACGGCCAGGTGGGTCGAAATCCAGCTAATGATAATGCCCAGGAAAATGACCAGCACAAAAAGGCTCAGCAGCATATTGGTGTCCTGAAAGCTTACCAGCTCGGGGATTTGCCGCTGTCCGGCATACAGCACGCCCAGCAACAGAAAAATGGCCAGCATGGCGCCAATAAGGCCCTGAATAACGCCCTTTATTACAAAAGGCTTTCGGATAAAAGCCTGGGTAGCTCCCACCAGCTGCATGCTCTTTATTAAAAATCGTTTGGAAAAAACGCTGAGCCTGATGGTGTTGTTTATGAGTGCAAAGGCAATGGCCAGGAGCAGGGCGCTGAATACCAGCAGTCCAATCCCGATTTTTTTTACATTGTCGTTGACCAGCGAAACCAAGTCCTTCTGATAATGCACTTCACGAACAATGCGGTTCCTGATCACATCGGCCTCGAAAAGGGCCAGACTGTCGGGGTTGGCATAACTAGCGTAAAGCCTCACATCGATGCTGGGAAACAATGGATTGTAACCCAAAAACTCAATAAAGTCTTCGCCCAGTTCTTCCATCAGATCTTTGGCGGCCTGGTCGCTTGAAATGTATTCGGTTGACTTTACTGCAGGCATCACATCGAGGGTTTTTTGCAAATGACTTATCTCGGCGGGCTTGGCATTATCGTGAAGGATCACGCTAAAGCCCAGATTTTCCTTCACATGGTCTGAAAGTTTCCTGGCATGCAGCATTACCATGCCCAGCAGGCCAAAAACAAACAGCACCAGGGTAATACTCACCACGGTAGAAATATATGAGGTTTTCAGTCGCCTGCCAACTATGGCTTCTTCCTGTTTGGCCATGAGGTTCTGCCTTTTATTGGCTGCAAAAGTAATAAAAAATTGTGCTGTATGCAGATTTTAAGGTTCTTTAACCCAGCCCGAAACGCAAACTTTTTTTAAAATCATTAACACTTTTGCAGTAAATTTAATCACCCAATGAGAACGAATAAGCACTTTATTTATGTTTCACCAAACCAGATAAATATGAAAAAGGCAATTTTCTATGTGATATCGCTGGCAGTGGCAGTTCTGGCCGTTTCATGTGGGCAACAGGCTAGCCGTGAGGCGGAAGCAGGCCCTGAGGGCGTTATTATTATTGGTAACAAAAGTGGCGACGACGTGTATTTTCTTGACCGCACCACGGGAGAGATCCTGGCCATGTTGCCAGCGGGCCTTGAGCCGCACGAAGTGGAAGTATCGGGCGATGGCCGCCTGGCGGTGGTCTGCAATTATGGCAATCGCGAACACCCAGGAAACACCCTTTCGGTTTACGATGTGGAGCAAGCCTTACTGCTCCGCACCATCGACCTGGGCGAGCATACCCGCCCGCACGGCATGCAATGGCTGGATGGCACCAGTAAAATGCTGGTTACCACTGAAGGCAGTCGCAGCCTGCTGGTGGTTGATGTGGAAAAGGGCGAGGTGTTGCAGGCGCTATACACCGATCAGGATGTGTCGCACATGGTGGCTGCCACGCCCGATCATAAACGCGCATTTGTATCCAGCATACGTACTGGCAACGTAAGCGTTTTCGATTTGGAAACCGGCGAACTGCTGCAACAACTTTACAGCGGCAGCGGAGCCGAAGGCATTGCTGTTTCGCCCGATGGCAAAGAGGTTTGGGTTACCAACCGGGCCGAAAATACCCTTGCCGTTTTCGACACCCAAACTTTGGAGCGACTGGCCACCATTCCTTGTGAGGACTTCCCAATACGGGCCAAATTTTCGCCCAACGGAAAACTTTTTTTGGTGAGCAATGCCCGCTCAGGAACAGTGGCGGTTTTCGATGCGCCTGCCCGCAACCTGCTGGCCGATATTAAAATGACACCACCTGTACCCCATGAGGAAGATACAGAAAGGTACTTCTCCGACTTTGAAGGCACTTCGGTGCCCATTGGTTTGGTGGTACCCGACAATGAGTTTGCCTATGTGGCTAACACCCGATCTGATGCTGTTACTGTAATCAGCCTCGAAACCTTTGAGATCATAGGACATTTTGCAGCAGGAAAAGAGCCCGATGGCATTAATTTTTCACCCTTGAAGCCGCTTGTATCCGAATAATTGTCGGCAGAACAATATTTTTTAGGAATTCTTCCCGCAAGGTAAGAATATGTACTTTTGCAAAAAACTGAAAAACAGCTATATGGCAAACCGTATTATGGATCCTATCGGCCGGCTGATGGGACTGCGCTACAAGTCACACCCCTGGCATGGGGTAGAAATTGGCAAAAATGCCCCCGATCAGCTTACCTGTTTTGTGGAGATGGTAACCACCGACACCGTAAAATACGAAGTGGACAAAGTAAGCGGTTATCTGAAAATTGACCGTCCGCAAAAATACAGCAATGTGTTGCCTGCGCTTTACGGTTTTATTCCGCAAACCCTGTGTCATAAAAAAGTGGCGGAACTGGCAATTGAAAAAATCGGGCGCGACGACATTAAAGGCGACTACGACCCTCTGGATATTTGCATTCTGACTGAGAAATCCATTTCGCACGGGAATATTCTGGCCGAAGCCATACCAATTGGTGGGTTCCGTTTGATTGACCGCAACCAGGCCGACGACAAAATCATTGCCGTGCTGAAAGATGATGCGATGTATGGCGCCATGCGCGAAATTTCCGAATGTCCTGCCCCGGTCATTGAAAGGCTGAAGCACTACTTCCTTACTTATAAAGACCTGCCCAACACCAAGTTGGATGTGGAAATTACCCATACCTACGATTCTGACGAAGCCAAAGAGGTTATTCGCCGCTCCATGGAAGATTACCGCATGAAGTTTGAAGACTTTGACAGCCTGCTGTCGCAGGTCGAGGCTTAGGTTAGGTAATCAGTAGTTTGTAAACTTTCCCCGGAAGGGGTTTGAGTATTCCCTTAAACTCGAGGCCCAGCAGCAGGGCCGAGGTTTTACTTACAGTAAAGCCCACATTGGCCACAATAAAGTCAATGCCTGCCTCTGGGTTTTTGCGCAAAAAATCCACCAGCTTTTCTTCGTCGGCATCGAGTTCGGTAAACAAGGCTGGCTGAATGGCCTTTTTCTGGTCTTTTTTTATTTCCCAGCCCATGATGTATTCAAGGTCGGCAGTGCTCTCAATCAGATTGGCTTTGTTGATTTTTATCAGCATGTTGCATCCTTTGCTGTATGGGTCGGTGGTGCGGCCGGGCAGGGCAAATACATCGCGGTTGTAGCTGTTGGCAATGTTGGCGGTAATCAGCGCTCCGCCACTGTCGGCGGCTTCAATCACGATAACGGCATCGCACAGCCCGGCAATGATGCGGTTTCGTTTCGGGAAATTTTCGCGGTCGGGCTTGGTTTCAGTTAAAAAATCGGTTAACAGGGCGCCTTGCTCCACTATTTTTCTGGCCAGCTGCTGGTGCAGGGGAGGGTAAATGCGGTCAAGGCCATGACCGAGCACAGCCACGGTTTCGAGGCCAACATCCAGGGCCTTTTTATGGGCGCAGGCATCCACACCATAAGCCAGCCCGCTTACCACCATTGCATTATGTGGCAGCAGGCCCTCCACCAGCTCGTTGCATTTGTCGCGGCCGTAATCAGTAATGTTGCGAGTGCCCACTATACTCACCACCCGCTGGGCGTTGAGGTTGGCATTGCCTTTCACAAAAATCAATATCGGACCGTCCTCGCAATGTTTCAGGCGGGCGGGGTAATCTTTATCAAGAAAAAAATGGGTTTGGATGTGGTGTTTATCAATAAACTGCATTTCTTTTTCGGCCCGGTCAAAAACATTACCGCCAAGCACCGCCTTGGCCAGGCTCTCACCAACGCCCGGGATTTTTAACAGGGCTGCTTTCTTCTCCTTAAAAACAGCCTCCACGCCGCCACAATAACTGATCAGCTTTTTAGCCGTTATGCCGCCCACACCGGGTATGATACTAAGGGCAATCTGATATTTTAGCTGAGGATCCATTTTTGCGCTGTAACAAAAAACAGTTTTTGCCAAACAGGATAAAAATAGTGCAAAATTCTGTTTTGAGCAAAGTACTACGAATTTTTACCCACTTCCTGACCCGAAAATTGGTAATTTTAGCGGCATGGAAGGCAAGGCACAAACGGTGGTTTTGATAGCTCCGCTCAACTGGGGGCTCGGGCATGCCACCCGATGCGTGCCAATAATCAATGCCCTGCTTTTTCGAAAATGCAAAGTGATGATTGCCGCCGAAGGTGCCTCCCTGGCTTTCCTGCAAAAGGAATTTTCTGACCGGGCTTATTTTCTCCGCTTTCGCGGGAAAAGTATTCGCTATCCCCGCAAGGGGAATATGCTGCTTAGTATGGCCCTTCAAACGCCTGGGCTGCTCTTTTCCATTTTAAGGGAACATCGTGAATTGAAAAAGCTCGTTCGCCAAACCGGTGCTAAAGCAGTTATCTCAGACAACCGCTATGGCCTGTGGAATAAAAATGTCAGGACGGTTTTTATTACCCACCAGCTTTTTATCCGTGCCCCCAAAAAAATGAAATGGCTGGAGCCTTGGCTTGGGCGCGTAACCCGGTTCTTTGTAAAAAAATTCGATTTCTGCTGGGTGCCCGATTTTGTCGAAGCCCCGGGCTTGTCGGGGGCGCTTTCGCATAAAGAACCTTTGCCCGGACTGCGTTTTATCGGGCCACTGAGCAGATTTACTGCCCTTGAAGAAGGCTCTTTTAAAAACCCATTGCCTGAAGACTTTCCAGCAGATTTTTTTCTTGTCGTATTATCAGGGCCAGAACCTCAGCGCAGCATTTTTGAAGTCGTGCTAAGGGCTCAGTTCCAAAGAACCGGCGACCCGGTAGTTTTTGTGCTGGGAAAACCCGATGGTGAGTTGCGGCAATGCACCGGTAACGCCTTTTTTATGAACCACGCCAAAACCTCCGAGCTGGCCTGGCTTGTTACCCATTGCCGCATGGTAATTTGCCGCCCGGGCTATTCAACCATTATGGATTTGTCGGTGTTTGGCAAAAAAGCCCTCCTGATTCCCACTCCGGGACAAACCGAGCAAGAATATCTTGGCCAAATGCTAACGGAGTCTGGCCAGGCTTTTTGCGTGAAGCAAAGCGAACTCGACCTGGCAACACATGTGCTGGTAGCAGAAAAATTTGCCGGAATAAAAAAGATTGAAAAGCAAGACGACTTGCTCAAAAACGCCCTGAACGAATTGCTTGGCGACCTTTAGTAGGTCTTGGTCATGGTGCGAGGCACGGCAATGACAAAATCGGCCAGACCCAGATTTGCCTCTTCAAGGTTGCTGATGTCATCCTGCTCAACGGTGCTAATTGTAACAATCTGCAGCTTTTCATCCAATTGCCGCAGGTACCAGAAAATGCCTTCGTAGTTGTTGGAGTGATAAGCCCCGTGGTAATGCACAAAAACGCCAGAGCGATTCAGGTTTTTGTAAATAAAGTGTGCCATGGTGGCATCCTTAATGGCCTGTGCCTTAGGGAAGTTTTCGTTGGTATGGGCCGGCATGCCGGTCATCTCGAGCATAGCTTTATACCCGGGCAGTTCTGGATCATATGCCGGCGGTAGTGGTGCAATATATCGTTTGGCTTCCTCCGGCAGGGCTTCCAGGCCTTCAAACCCCTGACGGTTTACCAAAGCGGCATAACGCCGTGGAATGTTCGTGGCAATAAAAGGAATGCCCCTTTCTTTAGCCAGTTCAACCAATGGCTTGTAATCGGTGGCGTAATTGTTCCAGAGTTTGGCTTCGGCGGTGAAGTTACGCTCATTGATCAGCCCAGAAAGATATTCGTTCAGAATCAGCTGGTTGTCGGTTTCGAACATTTCTGCGCCAAGCACTAGTTTCTCGCCAAACTTTTCCGCAAGTTCGCGGCTCAGCTCAAGTTGCAGCCAATGGGCAATGGGATTGTTGTGCAGTTCGCCAAAAAGCACCACCTGCGTCTGGGCCGATTTTTCGAGCATCAGCCCGAAATCAACCTGACGGCCATCGCGGTCGAAGAGCTGGTAAGCAGGCCTCTGCTGGGCTTGTGAAAGAGTTACAGCAACAAAAATTATGGAAAGGGTGAGAAGTTTCTTCATGAAAATGATTTTTTTTAATGACATGGCAGATGCCTTTCGGGTTTTGCAAGGAAACAAGAAAAAAGGGCGTAAGTTCACAATCAGCGGGGCCCGTTCATTTTCAGTTCGTCGCCCGAGAAGGAGAGGGGCAGCAAATCGTGCACCTTTTCGATGATCAGAATTTTGCCATCCTCTTTTGCCAGCAATACTTTAATTGGTTGCCTTTGCAGTATTTCATATTCGAGCAGCACCTGCCGGCAGGCACCGCAAGGCGAAACGGGTTCATCGACCTTAAAGCGGGTTGATTTGGCGCTTACGGCAATTATTTTCATGGGCACGCCCGGAAACATGGCCGAGGCGGCAAACACTGCCACACGCTCAGCGCACAAGCCACTGGGATAGGCCCCGTTTTCCTGGTTGCTGCCGGTAATGATCTCACCGTTCTCGAGCAGTACGGCTGCACCCACAAAAAACTCAGAGTAGGGGGCATAAGCTTTGCCGGTCATTTCGAGCGAAAGTTGCACCAGTCGCTGCTCGCGCTTATCAAGTTCCGAAATCTTTTCAACCTCGTAAATATGAAAACCCAATTCCTTTTTGATCATGTGTTATGATTTTAATTTTTCCCCTGTTATTAGGGCTTTGCGCTGTGTAAATTTATTAACTATTAGCCAATCCTCAAAATTTTTCTGTCTGCACCGCTTTACAAATGATTAAACAAAATCTATGCGGGCTTGTTGTATTTATATAGATTCGCGATTTCGCTCATTTTTAAAGGCTATTCTGCCGAAATTCCTGTCGGTTCCTTGCTATTAGCATAGAATTTCACTATATTTGTTCAAGCCGAATAAAAAACAGGAATAAGCGAAGAATCGTTCAATCTTGTTTTCAAAAATAAATATTGTCTAACATTTAAATTTCAGGAAAATGGAAAAGTCAACAGGAAAAGCAGTTGTAGGATTTATTTTGGGAGCCGCCATGGGCGTTGCTGCCGGATTGCTTTTTGCTCCTACCACCGGCAAGGAAGCACGCAAGAAAATTCAGAAAAAAACCAAAGAGCTGTCGGATGATGTGGCAAACAAAGTAGGCGAAAAAATTAACGACCTCAAGGAGTTCGTAAACGAGATCAGTGGCGAGACCAAAGCCAAGGTTAAAAAAGTGGTTGACGAAGCCAAAACTGAACTTAAGTAGACATCCAATTCCTTATCAATGGAAGGTAAATCATTCTTTGAAAACATTTCCGAGCTGAGGGAGAACCTGCTGAAGTTTGTTGAAACCAAGGTTTCCTATTACGGGCTCGTGGCATTTGAAAAATCAGCCAGGCTGGCTTCCAGCCTTATTTCCAGTGCCGTTATTACACTGATTCTGTTTCTGGCACTGATATTTTTTTCAGCCGCCGCCGGCCTGTATTTCGGCCAATTGCTCGAAAGTTACCTTTTGGGTTTGTTAATCGTTGGTGGCTTTTACCTTCTGCTCGGAATTGTTTTCATATTCTTCCGGAAAAAGATATTTGGCCCCATGATTATAAAATCGATGGGCGAGGTGTTTTTTCAGGATGATGACGAAGAACAACCAAGATAAACCTTCACCCTTATGGATACTTCCCGATTCAAGAATATCAGAACTTTCAACGACATAAAACTTGAAAAGGCCAGGCTGCGCTATGATATGCTTTTGGCCGAAAACAGTTTGCAGGAAAACCTGGAAGGGGTGCAGCGCCTGGTGACCATTGGTGCATTTACTTCTCGCATCACCAACGGTGTTCATTTTGTAAAAGATGTATATCAGCGCTTTTCCGGTATCATCTCTTGGTTCAGGCGCAAAAAAACACAGCAGCCCGAATAAGCAACTTACCACACTTTTCAGCTTAATTTTTCCCGAATTTAATTTTCAGGTGTACAATTTCGGGCCTGTTTCCTATTCTGAGAGGCGGCCCCCAGGTTCCCACCCCGTTGGAAACATACATGTGCATTCCATCTACCTGTCCCAGGCCGTAGCCAATCACATACATGGCATCGATAATGTAGTTGAGCGGCCAAAGTTGCCCGTTATGTGTATGGCCCGAAAGCATCAGGTCGGCGCCTGCTGCAGCTGCCATTTCGGGGTGAAAGGGCTGATGGTCTAAAACAATTACCGGGAGGTTCTTGTCAATTACCTCTTCCATAAGCAATTCTATGCTTTTCCTTTCTTTTCCGGCAAAGCGGCCTTTCTGAAAGTCTTCGCGTCCCACCAGGTAAAAACTGTCGTTAATTCTCACTACGCTGTCCCGAAGCATTTTAATGCCGTGCTCGCTAAGGTATCGGTAGGCCGGCTCGGGTCCACCTATATATTCATGGTTTCCCATAACGCCAAATACGCCCATTGGCGCACTGAGTTGCTCCAGGGTAGCTCCTGCATTTTGCCTGATTACCGGCTCCAAGTCCTCATCGAGGATATCGCCGGGCAGCAATATAATGTCAGGATTGAGCCCATTGGCTTTGTTTACAATACGCTCCAGACGGCCATTGCCAATCATGGTGCCCAAATGGATGTCGGACATAACAACCGCATTGAGACTTTCCAAACCATTTGCTTGCTTTGGTATATTGATCTCAACTGTTTTAATACGAGGGTTCAATGCGTTGATGTAGCCTGCCAATACAATCACACCCACCAGTAAAACGCTTCCGCCAAGCAGATACAGCTTAAACCGGGTATAGTTTTCACCCACAAAGCCCGGCAGAAAGGGAATAAAGTGATTGACCAGCCGAATGAGGTCGATAAAAACCACGAGCAGGAAAAAATACAGCATGGCCCCCAGCCAGATCGAACCGCTCCAAACCAGGGCATCGCTCACCGGGCTCAGCCAAACCCTTTCCAGAAAACGGCCAGCAATGTAAGTAGCGGCCAGGGTCCAGAACACGGGTATATACCAGGCCCGCAGAACGCTGCCTGCAGGTATGGCCTGCAATCCACGAGTGAAAATGTAATAATTTACCAGGCTGTAAATTACAATAACTATGGAGAAAAAGATAAAGAATGCCATTTTGCGCATACAGGGTTTTATTAAACTAATAAACCTTAACGGGATAGCCCGACTTTTGTTCATAAGCTGTTTGTTTTGAACAAATGTCAGGACTGGTTGGTTTAGCGAATTAGGAAGTGGCAGAAAAACTCTGGAAGGTTAGCTGCCAGTATACCGGATTGTAAAAACCAACCCATATGGCCTTTGCTCAGCGTCAGCCAAATCATCTTCTGGGCCAGACCAGTCCCTACCTGCTTCAGCACCTTTACAACCCAGTGGATTGGCATCCCTGGGGCGAAGACACCCTTGCCAAAGCGCGGCGTGAAAACAAACCCTTGCTGGTAAGCATAGGCTATTCGGCATGCCACTGGTGCCATGTAATGGAAAAGGAAAGTTTTGAAGACGCAGAGGTTGCCCGCCTTATGAACCAGTATTTTGTGTGTATAAAAGTGGATCGTGAAGAAAGGCCCGACATTGACCACTTGTATATGAATGCGGTTCAGATGGTGACAGGGCAGGGTGGCTGGCCGCTCAACTGTTTTGCGTTGCCCGATGGCCGACCATTCTGGGGCGGCACCTATTTCACGAAAGAGCAGTGGAAAGGTATTTTGATAAGGGTAGCGGAACTGTTTCAAAGCAAACTAAGGGATGTGGAAGATCAGGCCAGGGAAATCACCGGGGGCGTTTCGGCCAGCAGTTTCATAAAATTTGATGCGCGCAAAGCCAAATTCAGCAGGGAAGAGGCAAAAGCGATGTTCGATAACCTTATGGGATATATGGATCGTGAGGAAGGCGGGACCAAAGGTGCACCCAAGTTTCCGCTGCCCAACAATTACGAGTTTCTGCTGCAGTATTTCTACCATACCGGTAATCGCGAAGCCCTCGATCAGGTTTTGCTTAGCCTTCGAAAGATGGCCATGGGCGGCATTTACGACCAGATTGGCGGGGGTTTCTCGCGCTATGCCACTGATGCTAACTGGAAAGTCCCGCATTTCGAAAAGATGCTTTACGATAATGCCCAACTGGTTTCGCTCTATTCAAATGCATTTAAGGTTGAGCCCGATCCCTTGTTCAGGCAGGTAGTTTTTGAAACCATTGGATTTGTGAAACGCGAACTCACTTCTCAGCATGGGCTTTTCTTTTCAGCCCTCGATGCCGACAGCGAAGGGGGGGAGGGGCGCTATTATGTTTGGACGGAAAAAGAATTTGAACAAGTTTTGGGCGCGGAGGCTGCCTTAATAAGCAAATATTATAACCTTGGCGGGAAAGGATTCTGGGAAAAAGGTCAGAATATCCTGCTGCGCGATTTGTCTGATGAGGCTTTCGCCGAAAGGCATAATATCGATCTGGATGACCTTCAGAAAAAAATTGCCTCAGCGAAAGCCAAACTGCTGAACGCACGCGAAAACCGCATACGACCCGGTCTTGATGACAAAATTCTGGTTTCATGGAACGCCATGATGATCAAAGGCTTTGCCGATGCGTATGCTGCTTTTGGTGAAGAGGAGTTTCTGCACACGGCAAAAACCGCAGCCGATAAAATTCTTGAGGTGGCTATGGCCGAAAATGGGAAGCTTTTCCGCAACCTGAAAGGGGATAAGCCCACCATTGATGCTTTCCTTGAAGATTATGCCTGGCTGGCACAAAGCCTGATAAGACTCTTTGAGGTTTCTTCGGAAGAAAAATATTTATTGAAAGCGGCCCTGCTCATCAATTATTCCCTTGCTGAGTTTTCGGCAGAAGCTACCAGCCTGCTTTCTTTTTCTTCCAGAAAAGGCGAAAAACTTGCCACCTCATTTTTTGAGTTTCATGATAATGTAATACCAGCCTCGAACAGTGTAATGGCCCGCAACCTCTTTTACCTGGCAAATTATTTTGAAAAGCCAGAATGGGGGCAGCGAAGTTCAGATATGTTGCGCGACATGAAGCGGCTGTTGAATAAATACAGCAGCAGCTACACCAACTGGGGCATTTTGATGCTCCACCATGTGTTTCCATTTTACACCATGGTGATTTGTGGCCCGGAGGCAAAAGAACATTTAAAAGGGGCAAATCAAAAATTTCTTCCCAATACGCTTTTGGCCGCTTCAGAAGAAAAAGTCTCTGAGCTTCCGATTTTTGAAAACCGCTATGATGCAACAAACACCTGGTATTACGTCTGCAGTATGGGCATCTGCCAGTTGCCCGTCAAAACCCTTGATGAGGCCTTAAAGCAAATCAGATAACGTTCGTTTTTTCAGCATTATTCAGTACATCGGGCACCGGGTCACCCTCATTCATTACTTTGTTTTGGTGATTAATAGATTCCTGGTGAATGAGCCTAAGCATATTGTTTAAAAAATCTGACACCAGGCCTTTCTTCACTCCGAGGGCAAGGTTTTTTTGCACTACCTCTGCCCATCTTTTTGTTTGAAGAATGGTAATGTTATTCTCCTTTTTGCATTGGGCAATGGTGCGGGCTACTTTCATTCGTTGCTCCAGGATGTCAATCAGTTGTTCGTCATAAATGTCAATTTTGCCGCGTAGTTCTTCCAGCACATTCAGAAAGTTGCTGTCGGTCGATTCGGGGTTTCGCATCACCAGCCGGTTGAGAAGGCATATCAGCGCCCTTGGGGTGACTTGCTGCGCGGCATCGCTCAATGCTACCGATGGATCAATATGCGACTCAAGCATTAACCCATCGAAGTTCAGGTCCATGGCTTTCTGCGAAACTTCAAGGAGCAGGTTTCTGTTTCCGCAAATATGACTTGGATCGCAGATTATGGGCAGGTTACCCACCCGCTGCTTTAACTCCACCGGGATCAACCAATGGGGAATATTGCGAAACTGTGTTTTTTCATAGCTCGAGAACCCCCTGTGAATGGCACCAATCCTTTTGATCCCTGCTTTTTGTATGCGCTCGATGGCTCCGACCCACAACTCCAGTTCGGGATTAATAGGGTTTTTTACCAGTACGGTAACATCAGAGCCTTGCAGGGCATCGGCAATTTCCTGTACCACAAAGGGGTTGGCGGTGCTTCTTGCCCCCACCCATAGGTAGTCAACGCCGTATTTCAGTGCTTCGTAAACGTGTCTGGCATTGGCCACCTCGGTCGAAATGCCCATCCCGGTTTCTTCCTTCACTCTTTTTAACCAGGGCAGGGCGGCGCTGCCCATGCCTTCGAAGGTACCCGGGCGGGTTCGGGGTTTCCAGATGCCAGCCCTGAAAATATCTACCTTGCCGCTGGCAGCCAGCTCACGGGCTGTTAGCATTACCTGTTCTTCGGTTTCGGCACTGCAGGGCCCGGAAATGACCAGGGGCCTCCTTTTGTGGTGGGGCCATTGGGTAATGGGCGCAACTTCAAAAATTGTTTTCATATGTTTTTGTTTTTCCGGATTAGCTAAGAATTTTCTGAATTTTATTGGCCTCACGAATAAGGCTGTTTACCTCGGTTCTTTGGTTTTTTTCAATGTGTTCTTTGAAAAGCTGGAGCTTATCAATATAGGTGTTGAGCACTTCAATAACATATTCCGAGTTTTGCTCAAAAACCGGCGCCCACATCTCGGCCGAACTTTTTGCCAGGCGCACGGTGGAGGCAAAACCACCACCCGCCAGGCTGAGAATTCTTTTTTTGTCCTTTTCCTTTTCGAGCACGCACAGCGAAAGGGCAAAAGAAGAAATATGTGAAATATGCGAAACATAAGCGGCGCTCATATCATGCTCGTCGGAGCTCATGTAAATCAGCCGCATGTTAAGTACTTTATACATTTTTCTCACGATTTTCAGGGCAAACGAAGCGCTTTGCTCTTTGTCGCAGATCAGGGCGCACTTGTAATCGAACAGTTTGCTGACTGCTGCCAGAGGCCCTGAAAACTCTGTTCCGGCCATGGGGTGGGAGGCCACATAATGCCGGCGATTGGCATGTTTTTTTACCAGCCTCCCCATCCCAGCCTTGGTCGACCCCATATCCGTCACCACTTTTTGCGTGCCTCCAACCTGGTCAAGAACCTGGGGCAACAATTTTCCAATGGCGTCAACAGGGGTGGCAAGTATTATGAAATCGGCGCGTTTAACTGCATTCTCAAGGGTGTCGGTTTCGTCAACCAAACCACCAAGCTGGGCAATGGCCGCGTGCTGCTGATCGTTGTCTACACCAATAATCTGGCTGGCAAACCCCCGCTTTCGCAGGTCAATGGCCAGTGAGCCACCTATTAATCCCAATCCGGCAATACAAACAATCATGCTGGGTTATTTAAATGTTTGATAATTCTTTTTTTTGCATTCAAAAGCAGATCCTGGCTGCTGCACAATGAAATTCTGATGTGGTTTTGTCCGTTTTTTCCAAAGATTATTCCCGGGGTAACGAAAACATTGGCCTGATATAGTAACCGGTCGCTGAGCTCAACAGAATTGGCATACTTTTCAGGGATGCTACCCCACAAAAACATGCCGGCCTGGTTAGGCCTGACTGTGCAACCGAGCAAATCCATTATTTCAGCTGCAACCACTTGCCGTTCCCTGTAAATCCTGTTTATTTCTTCATACCATGCGGCCGGAGCCGAAAGTGCCTCGGCCGCTGCCAGCTGAAGCGGCCTGAACATTCCCGAATCCATATTGCTTTTAACCTTTAGCACCGCCTGGATATATTCTTCATGGCCAGCAAGCATTCCAACACGCCAGCCTGCCATGTTTTGCGATTTACTCAGCGAATTCAGCTCCAGGCAAACGGTTTTTGCTTCTTTTGCCGCAAGTAAACTTAATTTCTGTTCATTCAGAATAAAGCTATAAGGGTTGTCATTGCAGATTAATATTCGGTTTCTGATACCGAATGCCACCAGTTTTTTAAAAAATGCCTGGTTGGCCTTTGCACCTGTCGGCATATGCGGATAGTTCACCCACATTAGTTTAACCCTTTCCACGCCTTCCTTTTCTAAACGGTCCAGGTCAGGCAGCCAGTCATTTTCTTCAGTAAGGGCGTAGGTTCTGGCATATCCGCCCACCAAAGAAGTTACTGATCCGTAGGTGGGGTATCCCGGATCGGGGATCAGCACTTCATCGCCCGGATTTACGAAAGCCATGGTAATGTGCATAATGCCTTCCTTTGAGCCCATCAGGGGCAGGATCTCACGTTCCGGATCGAGCTTTACTTCAAAATGCCTGGCATACCAGTTGGCAAACCCGGTGCGCAGTTCAGGAATTCCTTTATAGGACTGATAACCGTGGTTTCCCTGCTCATAGCTGCTTTTTACCAGGGTTTCAATGGTTTTGGCTGAAGGAGCCAGGTCGGGGCTTCCAATGCCCAGATTGATCACATCGAGCCCTCCCTTGCGCATTTGCTCAATTTCCCGGAGCTTCTGCGAAAAGTAATATTCCGTAACGGAATGAACTCTGTCAGCGGCCGGTATGTACATGATTCATTTCTTTAGTAAGATTTGACAAACCATTGATGCTGGCAGGGGGTTTTGCTCCGGGATGATAAAGGCCCATGACCCGGAGCTTCTGAAGCTTTTTCTCCAGGTCGCTGATGATTTTGCTTGCATGGTCCTGGTCATAAAAAATCAAATCGGCATGAAAGATATACTCCCAGGTTGATCCCACCAGCGGCAGCGACTGAAGCATGCTCAGGTTTACCCCGGCATCGGCCAGGGGGTTAAGCACTTTTACAAGGCCGCCCGGCACATGGGGTGCAATAAAGGCCACACTTGCCTTTACAGGAAGGTTTTTATCCAGCTTTGGTGCTCCGGGCCCAACAACCAGGAAGCGGGTGAAATTTTCCTTATTGGTCTCAATGGATGATGCCAGGATCGACAAACCAAAGATGCGGGCTGCCTGTTCGCTTCCAACGGCTCCGGTTTGGCTCAGCTTTTCTTCGCTAATCTCGCGTGCGCTAAGGGCTGTGTCGTATGATTCAACCAGACGGATACCAGGGTGTTTCAGAAAAAACGCTTCTGTTTGCATCAGCGCCATGGGGTGTGAGCGCACTTCTGTAAGGTCTTCGATTCTTTGGCCGGGCAGGGCCATCAAATGCTGTGAAATGCGCAGATATACCTCGCCAGTAATTTGAAGGGAGGCATTTCTTATCAGCGAAAAATTCGGCAACATGCCACCTGCCAGTGAATTCTCCACCGCCATTATGCCGAAGCTTGCCTGACCTGCTCCAACCTGGTTCACCAGGCTTCTGAAATCCATACACTCAACGGCTTGAAAATCTTTGCCGAAGTATAGAATAGCCGCTTCTTCATGAAAGGAACCCCTTATGCCTTGTATTGCTACTTTTTTCATAAAACGCAAAAAAAAAGCCCCGCATTTGCGGGGCCTGGTCAATTTACCTTATTGTTATTAATCAAAAGCAAACATATTACCACCAAGCCCCACTTCTACCAAAATAGAAATAGAAATAAAAATAGCTGGCGAAATATGAAAAGCTCTGGTTCATGTCGTGTTTTCGAACTGCAATGATAAGTTATTTTTCTTTAAAAATGTTCTTTACGTAAAAAAAATTGAAAAACAATTAAATAAATGTTTAGATATGTGCGAGTAAAGGGTGGTTTTGACAGCGGCCACGTTTCCGAAAAAGATGAATTTGGTTTAAATTCGCTGAAAAAAATTATGCAAAGAGAAGAAGCCCTAAGGTTATTACACCAATATGTAAAAAATCCGCGGATGATAGCTCATTGCCTGTCATCGGAAGCGGTGCTGCGTGCATTGGCTGAACGTTTGGGTGAGGATCCGGATAAATGGGGAATAGCGGGCTTGCTGCACGACCTTGATGTGGAGGTGACCAATGGCGATATGCACACCCATGCCATGGAAACGGCAAGGATCCTGCACGAAAAGGGTCTGGACGAAGAGATTATCGAGGCCATAATGCTTCATAACGAGGATGCGGCGCACGGTCAGCCCCGCACCAAGGTGTTTCACCATGCCCTTGCAGCCGGCGAAACCATTACCGGACTAATCACTGCCACGGCCCTGGTGTATCCTGACAAAAAGGTGGAAAGTGTAAAATCAAAATCGGTGGTTAAGCGCATGAAAGAAAAGGCTTTTGCCGCCAGCGTGCGGCGCGAAACCATTATGGAATGCGAAAAGATTGGCATTCCGCTGCCCGAATTTGCAGAACTGTCAGTAAATGCCATGAAAAGAATTGCGCCTGATATAGGGCTTTAGGGAGCTGGTTGTGCTTGCAGCAAGCTGGAGTAGGTGCCGTTGCGAAGCACCTCAAGCGCCATGCCGAAGGCTTTGTCGTCCTGGTTGATTACCGGAAAAAAAGCATCCATGCCGAAAATATTGCGGCCGATATAGGCTTTGAGGTTCTTGCGGATCAGAGACTCACTTTCGCGGCTTATGGTGCCGGGGATGCTGAGCCCTTCGGCAGCCACAAAGGCCAGAAAATCATTGTAAATACCGGAGGTAATACTGAAGTCATTTACAAAGGCGGCTGCGCTCTGGTGCTGCTGCAGGGTGCTGCGGTTGCGGTCGGAATAGTTGAAAGCAAAGCGGTAAAGCAGGCCGCGGTTGGCCACCTGGTTGTAAAACACAAACTGTTCGCCGGTTTCAATCGGGATAAAGATGTCGGGCATGATTCCTCCGCCACCGTACACTACCCTTCCAGCCGGCGTTTCGAATCGCAGCGAATCGGCAAATTTTATGCTGTCGGGGTTTTCGAGCTCCCCATCGAGCAGTCGGGTCAAAAATTCGCTGTAGTATTCTTCTTCGCCATTATCGTAAGGTTTCTGAATACTTCGTCCGGTGGGTGTAAAGTATCTTGCCACGGTAAGGCGCATGGCCGAGCCATCGCCCAGTTGCACCTGTTCCTGTACCAGGCCTTTGCCGAAGGAGCGCCGGCCTATGATAATGCCCCGGTCGTTGTCTTGCACGGCCCCGGCTACAATTTCACTGGCCGAAGCCGACCACTCGTCGATCAGAATGACCAGCGGTTGGGTTTCAAAACCACCATTCCGGCGGGCATGGGCATACTGCCTTGGGCGGTTGCGGCCATCAGTGTAAACGATCAGCTTTTGTGCATCGAGAAACTCATCGGCAAGGTTGATAGAAGCCTCCAGGAAGCCACCACCATTGCCGCGCAGGTCCAGTATCATATTCTGCATACCTTCGCGCTTTAGGCGCTCCATGGCAACCACAAACTCCTGATGGGTGGTGGCCGAAAATTTGTTCAGGCGAATGTAGCCCGTTTCTTCATCCACCATATAAGCCACATCCAGGCTGTATTGGGGTATCTGGTCGCGGATGAGGGTAAATGGCAGCAGCTCATTCACTCCCGAGCGTTTTACCATAACATTCACCTGGGTGCCTTTTTCGCCCTTGAGACGCCGCACCACCTCGTTGGTCGACATGTTCACTCCGGCAATGGGCTCGTCTTCCACCTTCACAATGCGGTCGCCGGGCATGATGCCCGCCTTTTCGCTGGGACCTCCGGCTATTGGATTAATCACCACCACCGTGTCGCTGATCATGTTAAATTCAATGCCAATGCCTTCGAAACTGCCCATGAGCGGGTCGTTCATTTCGCGGAAATCCCTGGCGGGAATGTAAGCAGAGTGGGGATCAAGGTTTTTCAGCAAGCTGTGAATGGCCTCTTCGGTAAGGCTCTGGCGGTCAACCGAGTCAACATAGTTCTCCACAATGAAGTTAATGATGTTGTTGAGCTGGTTGCCGCGGTCAATGCCAATGGTAAAGAATTTTTTCTCGGCCTGCGGCTCGCGCGGACGCAGATTAAGCCCCAGTATAAAGCCGGCAATAAGCACCAGGGCCATGAATACCGGAAGGTAGATTTTGAAGCGGGAATATTTTTTTGATGTGTTTTCCATGGTTTGTCTTGTACAGGCTATGAATACCCAAAAACGAAATTAAATAAAACCGGTGGACGCTATGTGTTATTTTTTATTAAAACTGCCCTCCCAGGCCGTATAACCCTATTCTGTCCGGCGCAATTTTTCAATGATGGCACTGGTAGAAAAACCTTCAAGGAAGTCGATGGTAACCACTTCTCCCTGATAGGCTGTTACCACGTCGTATCCCACGATGTCTTCGGCCTTGTAGTCGCTGCCTTTAACCAGTATGTGTGGCTTCACTTTTTTAATAAGCTCATAGGGGGTGTCTTCATCAAAGAGCACCACGGCGCTGACAAAAAACAGCGAGGCCAGCACCCTGGCCCTGGCCTCCTGATCGTTGACCGGGCGCCCGGGCCCCTTGAGCCGCCTTACCGACTGATCGGTGTTTAGGCCCACCACCAGCTCATGGCCCAAGTCGGCCGCTTTCAACAGGTAGTCGATATGCCCCAGGTGCAGGATATCAAAACAGCCGTTGGTGAAAACCACTTTTCTTTCATGAAAGTGCCAGTAGTTTATCAGTCGCGACAACTCCCGGCTGTCTGCTGAAGAAATGATCTTAGATTCAATAACTTGTTTTTTCGAACTCATGGGAATTTCTGATTTATCTCAGGGGGTGGGGTTTAAAATAAAACACTTGCCAGACAAGCTTGTTCAGCGCGTTATTGTTTTGGTTGCTCAATCCGGGCTGGCTTTTTCAGGAAAGAGAACCAGAGCCAGAGCAGCCCGCTGGTACCAATTATGACCACCATTTGAAGGGCGTGCGATATGTAAGCATAAGAGGTTGCGGGTTCGGGGGCAATGGCATAAAGTTGCGTAAGGGTGGCAATGGTAATGAAGTGGTAGGTGCCTATGCCGCCCGGAACCGGCGCCAGTATGCCCAGGCTGCCTACTGCAAGTAGTGTAAGCCCCGCCATAGGCGAAAGGTGAGAGGTAGCCGTAAGGGCAAAAAAACCAAGGTAGGCCGTAAGAAAATAAAGCGCCCATATCAGCAGGGAGTAAAACACAAACAAAACTTTGCTGCCCATTTTCCAGAGAGTTTTTATGCCGTTGACAAAACCCCGCAGTTGCCGTTTTAGTTTATAAGCGAAGGTGTCTGCCTCGGCATTCATTAGCTTTTTTCTCAGCCACCAGGCCAGCAAAAACAAGACCAATAAAAAAAGGCTCCCGGCAATCATAATGATCACCATGCCAGAGGTGCCTTTTGCTATGAGCGAGCTGAAGAAAAAATCGTAAAGAAAATCTTTCAGGAAGCTGAATTGAAAAACGATGGTGAAAAACATGAGCAAAACCAGGGTGATCACGTCGATTAAGCGTTCGGCGATCATGGTACCGGCCAGGGAGTTAAAGGGTATGCCGTTCGATTTGCTGAGCACGGCGCATTTCGACACTTCTCCAAGCCTGGGCACCACCAGGTTGGCCAGGTAGCCCGACATAACCGCGTGAAAAGTTTTTCCCAAGCCGACTTTGTAACCCATGGAGCGTATCAATATATTCCAGCGCAGGGCCCTGGCCACATGACTCAACACCCCGGCAATCAAGGCCAGAATGATCCAAAAATAATTGGCATTTCTGAATTCGAAAACAATTTTGTCAAGGTCCTGCCCGCGGGTAACCCACCAAAGTAGCAGCAGACCCAAAGCCAGAAATAGTATAACCCTGAAGTACCTGCCCAATTTCTTCACTGAATAACTACGGAATTTTGTTCAAATGGATTATGAGATAAACGGTGTCTTTTGCAGGCGTGATTGTATGTGGTTGCAAATAAGCTTTTTACAAATGTGTGAATGAAGAAATGCCTGTGCAAAACAAACCGGCAAAGCTAAAAGGAAAATTTGAATTTAACCAAAAAAAACCGTAAATTTGCAAACCATTTCTTCTTCTAACTGTCAACTACTTACGTTTATGGAAAAATCCAGAGTGCTATTTGTTCAACAGGAAATAACTCCCTACCTGAAAGAAAGCCAGATGGGCCTTATTGGCCGGCATTTACCCCAGGGTATTCAGGAAAAAGGCAAGGAAATCCGCACATTTATGCCACGTTTCGGCAACATTAATGAGCGCCGCAATCAGTTGCACGAAGTCATCCGCCTTTCAGGTATGAACCTGGTAATCAACGATACCGACCACCCGTTGATTATCAAGGTTGCATCCATCCAGGCTGCCCGCATGCAGATTTATTTTATCGATAACGAGGATTTCTTTCAGCGTAAATACACCCTTGCCGACAAAACCGGCAAGTATGCTGCCGATAACGATGAGCGTGCCATTTTCTTTACGCGTGGCGTTATAGAAACTGTGAAAAAGCTGGGCTGGGCGCCAGACATCGTGCACTGCAACGGTTGGTTTACCGGCCTTATGCCGCTGTATATAAAGGTGGCCCTGAAGGAAAACCCCATGTTTTCCGATACCAAGGTGGTATATTCTGTTTACAACGATGGATTTCCGGGTTCGCTCAACCCCGCCCTGGTCAACAAACTGCAGGGTAAAGAAATAAAAGCAGAGCACCTTGCAGGGTACCAAGAGCCAACTTTCGTGAATATAAGCAAGGCCGCCATCGATTATTCCGACGGGGTCATTTTCGGAAACGAAACCATTAATCCGGAAATTGAAAAATATGCGCGCGAAAGCAACAAGCCTTTGCTCGAATACCAGTCGATGGATACTTATATCGATGCCTTTAACGATTTTTATGATGAGGTATTGGTCAACGAATCGGTGGTTTCAGAATAAATTCTTATAAATTTGCCACCTGAAACAACGTATTTTCATTGATCTTTCTGAATCAAAAAATAATCCGACTTTGAAAAAGCAACTGTTCCCCCGTTTTAACGGGGGTTTTTTCCGCATCCCCTTTCAGGTTATAGCCATTTTTACCCTTATCCTTGCCTGGCAAAGCTGCTCAGAGCCCGACGGCATAGGCCTGAACCTGATCGATGAGCAGGCGGGCTATCAAATGACCGACACCATTACCATTGCGGCATTTTTTGAAAAGGACGATACCATTCCAACCAACATTGGCTACCAGAATTTGCTGGGTTTAATGCACGATCCGGTTTTTGGAAAGGTCAGGGCCAGCATTTATACTCAGTTTCGTTTGCCTTCCAATGATTTCTCGCTGGGCGAAGAGCCAGTGCTCGACTCCATTGTGCTTTCGCTGGGCTATACTGGCGAGTATTATGGCGACCTTGAAACCTTACAGACTATCAGGGTTTATGAATTGCTTGAGCCTGTGCCCGATGCCGACTCTCTTTTCAACAACCAACCCCTGGCGGTTGTGGAGCGAAGTTTAGGACAGCGAATATTACGTCCCGCCCCTACCGACAGTACCTTGATTGACACGACCTATTTCGCCCCCCACTTCACCCTGAGGCTGGCCGACTGGTTCGGGCAAAAAATCATCAATGCCAATGGCACCGAAGCCTTTGAAAATGTGGACAACTTCCTCGATTATTTCAAAGGACTTCAAATTACCGTGGCCGATAATTTCTCGGAAGGGGGAGCCATTTTCAATATCAACATGTTCTCGTTTTATACTGTTCTCAGGCTGTACTATCACGAGGCGGCTGATACGGTGGTCGTTCCACGGCAGTACAATTTTTACCTGAGCGAATTTGCCAAGCGACTGACTTTTGCTGAACATTTCGATTTTGCCGGAAGTCATTCACTCATCCAGGAACAATTGAATAATCCCGGCCAGCTTAACGACAGTTTAATCTTTCTCCGATCGCTGGGCGGACTGCGTGCCAGATTAAAGTTTCCGCATATTGAAACGCTGAGCGAGCTCAACAACGTTACCATAAACCAGGCCAGGCTTATAATCCCGGTTGATGAAGAATTTAGCGACGACACCTATTTTGCTGCACGCAGATTGTTTTTGTTGCAACTGTCAGAAGATGAAGAACTGGTTGCCTTACGCGACTACTTACTTGGGCAAACCTACTTTGGTGGGGTATATGATGAATCGAAAAAACAATACGAGTTCAATATTACTCAGCATTTACAAGAGGTGCTCAGCGGCCAGCTCGAAAACAGCGACCTGGTGCTGATTGTTTCCGGATCGGCCGAAAATGCCCAGCGGGTTGTACTCAGGGGCCCCGGCCGAACTGAAAACCCCATGAAGCTCGAGATTATCTATACCCTTTTTAACTAATTTTCTCATCCTAATTTTTTTAAGAATGTGTGGAATAGTTGGGTACATCGGACCGCGTGAAGCATACCCCGTACTGGTAAAAGGCCTTAAAAGGCTTGAATACCGCGGATACGACAGCGCCGGCCTGGCTTTGCTCGATGGCGGCCTTAAGCTTTACAAAAATCACGGAAAAGTATCGGATCTTGAGGAAAATGTCAGAGGCAAAGATATTAGTGGTTATGTAGGTATTGGGCATACCCGATGGGCTACCCACGGCGAACCCAGCGATGTAAATGCCCATCCGCACTACAGCCAAAGCCGCAAACTGGCTATCATTCACAACGGAATCATCGAAAACTACGGTTCGCTGAAAACCGAGCTCATTAACCGCGGCTTCGAGTTTAAAAGCAATACCGACACCGAGGTGTTGGTGCACCTGATCGAAAACATACAGCAAGAAGAGGGGGTGGAGCTGGTAGAGGCCGTGCGCATTGCCATGAATTACGTGGTAGGAGCCTATGCCATAGTGGTGATCTCGGAAAATGACCCCGACAAGCTTATCGCAGCCAAAAAAGGAAGTCCACTGGTCATCGGCATTGGAAAGGAGGAGTATTTTATTGCCTCCGATGCCTCGCCCATTGTGGAATATACCCAAAATGTGGTTTACCTCGACGACGAGGAGCTGGCCATTGTTCCCCGTAAGGGTGAGCTGAAGATTAAAACCATCCGCAACAAGGAAAAGACCCCTTTTGTACACCACCTCGAAATGCAGCTGTCGACCATCGAAAAGGGTGGTTTTCCGCATTTTATGCTGAAGGAGATTTATGAGCAGCCCAAAAGCATAAAGGACAGCATGCGCGGCAGGCTTAGCCTGCAGACAGGGCAGGTGGTGCTGGGCGGCATTATCGACTACGAGCAGAAGTTTCTCAACGCCCGCCGCATATTAATGATTGCCTGCGGCACCTCGTGGCATGCAGCCCTGGTGGGCGAATACCTTTTTGAGGATCTTGCCCGCATACCCGTAGAAGTTGAATATGCCTCGGAATTTCGATACCGCAACCCGGTGATTTACGAAGACGATATCGTGATTGCCATCAGCCAGTCGGGCGAAACGGCCGATACCCTTGCTGCCATCGAGCTGGCTAAGTCGAAAGGTGCTACTATATTGGGTATTTGCAATGTGGTGGGCTCGTCCATTGCCCGGGCTACGCATGCCGGCTCTTATACCCACGCCGGCCCCGAGATTGGCGTGGCCAGCACCAAGGCCTTTACCGCACAGGTTACCGTGCTGGCGCTTATGGCATTGGCCATTGCACAGCGCAAAGGCACCCTGTCGAAGTCGCGCTATTACGAGCTGATCAGCGAAATGGAATCCATCCCTGCCAAAGTGGATGAGGTACTGAAGGTAAACGACCTGGTGTACGAAATTTCCACCCACTTTAAGGATGCCCGTAATTTCCTTTATTTAGGCCGTGGGTATAACTTTCCGGTGGCCCTCGAAGGCGCGCTGAAACTTAAGGAGATTTCCTATATTCATGCCGAAGGCTATCCTGCAGCCGAAATGAAGCACGGCCCCATTGCCCTGATCGATGAGCATATGCCCGTGGTGGTATTGGCCACCAAAAAGGGCACCTACGAAAAGGTAATCAGCAACATCCAGGAGGTGAAGGCCCGCAAAGGGGTAATCATTGCCATTGTAACCAAAGGCGACGAAATTGTGCGCGATATGGCCGATTACGTGATCGAGATTCCTGAAACCGACGAGATCTTCGTGCCCCTGGTGGCTACCATTCCGCTGCAGCTTCTCTCATACCACATTGCCGTTATGCGCGGCTGCAACGTAGACCAACCCCGCAACCTGGCCAAATCGGTAACCGTGGAGTAGTTGTCAAAAGGCACTTTCTGATTTTCTTTTTTCTTCCTATCCGGTTTTTTTCAATAAAAATCCTGTCCTATCTCAATTGCAGACCTGCTGCATCACAAGCCCTGTTTCTTCTGCGTTTGCATGCTTGCTGGTAATTTTGCATCTGTAAAATTTTAGCAATGCCTTCAACAAAAAACAGAACATTCATTCAAAAAATCTTTAATCATGTTGTACACTAATTTGAAGCACATCGAATCAGCCGCTGATCATGCCAAAATCATCAGCGAAAACGAAAACGTAATGGTCATTTGCGGCCGCATGGGGCCCATGTGTATTCCCGTTTACGGCATTGCCGAAGAGCTGGAGGAAGAATACCCCCACGTGAAGTTTTATGATATGGAATTTGACCATCCCGATGCACACGTAATACGCAATCTTCCTGAGGTGCGCGGTTTCATGGGCATTCCTTTTACCATTTATTACAAAAACGGCAAGGTAGTGAAGGCTACTTCGAGCATACAAAGCCGTCAGCAAATCACCACAATTCTCGACGAACAATTTGCTCAGGCCCTAAACGCTTAATGCCATGGATGGAGTAAAGCATTATGATGCCATAGTGATAGGTGCAGGTCCCGCCGGACTCACGGCAGGGATCTACCTGTCGCGGGCCAGGTTGAAAACCCTGCTGCTCGACAGTGGTACCGTGGGCGGGCAAATGGTGCTTACCCACGAAATTGCCAATTATCCGGGCGTGGAGAGCATCAGCGGCTACCAGTTGGGAAACATCATGCGCAAGCAGGCCAAAACCTTTGGCTGCGATATTAAGTCTAATATTGTGATTGAGGGCATGCAGCTCGAAGGCGAGCTCAAACGGGTGACCCTTACGGGAGGCATCACCTATACTGCCAATGCCGTAATTCTTACCCCGGGCGGACGTTCGCGCACCCTGGGCATGCCGGGCGAAGACCGCTTCAAAGGTCGCGGTATTTCCTATTGTGCCACCTGCGATGGCGACTTCTTTACCGATAAGGAAATTGTGGTGGTCGGTGGCGGAAACTCAGCCCTCGAAGAAGCCGTTTCACTTACTAAATATGCCTCTAAGGTGACCGTTATTCATCAGTTCGACCACTTTCAGGCTTTCGAACATGCCGTGGAAGAGGCCCGCAGCAACCCCAAAATTAATTTCGTGATGGAATCTTCCATTGTGGCTTTTCATGGTGAGGAGAAACTTGAAAGCGTAGATATTAAAAACCTGAATACCGGCGAAATCTACAATTTCAAAACCGATGGGGTGTTCATTTTTATTGGCTATGTGCCCAATACCGAATTTTTGCAAGGTGTTTTGGAGTTGAACCAGTGGGGCGAGATCATAGTGAAGCCCGACATGTCGACCAGCCTGGAGGGCGTTTATGCCGCCGGCGACAGCATTGTAAAGCGTTTTCGCCAGGTAACCACTGCCGTGGGCGATGGCACTGTGGCCGCCCTGGCTGCTTCCAATTTTTTGAACGAGCAGAAAACCCGCCGGCGTGAACTAGCCCTGAATTAGAAGACAAGGATTACCTGATCATTCCCTATGCCTACATCCTGGCAAAAATTGTGGAAACCGAAACGATTTAATTAACAACACGTGAAGCAAAGCGGGTGCGGAAATTTTTTCGCACCCGCTTTGTTTTAAAACCCAACCCCCCCCCACGGGGCTTTTGCAAAACACCTGCAAAATGCACCCGAAGGAGTTGGAATGAATGGTCTGTAAGATAATTCTTCCTGGAGATTTAAAACTCTTCCTCAATCCCAATGGGTATGGGTTTTGGGATTTGAAAATAGTAGAAGTTTTTAATGCTTCCTTCTGCCTTGAAGTTGGCATACCATTCGTCATAAACGCCTCCATTGTGTTTCAAAAAACTTCCAAGGTTTTGGAAGTTTCTTTAATGCTATAAATATTTGTGCAAATCCTTTTAAATTATTGTTCATGGCAGGAGGCCTTAATCGCTTAAAAGTATTGATTTTACTTATGTTTCAGGGGGTGGAAATTTATTTCCGGATGTTTTCCATGAAAATGACAAGTTTTCCTCCGGCAGATGAAAATTTTTAAAAAAAGCTATGGTTTTTTTGGTATAGACGCAATGCATTGCGTCTCTGCGGGGTGCCGATTTTGGATATGTAGAGACGTAGCATGCTACGTCTCTACGATCCCGCAAAAATTTTCAGTCAAACCAGCCTAACCATTATGTTTTTTTGTGGATTATTTATTTTTATCATTAAATCTGTCCGATTCCCAATTCTTTGGGTTGTTAATAATGTATTTCTCAATTCTTTTATAATCTGCCCTGTCACGAATAATATGATCGTAATACCGGGGTTGCCATGCAAAAGCATTATCGCCTGTTTTTCTAATGGCGGTGGTTACGGCGGATTTATATGAACGGATTATACTTCCTAATGACCCCTTTTTAGGCGAAATGGTTGCCATTTTTTTATTTTTGCCTGAATGTGGCATTTCATTCCCATGTAGAGACGTTGCATGCAACGTCTCTACTGATCCCTCACACAACGTCTCTACCGAAGAGGAATAAGGTTTCTCTGCTGAAATTGATGGAGAAACTTCAGTTTCAGCATCAGTTTTTTGCACGATTAATATCCCATGCATGTGATTTGGCATTATCACAAATTCACCAAGTTTTACGAAAGGAAAATGTTTTGGTATTTCAAGCCAGCATTTTTCCACCACCTCCCCAATGCCATTCAAAACCATTTTCTCATTTGAAACCTCCCCGAAATAATGTAGACCCATACGGGTGTTGATGGTTATGAAATAGGCTGCATTGCGCTGGTAGTTCCACCAGGAAGCTCGTGGAGAGGAAAGGCTGTATTTTTCGCGAAATTTTTCCAAAAATCAAAATGTAAAGTCCTTGCAATATAGTGTTTTTATAAAAAACTATCTTTGCTCAGTGCATGCAATTTCCCATTTAATATCAAAACTATGAATTCATTTCGGAGGCTTTTTATTTTTTCTTCGCTGTTGCTTGGGCTTTTCGCCACCGCCACCGCCCAGCCAGTGGTGCTTGTAACCTATCACAGCAAAACCGGCAATACCCAGGGCATGGCCGAGGCTGTGGCTTTGGGTGCGGCCCAGGTGGAAGGGGTAAAGGTGGTGCTGAAGTCTATTGACGAAACCACCACGGAGGATCTGCTGGAAGCCGCCGCCATTATTGTGGGCAGCCCGGTGTATAATGCCAATGTAGCACCCGAGGTGCAGGCCTTTATTTCCTCATGGCCCTTTGAAGATGCCCCGCTTAAGAATAAGATCGGGGCTGCTTTCGTAACAGCCGGTGGCATTTCGGCAGGAGAGGAGCTTACCCAAATGAACATGCTGCAGTCGATGCTGATCTTTGGGATGATCGTGGTGGGGGGTCCCGAGTGGACCGCTCCCTTCGGCGCCTCGGCCATTGTGGGGGAACCGCCTTTCCTTGAGGAAGCAGGTATTGCGCCCCAGTTTTTCAAAAAAGGCGAAGGGCTTGGCAGGCGCGTGGCCGAATTGGCGGTGAGGATGAACCAGTAATTTAAGCCAGAAATCCTATCTTTGCACTGTTTTTTAAAAATCCTTTTTTATGAGTTTATTGATTGTTGGCACTGTGGCCTTTGACGAAGTGGAAACCCCTTTCGGGAAAACCGGGAAGATACTGGGCGGTGCCGGAACCTATATTGGCCTTGCCGCCAGCCACCTGACGGATAAGATCAGTATAGTGTCGGTAGTTGGGGGCGATTTTCCCCAAAAATATCTTGACCTTTTCAGGGAAAAGCAAATCGACACCACCGGACTGAAAGTGGTTGAAGATGGAAAAACCTTTTTCTGGGCCGGCAAGTATCACCTCGACATGAACACCCGCGACACCCTGGTAACCGACCTTAACGTGCTGGCCGATTTCGATCCTGTGGTGCCGGAGCATGCCCGCAACAGCAAGTATCTGATGCTGGGCAACCTTACTCCTTCCCTTCAAAAACGGGTGATTGAACAGATGGAAACCCGTCCGAAATTGATCGTGATGGACACCATGAACTTTTGGATGAACACCACCTGGGACGACCTGATGGAGGTGCTCACCATGGTGGATGTGCTCACCATTAATGATGAAGAGGCACGCCAGCTCTCGGGCGAGCATTCGCTGATGAAGGCGGCCAAAAAGATCCTGACCATGGGCCCCAGGTACCTGATCGTAAAGAAAGGCGAACATGGCGCCCTGCTGTTTTTCGAAAACCAGGTGTTCTTTGCCCCGGCCATGTTGCTCGAGAATGTATTTGATCCGACGGGAGCAGGCGACACCTTTGCCGGCGGATTTATGGGTTACATAGCCCGCCGCGACGATACCTCTTTCGAAACCCTTAAGAATGCCCTGATCTATGGCTCGGCCATGGCCAGCTTTACAGTAGAGAAATTTGGTACAGACCACCTGCTCGAAATCAATGACCACGACATCGAAGATCGCCTGCTGCAATTCGTTAAAATGGTCTCTTTCAAAATCTAATACATTCTGTTCCAAAATTTTGAAGGTTTGTTGGCGTTACTACGCAGTTTTTTTTTAACTTTAGCCACTTTTTTCGGGGCAGGTTTCCGAAAATGAAATGATGGCCGCAGGCCTCATTTTTTTTGAAGGCAGCCTTTATTAATTTGAAAACAATCAAGTTCATTATACACGCTTTAACCCGTTGATGCTGTTATGAAAGTATATCAAACAAACGAAATTAAGAACATCGCCCTGATCGGGGGCGCTAAATCGGGGAAAACCACCCTGGCCGAAGCCATGCTCTTTGAAGGCGGAGTCATTAACCGCAGGGGTTCTGTCGACGACAAGAACTCGGTTTCTGACTACCGCGAAATAGAACTCGAACGTCAGGCTTCGGTATTTTCAACCGTAATGTATTCCGAATTTGCCGGAAAGAAAATCAACATAATTGACACCCCCGGTTTCGACGATTTTATCGGCGAAGTGATTGCGGCCCTTAAGGTGGCCGACACTGCTGTGATGGTGGTAAACTCGCAAAACGGGGTGGAAGTTGGAACCGAAATTACCTGGCGTTATATCAACAACCTTGAAAAACCCGCTGTGTTCCTGGTAAACCAGCTCGAAGCTGAAAAAGCCAACTTCGATGAAACCCTGCGACAGCTGAAAAGCAACTTTGGCGAGAGGGTGCTTGTGGCACAGTATCCTGTCAATGCAGGACATGGCTTCGACAGCGTGGTCGACGTATTGAAGATGAAGCTTTACAAGTTTCCTGTGGGTGGTGGCAAACCTACCATCAGCGACCTGCCCGCCGAAGAAAAAGACAAAGCCGAAGAATACCACAACGCCATTATTGAAGCGGCTGCTGAAAGCGAAGAGGCCCTTATGGAGGCATTTTTTGAAAACGGCAGCCTGAGCGAACAAGAGTTGGCCAAAGGCATCAACCAGGGTATCGCAACCCGCACCATGTTCCCCGTGTTTTGCGCCTGCACCAAGCATAACCAGGGCGTAAACCGCTTCATGGAGTTCGCAGTGGAAAACCTGCCCTCGCCCAATGAAGTGACTTCAACCAAGACCACCGATGGAAAAGACTTGTCGTTCGACGCCGCTGCGGCTCCTGTGGCTTTTGTGTTCAAAACAGCCGTTGAGCCCCACCTTGGCGAGATATCCTTCTTCAAAGTGTATGATGGCACCATTACCGAATCTATCGACTTGCTGAACTCTACCACCAATGCCAAAGAGCGGCTTTCGCAACTTTTTGTAGTGGCCGGTAAGAACCGCCAAAAGGTTGAAAAAGTAATGCCCGGCGATATTGCCGCCACCATTAAGCTGAAAGACACACATACCAACAACACCCTTACTTCCGGAAAGAATCAGGGCCTGTCGGTATCGCCCATTGTGTTTCCCGAACCCAAGATTCGTATGGCTGTGAAAGCCAAGAATACCGCCGATGAAGAAAAACTGGCCGGTATTCTGAAGGAAATGAACAACATTGACCCCACCCTGATGTATGAGCACTCTAAGGAACTTAAGCAGCTGATCCTGTCGGGCCAGGGCGAAATGCACCTGAACGTGGCCAAGTGGATGATCGAAAACCTGAACAAGGTAGGGATCGAATTCCTGGCACCCCGCATTCCTTACCGCGAAACCATTACCAAAAATGCCAAGGCAACCTATCGCCACAAAAAACAATCGGGCGGTGCCGGTCAGTTTGGCGAAGTGCATATGATGATAGAGCCTTATTACGAAGGTAAACCCGACCAGACTGAGTTCCCAATCCGTAGTCGCGATGAGCACCAGCTCCCCTGGGGCGGTGTCCTCATGTTCCACAACTGTATTGTGGGTGGTGCCATCGACGCTCGTTTCCTTCCTGCCATTCTCAAAGGGATTATGGAAAAAATGGAAGAAGGCCCGCTTACTGGTTCGTATGCTCGCGATATTATCGTAAACGTTTACGACGGAAAGATGCACCCGGTCGACTCTAACGAAATTTCTTTTAAACTCGCCGGACGTAACGCATTCAAAGAAGCCTTTAAAAATGCTGCGCCAAAAATCCTCGAGCCCATTTACGATGTGGAAGTGATGGTGCCCGAAGAAAAAATGGGCGATGTAATGACCGACCTTCAGGGACGCCGCGCCATCATTATGGGCATGGAAAGCGAAGGCAACTACCAGAAGATCAAGGCTAAAGTTCCCCTGGCCGAAATGAACCGCTACTCTACTTCGTTGAGCTCGCTCACCAGCGGACGCGCCACCTACGGTATGAAGTTCGCCGAGTACCAACAGGTACCCATGGACGTGCAGGATGCCCTGCTTAAGGCTTACGAAGAAGAAGAAAAAGACGAGGAATAGTCTTTTTCAACAGCCTGATACGTATAAGCCCGGTCATTTGGTCGGGCTTTTCTTATTTAGAAAGGTTTTAAGTTACGCAAAGCCGTTGGCCAAGCCCGCAATTTTCCTATTTTTGCCTGCAAAATCAAAACACTGGCTTACCATTAGTTACAAGAGAATATTTTAATTCGTTGCATTTTTTTAGAAAATTTTCTATCAAAACAATATAAACCAATGGCTAAAGATAAAAAAAGCAATGGTACCGCAGATAATAATTCTGGCGGGTTTTTGGGTTGGATTGAGCAAATGGGCAATAAGTTGCCGCATCCTTTCTGGATTTTTGTCTGGATCTGTATTTTGATTGTGGTAACCAGTGCGGTTACTGCCTGGTTGGGCGTCAGCGCAGTCGATCCCGGTTCGGGCCGTGTGGTGGAGGCACAAAACCTGATGTCGGGCGAGGGTCTCAGGCGTTTTGTTGAGCACATGGTAAGTAACTTTGCCTACTTTGCTCCATTTGGCCTGGTGCTGGTAATGCTCATGGGGGTTTCCATTGCCGAGCGCAGCGGATTGCTGACCGTAGCCCTTCGCACGGTGGCGTTCTCCGTACCCAAAAAGATTGTTCTACCCGTTATTTTCATTATTGGTGCCTGCGGAAATATAGGCTCTGATGCGGGTATTGTGATTGTACCACCCATTGCTGCCCTTATTTTCACCCAGATGGGGCTCAACCCCATTGCAGGCCTGATAGCAGGTTACGCGGGCGCTACGGCGGGTTTTACGGCCAACTTTTTCATTGCCGGCACCGATGTGCTGTTGGCTGGCATCAGTACCGAAATCACCCAACACATCGATCCAAGCCTGGAGGTAAGCGCCACGGCCAACTGGTACTTTATGATAGCCTCCACTTTTCTTCTGGGTTTTGGGGGGGCATTTATTGCACGCAAATACACCATACCCCGCACCAGCCAGTTTGCCATTTTGGGTGAAACCGCTGAGGTAGTTGAAAGCCCCGCTCTTACGCCTTCTGAGAGAAAGGGTATGAAGCATGCTGGACTTGCCTTGCTGGTCTATGTTATTCTGGTGCTCCTGGTGGTTGTGCCCTCAGGTGCTCCCCTGCGCGACCCCGAAACAGGCGGCCTGGTGCCCTCGCCATTCCTAAGGGGACTGGTGCCTATTCTTTTCTTCATGTTTGCCATTCCAGGTTATTTTTATGGCAGGGCCACGGGTTCCATTAAAAATGGCAACGATGTGCTTAAACATATGGAGCATGGCATGAAGGAGCTTTCAGGCTATATCGTGCTTATGCTTGTGGTGGCCCAGTTTATTAATCTGTTTTACTGGTCAAATCTCGACACGATTCTGGCCATTCGTGGTGCTGAACTGCTCAAGGCTTCCGGCCTCACCGGCCCGGTTATGTTTGCCCTGTTTATGATCATTGTGGCTTTACTCAATATTTTCCTGGGAAGCGGCTCGGCCAAGTGGGCCATTTTCGCTCCGGTATTCATCCCCATGCTCTATCAGCTCAACTACAGCCCGGCCTTTGTGCAGCTCATGTATCGCGTGGGCGATTCCATTACCAACTGCGTTACGCCATTGTATGTTTACTTCCCGCTTTTGCTGGGATGGATACACAAATACAACAAAAACATTGGCATCGGAACCATAGTGTCGCTGCTCATTCCCTATGCCGTGATTCTGTTTATTATGTGGCTGGTGCTGCTGTTTGTATGGTTTGGGCTCAACCTTCCCATTGGGGTGGGCGAGTGGATTTACATTCAGTAAGCTTTCGCTGAAAAATTTAAGCCCGGGGTTTTCTCCGGGCTTTTTTAATGCCATTGGTTTTCGTAGATTTATACCAAAAATTGAAATCCTTGAACGCAAAAGCCGATATTATTTTTAATCGCCGTAGTATTCGTCTTTACAAGTCCGGGCCTTTGATCAGCGATGAAACCCTTCATTTTCTGCTCGATGCCGCCATGAGTGCCCCAACGGCCCGCAACCGCCAGCCCTGGCATTTCGTGGTGGTTACCCGTAAGGATTTGCTGGAGGAACTGAGCCGCCGGCATCCCTATGGTAAAATGCTTGCCACCGCCGCCATGGCCGTTCTTATTTGCGGTGACCCGGGCCTTGAAAGTGAAGAAAGTTATATTGTGCAGGCCTGCTCAGCAGCCACACAAAACCTGTTGTTGGCCGCAGAGGCTGTGGGTTTGGGTGCAGTATGGCTGGGCGTGCATCCGCGCCGGGAACGTTCAGAGGCCATAAGGGATTTACTCGCAATCCCGGAAAACATCATCCCGGTTTCGTTGGTTTCTATCGGGTACCCGGCCGAAGAAAAACCCCGCAATGCCAATTACAGGCAGAGCAGGGTTCATCTGAATGGCTGGACAGAAACCAGTGCTTAGCCGCACTTGCTTTCGCCGCAGGTAGTGCAAATGAGGCACCCCTCCTGGTAAATGACCGTTTCCTGGCTGCATTTGCTGCAAACCCTTCCATGGGCCTGGGTGCCATCGGGGATAAATTTCTTGAGGGCACGCACTACCCCGTTTTTCCAGGTGTGCAGGTGGTCACTGTCGAGGCTCAGGTCTTCAATCACATCGACCACCGAGGGCAGCGGCATACCATGACGCAGAATGCCGGAGATCAGCTTAGCATAATTCCAGAATTCCTTATGGAATGAACGCGAAAGTCCTTCGATGGTGACCTTGTATCCATCGCGATCCAGGAACTGGAAGTCATAACGCTTTTCGCCGTTTTCGTTGCGGTTTTTTATAACCCAACCCTTATCCACGTATGTTGGTAAATAAAAACCTTCTGCTTTACCGGTGAAAATTTCGTAGGGTCGGTCGTTAAGAATACCAACCACCGCGATCCATTTTTCGGAATCGTTGTTGAAGCGCACTACCTCGCACTCCAGTATTTTTGGGCGCTTGGGCGCGTTGGTTTCCTTAAACTCCTGCTTGTCTTCTTTCTTGCTGTCTTTTACCAGCACCCCCGAACGGGAGCCATCGCGGTAAACGGTAATGCCTTTGCAGCCGCTTTCCCAGCCAGTAAGATAAATCTTGCCGACAAGCTCTTCAGTTGCATTGTTGGGCACGTTTACGGTAACGCTAATGGAGTGGTCGACCCACTTCTGAACGGCTCCCTGCATATGCACTTTGGCAACCCAGTCCACGTCGTTGGCGGTGGCTTTGTAAAAGGGCGACTGCCTGATCACATCCTGCAGCTCATTTTCCTTCATGTGGGCCAGTTTTTCTTCGTCATGGCCGTTGGCACGCATCCAGTCGATAAACTTGTGGTGGAACACATTGTATTCTTCCCAGTGGTCGCCAATATCATCCACGAAGTCAACCTTTACGTTCTTGTCGTTGGGGTTTACCTTGCGCCTGCGCTTGTAGGCCACCATAAACACCGGCTCAATGCCCGAGGTGGTTTGGGTAAGAATGGAAACGCTGCCGGTGGGAGCAATAGTAAGCAGTGCAATGTTTCGGCGGCCGTGCTTTTCCATATCGGCATATAATTCGGGGTCGGCTTCCTTTATTCGTTGAATAAAGGGGTTGCCGGCCTCGCTGCTGGAATCGTAAACTGGGAAAGCCCCGCGCTCAGCTGCCAAATCGACTGAGGAACGATATGCGGCCAAGGCCAGGGTTTTATGAACATTTACTGAAAAGTCAGTGGCCTCTTCGGTGCCGTAGCGGTAGCCCAGAGCGGCCAGCATATCGCCTTCGGCGGTAATGCCAATGCCGGTGCGGCGGCCTTCGATGCACTTCTCGCGAATTTTCAGCCAAAGGTCCTTCTCTACTCGTTTAACCTCTTCCAGCTCGGGGTCTTTATCAATTTTTTCAATGATCCTGTCAATTTTTTCCAGCTCCAGGTCAATGATGTCGTCCATGATGCGCTGTGCCAGGGCCACATGTTTTTTAAACAGCGGAAAATCGAAGCGGGCTTTGCTGGTAAAGGGATTTTTAACGTAGCTGTAAAGGTTAATGGCCAGCAGGCGACAACTGTCGTAGGGGCAAAGGGGTATTTCGCCGCAGGGGTTGGTCGACACGGTTTGAAAGCCTTTGTCGGCATAGCAGTCGGGCACGGATTCGCGCAGTATGGTGTCCCAGAAAAGGATGCCGGGTTCGGCTGAGCGCCAGGCGTTATGCACAATTTTTTTCCACAATTCGCCCGCGTTGATACGCTTAATGTATTTGGGCTCGCTGCTGCTGATGGGATACTGCTGCACAAAATCTTCCTGGTTTACCACAGCTTTCATGAACTCGTCGGTAATCTTCACCGACACGTTGGCACCGGTAACTTTGCCCTGTTCGAGTTTGGCATCGATAAAACTTTCGGCATCGGGGTGTTTCACCGAAACGGTCAGCATAAGTGCACCGCGTCGGCCATCCTGGGCTACTTCGCGCGTTGAGTTGGAATAGCGCTCCATGAAGGGCACCAGTCCGGTGGAGGTAAGGGCGCTGTTCTTCACGGGGCTTCCCTTGGGCCTGATATGCGAGAGATCATGACCAACCCCGCCGCGCCGCTTCATAAGTTGCACTTGCTCTTCATCAACTTTCATAATACCACCATAGGAGTCGGCCTCGCCCTTGTTGCCAATTACAAAACAATTTGATAAGGAACCGATTTGAAAGGGGTTGCCAATACCTGCCATGGGGCTGCCCTGGGGTACAATGTACTTAAAACGGTGCAGGGCCTGGAAAATGGTTTCGGCATCGAGCGGATTGGGGTAATTTTTTTCTATGCGTGCAATTTCGCGGGCAATGCGCCAGTGCATATCTTCCGGGGTGAGTTCATAGAGGTTCCCTTCCGAGTCCTTCAGTGCGTATTTATTTACCCATACGCCAGCTGCCAGGCTATCGCCGTTAAAATATTCAGTGGTTTTTTTCAGGGCTTCTTCAAAAGCATACTTTTGGTAAGGCTGCCCGGGGTCGACCATTGTGGCATGCTCGCCCCCAATCTCGGGTCGGCTACGCTGATCAAGTACCTGGTTATATAAGTTCTGAGCATCCTTTTGTTGTCCTATCTCGCTGTGTGTCTCCGCAAATGCAGGTTTATTCTCCATTGCAACTATTGATTTATAACGTTTTATGTGGGAAAATCGCCCCCTCAAAGTAAAAGAAACATGCTTTTGATTTGCATTCCATAGGCGATTCAAAAGCGAAGTTAAAAAACAAAACTGTTGGAAACCACGCTAGGTTATTAACATTGGCCGAAAGTTATTAACCGACCTTGTTTAACTGTTTGACAGGAAAATGAATAGGTTAAATGCATATTTTTTGTCTATTTAATCGCTGTGTAAACAATTGAAAGTCAATTATTTGTTTAAAAAATAAACCCGTAAGCCATTCGTTTTGTACGACTTACGGGAATATTGCTGAATTAAATGTTTGATGTTTTGCTTTTGGGTATCCGATCCTGAAATTTTTTATGATTCACCAAATTCTATCAAATAGGCTTTTATAAAATCGTCGATTTCACCGTCCATCACCATCTGCACATTGGAGGTTTCCACACCGGTTCTGAGGTCTTTAACCAGTTTATAGGGGTGAAAAACATAATTTCGGATTTGCGACCCCCATTCTATTTTCTTTTTGGTGCTTTCCATGGCATCCAGTTTCTCGCGTTTTTTGCGAAGTTCAATTTCGTAGAGTTGCGATTTAAGCATGGTGATGGCCTTTTCGCGGTTTTGTCCTTGTGAGCGGGTTTCCTGGCATTCCACCACTATTCCGCTGGGAGCGTGATAGAGCCGAACGGCCGTTTCGACCTTGTTCACGTTCTGACCGCCGGGCCCACTCGAGCGGAAGGTATCCCAACTGAGGTCGGCAGGATTGAGTTCGATCTCGATATTATCGTCGATTACCGGGTAAGCATACACCGAGGCAAAGGAAGTGTGGCGGCGATTGGCCGCATCGAAGGGGGAGAGCCTCACCAGGCGGTGCACTCCGCTTTCGCCTTTCAAGTAACCAAAGGCATAATCTCCTTCAAACTCGATGGAAGCGCTTTTTATGCCTGCTCCATCGCCTTCCTGCAAGTCGAGCACTTTGGTTTTGTAGTCGTTTTTCTCTCCCCAGCGCAGGTACATGCGCATGAGCATTTCTGCCCAATCCTGGCTTTCGGTTCCGCCAGCACCCGAGTTTATGTTAAGGATGGCATTGAGGCGGTCTTCCTCCTTGCTCAGCATTTTTTTGAACTCCAGATTTTCCAAGTGCTTCAATGCAAGTTGGTATTGCTGGTCAACTTCTTCTTCGCTGGCTTCGTCGGCTTCAAAAAAATCGAAGAGCACCTTCAGGTCATCGAGTTCCTGCCGGGTTTTTTCAAAGGCGCTGGTCCACTTTTTCAGCTCGCTGATTTGTTTCAGGGTTTTTTCGGCTTCCCGGGGCTCATTCCAGAAACCCGGGGCTTCGCTCTGGTTCTGAAGATCCAGTATCTGATTTATTTTTCCATCCACGTCAAAGGAACCTCCTCAAGGCCTCAAGCCTTTTGTCGAGTTCTTTGATATTTTCAGCATAGATCATGAGCGTTATTTTTTTGAGATTTATAATTCATTTATCATTTTCCACACCAGGTCGGCCTCATAGCCTTTTCCAATGCAATAGGCTGCTGTTTTGCCTCTGGCGGCAAAATCTGGCTGCCCTTTCAGGCTTTTAAGTTTTTTTGAGGCCAGGCTTTTCAGGGCCTGCTGGTAATCCTCTTCATCTATTTCGATCAGGGCCTCTGCGATTGATTTCTCAGAAATTTGCCTGACCGACAGTTCTTGTTTAAGGCGTACTCGTCCCCAGTGGTTGTGCTTAAACTTGCCCCGGACAAAAGCACTTGCAAATCGTTGCTCGTCAATGAAGTTTTCTTTTTGCAGTATTTCCAGGATTTTGCGGGTAACTTCTTTACTGGCTCCGAGTTGCTGCAGGCGATCGGCAGTTTCTTTCTTGCAGCGGTCGCGGTATGCACAAAAGCGCCGTGCTTTTTCAAGCCATTCATCAAAAAGCAATCTTTCGGAAGCTTCCCTGTTGACCATTTGCAGAAGGTTGTTGCTGAATGCAAAGGTAGGTCATTGCCCCCAAAAATAAAAGCAGTGTGCATGTCTTGTTTTGCGGGGAAAGCGCGCATGCACACTGCTTTTTATCAGCAAGCTTTAAAGCTTGATCTCGTCGTCCAGTTTATTGAAAAACCGGTACTCGAGGAAGTGATACGAATAGGATGGAATAATTTTTACCCACTTTTTGTACTTAAAGAACCATTTCATTTGTTGCGAATAGAGCCCTTTTGTGAGGAAAGCACTGATGTAGGGGTGCACCCTCATGCTGAGGTACTTTTCGTTTTGCTCCTGGATAAGGTAGCGCAGGTTGTTTTCAATTTCGTCGACCAAAATAATACTGGGTTTAATTTTTCCGGTTCCTTCGCAGGCCGGGCATTTTTCCAGGATTTCCACATTGGTTTCCGAACGAACTCTTTGGCGGGTGATCTGAACAAGGCCGAATTTGCTGGGAGGCAGGATGTTGTGTTTTGCCCGGTCCTTGCTCATTTCTTCCTTCATCTTTTCGTAGAGCTTGCGGCGGTTTGCCGGTTGCACCATGTCGATGAAGTCGACCACAATGATACCGCCCATGTCGCGCAGCCTGAGCTGGCGGGCGATTTCGGTGGCGGCCTCCAGGTTCACGTCCAGGGCGTTTTCTTCCTGGCTGTTTTCACTGTTCATGCGGTGGCCGCTGTTCACATCAATAACATGCAGGGCTTCGGTGTGTTCAATAATCAGGTATGAGCCGCTTTTAATGTTTACAATTTTCCCGAACGAGCTTTTGATCTGCTTCTCGATACCGAAATATTCGAAAATAGGCGCTTTGCCCTTGTAAAGTTTCAGGATATCGATCTTTTCGGGAGCAATGGTTTTAATGTAATCCCTGAGCTCCTCAAACATCAGCGGATCGTTCACATGAATGTTGTTGAACGACTCGTTGAGCAGGTCGCGCAGCATGGCCGAGGAGCGGTTGAGCTCGCCCAGGATAATGCGCGGGGGCTTGGCTGCCGACAGCTTCTCCGCAATGCTGTACCACCTCGAAACCAGGTTGTTGAGGTCAGCATCCAGGTCGGCCACCATTTTGCCTTCAGAATTGGTCCTGATAATTACACCGAAATTTTTGGGTTTGATGCTCTGCACCAGCCTTTTCAGGCGATTCTTTTCTTCGTTGCTTTGTATCTTCTGCGACACGGAGATGCGGTCGGAGAATGGTACCAGCACGAGGTAGCGGCCGGCAAGCGAAATTTCACTGGTAATGCGCGGCCCCTTGGTCGAAATGGGTTCTTTTGCAATCTGAACAAGCACCGGCTGATTGGTCGTGAGCACGCTGGTGATCTTCCCGGTTTTCTCGATCTCTTTTTCGAGAATGAAGTTTTCCATGGGAAGCACCCGGGTTTTTCCGGCCATGGCAAGCTTGGTGTATTTGTTCAGCGAATTGACCTGGCTGCCCAGGTCGAGGTAATGTAAAAAGGCATCCTTTTCGTATCCCACGTCTACAAAGGCGGCATTAAGCCCCGAAATGATCTTCTTGACCTTTCCAAGGTAAATGTCGCCAACCGAAAAGCTGTTATTCTTGCGCTCTTTGTGCAACTCAACCAGGAGCTTTTCCTCCTGCAGAGCCATAACAACTTCCGAAGCGTTGGAGTCAATAATTAAGTCTTTGTTCACTTTAGGGATACTTTATGAATGTTTTTTCATTCATTGGAAATTCAATGAATGAGGAAGGAAGCATAACCGGATTATCCGGTTCTTTTAAATAAAATTACATAATACCGCGCAGGTATTATGTAATTTTATTTACAGGTAAAAAAGATCAGCAACTGTTGTCCAAAAGCGTATTACTTCTTCTTGTGCCTGTTTTTTCTCAGGCGCTTTTTACGCTTATGGGTTGCCATCTTATGTCTTTTTCTCTTTTTTCCGCTTGGCATAATGGGTCTCCTTGTTAATAAATTATCCTGACCGAAAATCCGGCAGGGTTAAGATCTTAATTGTTATTTAACAACAACTACCGATTCTTTAACTTCGTTTACGAACTCTTTGGCAGGTTTGAAAGACGGGATGCTGTGGGCGGGAATAATAATGGTGGTATTCCTCGAAATGTTACGGCCAGTCTTTTCTGCTCTTTCTTTAATGATAAAGCTACCAAATCCTCTTAAATAAACGTTTTCTCCTTTTACCAGCGAATTTTTCACGGTGGCCATGAAAGCCTCGATGGTTGCTTGTACCGCAACTTTTTCAATTCCTGTTTTATTGGCAATTTCGGTAACAATTTCAGCTTTTGTCATTGCTATTACTTTTTGGTTATTAGAATTTTACGAAGTTTTTGCATTAATCGGGTTGCAAAGATAAGTTTTTTATCATTATCAGAAAACAAATTATTTATTTTTACCATCATCAAATAAGTGATTTTTAACATTTAACAAAAAGGGTAACCTTCGTTTTATGCATTTTTCCGCCCGTCTTCTGCAATGGTTTGCCCAAAATGGGCGCACGCTTCCCTGGCGGCAAACCAAAGACCCTTACATTGTTTGGATTACCGAGATAATTTTGCAGCAAACCCGCGTGTATCAAGGTATGGAGTATTTTTTCCGCTTTACGGAAGCTTTTCCCGATGTGGCTTCTCTTGCGGCAGCGCCTCTCGAAAAGGTGCTCAGGCTTTGGCAGGGGCTGGGCTATTACTCCCGGGCCCGTAACCTGCACCAGGCAGCCCGCGACATCATGGAGCAGCGAAACGGAAAACTCCCTGAAAACTACCAGGAGTGGCTCGAAGTAAAAGGCGTAGGCCCATACACGGCTGCGGCCATTAGCTCCATTGCATACAAAGAGCCGGTGGCTGCCCTCGATGGCAACGTGTATCGGGTGCTGGCCAGGCTATTTGCCATTGACGAGAAAACCGATTCCAGCCGGGGAAAAAAGGTATTTGAAGAAGTGGCTGCCGAATTAGTCGACCCAATCGACCCGGGAGGCTTTAACCAGGCCATGATGGATTTTGGCGCCACGGTGTGCAAGCCCGCAGCCCCTCTTTGCAAGCAATGCATTTTTAACCGCGAATGCCTGGCTTTCTTACAACAACAGGTAGGTAAATATCCTCTGAAGAAAGCCCGTAAAACTGCCCGTACCAGACATTTCAATTATTTCTATTTCTTTTTTGAAAACCAGGATGGCCGACCGATGTTTTTTGTCCAACAGCGCAAAAAAAATGATATATGGAAAAATCTTTTTGAGCTGCCTTTGATTGAAACTGAAGATGAGCTAAAGCCAGAAGTCCTGTCCGACCTCCCGGAATGGAAAAACTGGTTTGCCGATGGGTGCGATTACGTGTTGGATGGTTCACCCCTGTTCTTTCGCCACCAGCTAACCCACCAGCAAATTCATGCACGTTTTTTTAAAGTAAAGTTGGAGCCCGATAAAGCGGTTACCTTTACATCGTATTTCTTGTTGGTGGATCACCACAAGTTCGAAAAAATGCCAAAATCGAGACTGACCCTTTTGTTCCTCAAGAAAATATTATAAACATATAATTATGTAAAAATAAAAAACGTTCTATATCATCTTTTTTTTAGCTGATCTGGTGTAAAATATTTGGGTTTCTCGAAAAAATTTTTTTAATTTGCGAATTACCTAATGCCGAGAATCTAATCAACAAATTATTAACCAAAAAAAGAGAAATTATGGCTGGCTTGAATAAAGTCCTGTTAATGGGAAACTTGGGCAAAGATCCCGAGGTGCGTTCCTTTGAGGGAGGTAACAAAGTAGCAACCCTTGCTCTTGCAACCAATCGTTTTTATAAAAACAAGGATGGTGACCCAGTTGAAGAAACCGAATGGCACAATGTTGTTCTTTGGGGCAAGCAGGCTGAACTAGCCGAAAAGTACCTTTCAAAGGGTAGCAAAATCTTTATTGAAGGCCGGATAAGGACAAGACAGTACGACGATAAGGAGGGCGTGAAACGTTACATTACAGAAATAATTGGCGAAAACATGACCTTTGTGGGCTCACGTCCTGACGGTCAGGATTCGGGTGCAAAAACCAGTTCGGAGCCACCAACCACCGGCGATGTGCCCACCGTGGAGGACGATTTGCCGTTTTAGGCAATCACTGTAAATGGATTTTTATCAAAGAGCCTGTGTTTTTCGGGCTCTTTTTTCATTGGGTTTTGCCAAAAAGACTGTAAGCCGCCAGGAATCCATCAACCAGCTTTTCAAACTTTTCCTGGTCGCCATTATGGAAGACTACCTTTATGGGAATAAAAAACACGGGAAGTCCTTTGAGCTTATCAAGCAGTACTTTTTGTTGCAGCCGCATGGCGTCTTTCTCAGTAACCACAATGGCTTTGTCTCGCCCGAAAGTGTCTTTAAATTCCTGCCTTAACTTTTCCAGATCTCTGGCTGAAAACTGGTAGTGGTCAGGAAACTTTTTCACGATCAATTCCTGGCAGTTTCTTTTCAAATGCTCTTCAATAGACGAGGTGTTTGCGATGCCCGAAAACAGAAAAATGGTCTTGTACCCGGTGGTGTTTTTTTTGCATTCTGGCAACAGAGGTACCCAGGGGCCATACTCCACTGTCGAAAAGAAGACCTTTTCAAGCTGGTATTTGTTCAGTTTTTCCAGGAAGTATTTTCGATCGAGGGGCGAAAACACTCTTGGCGTCTTGCTCACAATGAGTGCATGTGCGCGCCGGGCTCCTTTTTTCAATTCGCGCAGGTTTCCGCAGGGCAAGATAAAATTATTGAAAAAAGGCTTGTAGTATTCAGTCAGCAGCAGGTTTAGGCCGGGCTTTACAAACCGGTGTTGAAAAGCATCGTCCAGAATGATCAGGTTCACCTCGGGGTGCATCTCCATAATTTTTTCTATACCCTTCCTGCGCCGTTCATGCACGGCCACAATAATATCAGGAAACTTTCTGCAAATTTGAAGTGGCTCATCGCCAATCTCGTTTGCAGTATGGTTTGGGCCCGCAATCAGAAAACCCCTTGTTTTCCGCTTGTAACCGCGGCTTAGAACCGCCATATTATAATTTTCTCTGAGATAATTTACCAGATATTCCACGTGGGGCGTTTTCCCGGTGCCACCGGTGCTCAGGTTGCCCAGGCTGATCACGGGTATGCTGAAACTTTTTGAAGGCAGTAGTCTCCAGTCAAAAAGCTTATTACGGATCCAGGTAATGAATCCGTAAATCAAACAAAAAGGCAGAAGCAATAAGCGAAATGGAGACATGCCTCAGGTAATTGCAAAATGTGGTGTTAGTATAATCATAGTCGCCTTGTTATTAATTATATACGCAGGTTTTGCGTTCAGGTTACAATAAATTTTTGTAGAAGTATTTGGGTTTTTTGCAAAAGAATTTTTGCAACAAGGCCACTATTCATGATTCTGGTTTTCTTTGTTGGGCCTGGCTGAGCGCTTTTACACCAACATTTTTTTACCTTTGGGTAAATTTTATCTTTAAGCCATGATTATAAAGGAGCTTCTCGAATGTTTTGAGCAGGTGGCCCCCGATGCCTTGCAGGAATCGTATGATAACAGCGGGTTACAGCTTGGTTCCCCCGCAAAGGAAGTTACCAGGGGCCTTATTTGCCTCGATGTAACACCTTCGGTGGTGAGTGAAGCCATTTCGAAAGGTTGCGACCTGATCATTTCGCACCACCCGCTTATTTTCAAAGGCCTGAAAAAAATTACCGGGGCTCACTTTACCGAAAAGGTTATTATTGAAGCCATTAAGCACGATATTGCCATAGTGTCGTTACATACCAATCTCGATAATGTGGAGCAGGGTGTAAACTTTCGCCTGGGCCAGGCTTTCGGTTTAATAAACCTGAAAATTCTGCAACCACAAAAAGGCCAGTTACGAAAGCTGGTCACCTTTTGCCCGCAATCGCATGCCGAGCAGGTAAGAAATGCCATTTTTGAAGCGGGAGCAGGCCACATTGGCAAATACGATTGCTGCAGTTTTAATCTGGAGGGCAAGGGCACCTTCCGTGCTGGAAAGGATGCCAACCCATTCGTTGGCAAAAAAGAAGAGCTGCACGTGGAACAGGAGGTTAGAATTGAAACCATTCTGCCAGCTTTCCTTGAGCGAAAAGTGTTAAATGCTATGATTCATAGCCACCCTTACGAGGAAGTGGCCTACGATATTTACCCGCTGGAAAACATTTATGAGAAAACCGGCTCAGGCATGGTGGGCGAGCTGGATATTCCGCTTTCTGAGAATGATTTTCTTGAAATGCTGAAGAAAAAACTGAAAATACCCTGCTTGCGGCATACCGCCTTTACCGGGCAAGCCATAAAAAAAGTGGCCTTTTGTGGTGGCTCCGGTGGCTTTTTGCTGAGCGATGCCCTCAGGGCAGGTGCCCAGGCATTTGTTACCGGCGATTTGAAATATCATCAGTTTTTTGAAGCGGAAGGTAAAATATTAATTGCCGATGCAGGCCACTACGAAACCGAGCAGTTTACCAAAGAATTATTGTATGACATTGTTAATAAAAATTTTAGTAAATTTGCACTCCTTATTTCAGGGGTAAACACCAACCCTGTAAATTATTTTTAACCCATACTTTTAACAAATCAGATCCCCAGAATCCATGGCTAAGAGTTCAAAAACCGAAGAGGAAGTTCCCAGGCAAATCAACCCCAGTACCGGCACCGAAGGTTCACCGGTGGCTGTTCCCGAGTCGGCAAGTGAAGAGAGTGTTGAACTTACTGTAAAGAAAAAGCTTACCGCCCTGTTTACCCTGCAAGCTATCGACACCCAGATCGACAAGATCCGTGCCATTCGCGGCGAATTGCCTCTGGAAGTGCAGGACCTTGAAGATGAGATCGAAGGCCTGGAAACCCGCATTGAAAAATTCCGCCAGGAATTGAAAGACCTTGAAGCCGAAATCGCCGGCAAGAAAGTTTCCATCGGCGAAAGCCAGGATCTTATCAAGAAATACGAAAGCCAGCAGATGAATGTTCGCAACAATCGCGAATATGACTCTCTTTCGAAAGAGATTGAATTCCAGACCCTCGAAGTGCAGCTTTCTGAAAAGAAGATTCGTGAATTTACGGCTGCCATGGAGCTGAAGGAAGAAACTGTTAAGCAGATTGAAGCCGAGCTCGAAGAGCGTCGCGGCGACCTGGAGGCCAAGAAAAACGAACTGGACGACATCATAGCCGAAACCCGAAAGGAAGAAGAACTGCTGGCCGAAAGTTCGAAAAAACAAAAAGCGGCCATTGAAGGACGCTTGCTCACAGCCTACCAGCGCATTCGCGAAAATGCCCGTAACGGCCTGGCTGTTGTGCCCGTAGAACGCGATGCTTGCGGTGGTTGCTTTAACAAGATTCCGCCTCAGCGCCAACTCGATATCCGCCTGCACAAGAAAATCATTGTGTGCGAATATTGTGGCCGAATCTTGGTTGACAGTGACATTGTGAGTTCTGTGGAACCACTTTCCTAAACAACATTATTAAAATAAAACGGGGCTTTTGGCCCCGTTTTATTTGTTGTTTCTATGCCCGGAGTTTAAAACCTGAACCCTAGGGTGAGCATAAACCTGTTTATTGAATAGTTGTTTTCTACTGGCCTTACCAACTGCGCACTGTAGAGATAATAATCTTCAGTGAAAAAAGTGTAGGAATAGGCAAAGTCAACAAAGTAATGACGCTCGCGCAGGCCAATGCCGGCAGAAACGACCGACTGCTGCCCGTCGTTTACCCCCTTACGGTAAGGGCTCGAGTAAAAGGCATACCCACCCCTCAATATCAGAGGCTCCATCCTTACCTCGCCACCAAGCCTTAAATTGTGCTGTGCGGTAAAGTTATTGCGAATAATGTTGTTTTCGGTCGAGAACATGTAATCATCGCTGCGCAGACGCATACGTGTGTAGTCCACATATTCGTAGTCGAAGCTGATCAGTCCGGTGGTGCCAAAAACCAGGCCCAGGCTGCCAATGGCTTTCATGGGGGTATTCAGCTCATATTTAAACCAGCCATTAGGAGAAGAAGCGTAGCTATCGTAGTCTTCCAGGTTGAGCGACGAGCGCATGGTGGCATAATACTTATCTTCTAGTTTGTAGAAGGTTGGCGTGTGAAGGGCTGCACCTATGCGAACCATGTCGGATAACCGATATATGGCCCCAACCTTTAAATTAACACCGGTACCCGAAGTATTGAATTTATTGGTGTAGGTGAGTGAATTAAAAACGTTGCTATAGTTTTCAACATCGGTTTCCACAAAGATGGACGACTCCTTATATCGAACCGAGGGCAAACCCACGGTAGCACCCAGGAAAAGACGGTCGTTGTAATTGGCTGCCATCGAAAGGACAAACTCGCGCATGGAACCTGAAGAGCTGGTTTCCTGTCTTTGCAGCACGTTGCCGTTGGGCATATCAACCATGAATTCTCCGTTGTCCTGGTAAAGAAGCCAGGTATCCCAAGCCAGTCCGGTCGAAAAATCATCCAGATTGGAAACGCTGCCCTCCCAGTTGGCCTGGTCGCGAAAATCAGTCATAAGCGAGCTATCGGTGTTGAAACCCTCTGTAATCCAGCGCTGGTTAAAATTATTGTGGCGGTTAATGCCGAAGCCAAAATTTACCGACTTCCAGCCGGGTTGATCGAGTGGATTGGAAATGGGAAGCACGAACACCACGCCCAGGTTGTTCAAGTTAAAATTGTATTTCATGTCATCAGTAGTGTTGCCATAATAGCTCGACTCCACCAGGCTGTAATCAACAGTTGGGGTAATGGTGATCTCTGAACTGCGGAAAATGCCCAGGCCTGCCGGATTTATGCTCAGGCTCGAAAAATCGCCGCCAAGGGCACCAAAGGCACCGCCCATACTGGTAAAACGAGCCGTTCCGCCGGGATTCATAAAGGAATACCTAAAGGCATCGTTTTCGTTTTGCGAAAACCCCTGCAAACTTATGAGCAACAGGGCTGCCAGGGCTAAAGTGATCCTTTTCATGGTATGTATTTTTTAGTTATCAACAGGTTTAAAAAACCTCACGGCTTTTGGGGTTATTCAGTATGGCCGGGAGGGAAATTAAGCAAGGGGAAAATGGTTATTCAGTTTATGTTAGCGCGAACGACCGCCGCTACTGCTGCGTTCTGATGACCCTCCTCCAGAACTTCCACCTGAGCTCCTTGCTGGGGCACTGCTGCCACCTGAGCTTCTGGAGGGAGAGGAAACAGCTGATGCGCTGCTGCCCGAGCTCCTCGACGGGGTGCTCACGTTCCTTGAGGGTGAGCTTTGCGTCGGAGCGGTGCGTGCCGGTGCCTGCTGGCGCGCCGGAGGGGAGTAGGAGGGTTGGCCTCTTTCCTGCCTGGTGGGCTGTGTGCGCTGGGTAGGTGCAGGCTGGCTTTGCGGCCTGGCTTGTGGCCTAACCTGCTGGGGCGAAGGCCTTGTCGGCTGCTGCTGAGGACTTGCCGTTGCCGGAGGCCTTCCCGACTGCGGGCTGCTATACTCCTGGTTGGTTTTGGGCTGCTGATAGCTGGGCGAAGTATAGGTGCGCGGACGGTTAAAGTTGGGATCGTTTTCCTGGCGCTGGCTGCCTGCTGGGGCCTGCTGAGGCCTTTCATAACGCTGCATTTGGTCGCGCTGGTATTCGCTGCGCGAAGGAGCCTGGTAGTCGGAAGGCGTACGCTGCGGCTGCGTTGGCCTGGCAGGCTGTGTGGTGGCAGGGGCAGGTCTTGTTTCGGGCTGAGCCTGTGGCCGCGCTTCAGGCGTGCGAGTGGGCTGCTGCTGAACCGGTCGGGTTTGCTGTGGCTGCTGCGTAGGACGAGCCTGCTGTGGCTGCGATTGTTGCGGCGTTGGACGAACGGCAGGCCGCTCCTGCGGCTGTGCCGGACGTGCTTCTGTGGGGCGCTCTGTTGGAGCTTGCCTTTCGGGGCGTGCCTCGGTGGGGCGTGCTTCTGGAGCTTGCCTTTCGGGGCGAACAGCAGGTACCGTGGTTTCCCGTGTATCCCTGCCGGGGGCAGCTACAGAAGGCACGGGGCTAATTTCGGCTGCACCGGCCGGACGAGCACTTTCGGTCCTTTCAGGACGGGCTTCGGTGCGTGTGCCGTCGACGGGTTGGGTTCCGCGCGCGCGCGAGACGTCGTCGCGGTTGGCTTCGAAACGCTCGGCAAAAGTTGCAGGACGGCCTTCTCCACGGCCTGTGCCGCCTGCTACAGCACCACCACTGGCGCCGCGATGACCATAATAATAGTTGCTGCGGTCAAGGCTGTTGTAGTAGTACTGATACTGGTATGGGTTGCTCCAGTAACCGTGATAATATCCTGAATAATATCCAGCATGGTAACCCGACCAGTAACTATAGCCCCACGGGCTGTAATATCCTGGGTAAAATCCCCAGTAATTCCAGCGGTTCCAGCTGCTCCAGCCCCAGGGAGAACCCCAGGAGTAGAAGGGCGAATACCATGAATACCAGTAAAAGCCGGGGTTGTACATCATGTATCCCGGATAATAAAATCCCAGTGAGCCGTAACCCATGTAAATGCTCACACCATAGTAGAAAGGATCGTAGTTATACCAATACATATTGGTGTAGTAGGGATCGTAATACGACCAGCTGGAAGCCGGGCGGTGAAACCTGCGGATACGGGCCGAATAGCTGTAGTCGTAGTAATCGCCGTAATAGTAATTGTTTACGTAAGTATTTCCATCGGCATCGTAATAGGTATCAGTCGCCGAAGGGCTGTATTCGTAATAATCATCCTGGTTCACGTAGCCTTCATTCTGGTAATCGTAAGCCTGATTGCTGGTTTCGGGGTAATAATCAGATGGGGTGGTTACATCTATCGGGGTGGCTTGCTGCGTGGTGGCAGCCGTACTGGCATCCCTCGGTATGTAATAAATATCGTCGTAGGTCTGAGAGGCATGGTAGGTTGATGAGCAACCTGCCAGGACCACCGACATGACGATCAGAATTTTAAAAATTGCTTTCATAACGGTTTCCTCCTTGCTTGTGGTTATTGACAAAGTTAAGAAGTAAAGTCAATTATCGTGGTTTTTTCTTAAATTTGCCGGGTTTGTTCAACAGAATAATCGCAAATACTATACCAAATACTTACATGGCAAAGGATTTTTCAACACGCGAAGAGAATTATTCCAAATGGTACAACGACATTGTTCAGCGGGCAGGTTTGGCCGAGAACTCAGCCGTTAGGGGCTGCATGGTAATTAAGCCATACGGTTACGCCATTTGGGAGAAAATGCAGGCGGCACTCGATAAGATGTTTAAGGATACCGGGCACTCCAACGCCTACTTCCCAATATTCATACCAAAATCGTTTTTTAGCAAAGAAGCTGCCCACGTGGAGGGCTTTGCCAAAGAATGTGCTGTGGTGACCCATTACCGCCTTAAAAATGATCCCGATGGGAAAGGGATAGTTGTTGATGAAGATGCTAAACTAGAGGAAGAGCTGATTATCAGGCCCACTTCAGAAACTATTATCTGGGATACCTACCGAAACTGGGTGCAATCTTACCGTGACCTTCCCATTCTTTTGAACCAGTGGGCCAACGTGGTTCGTTGGGAAATGCGCACGCGCATGTTTTTGCGCACCACTGAGTTCCTTTGGCAGGAAGGGCATACCGCCCATGCCACTGAGCTGGAAGCCATTGAGGAAACCGAACGCATGCTCAATGTTTACGCCCATTTTGCCGAAAACTTCATGGCCATCCCAGTGCTGAAAGGCACCAAGTCGGTGAACGAGCGTTTTGCGGGTGCGGTTGAAACCTATTGTATTGAAGCCCTGATGCAAGACGGTAAAGCCCTGCAGGCAGGTACCTCACATTTTCTCGGACAAAACTTCGCCAAAGCTTTCGATGTGAAGTTTGCCAGCCCCGAAGGAAAACTTGAGTATGTTTGGGCCACTTCGTGGGGCGTTTCTACCAGGCTGGTGGGGGCTCTCATTATGGCTCACTCCGACGATCATGGGCTGGTCGTTCCCCCCAAGCTGGCTCCTATTCAGGCTGTCATTGTTCCAATATATAAGAATACAGAGCAGCAAAACCTGGTGGTTGAAAAAGCCCGCGAAATAAAGGAGCGGCTCGAAAAGAAAGGGATTTCAGTTAAACTTGATGACCGCGATACCTATAAACCTGGCTGGAAGTTTAACGAGTACGAATTTAAGGGCGTGCCCGTTCGTATTGCCATTGGCCCCCGCGATGTGGAAAATGGTACCGTTGAAGTGGCACGACGCGACACCCTGGAAAAAGATATTTACCAGGTGGCCGATATTGAAAATAAGGTTGAACACTTGCTCGAAGCCATCCAAAGCAACCTTTACCAGAAGGCACTTTCTTTCCGCGAACAAAGCACATACCAAGCCGATACCTGGGAAGAATTCGTTGATATTCTCGATAATAAAGGTGGCTTTATCCTGGCACACTGGGATGGCACTGCCGAAACCGAACAAAAGATCAAGGAAGAAACCAAGGCTACCATCCGGCTCATTCCGCTAAATGCGCAAAAAGAAGAAGGTCGGTGCATTTACTCGGGCAAGCCCTCGACTCGCAGAGTGGTCTTTGCAAGGGCTTACTAAGGACTTTTTCTGCGGTTGGTTTCTGGCATTTAATTTGATAAAGCTAAATTTTGGTATTTTTACAAAAGAAAAGCATCTCTTATGAGGATACTTCCTTTTATTTCGTTTATGTTGCTGGTTGGGGCTGCCTTTTCCCAGGCAGGGCTACGTGCCCCGTCCGATACCACCAGCCTTGAAGTAAGTGTGCGCCAGGATCTGCAAATTGAAAAGCTTTTGCGTGCACACCAAGAAGTGATGTCGCGCGAGCGTGGCATTAATGGCTTTCGCGTGCAGATTTACAGCGATTCCGGCAACCAGTCGAAATTACGTACTCAGCGCCGTCAGGCTGAGTTTGCAGCAAAATATCCCGGTGTGGAATCCTACATCATATACGATGCTCCCGATTTCAAACTCAGGGTGGGCGATTTTCGTACCCGGCTCGATGCCCGTCGTTTTCTCGAAAAAATAGCCAAGGATTATGAAGGTGCCTACATTGTGGTAGACATGATCAATTTCCCCGGCTTTGATTAATATTTCTCTAGCCCCTTTCGGGGAAAACCTTTAGTTTCGGTTCAGCGAGTTCAGGTCTTCGTAGGCCAGTTTCAGGCGGTCGCGCATGGTTTCTTCGCCTTTGCGCAGCCAGGCCCGTGGGTCGTAATACTTCTTGTTGGGCTTGTCATCGCCTTCAGGATTGCCAATCTGGCTCTGCAGATAACCCTCGTTTTTCTTGTAGTAATTTTTGATACCTTCCCAGTAAGCCCATTGGGTGTCGGTATCGATGTTCATTTTCACCACTCCGTATCCAATGGCTTCGCGGATCTCCTCGCGGGTAGAGCCACTGCCACCGTGAAAAACAAAACTTACTTCTTTCTCGCTGGTGTTGAAATGCTTCTGAAGAAATTCCTGTGATTTTTTCAGGATTACGGGTTCAAGCTTCACATTGCCGGGCTTGTACACCCCATGCACGTTTCCAAAGGATGCAGCAATGGTAAACTGGTCTGACACTTCCAGCAGGGCTTTGTACATTTTGGCCACTTCTTCGGGCTGGGTGTAAAGCTTGGAGCTTTCAATGCCGGTATTGTCAACCCCGTCTTCTTCTCCACCAGTAACGCCAAGTTCCACCTCCAGGGTCATACCCATTTTTTTCATCCTTTTAAGGTAGCGCTGGCTTATTTCAATGTTTTCATCCAGGGTTTCTTCCGAGAGGTCGAGCATATGCGAGCTAAAGAGGGGTTTTCCGTAAGTTTTGAAATTAGCTTCGCTGGCATCGAGCAGGCCATCGATCCAGGGCAGCAGTTTTTTGGCTGCATGGTCGGTGTGTAAAATAACCCTCACGCCATACTCCTTGGACAATAGCTCAATGTGTCGTGCACCCGATATGGCTCCTGCAATGGCAGCACGCTGATTTTCGTTTGAAAGCGATTTGCCCGCATAAAAGTGGGCGCCACCGTTCGAAAACTGAATAATAACCGGAGAGTTCACATCGCGCGCTGCTTCCAGCACGGCGTTTACCGAGTTGGTGCCAATCACGTTTACGGCTGGAAGAGCAAAGTTATGCTCCTTGGCAATGCGAAAAATCTCCTGAACATCGCGACCGGTAACTACTCCCGGTTCAATATGCTTCATTAAATCTGCTGACATGTTTTTGTGCTTTATGTTTAAAATCAATAAAATTTCTTTCTCAAAATTAACAAATTAAAAGGTAATTGCTTAATGTGGAGCCGGCTTTTTGAAATGAAGGCAAATTGAAAAGATTTTTTTGTTTCAAACAAAGTAAGCGCTATTTTTGGGGCAAATTTTCCACTTGCCACAAATCACCGTTTATCGGCAGGCTACAGCAGTTTTTTTGAAATGGGGCGTTTGTGAGTTTAAGAATTGCCATAAATACCAGGTTGCTTTTGCCAGGGAGGCTCGAAGGGATCGGCTGGTTTACCTTCCAGACTTTCAAGCGCATGGCTTTGGCTCATCCCGAGGTGGAGTTTCATTTTATTTTCGACCGAAAGTATGATGAGCAATTTGTATTTGCCGACAATATAAAACCCGTGGTACTTTTTCCACAGGCACGCCATCCGGTGCTCTATTATCTTTTTTTCGAAAAAGCCTTGCCTTACTACCTGAAAAAGATCGATCCGGCGCTGTTTGTTTCGCCCGATGGGCTGTTGTCACTTTCGTGGAAGGGCTGCCAGATCCCTGTTTTTCACGATCTAAACTTTATGCACAACCCCGATTACCTGCCATATCTCAGCAGCAAATACTACCGCTGGCGCTTCCCGAAGTTTGCCCAAAGGGCCCATCGGATTGCCACGGTTTCCGAGTATTCAAAGGCCGATATTGTTAAAACATTCGGGTATCCTGCTGATAAGGTTGATGTGGTTTATAACGGGGTAAATGAAGCATTTAAACCAGTAAGCCCAGAGATTGCCTTTGAAACTCGGAAGAATTTCACCGGCGGCAATCCCTATTTTGTTTATGTTGGTTCCCTGCACAAGCGCAAGAACATCGACAATATGCTGCTTGCTTTCGAGACATTTAAGGCTACCGACAAGCAAAACTTCAAAATGGTGATTGTTGGGGAGCACATGTTTGGCACCAATGGCCTGCAAAAATTACTCGATGCAATGAAACACAGAGAGGATGTGATTTTTACCGGCCGTTTATACAACGATCAGCTGAGCCGGGTGGTGGCTTCAGCCAGCGCTCTGTTGCTGGTGTCGTACTTCGAAGGGTTTGGCATACCCATAATCGAAGCCATGAAGTGTGATGTGCCGGTGATTTGCTCCAATGTAACCAGTATGCCCGAAGTGGCCGGAAATGCCGCCTTGCTGGTTAATCCGAATTCAATACAGGAAATAGCGCAAAGCATGGATAAAATGGCCAATGACCAGGCCCTGCGTTTGAAACTTATTGAAAAGGGAAAGGTGATCGGGCAACAATTCTCATGGGATCAGACGGCCGAACGAATGTGGGATTGCATGACGCACTGCTTTTAGCCGGGAATTCTTTTTCTGTGCTGAAAATCAGCTAATTTCATCTTTTTTTCACTACCATTTTGTTTTTTCAATTTGTGAAAAGCATTCAAATTGATTGTAATTTTGCAAAAGAAAATTACCTTATTTACCCAAAATCAGAATATTATGAAAAATTTGATAGTGGTGCTCGTTTTCGCTTTCTTTTTTGCCTCCTGTGGCCAGAACAACCAGGAAGAAGTGGAACGTTTACAGCAGGAAAATCTTGAGTTGAAGGAGCAAATCAGCACCAGTGAAGGCACTTTTAATGAGTTTTTTGGGGCCCTGAACCAGATTGAAGAAAACCTTGCCCTGATCAAGGAGAAAGAAAATATTATTTCGCAGGGCACTCAGAACGATCTGGAAGGCCGCACCGATAAAATGGAGCAGATCAACGAAGACATTCGCCTGATTGGAGAACTCATGGAGAAGAACCGCCAGCTGATCAACCGTCTCAACCGCGATATCCGGAACTCGAACGTGAAAGTGGCCGAGTTTGAAAAAATGGTGGCCCGGCTCAATGAACAAATCCTTGAAAAAGAAGTGGAGATTGAAGGGCTGCGCGAAGAGCTGGGCCGCATGAACCTTAGGGTAGATTATCTTACGGCCACGGTCGACACCCTCCAGGAAGTTGCACGCCAGCGCGGCCAGATCATTGAGGAAAAAACCTCAGAAATGAATACCGCTTATTACACCATGGGTTCGCGCCGCGAATTGCGCGACTGGGGTATTATTACCCGCGAAGGTGGTTTCCTGGGCCTTGGCCGTACCAACAAGTTGCGTCCCGACTTCGACCACTCCAACTTTACCCGTATCGACATTACCCAAACCCGCGAAATTACGGTGGCTGGCCGCGATCCCTTGTTTATAACCACCCACCCCGAAGGGACTTGGGAGTATAAAGTTGAAGATGAGGTAACCTACCTGCTTATTCTTGATCCTGCTAAATTCTGGAGTGCCTCGCGCTACCTGGTCATTGAAATAGAATAGCTCCTTAGAAGCCGTCCAGTTGCATGGTTACCGTGGGTATGAGCAACAAAAAGCCCAGTATGATCATGGTAAGAATGAGCGGCCACACCCAACGTACCCATTTGTCGTAAGGGATGCGAGCCACCCCCAATACGGCAATGAGCACCCCTGATGTGGGAGTAATCATATTGGTAAATCCATCGCCAAACTGAAACGCCATAACCGTGGCCTGACGCGAAATGCCAATCAAATCGCTGAAGGGCGCCATAATGGGCATGGTAATGGCGGCTTTGGCCGAACCCGATGGAATAACTATGTTGATGATGGTTTGTATCACATACATCACGCCAATGGAGGCAATGTCGCCAAAATTGCCCATGGCTTTCGACATCCCGTAAAGGATAGAGTCCACAATGCCGCCGTCCTCTAGAATAACGATGATCCCCCTGGCCAGGCCCACAATGATGGCTGCCGAGAGAATATCCTTCACCCCCTCCAGAAACTCTTTTGCAATATGGTCGGCCGAACGGTTAAAGGCCATTCCTGAGGCAATGCCCATCACCAGGAAAAGGGTGGCAATTTCCATTATGTACCATCCATAACCCATCACACCCACAATAAGGTAAAGAATGGTGTAGCCAAGCAGTAGCAGAATAAAATAATGGACGGACTTGCGCAGCGATAAGAAACCCAGCAGGGCAAAAATAGCCGTAAGCACCGGGATGATCACCATAGTAACTTGCGAGTTTCCGATTTGAAGGCTGGTAACGGGATAAAGCACCGAAAAAACCACAAAAGCGGCCAGTATCATTAAATATACCACCCAGGCCATTCGCGGAGTGAAATATTCGATATTTTCCATATGACCGGCATCGCGGTTGCGCCAGTAGGCATCTTCCTGGTACATAATGGAGCGGGTAGGATCTTTGCGGATCTTTGCCACATAGCGCAGCACAAAAAAGATACCCACTATATTGATTACCGCCCATGAAAAAACTCTGTAGCCCAGACCCGAAAAGAGGGGAATTTCAGCAATACCCTGTGCAATACCAATGGTGAAGGGGTTTAGAATAGCGCCGGCAAAGCCCAGGTGGGCAGCAATGTACACCATGCAAACCCCGGTAATGGAGTCGTATCCCATGGAAATGGCCAGTGGTATGAGGATTATTACAAAGGCAATGGTTTCTTCACTCATGCCAAAAATGGCCCCGAACAGGCTGAACATGATCATAATGAGTACAATGATGACATTATCCACCACGTTGCGGTGCATAATGTTGCGGGTTTCGAGCATGCGGGTAAACCTCAGAAAGGCAAAGATGCCCACGTCGATGGCCCTGGTTTTGTTCATGATCCAGAAAGCGCCACCTATCATCAAAATGAAAATGATTATACCCGACTGCTTAACAAAGCCATTGAAAAGGGCCGAAAACACCTGCCAGGTTTGTGGCTGGCTGGGCTTTTCGGGCTGAAACTCGGCTGGCAGGTCTTTTTCGTAAAAGAAAACAATCTCCTTTTTTTCAAGGCCATCACGCTCCACGGTTCTTTCAATGTATTTTCCGGGGGGGATAACCCACGTGAGGATGGCAGCAAAAATGATAATGCCAAACACAATCACGTAGGTATGGGGCACTTTCTTTAGCATGGCGCTGAATATTTATCTTATCCTGAATTTATCACCGGGCAGCATCACATCAACCTGCAGTGCTTCGGCTCCCAGTTTTCCTGCAAGGTTACGGGTGCTTTGGTTCGGATTTCGGTAAACGATAACCTGCGAAATGCCCACTACCTCGGCCGAATCTCCCTTCACCAGGATGGCGGTTGACTCGTCGATGCCGATTCCGACCAGGGCCGGATGTTCGATCACAGCTGTAAGCAAACGATTATGGCGGCTGCGCCAAACAAAATGCTGGTCGATAATGGCTGTGCTGATCAACCCCAGCCCCTGCGCCAGTTCAATATTCTCTGCCTCAATGGTGCGAAAGGTTGATTGATAGTCCGGGTATTTTAGCTCGTTTCCGGTAATCATTTTTTCGCTCATTACGGCAGCTCCAGCGCTGGTGCCGGCTATTAAGGCCCCATTCTCATAGGCATGGTGAATGGCATCCATAATGGGGGTGTCTTTCACTATTGTCATGAAACGGTTCTGATCGCCACCACTTATGTATATAAGCCGGGCGTTTCGCAAAGAGTCAACCCAGATTTCGTTGGGCTCTTCTCCTGAAGGGAAATTAAAACCGGTGACGTTTACAAGCCCTTGCTTAAGAAATTGCGCACCCGACCAGATAATGGCCGAATCAGGCTCTGAACTCGACATGGGCAAAATCACCACATACCCTTCTTTGTCAACCCCTGCCTCGACAATCATGCGCTGCACCATGGCTTCGGGGCGGCTGCCCCCTCCAATGATAAACAGGCTGCCTTTGGTAGTGGTTTCGGGCTGTTGTTCCTCTGCAGGGCCGGACTGGCAGGCAGCAAAGATAAATAATGCTACAAATAAAAAATGAAATGCCTTCATACCTTATTAATTTTTGGTTATGCGAAAATAAAAAAAAGCCAGCCCGCAAGCTGGCTATTATTCACAAAAGGTATTATTCAATTTTGAAAACTTCTACTTCGTCAACAAACATGCGGTCCATGTCGGTTACGCCATAATGCCTGATAGCAATGTAAATGTTTTGCCCGGCATATTCAGAAAGGTCAACGGTTCTCTCAAGTGCGGTCCATTGCGGAGTATCTTCGGTAAAGGTTTCTTCAAAAAGCAGGCTGAAGTTTTCAAGGGCATCGCTGCCTGCCGAAACAAAAATGCCGTAATGCTCCTTGCGATACTGGGTCTGCGTGGCAGTAACACCCACCGTGTAGCGGAAAGTGACTATGGCTCCCTGGGAGGTGGAACTCAGGTCAATTTCTGGTAAAATCAACCAATTGTCTGGGTTCAGGGCGGCGTCCTCGCTTGAGTCATAAGATTGACTTCTCATTTGTCCGAGGCCGTTTCTAACCCCAAAATACCAGTTGAATCCATCTCCGTCGTTGTCGATGGCTTGCCAGCCTTCGGGCAGCCAGTCTTCTTCATTGTCGGGAACCCCACCCATAAAATCTTCGGCGTAAACCACCTGCTTGCCAAGGGTAAGGGTTACGCTTTTCGAAAGGTTGTTGTAATAAAGCTGAGTGGGCGCCGTCACTTCAAGTTTAATGGTATATTGACCTGGAATAGTGTAAAGAACATATGGATTTTCTTCGGTTGAAGTCTCGCCATTTCCAAAATCCCAGTGATACGACTGGGCCATTATTGATTTATTGGTCAACTGAACCCCAAAGGACTCCTGCCCGGTATCTTCATCAATAAAAACCTCCACCTGGTAATCAAAATCAGCCTGAGTACTGGCCTGGGGTATGTCAAAACCCTCGTCGCTGCAGGCAAATACCATGAAAGTTAGTGCTGTCAAAACTGGCAAAGCGATTGGATTTATTTTTTTTGTTTGCATAACCATTCTTTTTTCGGTTTAATCAATTAGTATCCCTCGTTTTGATACATTCCCGGATTGTCGTTAGCCAGGAGCTCATTTAGCGGAATGGGGAAAAGAGTTTGATTGGTGTTGTTTACATTTGGCAACACTTCAATTGCCCGGCCGGTGCGCACCAAATCAAACCAGCGGTGGCCCTCAAAGGCGAATTCTTTTTGGCGCTGAGATTCTACTTCAAGCAGCAAGGCCGCAATGTTGGAACTCGCGGTTGGTATGAGTCCAGCCCTTTCTCTGATCAGGTTAATATCGCTCCGTATGGTCTCAAGGTCTTGATTTGAAGTCTTCCGCAGCTCGGCTTCTGCCCGGATCAGGTACATCTCGGCCAAGCGAAGCACGTAAACATTGTCAGTGCCGGTTTCTATGTCGTTGTATTTGTAAACATAGGGGTTGCCACTGTAATATTTCACAGAAATATCCTTGCGCACATCATTGGCCGCAAAAGAACTCAGGTAAAATTCAGTGGGAGCAAACTCGTACCGTCCGCTTAGGGAGGTGTAGAAAAAATATTGCGCCATCCGGTTCCAGTCCTGCTCGTTATAATCAATTTCGAAAATTGATTCGCGGTTGGCGGTTCCGGAGAATAGGATGCTGTAATCAGACTCCAGTTCAAGGTTCGGGTGGTTGATGACTGCGGTGGCATTGTTAATGGCTGTTTCCAGGAAAGATTCCTGGCCGGTTAGGTAGTGCTGATGCAGGGCAATCCTTGCTTTCAGTCCCTGAGCAGCAGGCTTTGAGGCCCTGCCCCTGACAATGGACGAGGGCATATGCTGAATGGCAAAGTCGAGGTCAGTATTCACCTGCTGCAGAACTATTTCTATGCTTTCCCTTGGCACATTGAGGCTTGCTTCGTCGCCCAACGAAGGACTTGTTCTGATGGGAACCGGCCCATACAAACGCATAAGATCGTAGTGGGCCAGTGCCCTGATAAAATACAACTCAGCCAGTGCAGTGTTTTTTTCGGTCTCGCTCATCGAGGCAATTTCAGGAATTTGAACGATCACGTTATTTACCCGGTTCAGCACGTTGTAAATGGCGATCCAAACCCCTTCCACCAGGCCGTTATCGGCCAGGATATTATTATTGTTTATTTCGGCGTAGCTAATGGTTACGCCCGAAAACCTAAGGTTGTCGGCCAGCAGGTCGCCGAAAACAAAATAGTCGAGGCCGTAATATGCACCGCTTTGCATGGCATCGTAGCAACCAATGATGCCTCTTTCAACCTCGGCAGCATTGGTTATGGCCTGGTCGGCAGGGATGGAATGATTCGGATCTACGTTCAGCACATCGCATGACGCGAATGCCAGCAGTAAAAAAGCTGTTATGATGGATTGTCGTTTCATTGTTTTCATTTTTTATAATCCCAGATTTAAACCAACAGAAATAGTCCTGGCCTGGGGATAGGTAAAGAAATCGGTTCCCCTAAGCAGGTTGTTGTCGCCGGTATAGTTTACTTCAGGGTCCATTCCCGAGTAGTTGGTGAAGGTGAGCAGGTTCTGAGCCGAAACATAAACCCTGGCGTTCCTCACTTTAAGGCGTTCGGCCAGTTGCTGGCTCAGGATGTATGAAAAAGTTAGGTTTTTAACCCTAAGGTAAGAGCCATCCTCCACAAAACGCGAAGAAATGCGGTTGTTGTTGTTGGGGTCGTTTTCGGTGGCCCTTGGAATATCTGTCAGGTCGCCGGGCTCGCGCCAGCGCCGCAAAATGGCCGTGCTCTGGTTGTCCGATCCCTTCATGGCTTCAATAAAAATACGGTTCCCATTAAAGATATCGTTTCCGTATGAAAACTGCAGGAACACGCTCAGCTCGAACTGACGGTAGATAATGTTGTTTGTAAATCCCCCGGTAAGTTTGGGGTTAGGATCGCCGATCTTAACCCTGTCTTCGGCATTGATGAGCCCGTCGCCGTTCACATCGTCAAAAACAATATCGCCGGTCGAGGGGTCCACACCCAAGCTGCGGTAACCGAAGAAAATACTCATGGGTTCACCCACCATTACTATACTCGGGCTGTAGCGGTCGAGGTTATCGAGAGGCTGATCCTTATAAAGCGAAAGAATCTTATTGCGGTTTCGGCTGATATTCAGGCGCGAGTTCCATTCAAAATCGCTGCTTTGCAAGTTGATGGTGGTTAGCGAAAGCTCAATACCGCGGTTTTCCAACTCGCCAATATTGGTAGTAATGGAGTAATATCCCGAGGTCATCGATACCGGCCTGTCGAAAAGAAGGTCTTTGGTGCGGTTGTGGTAATAGTCAGCGGCCAGGCTTACCCGTTCGTCAAGCACGGCCAGGTCGAGACCCACGTTGATCTGCGCGGTAGTTTCCCACTTCAGGTCGGGGTTTGGAAGCTGCGAGGGAGCAATACCGGCACTTCCCAAATAGTTGGTTCCGCCCCGGTAGAGGTTCAGGTAGGCAAAATCGGGAATGCCGTCATTGCCGGTAAGGCCAAAACTAGCCCTCATCCTGAACTCGTCAAAAGTGCTGGAAAGCGGCTGGAAGAATGACTCTTCAGTAAGCCTCCATGCCAGCGACATGGCCGGGAAGAAGCCGTATTTGTTGTTGTCGCCAAATTTGGATGAGCCATCATACCTTCCGCTGAAGGTAACTATATAGCGGTAGTCGTAGTTGTATTTTAACTGCACGAAATAGGAGTTCATTCCGCGGTCTACTGCCCTCGCATAAGAAGAAGTAATGGTAGCGGCCTCGGCAATGTACTGGAAGAATGGTCCGGGGAAGTCCACTCCTCGGGCAAACTGGTTGCGGCGCTGAAAAATCTCGAAAGAATAGCCAGCAAGGGCCTCCACATTATGCAGGCGGTTAAAGGAATTGCTGTATCGCAGCAAGTTGTTCGACACAATGTTCAGCACGTTGTTTTGCCCGGCAATGCCAATACCGTTAGAGCGTGCGCCCTGGCGGGTTGTGGGAGGGTCGAAGCTGTGCTCGCGCAGGCTCAGGTAGTCGAAACCCCACTTGGTGCTGAAGGTCAGATTTTTCAGGAAGCGGATATCGGCAAAGGCATTACCCAGGGTTCTGAAAGAATGGGCTTCGTTGATGGCTTCCTTGCCAATGGCCACCGGATTGGCATAAGGGCCGTCCTCGTTGTAGGTGCCATCGTCATTATAAACAGGGTAAATGGGAGGCATGGTCAGGGCGTTGGGCAAAACCCCGTTTAGCGAGCGGTCGCCTTCCACCCGGTTGTTGAGCGAGTAGCTGGCTCCGAAGCTGGCTCCAAAGCTTACATATTCATTCATTTTGTGGTCGAGATTCAAGCGCCCGTTCAAGCGCTGGTAATCGGTACCCAGCAAAGTGCCTTCCTGTTTGTAATAGTTACCTGAAACGAAAAACTGGGTGGATTCGCCCCCGCCACTGGCCGAAAGTTCGTAGCTGCTTATTGGGGCTACCCTGAACACCTGGTCGAGCCAGTTTACATCAACAGGGTTGTTTGGATCAGGCTGTGTGCCTTTGTAGTCATGCCATTGATAAGCATTGATCATTTCCTGCATCTTCACTACTTCCTGTAAACCTGTCGAAGCGTTGAAATTAATATTGGTGCGCTGCTTGCTGCCCCTGCGGGTAGTGATAAGAATAACGCCATTGGTTGCCCGTGCCCCATAAATGGCGGCCGCAGAAGCATCTTTCAGCACCGTGATGGACTCAATGTCGTTGGGGTTAATGTCAGACAGCGCGTTAATTCCCTGACCCGAAAAACCCACTTGCCCATAGTTTCCGGTAATCATGGGTATGCCATCAATCACATAGAGGGGCTGGTTTCCGGCGGTAATGGAGCTGTTGCCCCTGATTCTAACGGAGGTGGCCGAGCCTGGTGTACCCGAGTTCTGGCTTATCTGAACCCCGGCCGAACGACCCTGAAGCACTCCATCGATGGTACGCAGGGGCACGTCGCGAATCTCTGCATCGCTTACTACGCCAAGTGATCCTGATACCAGGCGGCTCGACTCGGTGCCGTAACCTACCACAATTACCTCACCCAATCGGGCAATGTCTAGGTCCATTCCCACGTTGATAATGTTGCGGCCGTTGATGGGTACCTCGGTGGTTACCATACCCACATAGCTAAACACAAGGGTGTCGCTGGCATTGGCTTCGAGGCGGTATTGGCCGTTGAGATCGGCCGTTGTACCCTGGGTGGTGTTTTTTATCATTACCGTGACCCCGGGCAGGGAAATGTTGTTTTCCATTACCGAGGTTACGGTTCCCGTAACGGTAATCCTTTGTCCGAATACAAAGACTGGCAACAGAAACAACAAAAACAGAAAAAGAAATCTTTGTTTCATATACGTTGGTTTTGGTTGGTTTCAATCAAAAAGAAAAAAAGGAGAAGCCTGTTTCTTAAGGCAGGCCAGCAGGTAAGGATTAGGGCCAGGGTACCGTAAAATAACAAGAAATGATAAGGAAAATTAGGGAAGATTTCATGCTTTATTAATTTTCCTCACAATATTAATAAAAAATTTTAACAATTAACCCCGCGGCTTTTTACTTTAACGAAAAAAAATTTAGTGGTCTTGCGAAGGCAAATCAGCATTTTGCATGGGCGGTTGATAAAGCAAAATTGTGTTATTTTTGTAGGCTAAATTTGTAACCCTTTGCGGGGAAAATAATGAAAAAATAATGGAAGAACTGAAAAGACGGAGGGTATTTAATTTACTGAAAAGCGATGTGAGTCATTTAATTGGTCAGAAGATCAACGTAAAGGGCTGGGTGCGGACCAAAAGAGGAAATAAAAACGTGAATTTTATTGCCCTCAACGATGGTTCGATCATTCATAATATACAGATTGTTGTTGATGTTCAGGCGTTTAATAATGACGACCTGCTTAAGAATGTAACCACTGGCTCGTGTATTTCAGTCGATGGCATTCTGGTAGAATCGCTGGGGCAGGGGCAAAGTATTGAGATTCATGCTTCTGAAATAGAGCTTTATGGTTCTGCTGATCCTGATAAATATCCCTTGCAGAAGAAAGGGCACACCCTGGAATTTTTGCGTGAAATAGCTCATCTACGCCCTCGTACAAATACTTTTGGGGCGATTTTCCGCATTCGGCATGCCCTGGCTTTTGCCATTCACAAATACTTCAACGACATTGGCTTTTATTACCTGCATACGCCCATTATCACCGGTTCCGATGCCGAAGGGGCGGGGGCCATGTTCAGGGTTACTACCCTGGATATAAAAAATCCTCCGCGCAAGGAAGATGGCAATATTGATTACAGCGAAGACTTTTTTGGCAAGGAAACTAACCTCACCGTTTCGGGTCAACTCGAAGGCGAACTGGGTGCTCTTGCCCTTTCAAATGTTTATACTTTCGGCCCTACTTTTCGGGCTGAAAACTCTAACACTACCCGCCACTTGGCCGAATTCTGGATGATTGAACCCGAAATGGCGTTTTACGATATTAAGGATAACATGGATCTGGCCGAAGATTTCCTCAAATACCTGATCGGTTATTTGCTCGAAAATTGCAGCGAGGACCTGGAGTTTCTCCAGAAAATGTATGATAAGGAGTTGCTCGATCGACTGAATTTTGTGGTTGAGAACAAGTTCGAACGCCTCAGTTATACCGAGGCCATCGAAATATTGCTATCTTCGGGGCAACAATTCGAATTCCCAGTAAGCTGGGGGGTTGACCTGCAGGCCGAACACGAGCGTTACCTGGTAGAAAAACATTTTAAAAAGCCAGTTATCCTCACCGATTACCCCAAAGAGATTAAAGCCTTTTACATGAAACTCAACGATGATGGTAAGACCGTACGGGCCATGGATGTGTTGTTTCCAAAAATTGGCGAAATTATCGGCGGGTCGCAGCGCGAAGAAAACTACGACAAGCTTTATGGGCGCATAAAAGAAATGGGTATTCACGAAGAAGACGTTTGGTGGTATCTCGAAACCCGCAAGTATGGCACTGCACCGCACAGCGGCTTCGGCCTTGGATTCGAGCGGCTGATGCTGTTTGTAACCGGTATGGGCAACATTCGCGACGTGATCCCATTCCCCAGGACTCCACAAAACGCAGAATTTTAGTATGTAAGAACCTTTGGCATGGAAAAAATTTTAACTTGAATTGCGTTTAAAAATGGGGTCGGACGCATCGCGGGTTCAGAAATAAAGATTTAATTGCAAGATAAAAATGCTCACACAGAAACTTCAGCAAAAACTATTGCAAAAGCTGTCTCCTCAGCAGATACAGCTTATGAAGCTTTTGCAGGTTCCTACCATTATGCTCGAGCAGCGCATAAAGCAGGAGATTGAAGAAAACCCTGCTCTGGAAGAGGGCCGCGAAGATGTGGAAGAAACCGAGGACCAGTTTGATGAGGATTTTGAGCAAGATTATGATGAGGCCGGAAATGAAGTGGTTTCTGAAGAGCCAGAACGCAACCAGGACGATGAATTCGACCTGAGCGACTATATCGATGACGAAGAGATCCCTGCTTATCGCCTCAATGCAAACAATACCAGCGCCGATGACGAACGCAAGGAAATACCCTTTGCTTCGGGTACCAGCTTCCAGGAGTTGTTGCTGTCTCAACTGGGGCTGCGAAAACTGAGTGAGCGCGAACACCTCATTGCCACGCATATAATCGGCAACATTGACGATTCAGGCTATCTGCAGCGCGATATTCATTCGCTTATCGACGATCTGGCCTTTAATCAGAACATACAAAGCAGTTTTAAGGAAGTTCTGGGACTGTTGCGGGTAATACAGGAGTTTGACCCCCCGGGTGTTGGCGCACGCGACTTGCAGGAATGCCTGCTGCTGCAAATCAGGCGGGTGGTGCCTCGCACTCCTGCGGTAAAAAATGCAAGCCTTCTGCTCGAAAAAAACTTCAATGACTTTACGCGCAAGCACTTCGACAAAATTCAGAAGAAACACAACTTCAGCGATGATGAACTCAAGGAAGCTATTGATGAAATCTTAAAACTGAACCCGAAACCGGGCAACTCGCTGAGCGAATCGGGTAAAGCCTCGCAATATATTGTACCCGACTTTTTTGTTTCTGTTACCGATGGTGAAATAGAGCTTTCGCTCAATTCGCGAAATGCACCTGACCTGCGAATAAACCGTACCTACTCTGAGATGCTCGAAACCATGGCCGATTCGAAGGGCAAAGCCGATAAAAGGCAGAAAGAAGCGCTGATGTTCGTAAAACAAAAACTTGACAGCGCCCGCTGGTTTATCGATGCCATCCGCCAGCGCCAAAATACACTGCTGGTAACCATGGAAGCCATTCTGAACTATCAGAAAGAATATTTCCTTACAGGTGACGAAACCAAGCTCAGGCCAATGATTCTGAAGGATATTGCCGATATTGTAAAACTTGATATTTCTACCATTTCGAGAGTGGCCAACAGTAAATATGTTCAAACACCTTACGGAACCTTTCTGTTAAAAACCTTTTTCTCTGAGTCACTTCAAACCGAGAGCGGCGAAGAAGTTTCGACCCGTGAGGTTAAGAAAATTTTGCAGGATTGCATTGCCGCCGAAGATAAATCCAAACCAGTTACCGACGAAGAACTCGCAGCCATTTTAAAGGAAAAGGGCTACAATATAGCCCGCCGCACTGTGGCAAAATACCGTGAGCAACTCGACATACCCGTGGCCAGGCTGCGAAAAGAACTTGTATGAAACGAGCATGAATTGTTAAACACAAACACAGATGAAAATTCCTCATGCGAGTTCCATCCGACCTTAATTTGAAAGTTATTTACGGATGAAAATTGAAAACCGAATAGCCAGCCTGCTTTCTGCACTGCTGCACCCGCTAATTCTTCCCACCCTGGGGCTGATTATCCTGTTCAACCTGAACACCTATTTGTCTTATTCCATGCCAGGCCAGGCAAAAAAGTTCATTTTGCTTATTGTGTTCATAAATTCGGCTATTGCGCCCGTGCTTTCCATTCTTTTGCTGAAAAAAATGGGGTTTATCAAAGACATTACCCTCGATGACCGCAGCGAACGAATGCTGCCCCTGCTACTTTCAGCAATTTATTTTTTTCTAACCTATTTTCTTCTCCGAAAGGTGGCCTTGCCCTCCTTGATATATTTTTACATTATCGGGGCCACCATACTGATTTTGCTTTCACTAATCATTACTTATCGTTGGAAAATAAGCATTCATATGGTTTCCATGGGGGGATTTACCGGATTCCTAATCAGCATTGCCCTGCTGCTGCAGATTGATATTTACTGGCTGCTAATGCTTACTTTCTTGCTTTCGGGCATGCTTGGCACGGCCCGGGTAATAGTAAAAGCCCACGACTTACCCCAGGTGTTTGCAGGGTATGCCATGGGCGTTGGGGTAATGCTGGTGCTCTTTCTTTACCTCAGGGCTTAGTAAATAATAAACGTTAAGCCAAGCGAAAAAGGTTTCATGTCGGTTACACTGTTATCCTTGAATATTTTCGTGAGCGGCAGGTAAGCATTCAGGTTAATGCGCCCATATCCAATGCGTCCGCTGAGGCCAAACTGAAATTTCTCCAGGTTACCCAGTTTGTGCTCCTTTAATTTAAATTCGGTCTGACTGGTTTGCCATAAAATGCCATCGTCATATTTAATGTGGGTTTTGGTATGGGCATTAACCAGGTATCCCGCTCTTACACCAGCCGTAATTCTGAAAGTATGCGGAAGGTTGTTGTTTCGATACCTGAGTTCAAGCGGAATATTTAGATAATTGAGATTTAGCTTGTTTTTCTTTAATTCTGCATTGCTTTCATCAATGGGAGAAAAATCGAAGGCGCCAGGCTGAGGGTAAGTTGATGACCAGAAAATTGGTGCATAACCAAAAAAATGATCGCTGTAAAGATTATGGCTTGCAATACCCAGGCCGGTGGCAAAGCTAATAGGGGAGTTGCCCAGGCGAAACTCCTGCATCATGGTAATGTTTATTCCGCGGTTTATGGTGTTCATGTCCATGTTCTCTGGCGCATTGCTCCAGATATCCGTAAAAAGGTCGATCATAAAGCGGTCGGAGCGGCCCCAGAGTAAATCATCCTGGGCAAAGGCAGTCCCTGCCAATAGCCAGGTTGCTGTAAGAAAAATAAAAAAACGTTTCATATTAATGCGGTTTTTATGAAAATTGATTCATGTTAAGTTTCTCTGATTCTAAAAAGATTGCAAATTTTGCAATATAAAAGTAAGGAAAAAACCGGCAATTTTGCATCAAAGTCTCCTTTTAGCAAAAACAGTGCCTATAAGGTTTACTGCAGGTATTTTTTTTCGCCTTCAGGCATGTACTTTTCAAACGACTTCAGGTGGAGCATTTCGTCACCCGTTTTCTTGCCAAGTTTTATCAACTCCTGAAACTGCATTTTTATTTCCTCAAAGCCATACTTTAGCCTTGCTTCGAGGGCAGCCTGCATAGTTAGATTAAATGATTTCTTGAGCAATTGAACCGCAATAAAAGCGGGCATATGCAACATCCAGTAAGGGAAAATGCTGTCGGCTTTTAAACCGCTTTTGCGCGAAACCCTCACCACTTCTTTAATGCCTTGCACCGATTGGGCAATCAGTTTATTGTTTTCGACAAAAAGCCTGAAGCTGCCTGCCTTTATCACGGGCCCCAGCAGGGCTGCCTCCCACGCAAAGTGGCCCCTAATCAAGGGCGCAACAGAGGATTGCACCCTGGGCTGCAGCCCTGCGTTTTCCATAATGGAGGCAAGGTCTTGAAGGCGCTTGCTGGTTTTTCCATCGGGTTCGCCCAAAAAGGTATATCTGTTGCCAAACAAATAGCAGTTTATTCCGCCCAAAGTTTGCGATCCCAGCACCATGTCAGGCAATCCAAAAAAATATCGGCCCCTGGGCAGGTGTTTTTCGATCAGGTCAAACTCATTCCATAAGTGGCCCAGGAAAAGGATATGCGCATTACCCGAAAATTTTGCAATGTAGGGCAGGGCATCGCCCAGCTGAAAATTTTTTATGGCCACAATAATCAGGTCGTAGGAGTCTTTAGGGTCCAGGCGATCGATGGTGTTGGGGCGGAATACCGTTTGCTTGTATTCCTTTTCTTTTCCGCGCACATCGGTGCAGGTAATGGTAATGCCCGAATGGCTGTATCGTACCAGCCGCTGCCTGCGCACCAACAGGCTCACCTCGTGGCCTGCCTCCCACATTTGCCAGGCATAGGTGGTTCCTATCACACCGGCTCCAAAAACAAGTATCTTCATGCAGTATTAGGTTGAAAACTTAATCAAAAATACAAAACACTCATTCATGTTTTCTGATTTTTTTTCAAGGAATGCTGGCAGCACCGCCTCTATTTATTAATTTTACGTGCAATCGCCGGCAAATATGAGTCAGGAATACCTAAAAACCTCCATAGAATACCTGAAAGGTGTGGGGCCCAAGCGCGGAGAATTATTGCGCAAGGAGGCCCAGGTTTTTACATTTGGCGACTTGCTCGAATTCTTTCCTTTTCGGTATGTGGACCGCAGCAGGTTTTACAAAATCAGTGAAATCAGCGAGGACCTGCCCTACGTGCAGCTCAGGGGCTTTATTGCCAATGTTGAACTTCACGGACATAAGCGCGCCACCCGCATGACCGCCACCCTGCGCGATGAAACCGGCACCCTTGAGCTGGTGTGGTTTCAGGGCATTAAATGGCTTAAGTCTACTTTTAAACCCAATGTGGAGTATATTGTCTTTGGAAAACCTTCGCTTTTTAACCGCAGCTACAACATAGTGCACCCCGAAGTGGAGCCGGTTACTCCCGGGGCCATTAACCAAGAGTCGGCCATGCAACCGGTATACAATTCGTCGGAGAAGTTGAAGTCGCAGGGTCTCGACAGCCGTGGAATTGCAAAGCTTATGCGCACTTTGTTGCCCCTGGCCATCGACCATGTACGCGAAACCCTGCCGCCCGAAATGCTGGCCGCCATAAAGTTGCCCGACCGAAAAACCACCTTGCTGCATATCCACTTTCCACCCGATCCGCTGTCGCTTAAAAAGGCAGTAGCCCGGCTTAAGTTCGAAGAGCTGTTTTACATTCAGCTTAATCTGCTTCGCCATAAGTTGCTGCGATCCGAAAAGAGCGGAGGGCATGTTTTCAGGCAAATAGGCGATTTTTTCAATGGCTTTTATAACCACTGCCTTGGTTTTGAGCTGACCGGCGCCCAAAAACGGGTAATGAAGGAAATACGAGGTGATACCCTTTCGGGAAAACAGATGAACCGCTTGCTTCAGGGCGATGTGGGCAGCGGCAAAACCGTGGTAGCTTTAATGACCATGCTTATCGCCCTCGATAATGGCTTCCAGGCATGCCTGATGGCACCCACAGAAATCCTTGCTTTTCAGCACTTTGAGTCTGTTTCGCGTTTGCTTAATCCATTGAATATCAAAGTCGGTCTTTTGACCGGATCAACCCGATCGGCCCAGCGTCGCCAGCTTTTAAAAGCGCTAAAAGATGGTGATTTACAGATAATTATAGGCACCCACGCTCTGATAGAAGATGTAGTTCAGTTTGACAAACTTGGGGTGGTAATAATTGATGAGCAGCATCGCTTTGGGGTGGCCCAGCGTGCCAAACTTTGGTCGAAAGGACATGTGCCTCCGCATATTTTGGTTATGACTGCCACACCCATTCCGCGAACCCTGGCCATGACCCTTTACGGCGACCTGGATGTGTCGGTGATTGATGAACTGCCTCCGGGCCGAAAACCCATTAAAACCATCCATCAATACGATAGTAACCGCCTTAAGGTTTTTGGCTTTATGCGCGAGCAGATAAAACTTGGCAGGCAGATCTATGTGGTCTATCCACTCATTAAGGAGTCTGAAACCCTCGACCTGAAAGACCTGACCGATGGCTACGAAAGCATAGTGCGCGAATTTCCGTTGCCCGATTATGCGGTGAGCATTGTGCACGGCCAAATGAAGCCCGCCGACAAGGATTTTGAAATGCAGCGCTTTGTTAAGGGTCAGACGCAAATTATGGTGGCCACCACGGTGATTGAGGTTGGCATCGATGTGCCCAATGCCTCGGTTATGGTAATTGAAAGTGCCGAGCGTTTTGGCCTGTCGCAGCTGCATCAGCTTCGCGGTAGGGTAGGGCGCGGGGCCGACCAGAGCTATTGCATCCTAATGACTGGGCAAAAGCTCAGCAACGATGCCCGCAAGCGTATTGAAGTAATGGTTAAGTCTAACGATGGTTTTGAGATTGCCGAGATGGACCTGAAACTGCGGGGTCCCGGCGACATCCAGGGCACCCAGCAAAGCGGCATTCTCGACCTGAAAATGGCTGACCTGGCAAAGGACGAGGCCATTCTGAAATTTTCGCGCGACAAGGCCCGGGAACTGTTACAGGATGATCCTTACCTGGAAAAATCCGCCCATCGCATGGTAGTGCAACGCCTGCGCACATTGTATCACGACAAGCTTTTCTGGAGCAGGATTAGTTAGGACAAAAAAAAACGCTGCGCCAAGGTGCAGCGTTAAATTTTTTTTCGTCCTTTGCTTAGTTGAGAACGAAGCGAATGGGCATGTTGAACTGTACCCTAACCGGCTGGCCTCTTTGACGGCCTGGGTTCCAGCGTGGCATGTTGCGAACCACGCGCACGGCTTCTTCGTCGCAGCCACCACCGATACCACGCAATACGCGTACGTCGGTAACCGAGCCATCGCGTTCAACCACAAAGGTTACGAATACTGTTCCCTGAATACCTGCTTCACGGGCCATCTGTGGATAGCGCAAGTTTTCGGTAAGGTAACGGATGCGTGCCTCTTCACCACCCGGGAAACTGGGCTGGTCTTCAACCACGGTAAAGATCACCTCTTCTGCAATTTCTTCTTCCTGCTGCACCACCACAGGAGCGAACTCTCTTACTTCGGTGGTAATGGTAGCTTCCACATCCACAAAGAACTCTTCTTCCACTTCCACGTCATCGTCAACAATGACAAGCTCCATGGAAGGAGCTGGCGGCGGGGGCGGGGGCGGGGTTTCCTGGCGGGTGATCGGAATGTCTTCCTCCTCGATAAAGTCCATTTCCAAAGTACCCAGGTCGTACTCTGGCCTTTCGTAGGTTTTCCATTCGAATGCGACCAGAACACATAAAAGGGCAATTGCCAGACCAATCTGGAGAAAAATGCGCTTTTTGTTTTCGAGGTCAGCTTTCGGTGTTTTTTTTGCTTCCATATATGTTTGCTGGTTTTTGGCAGGCGCCTGTGAGGGTGAATTTTTACGGCTTCAAAAGCGACTGCTAATATACAAATAATTTGAAAAAACTATTCCGGCTTTCTAAAATCAAAACTTATTTATTTAATTAGGCCGGGGCAAATTTTTAAAATATTACTGAATAAAGTTATTCCAAAAACTGTTCCAAAAAGGTTGAACGCAACATCAGTAATGTTTCCGTTTCTGCCGGAAAAATAAAAATGTTGCAGGATTTCGGTAAGGCTACCGTATATGAATCCTGCCAGCAGGGTAAACAGCACAAAGTAACGGTGCATTAATTTCTGGCTGCCTTGTTTGTAAAATCCGAAAGAAAAAAGCAGGCCAAAAATGGAAAACAGGAAAAAATGCACCAGTTTATCAAAATGGGGCATGCTGAAAATGCCTGATTTCGGTAGGTTTCCGGGTGGCATACTGATGGCGATAAAAACCACCAGCATCCAAGCCAGGGCAGGAAGAAAATATCTGAAAGCCATTACTTTGTTTTGCCGTTAAAGCAGGTTTCCGGCAACCTCAGGCACCAACCAGTTCCTTGTACTGTGCGGGGGTTAAAAGTTCATTGGTTTCGGAGGCGTCTGACAGCTTCATTTTAATGATCCAGCCTTCCCCGTAAGGGTCTTTGTTTACCACATCAGGAGTGGATTCGAGCTCTTCATTAAATTCGGTTACTTCGCCTGAAAGCGGCATAAAAAGGTCAGAAACGGTTTTTACCGCTTCAATAGTCCCAAAGGTTTCTTCTTTATCGAGGGTTTCGCCTACGGTATCAACTTCCACGTAAACAATATCGCCAAGCTCTTTCTGTGCGAAATCGGTAATACCCACAGTGGCATTTTCGCCTTCAATTTTTATCCATTCGTGGTCTTTGGTGTACAGTAAATCTTCAGGAAAATTCATAGCAAGAATTTTTTTTGATGAATGAATTGGTGCAGTTGCTTATGTGGCCAAAAGTACAATCTTTTTTTATACAAAAAAAGAATTTTGCAGCCACCCTGAGGGTAAATTGTGTCTGAGGCGAATCTTAGAGCAGGCCCAATTCCAGCATGGCTGCCTCAGTCATCATGTCCTTGCTCCACTCGGGTTCAAAAACCAGGTTTACGTTGACCCGCTCAATACCCTCTATCGCCAAAACCGCTTCTTTTACATCGCGCGGTATTTCGTCGGCCACCGGGCAGTTGGGGTTGGTAAGGGTCATGGTTATATCTACCGTGTTGTCGTCGTTGGCCAGAATTTCGTAAATGAGCCCCAGGTCGTAAATATTAACCGGTATTTCCGGATCAAAAACGGTTTTGAGGGCATCCACAATTTTTGCTTCTCTTTCGAGGAAATTGCCTTTTGATTCCATCTTCATTGCAATTAGGTTCCCTGCTGCTTTGCCTTAAAGGCAAGGGCATAAAGTTTCATTTGTTTGATCATGTTTACCAACCCGTTTGAGCGGGTGGGCGAGAGGTGTTCTTTCAAGCCAATGGCATCGATAAATGCCAGGTCGGCATCCACGATGTCTTGCGGAGGCTGATTGGAGAGCACGCGGATAAGCAGTCCTACAATGCCGCGGGTTATGAGGGCATCGCTGTCGGCTTTGAAAATCACACGGCCATCCTCCATAGAGGCATGAAGCCAAACCTGCGACTGGCAGCCCTTAATCAGGTACTGGTCTTGCTTGTATTGCGAATCAATGACCGGCACTGACTTGCCGATTTCGATAATGTAGTTGTACTTGTCAAGCCAGTCATCGAACATTTCAAATTCGGAAATGATCTCCTGTTCCTTTTCTTTGATAGTCATATCCAAATCTTTGAAAGTTATTTTAAGCTGCCGTTTGGTCAAACAGTTGCTTTTTCTCTAGCTCAGAAAGGCCAAGGTCGTGCGAAGTTTTGAAATTGTTGGGCCTGCTGATTATAAAAAACAGCAGAATGATGGCCAAAAGCAGGATCAGGTCGTTGTCGCCCGTTAAGAGAAAAGAGACAATGGCAAAAAAGGCGACTCCTTCGGTAAGGGCAAATCGAATGATAAGCGCCTGCTGGTATTTTCCAAGTCTTTCACCCAGGCTTGTTTCCGGCCCGATCTTTTTTATCATTCTTTGCGGAACACTATGCGCCACGGGAATAATTACCACCGTGAACCCGATTACCAGCAACTTAAGTATCTGGTGTATTAGTGGGTCATGGCCTGTCAATGGGCCTATATTGCTTACAAACAAGGAGGCGACAATAAGAAAACTTATCATCATTAGAAACAATATCCAATAAACCCTGGTAAGGTTTTTATAAATGGCTTTTGGGTCGCTGTCAAACATGGTTGTAAAAGAAAAGGGTGGATTAAAAATTTTTCCCCGAAAGGGTGTTGTTAACCAAAAAGAGTTCTGACTTTTTTCAGGCCTTCGACAAGGATATCGATTTCCTGGCGGGTGTTATAAACGGCAAAAGACACCCGGACGGTTCCTGGCACTTCGAAAAAGTCCATTGTCGGCTGTGCGCAATGGTGGCCTGTTCTGACAGCTATGCCCAATTTGTCAAGTATGATCCCGGTATCGTAAGGATGTATGTCGTTAAAAATAAATGATATCACGCTGGTTTTTTTCTCAGCAGTGCCAATGAAGCGGATATTTTCGAGGGTTTGCAATTGTTCCATGCCGTATTGCATGAGCTGGTCTTCGTAGGCCGATATTTCGTCGTGACGAAGGTACGACACAAACCTGAGGGCGGCCTCCAGTCCGAGCACATCGCCCACGTTGGGGGTTCCGGCCTCGAACTTAAAGGGCAACTCGTTGTAGGTGGTGCCAGTAAAGCGCACCTCCTTTATCATCTCGCCACCGCCCTGGTATGGCGGCATTTGCTGAAGCCATTCTTCCTTTCCGTAAAGCACTCCCACACCCATTGGTCCGTAGAGCTTATGCCCCGAAAAGCAATAAAAGTCGCAGTCGAGGGCCTGTACATCCACTTTCATGTGTGGTACTGCCTGTGCACCGTCGATCAACACCGGAATGCCTTTCTGATGAGCCAGAGAAATAATTTCTTCGATGGGATTTATGGTTCCAAGCGCGTTGCTCACATGCGTCACAGCCACAATGCGGGTATTGTTGCTGAGCAGTTTTTCGTATTCCTCCAAGATCAGTTCGCCCTTTTCATTCATCGGGATTACTTTCAGAATGGCGCCCCGCTCCTGGCAGGCCATTTGCCAGGGCACAATGTTGGAGTGGTGTTCCATTGCCGAGATCAATATCTCGTCGCCGGGATTTACAAACTTCTTGCTGAATGAACTTGCAACCAGGTTGATGGCTTCGGTGGTGCCGCGCGAAAAGATTATTTCGTGGCTAAAGGCGGCATTAAGGTATAACCTTGTGGTTTCGCGGGCGTTCTCATAAGTTTCGGTGGCCTGCTGGCTAAGGTAGTGGGCACCTCGGTGTATGTTGCTGTTTTCCTTGTAGTAATATTCTATCAGGCGTTCCACTACAGCCTTGGGCTTTTGGGTAGTGGCGGCATTGTCGAAGTATACCAATGGTTTGCCATTTACCTCCTGGCTCAGTAGCGGAAACTCCCTTCGCAGCTGTTCAATGTTGAAACTCATGTGCCCGTTAAATTTTACTCATGTCGATGTTAAAGGTGGTGGGCCCTTTGTCGTTGCAATGCAGCACACACTGATCGCAAATGGAGAGTTCGCCTTTCAGGCGTCTTTCAACCATGCTTCCGATTCTTTGACGGAGGGCTTCAATGGAAATTTTCTGCACTACCTCATCGGCAAATGCCAGCATCATTAATTGCCGGGCGCTTTTTTCGCTAATGCCTCGCGAGCGCAAGTAAAACATCGCCTCGGGGTCGAGCTGGCCCACCGTGGCTCCGTGGCTGCATTTCACATCGTCGGCATAAATTTCGAGATGCGGCTGGGTATTCACCTTGGCTTCGTCGGTGAGCAGCAGGTTTTTGTTGTTCTGGTAGGCCAGGGTTTGCTGGGCTTCGCGCCGAACCATAATCTTCCCGCTGAAAACCGCTCGGGCCTGGTCGTCAAGTATGCCTTTGAATAATTGGTTGCTGAAACAGCCTTGGGCAGCATGGTCGATAAACACCTGGTTGTCGACATGCTGGTTCCTGTCAACAAGGTACAGGCCATTCAGGTCGGCATGCGTTTCGGTTTCTTGCAGGGTAACGTGTAGGTTGTTGCGGGTAAAGCCTCCGTTGAGGGTAATTATGTTGCTTGAGACCTGACTCTTTTTTTGTAAATGGAAGAAGGTGTTGGTAAACAAAGCTGAATTTTTTCCTTTGTTCTGAATCTTGTAATGATCGACAATTGCTTCGGGATGTGCAAAAACCTCCATTACGGTATTGGTAAGACTTACATTGTGAGTCAGGGAGTGATCGCAATTCACAAGTGTAACATTTGATCCTTTTTCGGCTATCAGCATATGACGGGGCTGAAGCAGCAGCGGAACCTGGGAATCGACGATGTTAATCAGCTGGATTGGTTTTTCTAGGGTAACACCTTCGGGAACATAAATGAAAAGGCCATCCTGAATGAATGCGGTGTTGAGTGCCACCAGCCCCGATTTTTCCGCGGAAGCGGCTTTGCCCAGGTATTCGTCAACAATTTCAGGGTAAACCTCCATGGCTTTTGCCAGGCTGCCAATAATGGTTCCATTCGAAAGTCGGGTAAGGGGAGCGTTTTTGTAAACAAACCATCCGTTGAGCAGGGTAACACTGAAGGTGTCCAGATCGTACACATCGCAGGTAAATATCTTTTCGATGTCGAAGGGCCGGCTCTGATTGTGGAAATCGAAGGCAAATTCGGTTTCGAGCAGTTGACTGATATCTGAGAACCGCCAGTTTTCCATTTTGGGATTTGGGAAGCCCTGACGCTCAAACGCTGCCAGAGCCATTTCGCGAAGGCGATTGGCGGCAGGTGTTGCGTTTCCCTTTATATGCGGCAGGTTTTCGTAAAACAGCGAAAGCAGCCTGTCCTTTAGCGGGAGGGTATTTATGCTGGTTGTCATGTTATCCTGAATCATTTTTATACAACAAAGCTTGCGAGAACTTCTGTTAATGGGCTGCGGCCATATTTGCTTCTTTTTTCACCCATTCGTAGCCCTTGCTTTCAAGTTCCAGGGCAAGGCTCTTGTCTCCGCTTTTTACAATGCGGCCATCGAAAAGTACATGCACGTAGTCAGGAATAATAAAATCGAGCAAGCGCTGGTAGTGGGTAATGATAATGGTGGCGTTTTCGGGTGAACGAAGTTTGTTTACACCGTTGGCAACAACTTTCAGCGCATCGATGTCGAGTCCCGAGTCGGTTTCGTCGAGTATTGCCAGCCTGGGTTCGAGCAGGGCCATCTGGAAAATTTCATTTTTCTTCTTTTCGCCACCTGAGAAGCCTTCGTTTACCGAGCGATTGGTAAGTTTCGAATGGATCTCCACCAGTTTTTTCTTTTCTTCCATCAGCTTCAGAAACTCGGCTCCGCTCATGGGCTCCAGGCCAAGGTGCTTCCTTTTTTCGTTGATGGCTGTTCGCATAAAGCTGGCCATGCTCACCCCTGGAATTTCCACGGGATACTGAAACCCAAGGAAAATGCCTTCGCGGGCCCTGATTTCGGGGGCCATTTCAAGTAGGTTCTGCCCACGATAGGTTATTTCACCGCGGTCTACATCGAACATATCGCGGCCGGCAATAACCGAAGCCAGGGTGCTTTTTCCGGTGCCGTTGGGGCCCATAATGGCATGAACCTCACCTGCTTTCACTTCAAGGTTGAAACCATCCAGAATGGTTTTTCCGTTGATGGATACTGAAAGATCTTTTATGCTTAACATTGGAATATATTTTCAAAAAAAATGATTACAAATGGATTAACCTACACTGCCTTCAAGGCTGATTGACAACAATTTCTGGGCTTCTACGGCAAATTCCATGGGCAGCTTGCTGAGCACTTCCTTGGCGTAGCCGTTAACGATCAGGCCAATGGCACTTTCCATGTCGATGCCTCGCTGCAGGCAATAAAAGAGCTGGTCTTCCGAAATTTTGCTTGTAGTAGCCTCGTGCTCCACAATAGATGACCTGTTCCCCACTTCAATGTAGGGAAAAGTATGTGCGCCGCATTTGTCGCCAAGCAGCAGCGAGTCGCACTGCGAGAAGTTTCGGGCGTTTTCGGCCTTTCGGGTGGTTTTTACCAGGCCGCGGTAGCTGTTGTTGCTGAAGCCAGCAGAGATGCCCTTGCTGATAATGGTGCTGCGGGTATTCTTCCCAAGGTGAATCATCTTGGTGCCGGTATCGGCCTGCTGATGGTTGTTGGTAACGGCCACCGAGTAAAATTCGCCGGTAGAGTTGTCGCCACGCAAAATCAGGCTGGGGTATTTCCAGGTAATGGCCGAGCCGGTCTCCACCTGTGTCCAGCTGATCTTAGAGTTTTCGCCTTCGCAAATGCCGCGTTTGGTTACAAAGTTATACACCCCGCCCTTGCCTTCCTTGTCGCCGGGCCACCAATTCTGCACAGTCGAGTATTTTACCTCGGCATCTTTGTGGGCTATAATCTCCACAATGGCAGCATGCAGCTGGTTTTCGTCGCGAATGGGGGCCGTGCAGCCTTCCATATAACTTACATAGCTGCCCTCTTCTGCTACGATTAGGGTGCGCTCAAACTGCCCGGTATTGGCCGCATTGATGCGAAAGTAGGTAGAAAGTTCGAGCGGGCATTTTACGCCTTTGGGAATAAAAACAAATGAACCATCGCTGAAAACAGCGGTGTTGAGGGCTGCAAAAAAGTTGTCGGTGTAAGGCACCACGGTGCCCATATATTTTTTGATCAGCTCTGGATATTCTTGCACAGCCTCGCTGAACGAGCAAAAGATTACGCCCTTTTCTGCCAGGGTTGAACGGAAAGTCGTGGCTACTGACACGCTGTCCATTACGGCATCGACGGCCACGCCAGCCAGCATTTTTTGTTCTTCGAGCGGAATACCCAACTTTTCGAAGGTTTCGAGCAATTCAGGGTCCACCTCGTTTAGGCTCTCCAACTTGGGCTTTTTCAGGGGAGCCGAGTAGTAAATGATATCCTGGTAATCGATGGGCGGATATTGAACATGGGCCCAGCGGGGCTCTTTCAGGGTTTGCCAGTGGCGAAACGCCTTGAGCCTGATGTTGAGCATAAACTCAGGTTCGTTCTTTTTTGCCGAGATAAACCGGATGGTGTCTTCGGTGAGCCCTTTAGGGGCTTGCTCCATCTCCACGTCAGTGTAAAAACCATACTTGTATTCACTGCCGGTTACTTCTTCAAGAATATCGTTGTTTTTGTCTTCCATCAACAAAAAGATATATGATTGTCTGGTTTTCAGGTTTCTTTGCAGAAAAACATATCTGGTAAAAGCCCTTAACCTTATTTAGATTTAATTAAAATTAGCATGCAAAGATAGCAAAGGTAGCGGGGATATTCAAATGTTTGCCCGGAATAATTTGTCAATAATACTGGGCTTAAGATCAGGGAGAAAGAATGCTGGCTTCGCCCACCATTTCCAGGCCGGCATTAGTGTCTGAATCACCTAAGAAGTATATTTCCCTGAGGATCGAACTGTTTTCGTTGAATGTTTGCGTTGAAATTTTCATGAATCACACGCTCCATATTGCCTGAAACGGGCGCTTTCAAATGTCCTTTTTCGCCTTTTTCTGCAGCAATACTGGGGAACGGGCCGGTTCTCAAAAATTCAAATTTCGCATTAAAAAGCCGATTTCATGTGGCAAGTCTAGTTCAAATCCCTTTTCTGAAAAAAAGTTTGGACCCATTGCAACAGAGAAACCTTGGCCGGAATATTAAAAGGCTTCGAGCGGATAGCTGAAGTACCACGTCTGACCGGTTTTGCCATTAATGGCCTGCACAAATGAGTGGCTGTCGGCTCCATTATTGATATTCCGGGAATAAAAGCCATAGAATGCCCGCCATTTTCACTAACCGATTTGAAATACCAGCCTTCGAAATAGTTTTTCTTCTGCCGATTTTCCTCGAACCAGGAAGGATTCCAGATTCTCTTAAAGGAATAGGAGGCCTCTTGTTTTTGGTGAAATGAAAGGAAGGGATTGTTTTTCTCCATTGCAAATGGCCGGTTTATTGGTTTTTATCCTGATTGAGTTCTTCCAGAATTTTCTTCACTTCCTCTTCAGTGGTGTGCAGTGCCTTTCGGCAAATGCCAATCAGAATAGAGGCTCTTTTCACTTTTTCCGAAAGCACATCAACCGAGATATCCTCGTTCTCTATTTCATTTACAATGGCCTCCAGTTCTTCAATGGCCTCTGAATAGGTTGTTTCATTTTTCATTTTCGGTAGTTTTTGGCTGAACAATACTTTCGATGCTTCCTTGCATAAGCCTTGTGGTTATCCGGTCGCCGGGCTTAAGCTCATGCTCGTTTTTTATAGTTTTCCCGTTAAAGAGCGTAATGGAAAATCCCCTTTTCAGAATTTTTTCGGGTCGCAGCAAATTGATTTTTGCATCCAAGTGTTCCAACTCTCTTTCTTGCTTATCAATAAACCTCAAAGTGCTGCTTTGCAGGCCATTTACCAGGCTGGTCATCATTATACTTTCTTTTTGAAGCGCTTTGGTTGAGAAAGATTTCAGATAGCCGACCGAACGCATCAGGCGCTGGTTTTCGGTTCCCAGAATTTGTTGCGATCTGTTGTTGATAATGTTTAAGGCCGCCAGGGTGCGGCTTTCGAACTCTGCAAAACGGCCAATTACAAAATAGGCTACATCGGTAGGAGTGACTTTGTTTTGCCAGGCCACCATTTCGGCAATGGTTTCGTTGGTGGCGTGACCAATGCCGGTAATTATGGGTATAGGGAAGTTGGCGATTTCGCGCGAAAGCGTGTAATGATCGTAGCAGTTAAGGCCCACATCGCCGCCGCCACCGCGTATTATTGCAGCCATGTCGAACAAGTGTGCCTTTTTTCTTATCAGCCTGAGCTGTGCGGTCAGGCTTTCCACGGCCTTGTCGCCCTGCAAAAGTGCTGGAAAGAGTTTGTGCCAAACGGTGAACCGTTCACTGTAACCGGCCAAAATTTTCAGAAAGTCGTGATAGCCCTTGCTGGTTTCTACCGATACCACTGCCAGCCTGCGCGGCAGCAAAGGCATTTCGAGGGTTTTGTTGCGGTCGAAAATGCCTTCGGCCTTGAGCCGTTCAATGGTTTTTTGTTTTTCGTAGGCCATCTGGCCCAGGGTAAACGAGGGCTCGATTTGGTGAATTTGCAGTGACAAACCGTAAACCGGGTGGTAAGTAACGCTGGTTTGAAAAAGTATGGCCATGCCTTCGCTGAGTGGTTCTCCGGTAACTTCGATAAATTTCTGGTTTATGATCTTATAATCGCCGGCCCACAGCGTGGCCCGCATCTGCGCCACCACTTGTTCGCCGGTTTTCTCCACCAGGTCGGGGTAGCAATGGCCGCTGCGCGGATAATGGTTTAGCTTGGCAATTTCAGCCTTTACCCAATAGGTGCCCGAATAGTTGCGCTCGATAACCGAACGCAGGCTGCGTGCAAGGTCGCTAAGCGAAAAAATTTTCCTTTCTTCCTCCATGGTACAATAAATCAAAACGTAAAATGCCGGGCTTGTGCCAGCATTTTATGGGCTAATATAAGAAATTTGAGAATGAAAGGAAAGTTTGAACGAAAATTCTTTCCGCAACAAACGGCTAAAAAGTTATATGTCCTGGTTCACCACCAGCTTAAAACCTTTTCCGTGCACGTTGATGAGCTCCACCTCGGGGTCTTCCTTGAGGTATTTGCGCAATTTAGCAATGTACACATCCATGCTTCGGGCGTTAAAGTAGTTATCGTCGAGCCAGATTTTGGTAAGGGCTTCGGAGCGGTCGAGCACGTCGTTGGTGCGGTCGCAGAGCATTTTCAGCAACTGGGCTTCTTTAGAGGTAAGCTTCTGTTCGTTGTCTTCAAATTTTAGGGTTTGCCGCGAGTAATCAAACACATATTTGCCCACCTGGAACAAGGTTTTGTCGGTATCGCCGCTCTGCTCGGGGTTGGCGCGGCGGTAAATGGCGTTTATGCGCAGCAGCAGTTCTTCCATGCTGAAGGGCTTGGTTATGTAATCGTCGGCTCCAATTTTGAGTCCTTCGATAATATCCTCCTGCATGGCTTTGGCCGTAAGGAAAAGAATGGGAATCTTTTTGTCAACTTTGCGGATTTCCCTGGCAAGGGTAAAGCCATCTTTTATGGGCATCATCACATCGAGGATGCAAAAATGAAAGACTTCTTTCAGGAATGCCTCATAGGCTTCCTGGCCGTTTACACAAAGGCGGGTGGGGAAGCCCTTGGCTTCCAGGTAGGCCTTGAGGATGGTTCCCAGGTTGGGATCGTCTTCGGCCAGTAAAATCTTAATATTTGATTCTTCCATGGTTGCTTTTTAAGATAATTCCTGATCTTCTTTTTGGTATCCGTTAAAACCGAAAGGGATGAAAATGCTGAAACGTGATCCTTTCTTGAGTTCGCTTTCGAGCGAAATATAGCCGCCATGCTTTTCCACAATGGCTTTAACATAACTCAGGCCGAGCCCGAACCCTTTCACATCGTGAATGTTTCCGGTAGAAACGCGGTAAAGATTATCAAAGATCTTTTTCTGGTTTGCCCGGCTAATGCCAATGCCATGGTCTTTTATATGCACCAGTATGCCCCGGCTGGTGTTCTCTGTGCTGACTTCAATTTGCGGGGTCGTGGGCGAATATTTGTTGGCATTGTCAAGCAAATTTACGAATACATTTGTTAAATGTACTTTATCTGCTTCAATAAAACTGTAATCGGCCTTAAGATTGGTAGTAATTTTTCCGTGTTTGGCCTCCACCTGCAGGCTGATCTTTCTCACCGCCTCGTTTATCAGGTCGTGCGCATCGAGCCCGGTACGGTTGAGCCTTAGCTTGCCCTTTTCAATAATGGCCGTTTGCAGGACCTTTTCGGTCATTAGCCCCAGTCGCTGGTTTTCCTCATCAATCATACGGATATAGCTCTGGTAAAGGTCTTCCGACTTGTTGATTTCCTGATCTTTCAGAGCCTGGCAGGCCAGTGAAATGGTAGATATGGGCGTTTTGAGCTCGTGGGTCATGTTGTTGATGAAGTCGTTTTTCATTACCGAGAGCTTCTTTTGCCTGATTACGGTAAAAATGGTAAAGGCGAATGACGAAATTATAACCAGGATAAACAGCGAGGAGGTAGCCAGCATGGTATTTATCTGCGACACTATGTACCTTTTCTGCTGGGGGAAGTACATCAGCAGAAATTCTGGGTTTATGAAGATGTCGTTGGGAAAAAGGTTGAATTGGTAGGGGCTTTGTAGCAATGACTGGGTGTTTTTGCCAGTTTTTTCGGCAACCAGGGCATTGTAGGCTGGGTTGTAAACTGCAAAATCGTACTCGGTCTTTATTCCCTGGCTCTTGAGTTCGGTATTGAGCAGGGAGTCGAGCACGCCAATGCTTTCTTCGCCCGAAAACTGAAAAGAGAACCTGTTGGAAAACATGTCGTCGAACATGTCGTTGATAAACTTGCTGCGCTCAAAAAACAGCCGTATTGGATCTTCGTTAGCCGTTGCGTCCTGGTTGGGAAGGTATCCGGGCTGGTTGCCCCCGAACACTGACTCGCGCACATAGGAGGTGTCGAATGCCCTTATCTGTTGCCCGTTTTCTTGTTCACTGATATTGAGTTGAAACGACTCGCGGATATAGGAAGCATTGATGTCGGCGCCGGTTTCCTGCTGGCCGGCCGGGTTCACAATGGCATTGTAGTATTCGCGGTTGAGCGAGTCGAGCAACTCGTAGTATTTGTTCATCTGGGCATTTCTTTCCTGCTGCAGCAGGAGTTTTCGGGCCATCTCTATCTTGTTGAACTTATAGATGGCTTTGCTTACCGCTTCGCCCACCCCACGGTCAAAATTCATTTCCTTTACCGAAAGGGCATTTTTAATCCAGTAAATTTGGATACCCACCAATCCAAGCAATGAAACGGTTATGGCAACAATAAGCAAAATGATAAACCTTTTCTTCATGCCAAAAAAAAACAAATTTGTGGTAAAGGGGTTTGGTAAAACCCAAATGTTTCTACGTTATATACCAAGCCCTGGTTTCATTGCAAAAGTAAGTTGTAAAGGAATGGCATTAGGGGGTTTAACACAATTTAACACCCCTTTAACTTTTTTTAAATCAGGCGGAAAGGACATTTACTTTACCTTTGTTTCAAGGCAAAGAACTATACCTAAAATGTTCTATTGGTTTTTTAGTGTATAAGTTTTGTGGTTATAAATTGTGGGAAAGAGAGGGCTTTTGCGGCCCTCTCTTTTTTTCTTACAGTCTGCTTTCCACTTTGCTCCAGTTCACAAGTTTCCAGAACGACTCAATGTAGTCGGGCCGGCGGTTCTGGTAGTCAAGGTAGTAGGCATGTTCCCACACGTCGCAGGTGAGCAGGGGTTTTTTGCCGCTGCGCAAAGGGTTTCCGGCATTGCTTTCCTTCACGATTTCGAGTTTTTCGCCTTCGTTTTTTACAAGCCAGGCCCATCCGGAGCCAAACAGGGTGGCAGCAGCCTGGGAAAACTCTTCCTTAAACTTTGAAAAGCTTCCGAAGGCCTCTTCAATGGCTTCCATGAGCTTGCCTTTTGGCTCAGCGCCCCCTTTCGGGGAAAAACTTTCCCAGTAGAAGGTGTGGTTCCATACCTGGGCAGCATTATTAAAAATGCCCCCTTCGGCTTTCTTAATGATATCTTCCAGGCTGGCACTTTCGAAAGGGCTGCCTGGCAGCAGCTTGTTCAGATTGTTTACATAGGCCTGGTGGTGCTTACCGTAATGAAATTCAATGGTTTTTGCCGAAATGACCGGTTCAAGGGCATTTGGTTCGTACGGCAATTTGGGCAATGCATGTGTCATGGTGATGGTTTTTTGAGTTTACATATTAAGCAAATTTATATAAAATAACGGTCCTATGCAAATTTCGGCCCCAAAAATCCTGCATTTTTTGTAAGTTTGTTCAAACCATTCAACTCCCAGGTTAAATGAAAAGATCGTTATTCAGGGTTTCAGCCATCATTTTTTCTTTTTCTGCTTTGATGTTTTTTACGGCCTGCGGCCCCACTGCCCAGCAAAGAGAAGAGCAACGCATTGAAGATTCACTTCGCTTAGACCTGGAGCGGCGCGAGTTGCTCGAGCGCACCGGGCGAATGATCGATTCGATAAGGCCTGCACCGACCGACAGCCCGCAATAAAAAAGCCTCCCGCGAAGGAGGCTTTTAACAGAGTACCCGGGGCCGGGATCGAACCGGCACGGTATTGCTACCATTGGTGTTTGAGACCAACGCGTCTACCAATTCCGCCACCCGGGCAAAAGCTGGTTTACAGCGCGTTTTTTCAGGTGTGCAAATTTAACCAATACTTTCATTCCCACAAAAAATTTTCCCAAAATCATAACAGGCTTAAAGGACTAAGTCTGATATTATTTCTATTTTTGCGGAACCCAATCATTCTTTCTTACCACAAAACCGCTCGCTATGTCCTCGGTCGTCAAAATTTTTTCCGGTTCGGCATCTCGCTACCTGGCTCAAAAAATTGCAGAACACTATGGAATACCTCTTGGAAAAGAGATTGTTGCACGGTTTTCTGATGGTGAGTTTCAGCCTTCTTTTGAGGAAACCCTGAGGGGGAAAGAAGTTTTTATTGTGCAGAGCACATTTCCCCCGGCCGAAAACATGATGGAGCTTTTGCTCATGATCGATGCAGCCCGGCGTGCCTCGGCCAACCAGGTGGTGGCCGTTATTCCTTATTTTGGCCTGGCCCGGCAAGATCGCAAAGACAAGCCCCGCGTACCCATAGGTGCCAAGCTTGTGGCCAACCTGCTTACCGCTGCAGGTGTTAGCAGGGTGATTACCATGGATCTGCATGCCGACCAGATACAGGGCTTTTTTGATGTGCCGGTCGATCATTTGTATGCATCGGCCATTTTTGTACCCTACCTCAAAAAGCTTAACCTGCCCAACCTGGTTATGGCTTCGCCCGACACCGGCGGCACCAGACGTGCCGGAGCCTATGCAAAGTTTATGAACTCTGAGCTGGTTATCTGCTATAAACAGCGCATTAAGCCCAACGAGGTAGACCGCATGATGCTGATTGGCGATGTGAAAGGCAAGGACGTGGTGCTGGTGGACGATATTATTGACACAGCCGGCTCCATTACAAAAGCCGGACAAATGATGATGGACAACGGGGCCACCAGTGTGCGGGCCATTTGCACGCATCCCGTATTCAGCGGAAAAGCCCTCGAACGGATCAACAACAGCGTATTTGATGAAGTCATTGTTTCCGACACCATACCGCTGGCCTGCGAATCACCAAAGATTACGGTGCTGAGTGCATCCAAGCTTTTTGCCGACGTTATTCAGCGGGTGCATTCTCATCAAAGCATCAGCTCGCATTTCGAGTTCTCAACCATGCTGTAAGTTTTTTATAAAATATTCATAGCCAATTGCCTGCAAAGTGTTATCTTTGCAGGCAATTTTTTTGGGGAGTTATGGTTTCCCAAATTTTTTTAACCAATTAGTAATTAACATTATGAAAAAAGTATCTGTGAGCGGTTCTCTCCGCGAGAACGTAGGGAAAAAAGATGCTAAGCGCCTGCGCCGCGAAGGCATGGTGCCTTGTGTATTGTATGGCGGTAAAGATCAGATCATGTTTACAGCCTCCGAAAAAGCCTTTAAGGATGTGGTGTATACCCCCGAGGCATGTCTGATCGACCTTGAAATCGACGGCAAAAAATTCACCGCAGTGTTGCAAGATATTCAGTTTCACCCGGTGAGCGAAAACATTCTCCATGCCGACTTCCTGCAAATTTTTGAAGACAAACCGGTAAAAGTTGACATTCCTGTTAAACTTTCAGGAGTTAGCCCTGGTGTTTTGAAGGGTGGTAAGCTTCATATTAAATTGCGCAAGGTGAAGGTTAAAGGCCTTCCCGGCGACTTGCCCGACCAAATTGACGTTTCCATTTCAAAACTGAATATTGGCGATGCCTTTAAAGTAAGTCAGCTTGAATCGGATAAGCTGGAATTTATGGATCCTGCCAACGCAGTGATTGTAATGGTAAAATCGACCCGCGTGGTAGCTTCTGTTGGCGATGAAGAAGAAGAGGAAGAAGGAACCGAAAGCGAAGCACCTGCTCCGGCAGCCGAAGAATAACATCATTTTTTTCTTGAGAAAATAAAAGGCACAAGGCGAATCCCTTGTGCCTTTTTAAGTTTTTATAAACGGGCCTTTTGGTTTATTTTTACAACAGGAATCTGTTATCATTTTGCAGCGCCAAAAAAAACTGTTATTAGCATGAAGTACCTCATTGCAGGTTTGGGCAACATTGGCCCCGAATACCACGAAACCCGCCATAATATTGGATTTATGATCCTCGACCTTTTGGCAAAGGAAAAGGAGGTGGTGTTTTCTCCGGCCCGATACGGCGACAAGGCCGAGTTTAAATTTAAAGGACGCACTTTTATTTTGCTGAAGCCTTCCACATACATGAACCTTAGCGGGCGGGCCATTCATTATTGGATGACTCAGCAAAAAATTGAGCTAGAAAACCTGCTGGTAGTGGTCGATGATGTAGCACTTCCGTTGGGTGCCCTGCGCATGAAAGCCAAGGGCGGGGCCGGAGGGCACAACGGCCTTTCGCATATTATCGATATGCTGGGCACCGACCAATTTGCCCGTTTGCGTTTTGGCATTGGAGCCGACTATCCCAAGGGCTTTCAGTCGCAATATGTGTTGGGCAAATGGGAGCCTGAAGAACGCGAAATCATCGATCCCCGCATAAAAATGGCCACCGAAATGGTGATTAGTTTTGGCATGCAGGGCGCTGAACGCACCATGAATCTTTTCAACAAAAAGTAATTGCATGATCAGGGTTACCTGTGCCATTATTAAGGATGGCGACAAGATCTTTGCTGCCCAGCGCGGGCCCGGAGCCCAGCAGGCCCTGAAGTGGGAATTTCCGGGCGGGAAAGTGGAGCCCGGAGAGTCGGACGAAGAATGCCTGTTCCGCGAACTTAACGAAGAACTTGAAATGCTGGTAAGCATCGAAAAGAAATTGCCTTCCTTTTTCCATGATTATCCTTCTTTTTCCTTAGAGTTGATTCCCTTTTTGTGCAGCCTTGAAACCAAAGTACATACGGCCAATGAGCATGCGGGCACAGGCTGGTTTGCCCGCGAGGAACTACAAAAGCTCGATTGGGCTGCGGCCGATGTGGCCTTAATGCAGTTTGTGCTGGAGAAGGTGCTTTAAACCAACTGATTTTTTGTGGCGTCGTACATGCGTTTCCATTCAATCAGGCCCATTATGGCAATGATCAGGAAAATAACAAACTGGAAACTGGTGAATACAAGCCCTTTGATGAAATACAGGGGAATGGAGATGATGTTTCCAACAATCCAGTAAATCCAGTTTTCGATTTTTTTGCGAGCCATGTACCACATGCCAATCAGGAAAATGGAGGTAGTGAAGGAGTCAACGTATGGCACGTAGGTTTGCATATAACCGCCCGGATCGTTACGTGTAAAGATCCAGATCAGTCCAAGAATGATCACATACAGCACCGGGATCATTAAAATTCCCAGGGCTTGCTCTTTTTTGGTATTCCAGCGGATGGGCAACACCTTTTGGTTCTCGTCTTTGCGGGTCCACATATACCAACCATAAATGCTCATGCTGGTGTAAAAAACATTGATGCCCATGTCGGCGTAGAGCTGGGCAAAGAAGCAAATGAAAATATAGATGACGGTGCTTACAATGCCTGTTGGGTAAACCAGGATGTTGGCCTTGCGGGCAAACCATACGCTGAGTATGCCAAATACCACGGCAACGATCTCCCAAATGGAAGATTCACTTAGGTTTTGCAAAAACAGTTCGAAAAAGGTGTTCCAATCCATTGCTTAAGGTAGTTTGGGGCCTGTGTTGGCGTGGCAAAGGTAAAAAAATAGAAAAGAAAAACCCCGAACAATTTTTCCGGGCTTTGTTAACCCATTAAGCCACCTGAATTTATTGAAGCGTTGACTGCTTCTTAAAAAATGGCTGCCATTTTCTCAGATGTTGGTTACAACTTTCTGAAATTTAACTCTGCCATTGCGAACCTTACCTCGCTATAGGAAAAGTCGCTACCCAATACGGCCATTACATCACCCAGTCGGGTGCTTTCTACGGCTTTCGAAGCTGCAATGATCTGATCTATTTTTTCCTGTTCCACAAACCGGGAGGCTTCCAGCTTGCCTTGCTCCACAAACCAGGCCAGGTGGCCTTCTATGGTCGATTCGGCCAGTGAGCGTGTTAGGGCAATGGCTTCAATGCCAAGTCCTTTTTTGAACAGATCAAAGGTGATGTCGCGAGAGTGGGGTTTGGGTTCCTTTTTCCCGGCGGGCTGTTTGCTTTTCTTTTTGCGACCGCGGCTGCCTTTTTCGGTTTCTGCTGCGGCTGCCATTAGTTCTCGTTCGAGCTGCCTACCACGGTTTTTCAGGCTTTTTTTGGTCAGCTCATTGTTTTCGAGTACCGATTTTACTAACAGTACTACCTTGTGCATGGCTTGCTGCCGGGCATACACCACGCTTTCGAGATCGCGAAGTTCGGCCGAGTATTTTTTCATGCCGCTCTGACCGCTCACTTCTTTGGTGTGCGCAAAGATTTTCTCCGACAATTCTTTCAGCAGCGGTTCAAAATAATCGGTAGCTGCCTGCAGGCGCTGATGCAATAGCGGAAACTGGTCTCTTTGCGAGAGGGCGCCCAGTCGCGAAAGCTGGTTCAGAAATTTGCCTGCCACCTCCTTCAGGCTTTTCACCTCTTCGAGCCAGGCTGCCGCAAAGTGCTTGAAAGCCTGTTTTGCCGAGCGCTTCTCGTCTTTGTTGTAGCTCTTTACAAAGTCTTCGAAGGCCCATACCATGGGGGCCAGTTCAAAAGTGTGCTGCACCTCCCTGCCAACAAACAGGTTGGTTTCGCTGTTCAGGCGTTGCATCAGGGTTTCGTTGCCGGGCTTGCTGTGTGCAAAACTTACCAGCGAAGGGTCGAGGCCGGGGCTGCGGTTGGGAAATGGGGCCGTAAGCACCAGCCCCTCGAGGCTACGCAGGCGCGACAGGGCTACATAGGTCTGTCCCGAAGCAAAGGCGCCCGACACATCGATCACGGCCTTGTCGAAGGTGAGGCCCTGGCTTTTATGAATGGTGATGGCCCATGCCAGCTTCAGGGGCAGGTGCGTGAAAGTGCCGGCCACTTTTTCTTCAATTTCGTTGGTGGTCTGGTTCAGGCTGAATTTTTTATTTTCCCAGGTGTAAGGCTCCACTTCCGTGGAAGGCGAACCGTCAGTAAAACGCACCACAACCGTGTCATCGCTGATGTCGTCCACAATACCGATCTTTCCGTTGAAGTAGCGTCGCTCGCCCGAGTAGTCGTTTTTTATGAACATGACCTGGGCGCCAATTTTCAGCTCGAGGGTGTATTCGACAGGAAACTGCGATTCGTTGAAGTCGCCATCTACCCTGGCGTCGAAACGGTACACCTTGCCCCTGAGTTTTTCGAGGGCTTTGCGGTTTATTTGGTCAGCCTTCTGGTTGTGGGTGGTAAGAAATATCCAGCCTTCGTTTTCGGTGGGGTCGAATCCGGGCTGGTAGTGGCTGTTGAGCAGGGCCATGTCGCTGGTGCTGAGCTGGTTGTTGCGCAGGTTGTTGAGCAGCTCAATGAAACGCAGATCGCTTTGGCGGTATATGTTCTCTAGTTCAATATAAAGCGGGGGTTGTTGCTTTAGCGCCTTGGCCTCGAAAAAATGCATGGAGGAGTAGTGCCACCTGAGTAGCTCCCATTCGTCGTTTTTAACCACCGGTGGCAACTGCCAAAGGTCGCCGATAAACAGGATTTGCAGCCCGCCGAATGGCAAGTCCCTTTTTCGGCGCACATGCCTCAAAATGGTGTCGATGGCATCGAGCAGGTCGGCCCGCAGCATACTCACCTCATCGATAATGAGCAGTTCGAGTTCCCTGAGCATGTTGCGTTTGGTGGCGTGCAACTGAATTTTGCCAATAAGGCTCTGCGGGGTGTTGATCTGGGTGCTGAGGCTGGTGCGGTCCACGCCCTGCAGCGAGGGCAAAAACGATCCGAACGGAAGCTGAAAAAGTGAGTGAAGGGTAACGCCTCCGGCATTAATTGCGGCAATGCCTGTTGGGGCAGCAACAATTGACTTTTTGTGGGTATATTCCACAATTTTGCGCAGAAAGGTGGTCTTACCCGTGCCCGCCTTTCCCGTAAGGAAAATATGGCAACCCGTATGGTTGATGAAGCGCGAAGCCAAGGCAGCGGGTGAAGGGTAGCTTTTCATTCTTGCACGAGATTTTTTTCCGGAAGGGTAAAACTAATAAAATTCGGATAGCCCGAAAAGGAATTTGCCTCCTTTAGGGGAATAAAAAAAGCGCAGCTGCTGTAGCCACGCTTTTTAAAGGATTGTTGATACGGGGTCTTAAAGCCTGTATCCCAGCGAAATACCGAAGCCGGCATTTTTAAAACTGGCTTCAGTGCTATTCGAAGTGTTTTCAGCATTGATTTCGACCAGACCAAGCTGGGTGTTTATCTGGAAGGAGAGGCCACCAGCCAGTTCGTATCCGAAGAACACATTGGCACCAAAGTCGAAAGGCTTGAATTTATTCAATTGCAGACTTCCGTTGTATTCGCTGGTAAAATCGATGTCTTCGTTGTAGGAAATGCTGTTTAATTTATATTTTGCTTTACCGGTAATACCGTAACCAAGATATGGTCCAAATCCAAGGAAAAACCTTCCGTTGCCCAGCACCGGCTTATACAAAAAGCTCAAGGGTAGTTCGATATATCCTAAGGTATAATTGATGGCAAGATTTTCAAGTCCGAATAGTTTATCCGTTTTGGCTCCCTTGGTGGAGTATAGCAGGCCGGGCTGGAAGAAGAAGTCGGGGGCCACCGGGATTTCGAGCACCAAACCGGCATTAAACCGGGGAACCAGGCTATTTTCAAGGATGCCATAGTCTTTTCCATTAATATTCTGAAGGTCAAAACCTCCCCTAAGCCCGAAGGAAACCCCCTGGGCCTGGGCAGTGAAGCCGGCCAGGAGGAGAAAAGCAATTGCTGCTAACCATTTGAATTTTAGGGTTAACAAATTATTCTAAAAAACTTGGATTCAAAGCCTTTAGTTGCCGGCAGCTTCACGCTCTGCATCCTGCAGCATTTTTTCGTTTGCGGTGATGGCAAACTCTACGCGTCGATTCTGTGCCCGTCCTTCAGCCGTTTCGTTGCTGTATTTTGGCTGCTCTTCGCCAAAGCCAATAATGGTGAGGCGGCCGGCCATGACACCCTGGGTAATAAGATAATCGGCCACGGCACCTGCCCTGCGCTCAGAGAGAGTCTGGTTGTAACTGGCAGCACCCACGCTGTCGGTGTGGCCATGAATTTCAATATCGGTATCGGGATACCTGTTGAGGATAATCACCAGTTTGTCGAGGTTCTCTTTTGCCTGTGCAGTCAGTGCGAAGCTGTCGAAACCAAAAAGAATATCGTTGGTAAACTCAACCACAATGCCTTCGCCTACTCTTTCTACATTTACGTCCGGAATTTGTTCCTGAATCTCCTGGGCTTGCTTGTCCATCTGGTTGCCAATAATGGCACCAGCAGTACCACCTACGGCAGCTCCGATCACCGCTCCAGCAGCAGTATTTCCTGAGGCCCGTCCAATAATGGCGCCTGCAGCAGTACCAGCGGCGGTGCCTATGGCAGCGCCCTTCTGGGTGCTGTTCAGGGTTTTACAGCCCTGAAAAAGCATGGCTGCCGATAAAATTCCAATGAAAAACAGTTTGGTCGTCTTCATAAATCTTCAATTTAAGGTTAATATTTATTCATTCCTGGGTGGTTTTCTGAAAACAATGCAAACACAATTGCAATGCCACCAAATTAGTTTTTAGTTTTTTGGTTTAAGATCAGAAAGTTACAAAAAATATTTTAATGTTTTAGTTTCGTTTGTGTGAAGGCGTTTTCTCATTTTGGGAAACAAAAACACCTTTTTGTTTCAGTAAAAAAGCCTATTGTTTCAATTCTTTTTGTGAAAACTTATGGCTACCCCACCACCGGGAGCCAGCAAAAGGTTCAAAGAACTTTGTGAGGTTGCCTCCATTTCTTCAATCTTGTAATCGGTTGGGTTATCAAACCAATGCGCATCAGGGGCGTCGGCATAGATCCTTGCAAGATAGGTGAAGCCGGGCTCCAGGAAGTCGGTTCTAACGGTAATATTTCTTTTGTCCTCGTTGGTTACGCTACCCAGGAACCAGTTTCCGGTTTCACGCTCCTGGCGTGCAATGGTTACAAACTCGCCAATTTCGCCATCGAGCACCCTGGTTTGTTCCCAGTCAACCCCCACATCCTTAATGAATTGAAATGCGGGATGACCTTCATAGTTTTCGGGCAAATCGGCGGCCATTTGAATGGGGCTGTACAGCACCACATAAAGGGCCAGTTGATGCGCCAGTGTGGTGTTTACCTGGTTGTCGGGCTTGGTTGGTCCGAGTTTGATGTTAAAAATGCCGGGAGTATAATCGATGGGGCTGGCCAGCATGCGGGTAAAGGGCACGATGGTGAGGTGTTCTGGCGGGTTGCCACCGTCGCTGGCCCAGGCGTTAAATTCCTGACCGCGAAGGTTTTCCATGGAAAATTTGTTGGGCCAGGTACGCCTAAGGCCTGATGCCATGGCCGTTTCGTGCGAGTTGACTGCCACTTTGTGCCGGGCTGCTGTTTCGATCACTTTTTGGTAATGATTTACCATAAATTGGTTGTGATGATATTCTCCTTCGGGGATAATGGTGCCTACATACCCTGTTTTAACAGCATTTATGCCCAAATGTTCAATAAGTTTATAAGCAGTGTCGAGTTGCTGCTCGTAAGTGGTTACGGCTGCGGAAGTTTCGTGGTGCATAATAATATCCACCCCCCGGGCTCTGCCGTAATTCACAACTGCTTCGATGTCATAGTCGGGATAAGGAGTTACGAAATCATATATGCCTTCGCGGTTGGCCGTGCCTATCCAGTCTTCCCAACCGGTGTTCCAGCCTTCGATGAGCACGGCATCGATGCCGTTGTCCGCGGCAAAGTCGATATAGCGCAAGGCATTGTCGGTGGTGGCGCCATGGCGGCCACCGGCCATAGCCCAGGTCGAAATGTCGAGGTGCATCTCCCACCATATTCCCACGTATTTGATGGGCTTGAGCCAGGAAGTGTCTTCAATTTTGCTGGGTTCGTTCAGGTTGAGAATCAGTTTTGATTCGATTAGATCGCCGGCGCGATCAGCAATCTGAATCATGCGCCAGGGAGTATTGAACGGGGTTTTCTGCTCCACTTTGTAATCGCGCCAAGAGCCCACCAGATTGGTGGTCATGCCCAGGTTTTCGGGGTCAATGGCAAGCGTCATGGATGAATAATTGACCAGGGCAGCTTCGTGAAAGCTCAGGTACACGCCGTCATTGGTTTTCATAGTAACCGGTGTGTTAACTGCATTTTCCGGTATATGCGTTTGCGCAAGATTGGGGTGGCTGCGTTTGCTCAGGGCATCAATCTCACTAAATAGTGTTGTACTGTAAAGGTGCTCAGAAATGTCCCAGTCGCCGGGTGTCCACCACACTTTGTGGTCGCCTGTAAGGTTAATCTGGGTGCGCTCTTCGGTAATAAACACTTCGCCCATGTTTTCCTGCTCAGGGAATTCGAAACGGAAGCCCAACCCATCGTCGTAAACGCGGAAAACCAAATCGAACTTCCTTTTCAGGCCTTCTTTTTCGGCGAAAGCCAACTTGAGTTCATTGAAGTGGTTATCTACAAAGCGTTGTTCGCCCCAGGGCATTTCCCAGGTTTCGGAGAACTGTCGGGTATCGGTTCCCAGAATTTTCAGGCCGGTTTTCAGGGGTGGGTCATCACGGAACTCAAAGGCGAGACCCGAAGTATCCACCATCATTTTCCCCTGGTATTGAACGGTATAAGCGGCCTGTCCGTCGGCCAGTGTAAACACCTCGATCTTAATTTCCCCGGAAGGGGACTCCATGGAAGTAATCAGGTCTTTTTTGCAACCTGACAGATTGAGAAGCAGCAGGGCCGGAAGCCACAGCGCGATCATTTTTTTCATGACGTTGGTTTTTTTATGCTACAGTTTGATAAATATTTTCTTGCGATAAAGGATGGTTGCCGGAATAAACAGGATGCCGAGAAAAAACGATGCATACAACAGGCTTGCAAGTTTTGGGGCGATGCCAATTCCGGTAAGCCATTGGAAGGCATGCTGGCTGAGTGGAAGTCCGCCGAAGTTGAGTCGATAGAAAATTAGCGAGAGCAAGCCCGCAAGCACATACACCGCAATGGCATTGGTGCCGAGAATAACCCAGGGTTTTGTGCCAAAGGTTTTTTTCTCTATATCGATCAGGTAGTAACATGCTGCCAGGGCCATGCTGGCCATACCTGAGGTTACCATTACATACGAGCTGGACCAAATGGGCTTATTGAGCGGGAAGTGCAGGCTCCACACATAACCGATGATGCTGGCAAGAAATCCTGCCAGGAACATCCAGGTCACTTTTTTTTCATGGCTATAGGGGCTTAAAATAATCTTACCTACCAGCATACCTGTTATGCCGGTTGCAATGGCGGGCAGGGTGCTTAGCAGGCCTTCGGGGTCCCATGTGACTTGCCACATGCGGCCGGGCAAAAGAAAACTGTCGACCCAAGCGGCCAGGTTGGCGCCAGGCTCAAGCATGGGCTGTCCGTAACCGGGAGTCGGAATAAACATCAGCGCCAGCCAGTAAACTATCAAAATGGCTGTTCCCACTATGGCCTGCGTTTTCCATTTGGTTCCAACAAATAGAAACGCACATGCCACAAATACCAGGGCAATGCGCTGCAGCACACCAGCCACCCTGAGTTCGGTAAAGTTGAAATAGGGCCAAAGGTTCAGAAAAATGCCCACGGCAAATATTTTTAATCCTCTGAAAAGGATTTTTCGGTAGATACCCGGAAGAGGCAAGCCTTTTTCCAGCTGTTTTGTGTAGGCAAGCGCAATGCTGACGCCCACAATAAACAAAAAGAAAGGAAAAATCAGGTCGGTAGGGGTGATGCCATGCCATGGCTTGTGCAGCAGGGGCGAATACACATGACCCCAACTGCCGGGATAGTTTACAATGATCATGCCTCCAATGGTGAAGCCGCGGAAGACATCAAGCGAAACGAGGCGCTGCGAAAGGGTTTTGTTCATGGGGTGCTCAAAATTTTTCCCTGAAAGGGAGTTGTTTAAATCGTGTTATACATTATCATCCTCACCTTCACCGCCATCGTCCATGTTGTTTACTTCAGGCAAAATCAGGCTGGCTTCGGCGCTGCTTATTGTTTCAACGCTTTTTAGCTTTCGCTGAATGGCGCGGGTGCGTTTGCCCATCACTTCGTCGATTTGGTTGCTGGCCGTTTGTACATTCTTTTGGGCTTTTTCGAGCATACCGCCAAAGTTTTCAAACTCTTTTTTTACGGCTCCAAGTATTTTCCATACTTCTCCGCTGCGTTTCTGTATGGCCAGTGTGCGGAAGCCCATTTGCAGGCTGTTGAGAATGGCGGCCAGGGTGGTTGGTCCGGTAACGATCACTTTGAACTCGCGCTGCAATTGCTCAAGCAGGCTGGCACGACGCACCACCTCGGCATAAATGCCCTCGAAAGGCAAAAACATGATGGCAAAATCGGTGGTGTTGGGTGGGTCAATGTATTTTTCGTGAATGTCGCGGGCCATTTTCTTGATGGTAATTTCAAGGGTTTTGCTGGCTGCCTCAATCATGGCCGGGTCGGCCACGTCATAAGCATCGAGCATTTTTTCATACACGTCTTTTGGGAACTTGGCGTCGATGGGCAGGTAAACCGACTCGAGGCTGTCGTCGCGGCCGGGAAGCTTGATGGCAAACTCCACGGCATCGGCCGAGCCTTTTTTGGTTTTCACGTTGGAGTCGTATTGTTCGGGGGCCAGCACCTGCTCAAGTAGCATGGCCAGTTGTACTTCGCCAATGCCGCCGCGGGCCTTCACATTGCTAAGCACCCGTTTCAGGCCGCCCACATCCTGGGCCAGGGTTTGCATTTCGCCGAGCCCTTTTTGCACACTCTCCAGTTGCTTGCCCACTAGTTCGAACGACTGCCCCAGGCGCTCGTTGAGCGTTTTTTGCAGCTTCTCATCTACGGTTTCGCGCATCTGTTCCAGCTTCTTCTCAGTATTCTCAACCAGCTTGTTTTGTGTCACCTCGAGTTGTCCAAATTTTTCTCGCTGCAGATCATTAAATGAAGCCACATTCTTGTCGAACGACTCCTGAAAATTTTTCATCACTTTTTCGAGCGATTCCCGCATTTGGGTATTGTCTGTCTTGGCCTGATCGGTTAATAATTTCAACTTGTCCTGCACCTGGGTGTTGATGAGGCTAAGCTGCTGCAGGTTGCTTTCGTTCAGAGCTTTAAGGGTGCGTGCCAGTTCATCGCGAAGGTCCTTCAGGCTGTCGTTCAACTCCTTGCGGTTGTCGCGCGTTAAATTGGCAATCTCCTCGCGGTTCATGCGGAAGTCTTCTTTTAGCCCGGCTTCAAACCTGGTTATGGCTTGGGAGAGTTCGGCCAGGCGGGCCTCCAGTTTTTCTCTTTCTCTTTTCCCTTTCGGGAGAAAAACCAGCATCAGAATAATGGAGATTATTGCAAGCAAAGCAATGAACAAAAGGAAATAAAACTGGAGGTCCATAAAATCAAACGGTTGAAATAAGTGAATTGAATGTTGAAAATTAGCCTAATTACCAGGAAAAACCAAAAAACAATTTCATATTTTGCTAACTTGCCAGCAAATTTGTTTTATGAGTGTCCAAACTTTGATGCTGCAATTTGACGCGGCCGTTGCTGAAGCCCGGGCCAGGCAAAACGAAGTGAGGCTCGAGGTGATGAACAGCTTTGGCGATCCTGCATTATTTCGCGAGTCTCTGAATCTCGGAATGATCAACCGGCAGGGCCACCCTGACTTTCCTAAATTGTATGATTTTTACGCCTCATTTTTTACCTTACCCGACGAGACTGAAACTTTTGAAGGCTTTGAGGCAACCCTTGCGTTAAACACTGATCCTTTGTTTATTGAGCGATATGGGCCACATGAAGAAACATGGCTTTACCTTCGTGAACCAGAGCAGGGACAGATCATTGCTGGCGTTGACTTCAGCACCTATTTGCTTTCGGAGAATCTTCAGAAAGCATATGGATTCAGCGGCACCAACCATATCATTTACATTTTTGTAAAGCCCGAATACCGCAGCCTGGGTATCGCAACATACCTGCTTGGGCTAACCGAGGATTATGCCCGGAAGTTTTGCGGAGGCGGTGAGGTGTTGTTTTTCTGTGAGCAAAACGCACCCGAACTTATGACCGCCGAAGAATATTTTTCTGACAACCTGAATGCGCTAATCGATCAGTGTGAAAGGCTGAAATGGTGGGACCGGCTTGGTTACAAGCGACTGAACTTTAATTATGTGCAGCCGCCTCTAAACCCCGGTATGGAGCCATGTATAAACCTCACTTTCAATGTTAGGGCAGGAAAGCTTAACCCCATTCCATCAGCATTGGTAAAAGCCCACCTCGAAAGATTTTTTGTGATAGCCGTTTTCAAAGGCAGGGAGGCTGCCGGTGATCCAGATTTTGAGCGGCAGATTTCATGGCTCGATGACCATGATCAGGTTCAGTTAAGTGGAAGCGAAGCGGATTACCAATTGCTACGCCAAAAAATCTGGAAGGACCCGGAAAATTGGCGGCCTCAGAAATATCTGTTCTGATTTTTCTTGCCTAAACCCCTGTATCGGAAGCCAGCCGCTCGTATTCGCTAATTGCTTTTTCAACTTCCGTTTTTGGCAAACTTGCCGGAGTTTCGTCGGTAAGCATATGGATAGCCCAACCATGATGATTGAGCCTTGTGTTTTCGGGCAGGTGCATGAATCCGTTGTTTGCCCAAAACCTGAATTTTCTGAGTGTTTGCTGATCGCTTTCGTGTGGTACCCTTGCCAGCAGGAACTGAAGACCCCGCCCGTTCTTTTGGAGGGCATCCTGCCTGAGCATTTGCAGCGAATGGTTTATGAGGCGCTTACCCGTACCATTGTTCCGGAAGTTTTGCCCCACGGCTATACTGTCTATCACCCCGCAACGCGATTCGGGCATATATAATGAGGTTGCTCCACCAATCACCTCCCCCTCAGCACTCATTGCCAAAGAAACGTGGAAATTGCATTCTTCCGGTTTCCTTCGCATAAGCGCAAACATGCGGTCGAGCGAAAGGGCCGAAGGCAGGTTTTCGAACTCCGAAAGATAGGTGTCGGCATAGAAATTACAAAGGTGACGAATGCCTTCTTTATTGCCAGCCTGCACTCCCACCACTTCAACTTCTGATTCCTGGCTTACAAAGTAATTGTCAAAAGTGTCGAGAATTTCACTAATAGAAAATGGCGTTTCAGTTGACAGATTGGTGCTGAACCAGCCATTGGGGTTTTCCTTTCTGATTTCTTGAAGGCGTTTCAGGAAAAGACTTTCAATATAAGTATTCATCGAAAGACAAAGCTGGTATTTTCTTACTTTATAGTCTTTGTGGGAGGCAATGTATTGAAAATGGCCAATGCATTTCTCCACCAGGGTATTTGCCAGAAAATGATAATTGGTGGTGTCGGCCAGGTTGGCGTGTTCAAAAAAGGTGACGCTTTTTCTTGGGGTGAACCCTGGATTGGTTTGGTCAACCAAGGCAAACATGATCCACAGGTAAGCAGAGAAAAAATAATTGTCGGCTTTCAGGCTATGCTTCACTTCATAATACTCCAGTTCCATAAGAAATGAAACGCCCAGCGATTCGGCCGAGAGTCTTTTCAGGAATGGCATGGCGCGCAAGTCCATCTCATCGCGCTTGTAGTTGTAATACTCTGAGGTGTCGACCAGGCGGCCGCGTATCATGCAATTATAACCGAATTTCTTTCCCTGGGTTTCATCGCCTTCATGACAAATCATTTCCCAGAGGCTGTTTCCAACCTGGTCATTTTTCAACACAATATTCACTGAGTTCGACTCATCGCCAAACCCATATTGTATCAGCTTGTTTTTTTGCGGAGCGTATTTGATCTGGTAGCTGGGTCCCCACATTAGCCAGTTGTAGGTGAAATAAAGTTCCTCGGGCAGAATGGCCGTTTCAGGTGGCTGTTCATCGCCAAAAGCAGTGAAATAGTTGCCGAGGATCTTCTCCCAGTCCTCATCATAGCGGTCGTTCAGACCAGTAATAAAGGTTATGGGCACAATAAAGCCTTCGTTTATCTCTGTTTGAATAATGAAGGAAACCGGCTCATCGGCCGGTATGGCAAACTTGTCGCTGGCCTTGTTTTGCTTGAAAAAATCGAAATACGCTTTTACCAGTTCGTTAAATTCGGCGGAAGCCACATCGAAGCACGTATCAATTTTTGCAACGTAAGGTCCTGAATCGCCCTGATCATCCAAAAAACGCTTGAAAGTGCGGCGAAACTTTCGCCACCATTGCCGGTTTTGGTGCTGCCCGCCCGTATGGAAAATGGCCAGTTCAATATATACCCGTATGAGTTTGCGGGGGCTGTTGTAGCAAATCCATAACACGCTAATAACTTCGGTAAATCTCAACCCAAGAGGACCCAGGAGCCATCGCAGCGGCCTTATATAAGGAATGGTAAAAAAAATCAGCCCGGCAGCAATGGCAAAAACCAGAAGCAAGAACTGAATGTAATTGTTTACATAGTCGATGAGATCTCCCAAGCGGGTCAGAAAATCGGTTAGCATAATGGCGGGCTGGTTTGGTTATCCTGAAAAAGAATTATTACGGCTCCGAAATTACGATTTTTATTATGTTGGATAACCGTATTATTACGTATTTAGAACCGGTATTTTAATAAGTCGAAGTAAATTACCCGAAAATTTTCTGACTTTGGTTCTCAATTCGTTCAGCGATATTATTTAATTTTCGATTTTCCCGGGTTTTTTCGGATCAGGCTGGAACTCAGTGGTGAAAATATCCTCAAAGGGCACTTTGAAAACACGTGCAATACGAAAAGCGAGTTCAAGAGTGGGGAAATATTTACCGTTCTCAATGGCAACAATAGTTTGTCGTGAAACGCCTGTTTTATCGGCAAGTTCCTGTTGGGTCATTTCATTGGCCATGAAGCGCAAAGTGCGAATATTATTGTTTATCACTATCTTATCCATAATTAAATTCCTTTCCGGTAATAATTTAGCCCATCCACAATGTCAGAAAGGATGGCCAACTGTGTGCTTGGGTTTATGCTTATATCCAGGTAAATATCGCGCTGGCCGGTATTTATGCCATAGGGAATGGTTGGAAACACCATCACCTTAGCTCCCTTATTCCAGGCGATTCTGGCGGCTTCTGCCGAAATAAAGTCCGACTCAATGTTATCGGTTGAATAGGGGAGGTGATAATTATGCGCCTCGGTGGCTCCCCATGGCAAAATTGCCAGTTCAATTTTCTCCTCTTTCAGGGCATCCCAGTTTTTCTCGGCCAGAATATATGGTCTCATAAAGTTCTGCTGTTTAATTGCAAAACTACCACTATTCAGGCAGATTTTTTATTTAGCGCGACTCAAACCTTCAGCGCCCCATAGCCCCCATCCACGTGAAGCACCTCGGGAAGAAAGCTGCTAAGATCGATTTGCAGATCAAGGATGTCCGCTTTAAGATGTTTTGCGCCTTCGGGCAAATCCGGAGCCTCGCTGCGCGAAACGATAAATAATTGAGGGCCTTCCTTTGAGAGGGTTTCGGACAGAACAGCGCCAATGCCTGAGGTGCCGCCAATAATGAGGTAGTTCCTGGGTTTCATTTTGGTTTTTTTAATCAACAACTTTCAAATAATTTGTTCCTGAAAAAGCTCGATAATCTGTAAAATATGTAAGACTTATCCAACAAGGTGTAACATATTTTCTTTTTCGGGGTATTAATTTTACTATGTGGAAGTTACTTCACAACTGAGCTCGCCAGCTGCGGGCACCAAAACCCATACAAACATGAAAAAGTTGGTATTCTACATGGCAACAGCCATGCTGTTGATTTTTCTGATTCCAACCCAGGTAAAAGCAGGTCCGGTAGATGATCCGGTTACTGCAGTTGCTATTGAAACGGTTGATACTGATGCAGCCCTTGCGGCAGAATCAGAAGCATTACTTGCCCGGCTCGAAGAAATAAACGAGATGGACAAAACAGACCTGACCAGGGCTGAAAAGAGAGACCTTCGCAAGGAAGTCCGCCAGATTGACAAAACCCTGACCTTAAGTGGCGGAGGTGTTTATCTTTCGGTTGGCGCCATAATTGTTGTAATCCTGCTACTCATCCTTTTGCTGTAATACATTATGAAAAAGATCGGCTTGATTGTTTTGGTCATCGGCCTTGTAATCACTCTTTTCACAGGGTTTAAATACATTACCCGCGAAAAGGTGGTCGACATTGGCGAGATTCAGATCTCACGCGATAAAACGAACAGGGTTTCCTGGTCGCCACTTATAGGTGTGGCAGTAATGGTTGTTGGCGGTGGCATTCTTTTGTTCGGCCCCAAAAAGTAAACCCTGAAAAAGGATTTACAAACATTTTGATACCTCTCTGAGAGGTATTTAACATTAATTTTTAAAAACAAGCATCATGGGAAATTTACTCTACATCATCGCAGTGATATTGATCATTGCCTGGGCCGTCGGATTTGTTGGCTTTCAGGCTGGTGGCATTATTCACCTTCTGCTTGTAATTGCTATAATAGCAATAATTGTTAAGGTAATCCAGGGCAGAAAGATTTTATAAGAAATCAAGAATTATTAACCTTTAAAACTAAATAAAATGAGTGCAGGAAAAGTATTGTTAGGTGTATTGGCCGGCGTTTCAGCCGGGGCTTTGTTGGGAATTTTATTTGCTCCTGACAAGGGCAAAGTTACCAGGGAAAAAATTTCTCATAAGGGTGAGGAATATGCCGGATCTATGAAGAAAAAGTTCAAAGAGACGCGCGATAATATTGCCGAGAAATATGACAAGGTAAAAGAAGAGGTAACTGACTATGCCGAAAAGCATAAAACCAGAGCTAACTTATAAACAGTCTTATAAGAATTAATGGCATGGAAGAAAGTGCAAAACTGATAGAGTCGCTTTACGAAAAAGTAGTGGATTATGGTGTTACCAGTTTTGAATTGATAAAGTTTAAAGCCCTGGATAAGACATCAGATGTTGCCTCCTCTTTTTTGCCCCATGCTATTGTTCTTTTGGTATTTGCAACATTTTTACTGTTGCTGAATTTTGGACTGGCTTTGTGGATTGGCGAAATGCTTGGAAAATTATTTCTTGGGTTTTTTATAGTGGCCGGCTTTTATGGTTTAGTTGCATTGGTATTGCACTTTTTTTTGCATAAGCAGTTGAAAAAGCATTTCCAGGACTACATCGTTAAATTGATGTTTAAATAAGATTATTATGGGAAACATAACCTCTGCTGCCGACATAAAAAATGCCATTCGTTTTTTGGAAACCGATCAGGAAGTAAAGGGGCAAGTTTTAAGGGCACAGTTTAACAATACTCTTGAAAGCTTTAAGCCCGTAAATATGCTAAAAAGCGCTGTTCGGGAAATATCGTCTTCGCCATTTCTGCTGACAAATATTGCAGGAGCTGCTGTGGGTTTAGCCACCGGTTATTTCTCGAAAAGAGTGGTTTTTGGCGCTTCAAAAAATATTCTGAAAAGGAGTTTGGGCATTGCCTTGCAATTTGGGATAACAAACTTAATAGCCAGGCATCCTGATGATATAATGTCCTTTGGCCAGGGTTTAATTGAACGTCTTTTTTACCAAAAAAAGGCAGCCGCTGAAAAGATCTGACAAGGGCAGAACATACTGTCCTTGATTGTTCTGTGAAAATAACCGGATGGCGCAGCTAAAAACTAAGCTGGCTTTCCGGTTTTTTTCAATACAGATAATATGCTGCCGGGATTAGCGGCCAGGCAGCAGTTAACAAACCACGGCATGAAAAAACCGATTTGGATAAATCTTGATATGTTATGGTGAAGATCATTGGTCCGGTATTACGAAAGATACCAAAGAATAGGGATGTAAAGAAGCAAGCCGAAAAGCTGGGCGAGAGAACATTTGAGCAAACCCGAATAGCAAATGTTTTCTTTTCAGATATCGCTGATTTCTTTTTGTTTTTGTGGCGCACCACCCGCGAAGCTTTTTCGCGCGATTTTGAGTTTAAGGAATTCTTTCGACAGTGCTACCTTATCGGGTATAAAACCCTGCCGCTTATTTCGATAACTGGCCTGATCATTGGGTTGGTGCTGACCATACAATTGCGACCTGCCCTGGCCGATTTTGGCGCCGTTTCCATGCTTCCCGGCATGGTGGCCTTGTCCATTATCAGGGAAATGGGCCCGGTTATTACCGCCCTCATTTGCGCAGGTAAGATTGGATCGGGTATGGGTGCCGAACTGGGCTCAATGAGGGTTACCGAACAGATTGATGCCATGGAGGTATCATCGACCAACCCAATACGGTTTCTGGTTGTTACCAGGGTGTTGGCAGCCACTTTAATGATACCCATTTTGGTTTTGTATGCCGACGCCCTGGGCATCTTGGGAAGCTGGGCCGGCGCAAATATTAAAGGCGATGTAACTTTTGTATTGTTCTTCTCCCAGGCTTTCAGCGTCATCGATTTTCTTGATTTGTTTCCCGCGGTTATTAAAACCTTCTTTTTTGGCGCTGCCATTGGGTTTGTGGGTTGCTATAAAGGATATACTGCAGGACGTGGTACCGAAAGCGTGGGCAAAGCCGCCAATTCGGCTGTGGTTCTTTCTTCGCTGCTCGTAATTATTATCGACCTGGTTGCGGTGCAAATTACCGATATGCTCTAAAACAGATAAAATGAAGGAGATGGCTGAATCTGTACCCCTTGTTAAAGAATTTATTAAAACACCCAAAGAGGTGGTTGAAATAGAAAACCTAAGCATTGGTTTTGAAAACCTTAAGGTATTGGATGATTTTTCGCTCAAGCTATACAATGGCGAAAACCTGGTGGTGCTCGGAAAATCAGGCTCGGGGAAATCCGTCTTGATAAAATGCATTGTGCGCTTGCTAATGCCCGACTCAGGAACCGTAAAAGTGCTTGGCGAAGATGTAAATGAAATGGGCAGGAAGGAGTTGGCCGAGGTGCGCAAAAAAATTGGTTTTCTTTTTCAGAGCGGTGCCCTGTATGATTCAATGACCATTAAAGAGAACCTTGAATTTCCCTTGAAAAGAGTCAGAAAGGATCTTTCCAGAAAAGAAATGAATGAAAAAGTGGAAGAAGCCCTTGAAAATGTGGGACTGGCAGACACTTTAGATAAAATGCCTTCACAGCTTTCGGGCGGAATGCGAAAGCGGGTTAGTTTAGCACGTACCGTTGTGGTTGATCCCTTGATCATGCTTTACGACGAACCAACCACAGGGCTCGACCCCCTTACCTCAGATGAAATCAGTGAGCTCATTAATAAAGTGCAAAAAAAATACAAAACCTCATCACTAATTATTACCCACGATATTGAATGCGCCCGCGCTACTGCCGACCGAATAATTATGTTGCAAAACGGTGCGGTTTATCTTGAAGGGAAACTTGTTGATTTTGAAAAGTCGGCGGATGTTTTTATCAAGTCTTTTTTCAGATAATGATTTAACCAGGAAATAATTTAACACAATATAATCATGGATGCTAAAACTCAAAATTTTAAAGTCAAGCTTGGGATTTTTATTTTTATTGGCTTGATAATTTTTGTTATTGCCATTTTTTTCATAGGCAAGCAAAAGAACCTGTTTAGCCCGGTGTTTAAAGTAACAACCAGTTTTTATAACATTAGCGGCTTGCAGGTGGGAAACAATGTCAGGTTCTCTGGCATAAACGTGGGCATTGTTGATAACATTATGATTATAAATGACTCAACGGTGCAAGTCGACGTGCTAATAAGGAAAAACGTACAGGAATTCATTAAAGCGGATAGCCAGGCCAGTATAGGATCATCAGGCATTATTGGCGACCGTATTTTAACTATTACCCAGGGCAGCTTTGAATCACCCATAATCAGGGACGGACAAAACATTGAATCGAAAGAACCGGTTGAAACAGACGCCATTATGGCGAGTTTGAGTGCAACTGCCGGAAATGTTGAAATAATTACCCTGGAACTTGCTGAGATTATGGTAAATATAAATAGCGGACAAGGCGCCCTGGGCAGGTTAATTTCAGATTCAACCATCGCAGAAAATATCAGTCAGACCATTGGAAATTTCAAGAAAAGTTCGGCCGGGCTTGATGAAACCATTGAAACGACCAAAACAAACGTGTATGCATTCATGGAGAGCTTGCAGCAAACCGCATCAAAAACAGAAATTGCCTCGCATCAACTGGGTGAAATCATGGTGCGGATTAACAGCGGAGAGGGAACCATTGGCACTTTAATACAGGATACTACAATGGCCGGCAACCTGAATCAGACAATGCTGAACCTGAAGAGAAGCTCCCAAGGGCTCGATGAAAATATGGAAGCCCTCAAGCATAATTTCCTTTTCAGGGGGTATTTCAGAAGAAAAGCCAAGGAGGATGAAAAAGCCAGGCTTGACTCCTTATCGAGGGAAGCAACACGGATTACTACACCTTTTATCGACCCAACTAATCAATAAAACAAGTCAGGTTTTTCATACAGCAATGTGTGAATTATGTAATAAATTCTTGAATTTTCGTAACATTTTAAGCACGCCGGTGCTTTAACTTTGAAAAAACTATTTTCTCAAAACCCTAAACCTAAACCCAAATTATCATGTCGCTACTTACCGTTTTAGTTGTACTTATTGTTGCAGGCCTCCTTTTATGGCTGGTTAACAATTACATACCTATGGATCGTAAAATAAAAACGATTCTGAATGTGGTTGTGGTTATCGTTGTAATCATTTGGCTGTTAAAGGCATTCGGCCTCTTCGATTCGCTCAGCAACATTCAATTGTAAGCGTTTCTGCTTTGTCCTATCAAATTCAATCGTATGGAACCACTAACCACAATAACCTGGGATGAGAGAAAAGAAAAGCTCAAGCAACAGTTCCCAGATATTACCGAAGAAGATTTGCACTATAATGATGGCAAGGAAGCGGTAATGATTGAGCGCCTGGCTCATAAACTGGGAAAGACAAGTGCCGAACTTCGCTACATAATTCATGCGGTAACCTGAGTAAAAACCAGACCCGTGATTTTTGTAATTCTTTAAAGAAAAGGTGTAACGCTTTCAGCTTCAAAAAGCATAACCTTTGTATTGTGAAACCGATTTCACCCACAAAAATTTACCCTATGGAAACGTTTGGAAAAAATGAAAAACAGAAAATCAAGCCTGATGATGTAAAACAAGAGTTTTTGGGATCTGCCGCTTTTGAGCCCTTGGTTTACAAGGCAGCGGCCGAAGTGCGGTATGTGGAAATGCTTGCTTTGCTTGATAAGGCGAAAACAGAAATTTCAAAGATTATTACCGGACATCGCGTTGATTTTTTAATTAAAAAAATTAATCAGGTTGAAAACAACCAGAACTAATTTCCTTACCCGAACATTGTTTCTGTTCAGGTTGGCAGCTATGATGGCCTTTTCAATGAATTCAAGAACCAAATGAAAAAAACATTTTTTTTGCTTGTCATCACCTTGCTGCTGGCAGGCTGTGCCCTAAACCAGGTTACTGGCCGAAAACAGCTGAACTTAGTCAGCGAATCAGAGATGCAAATGATGGCGGTTGACCAATACGGGGCCTTTTTGAGCGAACACAAGGTGTTAAGCCCGGGCAACAACCAAAATGCTGCCATGGTAACCAGGGTTGGATCGCGCATTGCCAAGGCCGTTACAGCCTATTATACCAGTCAGGGTATGGGGTCTATACTCGAAGGGTATAGCTGGCAATTCAGCACCATAGACGAAAAAGATGTGGTCAATGCCTGGTGTATGCCAGGCGGTAAAGTGGCCGTATATACCGGCATATTGCCGGTAACCCAAAATGAAACAGCGTTGGCTATTGTTATGGGCCATGAGATTGCTCATGCCATTGCCAAACATGGCAATGAACGAATGAGCCAGGCTATGGTGCAGCAATTGGGAGGTGTGGCCCTGCAGGTTGCATTGGCCCAGCAACCCCAGCAAACCCAGGATCTGTTTTTAATGTCGTATGGCATTGGAAGCACCGTGGGGGCCATGTTGCCCTGGTCGCGGCAACAGGAAACAGAAGCCGATAAATACGGGCTGATATTTGCTGCCATGGCTGGTTATGACCCGCGCGAAGCCATCCCATTCTGGGAAAGGATGTCAGCAGCAGGCGGGGAAAGCCCACCAGAGTTCCTGAGCACCCACCCTTCTGATAATACCAGAATGAGAAAACTGAGGCAGTTTATGCCCGAAGCACTGACCTATTATAAGCCCTGATTTTTTTTATTGAAAAAGGGGGAGGGAGCGCGGTTTTTTTTTGGGTTTTGATTAAACTTGCATCTTGGGAATTTTCCCATTTTATAAAAACCAAAAAGGTGTAAGGTGCAGGGCCACAGATCGGGCAATACAACAAGGTGTAGCGCATTTTCGGTTTTTTCTTAATTTAGCGTATAATAAATGGCAAAATTTACTAAAAACCGGCCCGAATCAACCCTCATTGCTTCCAAAAAGGTTTCTGAGAGCCTTGCATTGGAGTCAAAAACAAAACTTTTTCCCATTGTTGCAATTGGAGCCTCGGCCGGTGGCCTGGAAGCCATTGAACAGTTTCTGGCCAATGTGCCCGAAAACAGTGGCATGGCTTATGTGGTAATACAACATTTAGATCCTACACAAAAGGGCATGCTGCCTGAGTTATTGCAGCGCATTTCTAAAATGAAGGTTTCCCAGGCAAAAGACGGTATGGTGGTTAAGCCAAACTGTGTGTATGTCATTCCCCCCAACAAGAGCATGTCGATTTTAAACGGCAACCTTTACTTGTTTGAGCCCATGGAAGCCAGAGGCTTGCGGCTACCCATCGATTTTTTCATGCGCTCCCTTGCCGATGACCTCCAAGACTTTGGTGTTGGCGTTATTCTTTCGGGCATGGGCTCCGACGGAAGCACAGGGTTAAAGGCTATAAAAGAGAAAAATGGGATCGTATTGGTTCAGGACCCGGAAACGGCCAAATTTGACAGCATGCCCAGAAATGCCATTAATTCCGTTTTGGTTGACATTGTGGCTCCGGCCAGCAAATTGCCCGAAAAGCTCCTGGAATTTCAAAAACTTCTTCCGCAGGTAAAAATTTCCACTGAAACCGAAGTGAAGGATAAAAGTGCCCTCGAAAAGATTATCATCCTGCTGCGAACCTTTACCGGTAATGACTTCTCGTTGTATAAAAAAAGTACGCTCTACCGCCGTATCGAGAGGCGCATGGGGGTCCACAAAATCGACAGAATCTCTTCATACGTCACCTTGCTGCAAGAAAACCCAAAGGAAATAGACATTCTTTTCAGGGAACTGCTCATTGGGGTCACCAATTTCTTTCGCGACAAAAAAGTTTGGGAAAAGTTTGAAAGAATTGTTTTTCCCGAAATTTTGCTGAGGCAAAATGCCGGTGCAACGCTCAGGGCATGGGTGGCCGGTTGTTCTACTGGAGAAGAAGCTTACTCTCTGGCCATTATCTTTAAGGAAGTACTGGAGAACATTAAGCCCAGCCGCAACATTTCCCTGCAGATATTTGCCACCGACCTCGATCAGGATTCCATTGAAATTGCAAGAAGGGGCCTGTACCCAGAGAATATTTCTGCTGATGTTTCGCCCGAACGACTGAACCGGTTTTTTGTCAAAACAGATGAGGGTTACCGTATTAACAGCGAAATAAGGGAGATGGTAGTATTTGCCCAGCATAATATTATCATGCATCCGCCATTTACTAAGATTGATATTCTTTCGTGCCGAAACCTGCTGATTTATCTGGACCCCGAATTGCAGATCAAGGTATTAAAGCTTTTCTATTATAGTTTGAAACCCGAGGGGATAATGCTTCTGGGCAGTTCAGAATCACTGGGTGCCCGCAGCAATCTTTTTAAACCAGTTGACTCTGTGTTGAAAATTTATCAACGATCGGCCGATGCAATGGAGCCTGGTTTGTTCAATTTCCCTTCCTCCTTTTCGCGCAGCCGAGCCGAGCATATTGAAAAACAAACCGCCGCGATTCCTGCCCCGAATATTCATGACCTGGTCGATCAGCTGCTCTTGCAGCATTATTCGCCTCCGGGATTGCTGGTAAATGAAGATGGAGATATTATATATATCTCGGGCCGCACAGGTAAATACCTGGAGCCCGTTGCCGGAAAAGCGAACATGAATGTGTTTGCCATGTTGCACGAAGGATTGCGAAAGGAATTTCCGGTGGCTTTTAACCAGGCTATTAGAAAAAAGGGAACCGTTGTATTGCGAAACATGTACGTGGGCACCAATGGGGGTAAGCAAAAGCTGAACATTACCATACAATGGATTGACAAACCAGAGTCGTTAAAGAATATGGTATTGATAATTTTTTCTGATATAACCGAAGCTCGCGACTTAAAAATGAAAACAAGGAGTAGTAGGGAATCGCTGAACAGTTCAAGGGAAGCAGCGCTTGAGAAAGAGCTGCAGAGCACCCTTGAAAAGATGCAAAGTACGATGGAAGAAATGCAGGCCTCACAGGAGGAGCTCAAATCGGCCAACGAAGAACTGCAATCGGCCAATGAGGAGTTGCAATCAACCAACGAGGAGCTTACCAGCTCAAAAGAGGAGATGCAAAGCCTCAATGAAGAGCTTCAAACCGTTAATGCAGAGCTGCAGGCCAAGGTAGATGACTATTCGCACCTTGATAACGACATGAAAAACCTGCTCAACAGCACCGATATTGCTACTTTGTTTCTCGACAAAGAGTTGAACATCCGCCGTTATACCAACCAGGCAACCAAGATCTTTAAATTGATAAAAAGTGATATCGGGCGTCCCATCACCGACCAGGTCTCTAATATTAATTACCCTGAAATGGCTAAGGATGCCCTGGAGGTTTTAAACTCCCTGGTATTTATCGAAAAACAGATCTCCGGAAAGGATGGGCAATGGTTTAACGTTCGGATAATGCCCTACCGGACTTTCGAAGATCGCATAGATGGCCTGGTCATCACCTTTATCAATATTTCAGAACTTAAGAGGATGGAGAAAGAATGCAACGAAACAAAAAAGAAAGAACGTTTGTTATTAAATAGTTCTGATGATCCTGTTTTTATTTTATCAGACGAATTGAACATTATGGAACTGAACCCCGTGGCCGAGAAATTCCTTGGTATCAAACGTGAGGATGCATTAAGCCAAAACTGGATAAATTTTTGTGTCGCCGAGCCGGAAAGAAAAAAGGCAGAAGATCAATTGCAGAAAATGCTGACAGGAATGGAGGGAGGAACTATGCAGATTCTGTTACAAAAAAACGGAGATAAAAAGGCCTTGGTTGAGTGTGAGGTAAAATTAGCAGGCAACAACCGGAAAAACACTGATGGAATATTGATTTTCATAAGAAAATAAAAACCATAAGTTTTCTGCTAATCACTTTAATAGAATAACAATAATGAACCCTAAATAACATAGCCATGGTAATTGAAGATAATGATTATACGAACCCCCGTACTCTGCGCAAGAAAGCAGAAGAAATTCTTCGCCTGAAAAAAGAAAAAAAGTCAAAGGAAAACCTGGAGATTGATGCAAAGAAAATACTGCATGAATTACAGGTGCACCAGATTGAGCTCGAAATGCAGAATGAAGAGTTGCTTGCGGCCATTGAAACCGCAGAAGCGGCCCTTAAAAAATATACGCTTTTGTTTGACCTTGCACCAGTGGGATTTTTCACCCTTGAGTCAGACGGTACCATTAGCGACCTGAATTTTACTGCTGCTGAAATACTCAATGAAAAAAGATTCAGCTTGCTGGGAAGCAACTTTAAACTTTTTGTTTCCGATGACTCCAAGCCGATTTTTAACCAATTCTTTGGCAAAGTTTTTAGAAGTAAAGCAAAGCAATCCTGCGAAGTGAAACTTGGTTATGACAGTAAAACCCTTTGCCTGGTTCATATGGAAGGCATCGTAACCGGCGTAGAACCAAAATGCCAGTTGTCGGTTGTAGATATTACAAGCTTCAAACACACGCCATAAATAAAGGGGCTGCCTTTAAGATGTTTTATCACCCTTAAGACAGCCCCTGAAATTAATCCTGGGTATTCTACTTATTTTTATCTGTTAAAACCGGTATCCAAGAGATACACCGTAACCAGTGTTTCTATACTCCCTTTTGTTATCACCGGGGAACCTGTTATCTTCAGGATTAATTTTCAGCAATCCCAATTGGGTATTTAGTTGAAAGAATAAGCCGCCGGCCAGCTCGTATCCGGCAAAAATGTTTGCGCCTGCATCGAGGGCTTTAAAATAACTGCCTAAAATATCATCAGTGGCATCTACCACATTTACAAATTCAATATCATTCTCGTAATTAACAGAGCCGGATTCAAATTTATCCTTGCCTTTAAAAGCGTAACCAACGTAGGGGCCAAAACCCACCATCACGTATCCATTTCCCAGCAAGCCTTTATAAACCAGGTTCAGGGGAACTTCAATATACGACAGGTTTATTGTTCTTGTTGTTTCTAATATTCCTGTAATAGGGTCACTTACGTTTTTTGCGCCCTTGGTTGAAAACAGCACGCCAGGCTGGAGATAAAAATCTGACGCAATGGGTATCTGAATATTCAATCCGGCATGATAACCAATGATCATATCATTTTCAAGTTTATCTCCGGAGAAATTCTTGCCATTAATGTTCTGTAAGTTTACGCCTCCGAGAATACCGAATGCGGTTTTTTGTGCTCCGGGTCTTTGCGCAATGGCCATAGAAGCGGTTAGCATAAGAATCATTGCAATTGAAAAAATTTTGTTTTTCATTTAATTGTTTTGTTTAAGTGAATAAATAACTGGTTTTTTGTTTAAGGAATTAATTTTACTGATTTGCAGCTGCAGCAGCTTCTGCTTCAGCGCGCATTTTGTCATTGGCCGTAATTACGAACTCAACCCTGCGATTTTGTGCACGACCATCTTCGGTGTCGTTCACATATTTCGGTAAAGTTTCGCCGTATCCAACAACTGTTAAACGGCCAACGGAAACGTTTTTCGTAATCAGGTAATCTGAAACGGCAGTAGCACGCCTTTCAGACAAACCCTGGTTGTAAGTTAAACTACCCTTGCTGTCGGTATGCCCCTGAATTTCAATGTCAGTATCAGGATAGCCTTCCAGCACCTTTACCAGTTTATCAAGGCTGGTTTTTGCATCATTCGACAGGCCCGACTGGTCGAATCCAAACAATACGGCACTGCTGAATTCTACTATGATACCTTCGCCTACACGAAGCACCTTGGCATCGGGAACGGTTTTTGCAATTTCTTCAGCCTGTTTGTCCATTTGGTTGCCAATTACGGCACCAGCGGTACCTCCAACAGCAGCACCTATGATTGCACCCATGGCGGTATTGCCAGAAGCCTTGCCAATTACAGCACCCATGGCACCGCCGGTAGCGGTTCCCACTGCAGCTCCTTTTTGTGTTTTATTCATCGACGAGCAACTTGCAAATATTACAGTTGCCATCAGCATCATTATCATTGTTAAGCTCAATCTAAACTTTTTCATAATTTAAGGGATTTATCATTTGTACAAAGGTAGCTTCCTAATGCCTGGTTAATGTTACACAACTTACCCTAAGAGTTACATTATTCACGCCTTTTAAATATTTTACTTGATTTTTGCGTTTGGCTGTCATCTGGGGTTTTAAAAACCATATGCAGTAGCGTTAAATATTGACAGAATGGATTTTTCTTTGTACCTTTCTAAAGATTTTCCCCTTGTGAAACTGGCATGAGGAGACCGTTCATTCATAGGAGAATAATCTATATGTGAGTTCCATCTACAAATGAAAAAACAAATGCTGAAAAGATGAAACTCTTTATTAAGTATATGGTCAGCCTTCGGTGCAAGATGGTGGTCATGGAGGAGCTTGAAAAACTTGGGATCAAATTTTTCTCGGTTGACCTTGGCGTGGTTGAGACCCAGGAAGACATTTCGCAGGAGCAGCATGATGCCCTTAAGGTAAATCTGAAAAAATCGGGACTGGAGTTGCTGGATGACCATAAAAGCATCCTGATTGAGCAAATCAAAAATGTGGTCATTGAAATGATCCACTTTTCCGACGAACTACCCAAGGTTAACTATTCTGATTACATCAGCGAAAAGGTGGGGTATAAATACACCTACCTTTCCAATCTTTTTTCGGAGGTGAAGGGTATTACACTTCAACAGTTTATTATTATGCACCGTATTGAGAAGGTAAAGGAACTGTTGCTTTACGATGAGCTGAATCTTACCGAGATTTCATATAGATTGCAATACAGCAGCGTTGCCCACCTTTCAAACCAATTCCGGAAAATTACCGGACTTACCCCCTCCTTCTATAAACAGCTAAAGAAAAAGCGCAGGAAAAACCTCGAGAACCTGTGAAATCTGTAATTCTTTTTCACTAAAGTGTAATGCTTTTTCAGGCTTTGCTGCCCACCTTTGGTATAATCAAAACTGGGCTAACCATGAGAACTGCATTGTATATAATTACAGCCATCCTGCTAATAGTTTGGGCTGTTGGAACACTTGGATACGATGCCGGCGGCACATTCCATTTAGTGCTTGTTTTGGCACTTATTACATTATTAATTCCCTATGTTGCCGGACGAAAGTTGATTAAGAAAAACCCGTAGTACAAAGTTCAGTAATTACCTTACCAAAATAAATTGCCATGTCACACGAAAGGGAAGGAAAAGAAAAATCGGATAAGAAAGCTCCGCAGAAAAGCCTGAAGGAAAAGCGCGCCGCAAAAGCCGCAAAAAGGGATGAAAAGGGATCGGTGAATAAAATCATGATCACTCCTCCCGATTCTAAATCTGCCAAATAGAAGGCCAGATCAAACCAAACATAAGACCATTGAATTTAACCACCTCCCGGAAAATCCGGAAGCAAAACAAAAAACCATTTTGCGAATTCGCAACAAATAATGTTGGGATAGATTTCATCCTTGGACTGGAAAATAACTTCAAAGAAATACCTTTCAATATAAGCATAGACTGGAAACCTGCCTATAATCTAACTGGCTATAGTGGGTTCTGGGCTGATGGCGGGGCAATATCCATTCGCTATATTTTTTAATCAGGTTTTAATATAAACGATACCTCCCAATAATACCTCCCAATAATACCTCCCGCAATGAGGCGACCAAACGCGAAAGCACGAGGTTGCCTCATTTGCATTTTGGGCTGGTTGTCTTTGCCCAAAAGCATGTAATTATTTTTATCCTTTAAATAAGTGGAGCGCAAAACAGTTCAGAAAATTTGCCATTTCAAGGGAGCTATCTAAGCCTGTTAAGGATCACCAGGGCGGCTATTACCCCGGGCACCCATCCCGCAAGGGTAAGGATAAAAACGATTACTATGGAACCGCAACCCTGATCGAACACGGTCAGGGGTGGGAATAAAATGGATAAAATGACTCGCCAGATGGACATAGCGCTTATTTATTGATTTTCATTGTGGCTTCAGCAACGGGTAAAAAGCTATTTGAAAGCCAGAGGGATATCAAACCTTCTTGGTTTAAGTTTAGTAGGTTGGGCAAATATAATAAAGATTTTGGCGGGTATTGAGCCGTTGTTTTTGCCGTTGATTTTTTCATTTGCTGCGGCTGGTGTTTTCTTATGCCCTACATTTGTTGTTTTATAAAAACATGGTATATGACCGAGCGTCAGGAAAAAGCGAAAGCGGCCTTTCTGGAAGGCCATAATTGTGCCCAGTCAGTATTGCTTGCCTTTAATACCGATATTGGCATAAAGGACGAAGACTTATTGCGGATTTCTTCGGGTTTTGGCTCGGGCATGGGCCGCATGCAGGAAACCTGCGGCGCCCTCACCGGGGGCATGATGGTAATCAGCTATCTTTATGGAAAATACCGGGTGGGCGACCTTGCCTCCAAAGAACTGAGCATTGAAATGATCGGCGCCTTTGTCAAAGCGTTTCGCAAAAAACACCTGGATACCACCTGTCGTAAACTGCTGGGGGTGGACCTTGGAACGGAAGAGGGACAGAAAGAGGCTTCAGAAAATCCTGCATACAAAAGAAAATGCACTGCCTACGTGACCGACGCGGTGAAAATTCTGGAGAGAGATATTTTGAAGTTGCAATAAGAAAATAAGGGCTTCTATTGAGGCTCTTCTTTTTGTTAATGCTGGTAATACACCTTGCTCACCATTTTCCAGCCATCCTCAAATTTATATAGCGAGATATAATCTGTAAAAATGCGCTGCCTGTCGCGGTGCAGCTCCAGTTTTACCAAGGCCTCCGTACCGGTAATCTCCACTTCAAGGAATTTTCCTGTAATGTTTGGCGGTGTCGAGAGCGGATTGGCCTGGCGTTGCTCAACCCGTTCCATCCAGTCTTTAATACTTAGTTTCGACATTTGCCCATCGCGACACAGCAGAATCTCAAAATCGGGATGAAAACCTTTGCGGGCCACCTCAAGGTCGCCCAGGTTTTGCATGGCATCGATATAGGCTTCATGCACCACTTTAATTACCGCTTCTTCTTCGCTTTGCGCGAAAAGGGCAGTTGGCAGGCAAAAGAGAAGAAAGATAAAGATTAGTACCTTATCTTTTAACTTGATGTTTTTTTGGCATAATATTTTTAACCGACTTCTGTAACTCTTTATTGACGGGTATTACAGAAGAAATTTTTTTATCCAACTTTTTAAAACCTGTTTGGTTCTGGCTTGTCCAGGTTAGGTTTTGAATGTCTCGTGATCAAAGTCCGGTTTGGGGAACCTTGCAAGGTTATCAAAATTATAAAAATAAACGTTTAAAACAACCGTTGCTGAAACACGTTCAGATTTCCAGTAATTTGCTGAAGAGTGCCTCAAGATCAGCCTCCAGCGAAGGGTTTTCTTTTAACAGGTGGTTAATGTAAGCTTCGCCCCCGGCATAAAATGCCAGCCGGCTGAGGCTGCCGCTGCGTCCCACCCGGTTGTTTTCGAGGCCGAGTTGATGCCTGAGTTTATTTTCAATAAATAATGCGAAGCCTTCTTTCCATTCCTGCCAAACCATATATTGGTAATCGAAAGGGCTTAGCATAGATTGCAGTGCTTTCCGGTTTAGCCAAATGCCTTCGTCATCGTCAATGTCGAGCGCATGTATAAATCGCCGGTAAGTCTCTTCCACGCTTTTTTCCCCGTAAGGGAAAGGGTACAACATCTCCCACATGTAATCTTGGTTTTCGTTTGCGTGGAGGGCCAGGGGCAGGCTCTGGCGCAGGGCAGGCTCCACGGTTTCCCATTGGTGGCAGTGGATAAACTCATGAAAAATTGTAACATAACCCAGGGGGGTATCGAACACATCACCGGTGACTATACATGCGGCCTTTCCCCCGTAAAAATCGAGCGGGAAGGCCGCCCGCACCCCTTCAGGCACGGGCATGTTTGTGGGTGAGTGAACTACCAGCTCGTATCTGGTTTTTTCAGAATTCAGGTCAAAAACATAAAAATGGTCGTTCTGCACCACTGCAATGGGGTAGAGGTGCTTCACAAAGGGATGCACACCTTTGAGGATGTCGCGGTATTCAAACACCCGCACCAAGGGCTCCTTATACTGACGGGCCACCGCATCGGCCGTCAGCATGGGTGCGCCGGCAAGTTGCCCCATTAGCAGCATGGAAAGAAAAAATAGCTTGACTGATTTCATTATTTTTTAAGGCTTTAATGCCATTTCAAATTTAATGAAAAATGCCTGAAAACCAGCCGAAAAGCCATTATTTTTATTTTTTGTATCTTTGTAATTACTTGAATTTCTGCATTATAATTTTTAACATTTATTTTATGAACACAAACGTTTCTGAAAAAAACAATCCCTTATGGTATAAAGATGCCATCATTTATCAGGCGCATGTGCGCTCTTTTTTCGATAGCAATGGTGATGGCATTGGCGATTTCAGAGGACTTATTCAGAAACTCGATTACATACAAAGCCTGGGTGTGAATGCGCTTTGGCTGCTGCCCTTTTACCCTTCGCCCCTGAAGGATGGCGGGTACGATATTGCCGATTTTACCGGTATTCATCCCTCATACGGCACCCTGGCCGATTTCAAACGTTTTATAAAAGAGGCTCACCGGCGAGGCCTGCGAATAATTACCGAGCTGGTACTTAACCACACTTCTACCGAGCACCGGTGGTTCCAACGGGCCCGCAAGGCCAAACCCGGAAGCCTGTATCGCGATTTTTATGTGTGGAGCGATACGCCCGAAAAATATCAGGATGCCCGCATTATTTTTCAGGATTTTGAAGTGTCGAACTGGACCTACGACCACGAAGCCAGGGCTTATTACTGGCATCGCTTTTATTCGCACCAGCCCGACCTGAACTTCGAAAACCCGAGAGTGCAGCAGGAAATTTACAAAATATTGGATTTCTGGTTTCAGATTGGGGTGGATGGCTTTCGCCTGGATGCGGTGCCTTATCTTTTCGAGGCCGAAGGCACCAACTGCGAGAACCTGCCCCAAACCCATGAATACCTGAAAAAACTTCGCAAATATGTAGACGAAAATTATCAGGATAAACTGCTGCTTGCCGAAGCCAATCAGTGGCCCAACGACTCGCGCGATTATTTTGGTGACGGAGACGAATGCCACATGGCTTTTCATTTTCCGCTGATGCCCCGCTTGTATATGGCCCTGCGCATGGAAGACCGTTTTCCGGTGGTCGATATCATGGAACAGACCCCGCAGATTCCGGATAACTGCCAGTGGGCCATTTTCCTGCGCAACCACGATGAGCTGACCCTCGAAATGGTTTCTGACGAAGAGCGCGATTACATGTACAAATCGTTTGCAAAAGATCCGGAAAAGAGGATCAATGTGGGTATCCGCCGGAGGCTTTTTCCACTTCTGGGCAACGATACCCGCAGCATCGAGATGCTTAACTTTTTGCTATTCTCCATGCCAGGAACGCCCATAGTTTACTATGGCGATGAAATTGGCATGGGCGACAATTACTACCTGGGCGACCGCGACGGGGTGCGCACCCCCATGCAATGGTCGCCCGATAAAAATGCAGGCTTTTCGACAGCAGATCCACAAAAGCTGTTTCTTCCCGTAGTAATAGATTACAACTATCACTACGCCACCGTGAACGTAGAAAACCAGGAGCGTAATCCTTCGTCATTTCTTTGGTGGAAGCGCAGGGTAATTAATAAACGTAAACAATTTAAGGCATTTGGCCGCGGAAGCATACGCTTTATCAATACCAACAATCCCAAGGTGCTTGCCTTTGTCAGGGAGTTTGAAGAAGAGACCATACTGGTGGTGGTTAACCTTTCGCGCTATTCGCAGAGCGTGGAGCTCGACCTGCATGAATTTGCCGGGTCGGTGCCTATGGAGGTGTTCAGCCGAAACGACTTTCCGCTTATTTCGGAGGAGCCCTGGAAGTTCAGCATGCAGTTCAAAAATTATTTCTGGTTCGAGCTGCGTAAGCCCGGCAAAGAAATGGCCGTCGCAGCAATAAGCAGCGAGCCCCTTCAGTTCAGTGCCCAACAATGGCTCGAAATGAAGCCTTCATTGCAGCATACTATCAAGCAATCTATTTATGGTTATATCCTTCAGAGTAAATGGTTCCGGGGCGATGCCCGGAAGTTGCGCGACATAAAGGTTATTGATGTAATTTCTTTACAGAAAAAGAAGCAGACCCCCTACCTGTTTATTCTGCAGCTCGATCTGATAGAAGGGAACAAAGATGTTTACGTTATGCCGGTTTCGCTGGTAACGAATACTATAGCCGTTGAGGTGCGATCAAAATTTCCGGATGCCGTGATTGCCCCTGTTGAAACAGAAGGTGAGGAAGGTTTGCTTTTTGACGGGGTTTACGATCAGTATTTGCATGAGGCGTTCTTAAGCTTAATCAGGAAGCGGGGCAAACTAAAGGGGATAAATGGTGAGTTGGAAGGTTCTTCGGGCCGCCTGCTTAGGCAGTTCAGCGAAAACGACTTGCCTCTGAAACCTCAGGTGGTGGCCTGCAAGTGCAGCAACACCTCGGTAACTCTGGGCGACAAGTATTTCTTCAAAATTTATCGCAGTCCACAGGAAGGTGAAAATCCCGATGTCGAGGTGTTAAAAAACCTGACCCGGCATACTGATTTTGGGCATATCCCGGCTTATGTGGGTCGCATCCATTACAATAATCCGGAGTTGGAAACGACTTCGATTGGCATGCTCGAAGACCTGATCCCTAACGCAGGCAATGCATGGGAGATGACCGAAACCGCCATCGAGAGTTTCTTTGATAAAGTGCTGAGCGAAAAGGAAGAACTGGGCAAGACTGGCACCTACCCTGAGCAGGAACTGGAGGACATTATCGGGCCATTTTTCCTTGAAATGGTGGCTTTGCTGGGCGAGCGAACCGCACAACTGCATCAGGCCATGGCTTCCATTAAAGAGGTGAAAGGCTTTGAACCCGAGCCATTCTCAATACTCTACCAGAAATCATTGTACCAGTCGATGCGTACCTTTGCCAAGCGCACCTTTGCTTTTGCTAAAACCCGCATGGAAAAACTGAAAACCGACAAGCAGGAGTTGCTAAGGGATGTATTGGAAGAGCAGAACGTTTATCTCGATCATATGCAGCAGATACTGGAGCAGGGCAAGATCGACACCTTTAAGATCCGGATTCACGGAAACTTTAAACTCGACAAACTGCTGTTTACAGGTAAGGATTTTATATTTACCGATTTCGAAGGCGAAGTGGAGTTCCCGATCAGTATCAGAAAAATTAAGCACTGCCCTCTTAAAGATGTGGCTTCTATTCTTACCTCCTTCCATTACATCATTTACGATGGATATTTCAATCGAAAGGAATTTGTTCCAGTGGATGAAAACTTCCTGAAGCCTCTGGTTGAACGCTGGTATGAAAAAGTGTTCGGAACCTTTACAAGCGCTTATGTTGCCGAAGCCCGAAAAACAAGCCTTATTCCGGTAAGCGACAGGCATGTAAGAGACCTGATTGATCTTTACATTTTTGAAAAGGCAGTGCGCGAGATCGGCAATTTTATTGAAAACGAGCCCCGCTCGCTTATTATCCCCGTTAAGGCTTTGCGCCGGATCAAAGACAGAATAGAACAACAGAAAGCTTAACCCTTGCCAAAACAGGCTGACAAGAACAAAATGCAGCTTCAAGCCAACCAACAGCTTCGTCCTGGTATCCATTTTTCTGAAAATAGGCTACCCGTGGCCATCTGTTGGGCGCCCTTTGTTTCGAGGCTTGAGCTGGAGGCAGAAGGCCGGGGATGTTTTGCTTTCAGCAAGCTGAAGGACGGATACTGGAGCTGCGAATGCCCCGGCCTTAAGCCCGGAGATCGCTATTTTTTGAAAATAAATGGCAAGAAAGTCTTTCCCGACCCGGCATCGCTGTCACAGCCCGATGGGGTGCATCAAGCTTCGCAGTGTGTCGACCTTGAGGCCATCAAAAAGCAGAGATTGGCAGGCTGGAAAGGTATTCCATTGAAGGATATGGTCATTTATGAACTTCATGTTGGCACCTTTTCTCCTGCAGGAACCTTTATTGGAGTCGCCGAAAAACTTCCATACCTGAAAAGCCTGGGAGTGAATGCTATAGAGATAATGCCCGTGGCTTCCTTTCCGGGCAGCCGCAACTGGGGCTACGACGGGGTTTTTCCTTACTCGGTGCAATACTCATACGGAGGAGCCCTCTGTCTGGCACAACTGGTAAGGGCTTGCCACGAGCAGGGCATGGCCGTGATACTCGATGTAGTTTTCAATCACCTGGGCCCTGAAGGAAATTACCTTGGCCATTTCGGGCCATATTTCAACAAAAGGCATAAAACCCCCTGGGGGCCTGCCATAAATTTTGATGGGGAGGACTGTGAGGCGGTGCGCCATTATTTCATAGAAAACGCCCTGATGTGGCTGCGCGATTTCGATATCGACGGCCTGCGCCTCGATGCCATTCATGCCATTATTGACAAAAGCCGTAAGCACTTTTTGAAAGAACTGAGTGAAAAAGTGGAGAAACTCAACAGCGTAAAGGGCCGCAGGCACTTTCTTATCGCCGAAAGCGACCTGAACGATGTTCGGGTTATAGATAAAATAGATAATGAGGGATTTGGAATTGATTCGCAGTGGTGCGATGACTGGCATCACAGCCTGCACGCCCTGCTAACCCGGGAGCGAATGGGCTATTATGCCGACTTTGGGAACCTGGATCATTTGGTAAAGACCTTTAACCATGCCTTTGTATATGATGGCATTTTTTCCGGTTATCGAAACAAGGTTTTTGGCACCTCCACCAAAGGTCGGCCCGGCCATCATTTTGTGGTATATGCCCAGAATCACGATCAGGTTGGAAACCGCATAAAAGGCGACCGGCTGAGTACAATCCTCAGCTTTGAAAGCCTGAAGCTTGCAGCGGCAGCTCTGCTCTTCAGCCCCTTTGTGCCCATGCTCTTCATGGGAGAGGAGTATGGGGAGGAAAGCCCGTTTTTGTTCTTCACCAGCCATGGCGACAAACAATTGGTGGGAAAGGTGCGTCGCGGCCGTAAAAGAGAGTACCGGGCATTTATGAAAGATGCCGAACTCCCGGACCCGCAGGCTGAAGAGAGTTTCATGCTTTCAAAACTGAAGTGGGATTTTCCGGGAAACCCGCAAAAAGAAAGCTTGCTGGCCTTTTATAAGAAATGTATTGGGTTGAGAAAATCCTTGCGGATTCTCAGACCCGGAACCCGGGAAAACATCCTTGCCAGGAAAATTGGCAAAGAGGCCATGCTGCTTTCTGTAAAAGGCGAAATGGAAAGTTTTCTGGCAGTTTTCAATTTTTCCGCTGAAACCTTTTCCGCTAATCTGGAGGTAATGTCCGTGGGCAAGGCAGTTTTGCTCCTTTACTCGGCGCATAAGCAATGGGGCAGCCGGGTGGCTAACGGGCATAATCCTGCAAAAACCCAAGATGGGAAAGCCCCGGAGGTAATACTTGAACCCAGGTCGGTTGCCGTTTATTTGGTGAAAAATATCTGACCGTATTTCTTGTATAAGCACCTGTTAATTAATTTAACAGGGTTAGCGGCCGCTTCTCTTGCCGATTTATGATGCTTTGCTTTGCCTGATCCGGCAGTTTGGAATTCTGCCAGAATATTATTATATTCGTGATTTGTATTTATATAAAAACCCTAAATATAACTATCTTTTTAAATCGCTATTTATGGAAGACCCAATAAAAGAATCCGCAGCAATAAAAAAAATCGACGCCCTTATTTTTGACCTTGATGGGGTGATAACCCAAACCCGCAAAACCCACAAAAAGGCATGGAAAGAAATGTTCGGCCAGTTTTTCGATAAGCAGTATCCTGATCAGGCACCCTTGTCGGAAGAAGATTATCAGCAATTTATTGATGGCAAACCCCGCTACCAGGGCGTGAAGAGCTTTCTCGCCTCCAGAGGTATAGCGTTGCCTTTCGGCGATGCAGATGATGCGCCCGGTTTTGAAACTATTTGCGCATTGGGAAATATTAAAAATCAGGTTTTCAATGAGATCGTTGACCGCGACGGGGTGGAGCTTTACCAGGATACCCTGCAGTGGCTTAAAAAGTGGAAAGACAAGGGCCTGAAAACCGCCATAGTTTCTTCGAGCAAAAACTGCAAAAAAATTATTGAGGCTGCTGGCATAGAAGCCCTTTTCGATACACGGGTTGACGGCTTGGTTTCGGAAGAAGCAGGCCTGAAAGGCAAACCCGATCCTGATATCTTTACCGAAGCCGCCAAACGGTTGGAAGCCCGTCCTGAAAAATCGGTGGTATTTGAAGATGCCATTTCAGGTGTGCAAGCCGGGCAAAGTGGTTTCTTTGGCCTGGTGGTGGGAGTAAATCGCTTCGACAATCGTGAGGCTTTGCTTGAAAACGGGGCCGATATCTGCATTGAACATTTCTCTGAGCTTGATCTTGAAAGCCCGGAACTGCTTGAGGATTATTTCTCGCAGCAAGGCAAACCCATTTTCCCGGGGAACCGGGAAATTTTTGAAATTTTTGAAAAAAGAAAACCGGCTATATTTCTCGATTATGATGGCACCCTTACACCCATTGTGCCCCGGCCCGAAGATGCCGTTCTTTCTGATAAGATGAAAGACACGCTTCGTGAACTTGCCAGGGTCTTTACCGTGGCGGTGGTTACCGGACGCGACAAGGAAGATGTGGAGAACCTGGTGGGCCTCGAAGAGATTATCTATGCCGGTAGTCACGGGTATATAATCAGCGGTCCCGGTGGGCTGTCGATGGAGCACCCCGACTCGAAAAAGATCATCCCAAAACTTGATGAGATCGAGGCCGAGCTGAAGGAACTGCTGGAGAAAAAGACCAAAGGGACACAGCTCGATCGCAAGCGCTACGCAATTGGCATTCATTATCGCAATGCACGGCCTGAGGATGAAGTGGTTGTGCAAAAAATTGCCAGGCAAATGCTGGATAAATATCCCGGACATAAAATAGGTGAAGGCAAAAAAATTGTAGAGATCAAACCCGATCTCGACTGGCACAAAGGCAAAGCCGTGGAGTGGATTCTTGATGCCCTTGAACTTTCAGGAAAAAAGGAAATCATCCCCGTGTTTATTGGCGATGACATTACCGATGAGGATGCCTTTGAAACCCTTAAAGACAAAGGCATCGGAATTCTTGTTGGGGGTCACGGTCAGAAAACCCACGCTAAATATGCCCTGAAAAACGTGTTTCAGGTGAGGATATTTTTTGAAAAGCTGATTAAAATATATGTAAACCGGCCATAAGAGGCAGAAAGGAATTTTTAAATGACAAACGACTGGAAATTAGTTTATAATGGTTTCAATAAGGAAGAGCATCCGCTTCAGGAAGCCCTTTGCTCGCTGGGCAACGGTTACTTTGTGACCCGCGGTGCCCTGGAAATGGAGCGGAATAAGATTAAGGATAAGGTTGAGGGAAAGGAGTGGAATTATCCTGGAACTTATTTGGCAGGAGGCTACAACCGCCTCAAATCTGCCGTTCAGGATAAAGTGATTGAAAACGAAGACCTGGTGAACTGGCCTAACTGGCTTTATTTGACCTTCAGAATTGATGGAGGCGAATGGTTTGACCTTGAGCAGGTGGAAATTCTGGAGTATGAAACCAAGCTTCACCTTAAGCAGGGCATCCTGGAGCGTAACATACGCTTTCGCGATAAGCAGGACAGGGAGACCACCCTTAATAGCCGAAGGTTAGTGAGCATGGACAATTACCATCTGGCGGCATTGCAATGGCATTTTACTCCTGAGAATTGGAGTGGGCAACTGACTGTCCGCTCGGGTATTGATGGCCACATCATTAACAACAACGTGGAGCGCTACGCCGACCTCAACCAAGATCATATTGAAGTGCTCGAAAAAGGGACGATTGATCAGAACAGTATTTTCCTGGTGAGCCGCAGCCGGCAGTCGAATATTGTGGTTGCTCAGGCTGCACTAACAAGGATATTTAAACAACGGGAGCAAATGGAGTTGAAACAGAGGGCAGTAGAGGATACTGACTTTATTGCCGGTGAATTTTCGGTTCAGTGCAATCAGGGCGAAACTCTTGTTATTGAAAAAACCAGCGCTTTTTATACTTCTCGCGATTTTGCCCTCAGCGACCCCCTCAATGAAGCACGGAACCAGATAACGCGTATGCCTGCTTTTGCGGTTCTTGAAAAGAACCACAAAATGGTTTGGGAACAATTGTGGCACTTTAACGACATTGGTATTAAAACCAGCAATGGGTTGGATCAGCTGGTATTGCGGCTGCACATTTTTCATTTGTACCAAACGGTTTCTTACAACAGCATCGACTACGACATTGGCATCCCGGCCCGCGGCTGGCATGGCGAGGCTTATCGTGGGCATATTTTCTGGGATGAACTTTACATATTGCCTTTTATAAACTTGCATTATCCACAACTTTCACGCTCACTTTTGATGTATCGTTACCGGCGCCTGCCCGAAGCCCGCTATGCGGCCAAAGAAGCTGGCTTTCGCGGAGCCATGTTCCCCTGGCAAAGTGGCAGCAACGGCAGGGAGGAAACCCAAAAAGTGCACCTGAACCCTGAGTCAGGGCGCTGGCTGCCCGATGTGTCCCATTTACAGTACCATATCAATGCAGCCATTCCATACAATGTTTGGCACTACTACCAAAGTACCGGCGATATGGATTTCCTGCTCTCGCACGGTGCCGAAATTATTCTTTCCACAGCCCTGTTCTGGTCGTCGGTTACTCATTTCAACAAGGAACGTGGAAGGTATGAGATTCATGGTGTGATGGGACCTGACGAGTATCATACCCATTACCCTGGTGCCGAAAAGCCCGGCCTGAACAACAACGCATACACCAACATTATGGCGGTGTGGGTTATTCAGCACGCACTGGATATGCTCGAATTGCTGGATGAAACGTGCTGCAGAAACCTGGAGAATACGGTGGGTTACACCCAGGAAGACATAAAAAAGTGGAAAGACATTACGAGAAAAATGTACGTGCCCTTCAACCAGGAGCAGATCATCCTGCAGTTCGAAGGTTATGAGAAGCTCAAAGAACTGGATTGGGAGCATTATTACGAAAAGTACAACAGCAAATCCCTCAGGCTCGATCGCATACTGGAGGCCGAGGGTGATTCATGCAATCAATACAAGGCCAGTAAGCAGGCCGATGTGCTCATGCTGTTCTATCTTTTTTCCAGGGAAGAGATTACAGCGATATTCAAAAAGCTGGGATATGATTTTGATCCGGAGAGCATTCCTAAGAATATTGAATATTACCGCAAGCGCACCGCACATGGATCCACCCTTAGCCAGGTGATTCATGCCTGGGTGTATGCCCGCTCGCACCGCAACGAGTCGTGGAAGCGCTTTCGCGAAGCCCTGATGAGCGATTTCAGGGATGTGCAGGGTGGCACCACCCACGAAGGCATTCACCTGGGTGCTATGGCAGGCACCCTCGACCTGATTCAGCGCTGCTACACCGGACTGGAGATACGCGACGATGTGCTGTGGTTTAACCCAAGACTCCCTGACTATATGGAGTCGGTGAGCTTTCACCTGCGCTACCGAAGCCACTGGATGAAGCTTCACATCAATCACCAAAAATTAAGCATTACCTTCGATAAGGGCTGGGCTGAGCCAATTACCATTGCGGTGAGGGGCAAATCGCACCTGTTCAGATCAAACGACCACAAAGAGTTAGCATTATAAAAAACATTGACATGAGATTATTGATCGTTTCGAACCGTTTACCGGTTTCCGTGAGCCGCAAAAACGGGGAGTTTCATTACGAGAAAAGTGCTGGCGGCCTGGTTTCCGGCCTGAGTGATTTTTTAAATGGACTGGGAAAAGATCAGGCCGACATCGACGATTACATCTGGATGGGATGGCCCGGAATGACCATTGAAAAAGAAAACCAGGAACACATCCGCGCCACCGTAGAGAAAAAGTACAAGGCTTCGCCGGTTTTTCTTTCGCAAAAGCTTATGGATAAAGTTTACCTGGGTTTTTGCAATAAAACCATATGGCCGCTGTTTCATTATTTTCCCAATTATGCCAGCTTTGAAAACGAATTCTGGGATGAGTACATTAAATCCAACAAGATATTCAGGGATGAAATTCTGAAAGTGCTCAAACCCGATGATATTGTTTGGGTGCACGACTATCATCTTATGCTTTTGCCGGCCATGCTCAGGGAAAAGGTCAGCAACCCCATAGGTTTTTTCCTGCATATCCCGTTTCCCGAATTTGAGATGTACCGCCTCTTCCCCAAAGAGAGCCGCTCCGAGATATTGAGCGGTTTGCTGGGTTCTGACCTGATTGGTTTCCATACCCACGACTATACGCAGTATTTTTTGCGCTCGGTTTTGCGCATACTGGGGCTCGAAAACCATATGGGAACCATCGACCTGCCCGACAGGGTGGTAAAAGTGGCTACCTTCCCCATGGGGATTGAATTCGATAAGTTTCACCAGATGGATGTGTCGCCATTCCCTTCTGAGAAACCGGGTCCCGACCAACCAAAAGTGGTGCTTTCGGTTGACCGGCTCGACTATTCCAAGGGGATTGAGAATCGCCTGCTGGGCTTTGAGTTATTTTTGAAAAAACACCCCGAATGGCATGGAAAAGTATTTCTGAACATGATTGTGGTACCTTCGCGCACTGGGGTTACTTCCTATCAAAAGATAAAGCGCCGGCTCGATGAGTTGGTGGGCAATATCAACGGCAACTTTGGAAACGTGAACTGGACACCCATCATATACCAGTTTACCAGTTTGCCGCACAAGGAACTCATTGCCCAGTACCGCATGAGTGCCGTATCGCTCATAACCCCCCTGCGCGATGGCATGAACCTGGTGGCCAAGGAGTATATTGCCTCTTTGTGCGACAAGCGCGGCGTGCTGGTACTCAGTGAGTTTACGGGAGCTGCCAAGGAGCTGGGCGAAAGCATCACCATCAATCCAAATAATATTAATGAAATTGCCGATGGTATTTATGAGGCCCTCAATATTCCGGATGACGAGCAAATTCGCCGTAATAATATTATGCAAAAGCGGCTGAAACGCTACAATGTTTCCAAGTGGGTCAATGATTTTACCGAAAGCCTGCTGAACATCAGTAAAATTTCGAATTACACGGCCAAAGCCAAATTGCTGAAACCCGATCTGCGCGAAGCCTTGCTGAAGAATTACCAGGAAGCTGTTCACCGCCTTATTATCGTAAACTATGATGGTACGCTGGTGCCATTTTACGATAATCCCTCCAGGGCCAAACCCGCCCCGGAACTGCTCAGTATGCTGGCTAATCTGAACACCAACGAAAAAACCGATATGGTTATTATTAGCGGACGCGGAAAGGATGACCTCGATGCATGGCTGGGTGAAACCCCCGTAAACCTGACCGCCGAACATGGATGCTGGATACGTGAAGCCCGCCAAAGGGATTGGAAACTCTTTAAGCCCCTGTCAAATGAGTGGAAGCAGGAGGTGCAGCCCATACTCGAAATGTATACCGACCGCCTGCCAGGCGCCTACATTACTGAGCGCGACTACTCCATTTCATGGTATTATCACAAGGCCGATATAGAGCAATCGGCATTCCTCTCAAAGGAGGTGAGCGATCATTTGCTTTCTATCACCACAAATATCGGGGTGCAGGTACTTTCGGGGCATAAGGTGATTGAAGTAAGCAATTCGGGCATCAACAAAGGCGAGCTGGCCATGCATTGGCTTTCGGGAAAGCCATATGATTTTGTGATGGCCATCGGGGCTGGCTGGTCGGATGAATTGTTGTTTCAAACTTTGCCCGAACATGCCTGGTCCATTAGGGTTGGTATGCTGATGACGGATGCCAACTTTGTGCTCAAGAGGCAGGAAGATGCCCTGGAACTGCTAAGAATGCTGGAGAAGCACTAACCGCCGGGATTTTATTTTTGGCGTGCTTCGGGAAGTACAACCCGTGTTCTTGGCAGGCTCTGCGGGTATTCGCGCTGGATAAATTCGATCAACTTTTCCCTCACGTAAACCCTGAGGTCCCAGGCCTGCGGGCTGGTGGCAGCGCTCATCAGGGCACGTATCTCAATGGTGTTTTCGCGCGCATCAGTAACCTGCAGCACATTTACCTTTCCGTCCCACAAAGGAGTGGCTTCGAGCAGGCGGGTCAGCTCTTTGCGCAGGGGTTCAAAAGGCATGGTGTAATCGGTATAAATAAAAACCGACCCCAGGATATCTGCTGAGGTTCTGGTCCAGTTCTGGAAAGGCTTTTCCAGGAAATAAGTGGTCGGTACCACCAGCCTTCGCTTATCCCAGAGCCTTATCACCACATAGGTCAGGTTAATTTCTTCAATCCATCCCCATTCGTTTTCCACAATAACCACATCATCAAGGCGAATAGGCTGCGTAATGGCAATCTGCAATCCGGCCAGGATGGTACCCAGGGCTTTTTGTGCCGACAAACCCAATATGATACCTGCCACCCCTGCCGAAGCAAACAAGCTGATTCCGATATTTCGCACCCCATCAAACAACATCAGGGCAACCGCGGTTGCAATAACTATAATTATAAATATCAGAATCTTTTCAAGGATATTGTACTGGGTATGCACCTTACGCATTTTCAGGTTGTCCGCCTGGCTGATGTCGTAATTTTTAAGCAGCTGGTTTTTTAAGATTCGGATAATAGCAATTATTGTCAGGGTGATGCTCAAAATAAAGAGCACCTCACCCGTTTTTTTTAGCCCGGCGATCAACTCCTCCTGGGTGATACCAATTGGTTCAATTCCATATTGAAGGAAAAAAGCGAGAAATAGAATAAAAGCAGGGGCAATAAATCTTCCAAAAATCTTCATTTAAAATGCTTTAATGAAACCTTAAGCCGTTAAGCGGCACCAATGGCTGCCTGTAAAACAAATAAAAGGTGGGGAGGTTCAAAAGGCATATTTCCATTATCAGCCACAAAGGCTCAAAACCTCAAAGGTCCACAAGCGTTAAAAAACAATTAAATAATTCTTTGTGAATTCTTAGCGCCTTCGTGGCTTGGTGGTAAAAAAAAAGGACTTTTGAGTCTACCTTTTTTGTGTCAGCAATTACCGTTTTCCTGCGATTTTTTCGTTTTCTCTGAATACCCGCATGAAGTTTCCGGCCCAGATTTTTTCGATGTCTTTTTTGCTGTAACCCCGGCGCACCAGTTCCAGGGTAATATTACCCATTTCGGTCACATCGTAGCAGTCTTCCAAAGCCCCCCCGCCATCGAAGTCGGTTCCAATGCCCACGTAATCGATACCAATCAGATTTACGATATGGTCGATATGGTCAACCAGGTCGGAAACCGTGGCCATTGGTGCGGGGAACAGCCCATTGAGTTCATCCCATTGCCGGCGCACCTCTTCCATTTCTTCATCGGAAAGATCTTCAAAGTTATTGTAACGCTGGCGCAGATCGGCAAAAGCGGAATCGCGCTCGGGGTATGGCGGCATTTCCTTTACATAGCTGCTAAGCACACACATTTGAATGACGCCTCCATTGGCTGCCAAGGCCTTAAGCATGTCGTCATCGAGGTTGCGGGGGCTGTCGCAAATGGTACGTGCATTGGAGTGCGAGGCGATAATGGGCGCTTTGGTCACTTCCAGCACATCGTAAAAGGCTTTATCGGAAATGTGGCTCACATCTACCATCATACCCAGGCGGTTCATTTCGCGCACCACTTCACGGCCGAAGTCCGACAAGCCATCATGCAAAGGGCCGTCAGGGTCGGTCGATGAGTCGCAAACCTGGTTGTTGCGGGTGTGCGAAAGGGTAATATAGCGGGCCCCCATATCGTAAAATGCCTCCACCATCGAAAGGTCTTCGCCCAGCGGGTAGGCGTTTTCCAGCCCGATGTAAATGGCCCGTTTCCCTTCTTCTTTCAGTCGGTATGCGTCTTCGGGTGTCAGGGCAATTTCGGCCAATTCAGGATGTGCTTCAATTTGGGAGTGGATCATGTCGAAAATTTCGATGGCCTGCCTTTTAACCACCTCGTATGACTCGTGATTCATTGCTCCCTGTCCCAGAAAAACGGCGAAGAAAGCCGCATCCAGCCCGCCTTCTTCCATGCGTGGGAGGTCTATCTTGCCGCCCTGCTCGCGGGAGTCATGACGCTGGCTGATGTCGAAACCACTACGCATCATTCGCAAGGGTGTGTCGGTATGGCTGTCAAGCGTAAGCACCTGCCGGTGAATCTTTTCGGCCTTCTGCCGGAGCTTTTCTTCGCTGGGGGTGCAAGATGTGTTAATTAACATTGCAGATAAAGCAATAATAAGGGAAAGGAGGATAAATCGTTTCATTACGGCTAAGTTTTTCAGGCCGTAAAAATAGGGATTTTTATTAAAGTTTGCGGTTCGGAGTTTAAAGTTCAAAGTTTATGGTTCAAGGATTGGTGTCCTGGCTCCCCCTTTGGATGGGGCTGGGGGGAGGTTCTTGATTTCTTTCAGTGAGCTCTCCGCTAGCTAGCGGATCGGTTGCAGATTAACGATTTTAGATTTTAAAGTCTAGATCCTGCGTGTTGTTTTACTCCTAGTTAAAAATGGCCTGATTCTTCCCCAAAGGATTACAAGCACGAGTGCTAATACTGAAATCACAACCATAGTCCATTTAAGCATTCCGGCAGCAGATGCAATTCTGGCAACCACATCCATTTGCCTGGGAAAGGAGCCAAGCATGATGATAATTCCAGCATTTTCAATGAAATCGAAAACCAGTGCGGCAAATGGCAGTAAATTCAGGTACTGCCATTTCTGGCTTTTCAAAGGGATGCCATTCAGGAACCAGCTTATTGCCAATGCAAGCAGTCCGGCATAAACAAAAGGGTAAATGCTGTCGGCAACGGCGGTAGTTTTTATAGCTCCGCTGCGGCCGGCCGCGCCATAGTCTGAAATGATAGTATAGGCCTGCTCCGGGCTGAAGCCAAACATCAGGTCGAGCATTTGCTGGCCTTCTCCCGGACCAAATTGCCGCGTAAAAAACGGGAAAACCCAAAAGTTGAAAAAAAGTTGAAGTACCAGGAAAACCACAACCATTCTTTCGTTTGCCTTGCGGCTGATCCAATCTGAAAATCGCTTCAACCTATCTTATTGTTTTAAAGCAGCCTTGCTGAAAATATGCTCAGGAATATCCTGGTTGAATTTTATGCTGGTCATGCGAAACTCCGTGCCGTCACCTTGCTTAAGCATATCCTTGTAAAGGACCGTGGTAGGAAACCATCGGCCTTCGATCTGCTTCACATCGGTCAGGGTTGTTTGTTTGAGCAATTGTCCGCTTTTGGCAAAGAGCTCTTCACGCAGCGGGACAAACCTTTCGGAATCAATCCAGATCTTTCTTGAGTCGTAGGCAATATCGCTTACCGTAGCTTTGAGAAGCAAAACATAGGTGTTCCGGTCATCAATCATTTCGCGGCCAATGATCTCTGCCTTGTAAACGTCGGTAAGCTTGCGGTCTTCCATCATGTCCTCGTAAGAGAGGTCAGAACCCATAACCGATTGCCGCAGCATATGTCCGGAAATTTGAATGATACGGTCGGTGGAAGGGGAGTAGATCCAAAGCTGGTTTTCGAGCTTCAGCATTTTGGTGCCAGCTTCGCGCGCCGGCGACAGATACTCAGTGAAGGATTGCTTCTCGCCAACCGAATAGGAACGCGCAGTAATGGTGCGGCTTCCCCGCTGCCCGTGAATGGTCATGCTTGACTCCACAATCCGGTTCTCCGAGAATATGTTGCGGTCAACCTTTTCCAAAATTTCATTGGCAGTGGGCTGGGAAAAGCCAGTTAAAGTCAGTGTTAATAAAAAGAGAAATGAGGGGGTTTTCATGATTCCTTTTTTTAGTCATCAGTCATCAGTCCTCAGTCCTCAGTCATCAGTGGTCAGAATAAGCCTCACATTCAGTATTCATTTCTAATCTTTTGTCCCCTTTTCTCCCCTCGCTTTCTCTCCCCTTCTCATTTTCATAACCTCCCACCTCACCTTTCGTTTTTCATTCTCTAACCTTCACTTTTTCTCCCCGTCACTCCCTCTCAAGAAACCGGCATTATTCCAAAGGTGAAGAGACTGGAAAGCTCCATTACCAGCTCCTGGGGGCTGTCATACATTTTCAGAAGGGTTTCATTGGTAATCATTTCACTTATTTTGGAAGTTACTATAAGGAAAAGTTCGGGCTTGAAATCCTTTCGAAGCCATCCTTTTTCCTGGGCTTTGCGATAATCCTGTATGATATCGTTCCACACCTGCCTGGTTTTTTCTTCCACATAAGCTGAAAGCCCCAGCTCAGGATTGCTGTAAAAGTCTTTCAGGAACTCCTGGCTTATGTCGTTGGTGCCTTCCAGTTTCATCTGAAGCATTTGCTGCATTTTTACCACAGGCGAAGTAGTTTCATCGGCCATGATCTCCCGGAACCTTTGAATCCCTTCGTTGGCCACCTGGTCATAAACGCGCTTGGCCAGTTCTGTTTTGTTTTTGAAATACCTGTAAAAAGTCATTTTGCTTACCAGGGCTTTATGGCAAATTTCTTCAACGGAAACCCTTCTGAATCCATGTTTCCAGAATAGCTCACGGGCTGCCTCCATAATGGCCTGGTGTTTCCTGCTTGTTTTTTTCATGGAAATTGTTACAATATTTTTATAAAATTACGAAAAAGTTTTAATCACAAACATATCGTAATAAAAAAAATGAAAAAATATTTTTGTTTCAACAAGAAGGGGTTTTGGTTGTTGTTTATTTGAGTATGTGCAAAAAAAGTATCTTCTTTTTTCTGATTTTATTGTTTCCTTTTTTGTTGAAAGGACAGGAACCTGAGCCTGTGGTGTCCGAAGAACAAACCCTCGACGAGGTGGTAGTCACTGCATTCAATGTTTCGCGCAGGCTGCTTTCAACCCCTGGTTCGCTGTCGCTTATTGGTCCGGAGCAGATTGAAGCATCACGCCCTGCCACCGTTTTGCCACTGCTCAACCAGGCCAGCGGCGTATTTGCACATGCAGGCACGCTGAGCACCAGCCGTATTACCATTCGTGGTATAGGAGCGCGCGAGCCCTATGCTACCGGAAAGATCAGGGCTTATTTCAACAGTATTCCGCTTACCAATGGCTCGGGCATATCAATTGTGGAGCACATCGACCCTTCTGTTATCGAACGTATTGAAATCATTAAAGGACCTGCCACCAGTGCATACGGGGCAGGCCTGGGCGGAACCATTCTTATTACCGCACGCGAGCCTTCGCAGAGGGGAAGCGGCATTACCAACTCGTTTCAGGCCGGATCATTCGGGCTTTTGCGCAACAGCCTGATGCTCGATGGAAGTAGGGAGGGTATGGCAGGAAGCCTTGTTTACAGCCGCACCAACATGGACGGCTACCGCCAAAACAGCCAGTACCGCCGCGATGCGCTAACTGGCCTTGGGCAATTCAGTTTGGGCAACAAAACGCGTGGCACGGCCCTGCTGTATTATTCTGACATGAAGGGGTTTATTCCCAGCAGTATCGACAGCCTGAGCTTTGTGAACAACCCCCGCGCCGCCGCCCAAAATTGGCTGAATGCCCGCGGCTACGAAGACACACAGAAGTTGCTTGCCGGGGTTTCAGCAACACACCAGCTTAATGCAGAGCTTTTGCTTGACATTAGTCTTTTCACCACACTGCATTACGAAAAGGAACGCCGCCCCTGGGATTTCCTTTACGAAGACCGCGAGAGCGCAGGCACCCGAATGAAGTTGAACTGGTTCAGGCAAACGGGCATGGCCCAATGGCGCATTATGGGCGGAGCCGAACTTTTCTTTGAAAACTTTCGCTACAAAACGTATCAAAATGCAGGCGGGGCAGGCGAGCAGGGCGCTATCATCAGCAACAATCGCGAAGGCATCCGGTTTTTCAATTTCTTTGCCCAGGCCGATCTGGATTACGAGAGCCTGAATCTTTCAGCGGGCATCAATGCCAACACCAACCGTATCAACTACCGCGACATTCAGCAGATTGGAGGTATCGACCGTTCGGATGTTTACAATTACGGCTTGATTCTTTCGCCCCGACTGAGCGCCAACTACCGCCTGGGAAACTACCATGCGGTTTTTGCCACCTTCAGCCACGGCTTTTCACCGCCGGCGCTTTCTGAAACCCTGACCCCCGAAGGCTTTGTGAATCTCGATATTTTGCCCGAGAAAAGCTGGAGCTACGAAGCGGGTTTCAGGGGCGGCATCTTTGGCAACAAATTGTTTTACGACCTGGGCGTTTATCGCATGCAAGTAAAGGACTTGCTCGTAGCAGAACGAACCGGTCCTGACGCCTGGGTGGGAAAGAATGCCGGGCGTTCGGTGCACCAGGGTGTGGAGGCCGAACTGAGCGGAAAACTGTTTCAAAATGCCGCCTCCGCGGGAAAATGGCTCAGCACAAAGGAAATTAGCTGGCGTGCTTCTTACAGCTACAACCATTACCGATTTTCCGATTATGTCGATCGCGATGTTGATTATTCAGGGAAAAGCATACCGGGCGTTCCTGAACATTTGTTAAATGCCGGGCTCCAATTTGTTTTTTCAGGCGGTTTGTATGTTCACACCATCCTTACAACAACTGGTCGCATGCCCATGAACGACTTGAATACCCGCTTTGCCAATGGCTACCACGTGCTTGATGCAAGGATTGGATACAAAAAGAATGTGGGAAGATGGAATCTGGATGCTTTTGGTGCAGTCAACAACCTGACTAACCAACATTATGCTTCAATGATTCTGGTAAACGCGCCATCCTATGGAAGTACGCCCCCAAGATATTATTACCCGGGATTGCCGGTTAATTTTTCATTTGGCCTCAGACTGGGCTTTGCCGGTTAAATATTATTCACGGCTTTCATTTTCCTCTTGTTGCTTACGCAGCCATCTTCGCCACAGGTAATAAAATACAACCACGGCAATTGGCAGCACAATAAACAATATGACATTGGCTACCGAATCAAAAAAACCAACGGGCTCATTATTTGTGGGAATATGCGTGGGGCGTTGGGCTAGAAGTGCAAAGGCCTGAAAAAGCAATATGATGGAAAATACGATGCGCATGGCTGGAATTTTTCTGGTTACATTAAACTAACGGCAGGGAAAAGCTTTGGTTCAATGCATACTGTCAGTTAACGCAAAGCTGATTGTCCTTCATCAGCTCAAAGACAATTTCCTTCTGTTCATTTGTTAATGGTAGCAGGGGTTTTCTTGATGGGCCTCCATACAGGCCGCAATGCTGCATGGCTTCCTTCAGGGCAGGTACGCCCCATTTGCGCGTTACTGTAATGTTAAGCTCAATGATTTTCTGCTGCAGGACTTCGGCCTCTTCCAATTGCCCTTCATTGTATAAACGGTAAATATCAATGCACTGAGCGGGTGCAATATTGGCCAGAGCCAGAATGCCACCGACTGCGCCCAGTTTCAGTGCCGCAAGCAGGAAGCCTGCCGATCCGGCAAGCACCTGAAAACCGGGCTTGGCGTTCCGAATAACTTGCTCCATTTTTTCCAGGTTGCCGCCCGAATCTTTGAGCCCAATGATGTTTGGGTGCTCCGAAATAGCCAGAATGGTTTCAGCGCCCATGTCTAACCCGCTGTTTGAAGGCATGTTGTATATAATCACCGGAATAGAAGAAGCTTCCGCCACTGCAAAAAAGTGCTTCACCAGGGTTTCATGGGTTAGCTGGCCCTTGTAATAAAAAGGGTTAAGCACCAGGGCGGCGTCGGCTTCTGCCTTGGCGGCTTCACGCGTCAGCGCAATGGTTTCGCGGGTCGATTCGCAGCCGGTGCCGGCCAGCATTAGCCGGCCGGGCTCAATGGCTTCGCGGGCAGCATGAAAGGCTTCTACTTTTTCATTGTGGCTGAGCATTACCAACTCCCCATTCGAACCCAGAATCAGAAAACCCGAAAGGTCGTGGCGGCTGAGCCGCTGAATGTTGAATCTGATCTTATCCGTGCGGAGGTTTTCCTCCTTGTCGAAAGTGGTGGTCAGGGGCGGAAAGATACCGCTGAGGTCAATCATATAATGTGGTTTGAAAAATTCGAACGAATATAATGCATTTTTTTATGGCCGCTTTCGCGGGAAAAGACTTTTCAGGCTGTCAGTATCCTTTTTTTCGGTCCACCAGGTTCAGAAGGGGCTGGTTTTGCAAAGTACGACGATAATTCTCCACGATCTGCGGGGCCACCGAATCGGGATCGGTAAGGCTGGCAACATGTGGCGTTATGTGGACTTTTTTGTGCGCCCAAAAGGGATGGTCTTCGGGCAGGGGTTCTTTATGGAAAACATCCAGGTTGGCGCCAGCCAGGTGGCCTGAGTCTAGCAGTTTAATCAGATCCTCATCGACCAACAGCGGGCCACGACCCAGGTTCACTACCCAGGCCCCGGCAGGGAGCATGCAAAGGGTGTTTTTGTTCAATATGCCGCGGGTATCAGGGGTAAGTGGCAGCAGGCAAATGAGTATGTCGGTATTTTTAAGGAATTCCTCCAGCTGTTCCTGACCAAAATACTTTTTGTAGGCAGTGGGCTGGCCTTCTGACCGGCTCCAGCCCAAAACGTGGAAGCCAACGCGCTGCAGGTTCGATGCCACATGGTGTCCGATCACGCCCGTACCCATTACGCCAACGCTGACCTGGTCCATTCGCAGGTAGCGTTTTTTCTTCCATAGCTTTTGGTGCTGGTTTTCACGAAAGTGGAGCAGGTTTTTTATCCGGCTCATAATTACGGCCAGTGCAAATTCAAACATATCCTGCGAAAGCCGGGGGTCAATGATTCTTACTATGTCGATGTGGGAAGGGATATCTGGGTCTTTGAGCAAGTGATCTACCCCGGCGCCCATTGATGATATGGTTTTCAGGTTTGTGAATTGCATGAAAATGCCCGGGGGGTGGTTCCATGCCAGGGCGAATTTCACATTTGTGTAATCCGTTAAATCGGTATGCAACAAAACTTCTACCTTCGGATCGGCCTTTTTCAGGGCGCTGATCCAGGGCTGGGGATTGGCAAAATCACTTACAATTACTATGGCCATGGTAAGGAAGTTTTTTCTTTTTTCTGTTCTTTCATTAGCCAGTAAAGGCCTTTCACACCACTCCTGATGCGGTCGAGGCGAAGCAGTACCAGAATTTTCTCAAAATAGGCGATCACACCCCAGCCTACAGCAATGTAGTAAAACCAGGGAATAAAACCGAAGGCAAACAGCACAAAGAAGAACACACCCTGTATATAGCCAGCAGCTACTGCTCCATAAAGGTGCAGGCCGGGAACGGTTTTGAAGCGGTAAAAGCCTATAATATAGCTTATTACAAAAAAGGTAAGAAACAAATACAACAGCCAGGCATGGGGCTGAACTTCGGCCCACTTAAAGGTAAATATCCCGAAAAGGGCCAGGATGTACATGCCAAGGTCGGCCAGGTTGTCGAGTGCAGCCCCAAACCGGGTTTGCAGGTTGAAGAAGCGGGCAATGCTGCCATCGAGCATGTCGGTAACAAGGCTTATGCACAGCAAGAGGGCAAACCACCAGTCGTGGCCCACAATTCCAATGTACAGAATAACAGGAAAACTTATCAGGCGGTAGAAACTCAATGCATTGGGTACATTGAGTATGTTTTCATCCCTGACAATGATTTTCATAAGAAGGATTTTTAAAGAAACAATAATAGCATAAGCAGTACGCTCAAAGGAATAAAAAGATTGTCGGTACCTCTCCAGCTAAACATCTCAGCCAGGGTGCTCACCACGGCAATGCCCAGGGCCAGCCAGAAAGTTTTCAGATCGAATACCATGCGGTTAAAATAAAGTGCAAAAATGCTGATAATAAAGCTTGAAAGCAAGAAAGAGCCGGAACCCAGAAAGGTCTTCTTAAGTTCTTTTCCGAAAATTTTAATCCTATGGTTGTAATCCTGGAAGTTTAGTCCCAGCATGCCCGCCACCGGGTCGCTAATAGCCAGCACCAGCATGGGCAGGATGAAAAGAAGTTTTTCATGAGCTCCGGTTTTTATATAAATGAGAAATGTAAGATAGATGGCTGCAGGCAGCATGTAACTGCCCACCGACTTGCGGTCGATGTCGTGAATGGATCTGAGTTGGGAGCCGTGGCGGCTTACAAACAGTAACAAAAAGAAAAATATGGCTAACACAAGAACATACCAATGATCAGAAAAAAGGTAAGGGAAGGTAACCGTGGATAGCGTGGCCGTAAAATGGGCAAACTTGCGGGTTATTTCACCTTTTAGCCCCAGGCGGCGGTAGATCAGCTCAGTGAAAGTAAGCAGCAGAATTAATGCTACCAGGAAAATAAACGTAAGTGCAATTTGGTTTACCATGACGTAGGGTTTTTCTTATACAGTCAAAACACATCCATTAATAAAGAAAGGAAGGCGATCCAGGCCCCTCCGCCAATGAGGCTGTCGAAGCGGTCGAGGAAGCCCCCGTGTCCTGGAATAAGACGGTTGAAGTCCTTAACCCCGTATTGCCTTTTGTACCATGAGGTGGCCACATCGCCTACCAGGGCAAAAACCGCCACGCCTGCTGCCATGAGCATGGCATCGGTTGGCGAAGCGCTGATCAGGCCCTCAATCAGCACCGCGCTCACAATGGCAATCAGCACCCCGCCAATAAGGCCCTCCACAGTTTTATTGGGGCTTATTTTCGGAAAAATTTTGTGCCGCCCGAAAAGCTGCCCCGTAACCTGGCTGAAGGCATCGAAGATGGAAAGGACCAGGAAGGTGAAAAGGATCAAGCCCTGGCTTAAACCGCTGAATACCAAAAATCCAAACGAGAATACGAGAAAAATGAGCAAAAATGCGGCGAAAAACCTTTTTTTCTGATATCCTGACCTGAAAAACAGGTGGAAAAGTTCAAAAATTCCCGTTGCAACAATAATAACAGCAAGCCACCGAAAGGCCCTGGGATCAATTACGATGCTTAAAAAAAGCACATGAATAATGACAAAGTAACTGGCATATTTAACCCAGCCCTGGCGCGCCTGCTGGGGCTCTTTATTCCGGTTAATGAAATAAAATGCCAGGCCGCCCAGCAGGAAATAAGTCAGAATTATGAAGTAAATGTTGCGGATCATGTGTTCTTTTTTTAGCGAAAATCTTCCCCATTAACTAAAGATTATAATTAACCCAAAAAAAGCTATGGCAAATGCATACCAAGATTTAATTGAACCTTCTTTTCGGGCGATCCTGACATTGGCCAGAAAACGGGCGCCAAAAAACGCCCCGATCACAGCGCCTCCTGCCAGAAAGTAAACCAGGGTCATATCTATCTGCCCTACCAAAAAGTGTGCGCCCAGGGCCGAAAAGGTGTTGATAAAAATGACCATAAGTGAGGTGCCTACCACCAGTTTTAATGGCAAACCAAGGGCAAACAATCCTGCCAGAACAGGCGCGGTGCCGCTGGTGCCAAAAGTGCCGGTAATCAGGCCTCCAACAAATCCATAAAACGAGCCCCGGCTAATCCTGCCGGCGGTTAAGCCATTGGGAATTTCTTTGCTCTTAGCCTTTGCCCTATTGTCGCGATAATTGTTGAAAACCATTAAAAGGGCCAGCAAAATGGAGTACATCCCAAAGGTGGTTTTCAGGGTTTCGGCGGTCATTAGTCCGGTGAGGCTGGCCCCCAGCAATGCACCCAGAATGCCTGCAGCACCGAATATCATACCCATTCGCACATCAATGTTATTGTGGCGGTAATGGCCAATGGCACCCACCATGCAAATGGGCAGGGTGGCGGCCAGCGAAGTGGCCACCGCTACCTGGGCATCGACCTTAAAAAACAGCATAAGAATAGGAGGGAAGAAAAAACCACCGCCACCACCAATGATGGCTGCAAGCAAGCCAATAATGAAACCCACCAGGGGCAGCCAAAGGTAATTGGGCTCAAAAGCAGAGTGAAAAATCATACCTGTTGGTTTTCGGAAAATCAATAAGTAATCGTAAGTTGCTTATAAATAGCAACTTAGGTTTGTTTCCAGGGAAATATCCTCCCGATTTTCCCCGAAAGGTAAACAATTTATTGCAATATATAAATGTGTGGAAAAAAGCCCGAATTTATAAATCATTATCAACCTATTGATTATCAGACTTTTTTTCTTTTAGGATCCAGTAAAGGCCCCTGGCATTGGAACGCATTTCCTTAATGATCAACTGTATGGTAATATGCTCAAGAGAGGCAAGGATGCCCCAGATAACCATGAAATAATACAGTGGGGTGACAAAACCATAGCTGAAAAGCACAATGAAAAAGAAGCCTTGTATATAACCACCAATTTTAAATGAATAAAGGTGAAAACTGGAAAAACGTTTGAATTTGACCAGCGACACGATCACGGTAGAAATCATAAGGAAAAACCATAACACGAAACTGTAGATATGCGGCAGAAAGTCGTCGAGCTTAAAAACAAAAATTCCCGTAAAGGCCAGCAGGTAGGTGAAGTTGTCGGCCATGGAGTCGAGCCTTGCACCGAATTCAGTTGCAAGGTTAAACTTTCGGGCAATGATGCCATCGGCCACATCGGTAAGCAGGTTAATAACCAGAAAAATGGCAAAAAGGCTTTCTTTTCCCGTAAAGATAAAATACAAAATGACCGGAAACATGAACAAGCGGTAAAAACCCAGAAGATTTGGAACCGTAAAAAGATCTCTTCGTTTCATCCGAAAATAATTTGTTTATTAAGGTTGAATGAACCCCGAAAGGTTCACTAAAGGTAAACTCGCATGATGATTTTCATCCGTGTTTATGCCTAACGAATCATGCTCGTTTCATAAATCATGCTTGTAATACAAAAAATCGGAAGCAATGATTTTGACGCCCCAAAATTAAAACTTTTTTCCTGTATTGGTTCTAAAGGGTTTTGCTTGTCTTAAAGAGATCAATGGAATTGTTTTCTACTAATTGCAAGGCATCCCGCAAAAGTAGTGATTTGTTTCCTTTTGGACCATTCAAGACTTTGGCGGGGTTTTGCTGCTGCTGGTTCGAGTTTTTTGGCCGCTTATCCGCAAAAGCGAAAAATGAGGTAAAGATTTGGCCCACAGCATCCTGTTAAAAGCGGTTTTTTGCATATTTTTACCGCGATTTTAAGGCCAACTGAACTTTTTTCAGAAAAAAAACAGTTTTCATTCAAATCCCAATTAAGCCATGATCCTTCAAACCATCGACTGGGTCGTTGTGACCATTTTTTTCGTTATTCTGCTTACTATAGGTTACTTGGCTTCGAGACAGGCAGGTAAAAGCACTGCCAACTTTTTTCTTTCTGGTCGTAATATGCCCTGGTGGTTGTTGGGGGTGTCGATGGTGGCCACTACCTTTTCGGCCGATACGCCCAACCTGGTTACCGATATGGTCCGTACGGGCGGTGTGGCATCCAACTGGCTTTGGTGGGCGTTTCTGCTTACGGGCATGCTTACGGTTTTTGTGTATGCCCGCTTGTGGAACCGCTCGCAGGTAATGACAGACCTTGAGTTTTACGAGTTGCGCTACAGTGGCAAGATGGCAGCATTCCTCAGGGGCTTCAGGGCCATATACCTGGGTTTCTTTTTCAACGTAATGGTAATTGCCAGCGTTTCACTGGCCTTCATAAAGATTGCAGGGGTGATGATGGGAATAAAGCCAGCTCCTGCGCTGATCATTGCTGCTGTGATCGTAGTGTTTTACAGTGGATTGGGAGGGCTGAAATCCATTTTGTGGACCGACCTGTTTCAGTTCAGCTTCGCCATGTTTGGGGCCATACTGGCTGCCGTTCTAGTGGTCAAGTCGCCCGAAATTGGTGGCCTCTCCGCATTGTTTTCGCACCCCAGCGTTGTCGATAAACTGAGCTTCGTTCCCAGTATTTCGCAGCCCGAATTGTTTTTAAGTGTCTTTCTGATACCCATAGCGGTGCAGTGGTGGGCAGCATGGTACCCTGGGGCCGAACCCGGCGGCGGCGGCTATATTGCGCAGCGCATGCTTTCGGCAAAAAACGAAGACCATGCCGTGGGCGCCACCCTGCTTTTCAACTTCTTTCACTATGCCCTCCGCCCCTGGCCATGGATTGTGGTGGGCCTGGCTTCCCTCATTATTTTCCCCGACATACAGTCGATGGTCGATGAATTTCCGGATGTGTCTGCACAGTATATTCAAAACGACTTTGCCTATCCTGCCATGCTCCGGGAGTTTCTGCCAGCAGGCCTGCTGGGCTTGGTGGTAGCTTCGCTGATCGCCGCATACATGTCGACCACCGCGTCGCAACTTAACTGGGGCTCGTCTTACCTGGTAAACGACTTTTATGGCAGGTTTTATAACCCAAAAGCCACCGAAAAACAGAAAGTGGCCTTTGGCAGGTTTAGCACCGTTATGCTCATGGTGTTTTCGGTAATGCTGGCGCTGGTGCTGCAAAACGCCCTGCAGGCCTTCCAGTATCTGCTTATGATCGGGGCTGGAACGGGCCTTATTTACATTCTGCGATGGTTCTGGTGGCGTATCAACGCCTATTCGGAAATGGCTGCCATGATTGCAGCTGCGGTATTTTCTCTTACCTTCATTCTGATCGAAAACTTTAGCCTGACCCAATTGGAAGGCGGTATGGTAGAAGTGTTTGGGTTTACCACCAGCGTTACCTACTGGAACATCATTAAGTTTGTGGGCGTAACCATGCTCACTTCCCTTTCGTGGATTGTGGTAACTTTCCTGACCCATCCTATAAGTGAAGAAACCCTCCGGAATTTCTACCGCAAAATCCGTCCCGGCGGACCGGGCTGGAAACCAGTGGTGGAAAGGGCCAGGGCCGAAAACGTGGAACTGGTTAAGCAATCAGACCTGCGCTGGGATGTGCCCACCGGAATCCTTTGTATGGTTTTTGGCGCCATGGCTATTTACAGCTTGCTTTTTTCCATTGGTAACCTGCTATATGGCGACTATGGGCAAATGGCTATCATGATTACCATTACCGTGGTTTCGGGAATCTTGTTACTGAGATTCTGGAAGAAGCTGAAGTCGAAATAAAGGAACGGCAAGGCCGGGCACATGGACTGAGGCCTGACTGCTGAAGATATGGATGTCTTAAAATTAAAAAGGATTGCGGGAGAATTTTTTCCTGGCAAGGCGGTTTCAAGTATTGTCCCTTTCGGGGAAGGTCACATAAACGATACTTATAAACTTGGCCTGGGAGGGACCGGCGAGGCATTTATACTTCAGCGAATTAACACAAAGGTTTTCAGCAATCCCCTGGGTGTGGCCAACACCCACCTGAAGATTCAGGAAGCCCTGTCTGGGCAATACCATCCACTGGTCATAGCCAGGCTGGTGCCTGATTCGGCGGGCAATCCTGTTCATTTCGACCAGGATGGGAACGCCTGGCGAATGACCTCCTTTATCGATAATTCTGTTACCATAGAGGTGGTAAAGGAACCCTGGCAGGCATTAGAAGCAGGCAGGGGCTTCGGTTGGTTCAATAAAATTTGCCATAGCCTCGACGTTACCCGGTTTCCGGAACCTATCAAGGATTTCCACCGGCTCTCGTTTCGCATCAGGCAACTGGATGAGGCTATTAACAGAGATGCAGCCAAAAGGCTTATTACGGTTCTGGATTTGGTTAAGTTTTATAAAGACCGTGAGCAAAGCCTAAGCCTGATTGAAGAAATGACCGACCAAGGCAAGATTCCACTTCAGGTGGTGCACAACGATACCAAGATCAACAACCTGCTTTTCAGAGGGAGAAAGGCCGCAGCTGTGATCGACCTCGACACGGTGGGGCCAGGTATCATTCACTATGATTACGGGGATGCCTTACGAACTGGTGGCAACACATCCAATGAAGATGAACAAGACCTGGAAAATGTTGACTTTAACATGCAAGCCTTTGAGGCCTTTACCCGCGGCTATATGGAACAGGTGTGTAACATCATCACAAAAGCGGAGCTCGATAACCTGCACCTCGCGCCACGGCTGATGGCGTTCATTATGGGCATCCGTTTCCTGGCCGACTACCTCAATGGCGATGTGTATTATAAAACCGCCTATCCCGGGCATAATCTCGACCGCAGTAAAGTGCAGATGAAGCTTATTGAGTGTATGGAGGCCAGGGAAGCCCAAATGAAAGCGACCATCGACAATGCCCTTGCTGCGCTGTCGGAAGGCAGGAATACTTCAAATGACTAACCTTGTTTTTTTCTTTTCAGAGAGACTCATCAAAGAAATTCAAACCATAAAATTTCACCACCATGAACAAAAAGTTTTTTTCCCCAGGATTTGTTGCCCTTATGCTGGTTTTGCTGCTTGTGACGGGTTGCAACAGTGGTAAGCAAAAGACGGATGAGCCCTTCAGTGCGGTGGAGGTTTTTCCCACTCCTGAGCGTCCAGCCGGACAAACCCATGTACTTGAACTCCGGGCCGATCCCATCGACACCGTTAGAGTGGCTATAATTGGCCTGGGTATGCGCGGGCAGGGTGCTGTGCGCCGTTTAAGCTATATTGATGAAGCTAAAATCGTCGCTTTGGTCGATGTGGTTCCTGAAAGTGTGGAGCGCGGTCAGCAAACCCTTGAACTTATGGGGCGCCCTGCTGCCGACAGCTATACCGGAGAAGAAGACTGGAAGGCCGTTTGCGAACGCGACGACATTGACCTGATTTATATTTGCACCCATTGGGATTTGCATGCACCTATTGCTGTGTATGCCATGGAAAATAGAAAGCACGTGGCAACAGAAATTCCGGCCGCCCTTACCATTGAAGAGGCCTGGCAGCTCGTTAATACGGCTGAAAGGACCCGCCGCCACATGATGATGCTCGAAAACTGCAACTACGACTTCTTCGAAATGGCCACACTAAACATGGCACAACAGGGCCTGTTTGGTGAAATCGTGCATGCCGAAGGCGCTTACATTCACGACCTGCGCGCCTTCCTGTTTGCCGAAAAGGGAGAGCCCCTGCATTACTGGGATATGTGGCGGCTGAAGCACAACGCGAAAAAAGACGGCGCCCTTTATCCCATGCACGGCCTTGGCCCATTGGCTCATGCCCTTAATATCCACCGGGGCGACCGCATGGAATACCTGGTGTCGGTGTCGAGCGGACAATTTGGACTTACTGAATATGCCAAAGAAAAGTTTGGAGAAGATTCTGATTACGCCCAGCGCGACTACAAAAAGGGCGACATGAACACCACCATTATCAAGACCGCCGAAGGCAAAACGATTAAGATACAGCACGATGTGACCAGCCCCCGCCCTTACAGCCGCATACATATGCTCAGCGGCACCAAGGGCTTTGCACAGAAATGGCCCCGCACGGGGATTGCTCTCGAACCCAACGGGCATTACTACCTGTCGGATACGGCCCTCGACTCGCTGTTGAAAGTGTATGAGCACCCCATTGTTAAGGAAGTGGGTGAAAAAGCCCGGCAGGTGGGTGGACATGGTGGCATGGACTTCATTATGGACTATCGCCTGATATACTGCCTGCATCACGGGCTTCCGCTTGATCAGGATGTGTATGATGCCGCCGAATGGTCTGCCGTCATTGAACTTTCGCAAATTTCAGTGGCCAACCAGGGCATGCCCGTGCAAATTCCTGACTTTACCCGTGGGGCATGGAACGAACTGAAAACCGTGACCTACCACACAGTGGATTAGCTAAGGTAGCCTTCTCCCCGGGCACCAGCAGGAGCAGTTTTTAAATGGGAATTTCCTTTCGGTTTTCTGATCATGGCTGATACATAATGTGAAATTAATTTCACAGGTCTTTGGGTTATGAAAATGGCTGAAATTTTTTTTCATTTCCCGTAAAGCCCGCAATGCTTGCCTTTTCTGAGTCAGTAGTATGTTTAATTAAGTTCTGGCACGATTGTTTTATAAGATCTGACCAAAACCTTTAAAACAAAATTAAAATGAAGCAGTATTTTAAATTTTTTGCCTTAGTGCTGGCCGTTTTTGTGCTGGCTTCCTGCAATCAGCAGGAGAAGCAACTTCAGCAGGAGGTTGCCGACCTGAACGCAGAACTTGAGCAACTCCGCCAGGAAACACTTGAAAAAGAAGAGAACATCAATACGTTTTTTGAGTCGATGGCCCAGATTCGCGACAATCTTACCGAGATTAAGGTGAAGCAAAACCTGATTACGGAAGAAACACGCGGACAGGATCAACTGGGGCAGGATGTGCGCAAGCAGATTGAGTCTGACCTTGAAGCGATTAGCAACCTTATGGAAGACAACCGCAGGCGGCTGGCCGAACTGAACCGGCAGTTGCGCAACTCAAATGTAAAAATTACCGAGTTTGAAAGCATGGTGGCAAGCCTTACCAGCGAAATTGAAGAAAAGAACATTGAAATCGCCATGCTGCGCGACAGCATGCATGAGATGAACATCTCTAACGTTGCCCTGGCAGAAACCATTGAAAGGCTTGAGGAAGAAAACACCGAGAAGCTGCAGGTAATTGAAGAAAAAACCGAGCAACTCAATACCGCCTACTTTACTTATGGTACGCGCCGCGACTTGCAAGACAAAGTAATCATTGAACGATCGGGTGGTGTGTTGGGTATTGGCCGCACCTTTCTGGTTAACTCAAACATTAACCGCGATTATTTTACCAGGCTCAACATTACCCAGGTTGACAAGCTTCAGGTTCCCGGAAAAAATCCACGCCTCATTAGCAAGCACCCCGAAGGAAGTTATGTGCTGCAGAGCCTCGATGAAGAAGGTAGCCAGATCCTTATTGAAGATACTGAACAGTTCTGGAGCACCACGAGATATTTGGTGGTAAGTATCGACTAAGTCCGGAAATCTAAATATTGCCCTGATTCCCCCTTGTCAGGTTTATTTCCTCGCTTCAAAGGCTGGCTGTTTTGGCCGGCCTTTGGCTTTTTTATTGGTAATATGAATTATATTTGTGTGCTGCAAAAGGCAGACAACCCAAATTAAAAATTACTTTTTCCCGAATGGGTAAGTAAATTTTTGTCATGGCTGCCTTTAGTCTGGCATTTTCCGCTGCAAATTCAACAGGCATAGATGAAGAAGAAGGTACTGATTGTTGACGACGACGTGAGTTTTTCCGTGATATTGAAAACCTTTCTCACCAGGCAGGGGTTTGAAACGGATGAGGCTTTTTCTTCGCAGAAAGCCCTGGAGAAGATCAAGGCAACACCATATGATGTAATCCTGACCGACTTCAGGCTTCCCGATCAGAATGGCATCGAACTGTTGAAAAGCATCAAGGAAAAAACGCCCGATTCGCTGGTGATCCTAATGACGGCCTATGCCGACATTCGCATGGCAGTGAAGGCCATTAAGCATGGCGCTTATGAGTATGTGGCCAAACCCGTCAACCCCGACGAGCTGCTTTCGCACATAGAGGCCGGCCTCGAAAAAATCTCGGGATCTAGCCCCGCGGAGGAAAAAAAGCCTGCAAAGAACAAAACAGCAATTCAGAAAGGTTTTGGTTATGTGGAGTCGGTTAGCAAAGAGTCGAAGGCCATTCATGAGCACATCGACCTGGTGGCCGCTACCGATATGTCGGTTATTATACAGGGCGAAAGCGGTACCGGCAAGGAATACATTGCCCGCCATATCCACGAAAAGAGCCAACGCCGCGCCAAACCCTTTGTGGCAGTCGACTGCGGTGCACTGTCGAGCGAACTGGCAGGCAGTGAGTTTTTCGGACACATAAAAGGCTCGTTTACAGGGGCCATTCAGGACAAAACCGGGCAGTTTGAGGCCGCGAACCAGGGCACTTTGTTTCTGGACGAAATCGGCAACCTTTCCTACGATATTCAGGTGAAGTTGCTCAGGGCCATACAGGAAAGACAAATCCGCAAAATCGGAAGCAACAACACGGTTCCGGTCGATGTAAGAATCATTACCGCCACCAACGAAGATTTGCAGCATGCCGTGAAGCAGGGCAATTTTCGCGAAGACCTTTATCACAGGCTCAATGAGTTCAGCATTTCGGTTTTGCCACTGCGCGAAAGAAAAGACGATATCCGCTTGTTTGTCAAGCATTTTCTGGAGGTGGCCAACCAGGAACTAGGGAAAAATGTGAAATATGTGTCCGATTCACTGATGGAAATTTTTGTTAACTACAGCTGGCCGGGCAATATCAGGGAAATCAAGAACGTGATTAAACGGGCGGTTTTATTATCGAAAGGGGAGGAGTTGGATAAAACGGCACTTCCAAGGGAAATTCTCTTTTCGGAAGTTATGAACCACAACGAAACGCCCGAGGCGGAGCACGACCTGAAAAGTCAGACTGAAAAAACGGAGAAAGAGATAATTTTAGCTACGCTTCAAAAAACGAAGTTTAACAAGTCGAATGCGGCCAAGCTACTCAATATCGACCGCCGGACACTTTACAATAAGTTGAAGCAATACGGGATTTCTCTCGATTAGGTACTACCTGGAAACGCTTTGCTGGCCCAAAGCGATTTCTTTTAAATCAACTTCCAGCAAATCGATCAGCTTTTTGCTTACTGTCATCAGGCCGTTTACGTTTTCATACAGTTCCTTTTTCGATGGCTGCCCACCTTTCATGCGGTTTATCTTATCCAAAAAAAGCATAGCCTGCTCTGCCTTCAGCAAGCCGAACATATTACTCATTTTGTGGGCCACCAGGAAAATATCCTCCCTGTTGTTTTTCTCCATAAATTCCTGAAGTTTTACCAGATTAACCCTGGTGTCTTTTATAAATACTTCAATCACGGGAAGAATTGAATCGGGGTCGAGGCTGGTAAACGCAATCAAGCCTTCCAGGTCGTAAAGCTTCTCAGCATTTTTTTGGTTGGGGTTGGCTCCTGGCCGGGATGTTTTATGCTTTTTTTCTGGCGCAGGTGTTGCAGCAAGTCCTGCTTTGGGTAATGCAAGCAGCTCTCTGATCTTTGCCAGCAAAAGGGTTTCGTTTATGGGTTTAAGAAGGTAATCCTCTATGCCGCTTTCGTTTATATCCTTCAGGTTTTCCGTGGTAATGTCGGCAGTACAGACCAGCACCGGCGTGCTTGCATTGAGGGCCCTGGCATCGGCGCGCACCTGCCTGATCATTTTCACCCCGCTGGTGCCGGGCATTTGCATATCGGTAATAATGAGGTCGAACTTTTTCTTGCTGAGCAACTCAATGGCGCTCCAGGCATTTTCAGCTTCAGAAAGCCTGATGCCTTTCATGGGGCTGAACACCGACCGCATGAGCAAATGGTTCAGTTTGTCGTCGTCGACCAGCAAAATATTTGCCTTGATGTCGGCATAACTTTCGGTTGTCAGTTGTTCCTTTTCATCGGCTGGCAATGCCGTTACCTGCAGGGGCAGAAAAACCGAAAAAGTGGAACCCACTCCCGGCTGGCTCGAAAGTTCAATGCGACCACCCATGGTTTCCACCAGCTTTTTGGTTATGGAAAGCCCCAGTCCAGTGCCCTTTTGCTGGTGGGCGCTATCGCTGTTGGCACGGGAAAATTCTTCAAAAATATGTTCCTGGTCGGTTTCAGAAATGCCTATGCCAGTATCAGAAACCTTTATGAAAACATTGTTGGTTTCCGAATAGTCCTCGCCCAGGGCATCGGCCAGTTCGATCTGAACCGCACCCTCATTGGTGAATTTTATGGCGTTGCCGGCAATATTCAGCAAAATCTGCTTCACGCGAATGGGATCGGCCAGCACATTGGGATGCTTCACCTGGCTGGTTTCAAGACTGAGATCCAGTCCTTTTTCCCGGGCAATCACCGTTAAAGTTTGGTAAACCTCGCGGGCAATATTTACAAGGTTGGCAGGCACCGGTTCCAGGCTTATTTTGCCGGCTTCAATGCGCGAAAAGTCAAGGATCTCGTTAACGATATCGAGCAAATGTTCTGAAGATTGATAAATGGCACTTACAAAATTTTCGGGCTCTTTCTCGAGTTTAACTTTTTTCAACTGTTTCGAGAACCCGATAATGCTGTTGAGCGGGGTGCGTATTTCGTGGCTGATGCTGGCCATAAACCGTTGTTTTGCCAGCACCATTTGTTCTGCCTTTTCTTTTTCGCGTAAAAGCTGTTTTTTGTAAAACCGGCTTTTGTTTACGTCGTTGATCAGTAGCCACGACAAGGCCAGCAGCACCAGCAAAAAGAGAATAATGGTAATGAATATTTTCCGGGTGGTGGTTTTCACGTTCGAACGAGCCGTTTCAGCTACCAGTGCGGCATTGGCACTTTCATAATCTTCCAGAATAGTAACGTATTCCCATATTTTGTCCATCACCTTTTTATCCTCGAGCAGTATGCTGTTTTCCAGCCTTTGCATTTGCTGCATGCTGGCCAGGCGCGACCGATCCAGGCTGGTCAGGGTGCTTTCCAGTGCCTGCCTCAGTTCTTCGGTGCCCCGGAAACCTGGCTTGGAGGCATCCAATGCCTCCTGATCAGTTTTGTCTACGGCCAGCAAGTCCTCTTCATGGCGGGGCTCACTCGCAATGGTTTCTTCACTTGCTTTTCTGCCCGAGAAAAAGCCCCTCACCCTGCTGAAGAAGTTGTTTCTTTGCTCCCTTATTTCTTCATGGGTTGCACCAAGGGTGTCGACGGGCATTATGCTGGTTTGCCTTTCCTCAGTTAATTCTTCCTGAAGAGGCTCATCCGCCATTGGAAAAATCTCATCAATGACCCCTTCAAAAAATACTGAACCCTGATCCTGCTTCTTCAGGTCGATGAGTTGTTCGAGCAAATGGGTTTTGTTAAGCAGCTGGTTATTAATAGAATCGATGTTTTCTAAGAAATAGGGATCATCATCCGCAAGGAGGTATAAAGAATCTACCATTTCATTTATGTCTGAAAGTTCCTCAAAGTAGGCATCCAGGTAAATTTCCTGTTGGTTGAGGGTGTAGGAGCGGATATTGCTTTCGGCCTGGTAAATGGAAGATATCATATCGTGCAGCAGCCCAATGCGTGCATTAGGTTGTGCAAGTGCATCCGACGACTGCGTTAGCTGTCGAAAACTACCTAAAGTGAAAAAAAGTATGAAAGCTATCAGGATCAGTATGACTGCATAACTAATCAGCAGCTTGGTTTTGATCTGGCTTTCACCCTTTGTGTGGTTATCCATTGCAAAATATTTTTTCAATGAAGGCCAATGATCTTAAATTTAAGGAATTATTCAAAGCGGTTAATTTTTAGCGGTTGTGTTCGGTCATTGTTTATGCAAATAGTTTGCCTGTTAAATGATCAGGGCTGTAAACCAATGCATTAAGGTTCGATTACTTCAAATTACCGGTTTGTGAGGCCTTTTTTGCGTGAACTAATTCATCACATTATGATGAAAAATACACAATGTATAACGGTTGCAGGGCAGAATATATTCCCGGTTGCCCGGCTATTCAGATAGAATCGCCTGATATTTAATCCTTAAAAACCTCAATGGCTGGTAAGGCCCTCATTTTAAAGTTCCACAGTGCCTGGTTTTCCCAGGTAGATCCATTGGTGGCTGTGGCTCCTTTGTAACTTACCCATTCGGCGCCCCAGTAGCAAAATCCTATGCCATCGTTCACATCGGTGATGATTTCCTTAAGCCTCTGCAAATAATCGCGCTGCCCCTCTGGCGATGCCGGGAATTCATCGAGTAGTTGCGATTCGAGCCCCACCACGTTGTCGGTCCAGTCGTTCCAGTCGAGGGTAAAAGGGTAGGAGGTTTCGGCAATGAAAACCGCTTTGCCTCACTTCAGGAAGAAAAGACATATCCGAGCCCTTGATCTCAAGTACTGGTCGGGTCGGGGGTTGGTCGTTTTTTGCACAACCCGATAGAAAAAATGGGAACAGCAGGGAAAGAACCAGAAGTAATCTGTTTATGTTTTTTTCCTGTAAAGATAAGCAATGCTGAAGTTTTTACATTGGGAAGGCTTTATTGCTTCGCGAAATAGTCTGCCACAAAGCGGGCAAGTGGGGCTATTTTTGCCTTGTTCAACACCAGGGTGTCGCCAACCAGGTTGTAATTGTCAACCGTTTCGATCATCTTGATAAATTCCGTTTCCATCTCCATGTCGGGGCAGAGCATCAGAGTAGAACCCACCTGTGAGAATTCAATGCTGTATGGGTCTTCATCGAGTTTGAATTGTCCCATAATTTGGTTGCAGCCTGCTTTACCTGCAAAGCGACTTTCCTCTGCATCAAATATCAGTTGGGGAATTTTGGCGCGGCTTTCATCCACTTCAACCTTTGCACCATTTAGTTCAATCAGTTTCCACGTTTTTCCAAACAGGGACCCATCAACTTTTGGCAGCCGGTAATTCTCGGCCAACTCACCGCTGATGCGGTTGCCCTCCATATCGAGGGAAAATAGCTGCATCTCACCCACCAGGTAACCGCCGGGCGCATGCTGCGAATGGGCTCCATCGAAGGTGATGATGTTTCCAAGCTCATTCCAGGTGAAGGTGCCGGAGATCTCAAAAACCTGGTCATCTTTGCCGAGGTATCTGGTCTTTTTCACGAAAGTGTTGTCGTAATAAATTGAAATGACCGTTTCAATGCCCTGGCAGTCGGCGCAGGGCAATACACCGTAATAGGTTCCTTCCCAGTCGAGGGCGTTGCGGCTGGTATCGGCCATGGCCTGAATATCATCGGAAGCGGTCTGGCTGCGGTTGCCGCAGGAGGTTGCAAAAATACCGGCCGCGAGCAAAGTTAGGAGCAAAAAGGTCTTTTTCATGGGATTAAGATTTGAGATTAAATTTTCAACAAGTTTTGTAGGGTTTTGTTGCGCAGCCCGCATGGTTTTTTAATAAAATGAGAGTTATTCATCTTGCTGAAAATCAATCAGGCAGTGGCAATCCAAAACTATTATCCCTATTTTTGCAGGAAAGGAAAGGGCTCGGCAGATTTTTCTGTTTTTTTGGAAACATCATAAATGGCAAGAGGTATGAAGGTAAACGGAAAGCACTTTCGCACCATTTGGATAGAAGATAACAATAAAAGTATAGTCAGGATTATTGACCAGCGCTTTTTGCCGCATCGCTTTGTGGTGGCAGACCTGGCTTCGGTCGGTGAGGTGGCCGTGGCCATTAAAGACATGCACGTGAGAGGGGCGGGCCTTATTGGCGCGGCTGCCGGTCTTGGCATGTACCTGGCTGCTTTGCATGCGCCATGGGATGAATTTTTTGATCAGGCCATGAAACACGCGGCCGGTTTACTTTTGGCAGCCAGACCCACCGCCGTAAACCTTGCCTGGGCTGTGAAAAAGCAACTCGAGGCCTTGGAAGCTGCTTCCACTAAGACTGAAAAGCTTGCTGTGGCTTACGAAACAGCTTGCCATATTGCCGATATGGATGCTGCCCATTGCCGACAAATAGGACAGCATGGACTGCTCCTGATTGAAGAGATGAGCCGCCGCAAGGGTGGCAAAACCGTGAATATCCTCACCCACTGCAATGCCGGCTGGCTGGCTTTTGTCGATTATGGCACGGCCACGGCTCCCATTTATGCCGCCTATGAAAAGGGGATCGATGTGCATGTGTGGGTCGACGAAACCCGGCCGCGCAACCAGGGCGCCAGCCTTACCGCCTGGGAACTGGCACAGCAAAAAGTGCCGCACACCATTATTACCGATAATGCCGGAGGGCACTTGATGCAGCATGGCCTGGTCGATATGGTCATCGTGGGCTCCGACCGCACCACCCGGACTGGCGATGTGGCCAACAAAATCGGCACCTACCTCAAAGCGTTGGCTGCCAATGACAATGGGGTTCCGTTCTTTGTGGCCCTGCCTTCCTCTACCATCGACTGGGAAATTGAGGATGGCCTTGCGCAGATTCCCATTGAAGAAAGGGGCGCCGAAGAAGTGAAATACATGGAAGGCCTTTGCAATGGGGAGATATGCAAGGTGCTGCTGACACCGGAAGAAAGCCCCGCTGCCAACTATGCCTTTGATGTTACTCCGGCCCGCCTGGTAACCGGCCTGATTACCGAAAGGGGCATTTGCAAGCCTCAAAAGGAAGAGCTCCTCAGGCTTTTCCCCGAAAGGAAAAGATAAGATAAGATGGACGAAGGGTACATAAAATTTAACTGCCGTTGGGTGGAGGCGCCACCGCTTTCGGGGGAAAGGCTGGCAACCATCAATCATTGGAGGGATAAGCTGTATGCTCTGGGCCTGATTGGCGTGTACCCCGACGGGATTGGCTATGGAAACATTAGCATGCGCTTTCGCGGAAACACTTTTGTTATCACGGGCTCTGCCACCGGGGCACTTCAAAAGCTCGATGGGCGCCACTATGTAGTGGTAAACGATTATGACCTGGCACAGAACCACCTGGTCTGCACCGGTCCCATAAAGGCTTCATCGGAGTCGCTGTCGCATGCCGCCGTGTACGAAAGCTTGCCGCAAATTCAGGCCGTGATCCATGTTCATTGCCTTACACTCTGGGAAAAACTTCTTAACAAGGTGCCCACTACCAACCCCCAAGCCGCTTTTGGTACGCCCGAGATGGCCTTTGAAATCAAGCGCCTGTTTCGCGAAACCACCGTGGAACAAGAAAAAATCATGGTAATGGGCGGCCACCGCGAAGGCATCATTAGCTTTGGTGCATCGCTCGAAGAGGCCGGGAAGGTGTTGTTAAAGTATGTGGAATAGTATGCAAAAAAAACAGCCACTCACAAGATTTTCTCGTAAGTGGCTGTGTTTGTGTGGGCCCAGCTGGGCTCGAACCAGCGACCAACTGATTATGAGTCAGCTACTCTAACCAACTGAGCTATGGGCCCGGAAAAGGCGTATATTTGCCTTTTGTTTTGGGTTTGCAAATTTACGCAATAAACCCTATTGAATCCAAGATTTTTGATTTTTTTTCAAGATGGAAAATATCCGCAACATCATTTTCGACCTGGGCGGGGTGCTTTATAATATCGATCAGCGGCTGAGCCTGGAGGCCCTGAAAAATTTGGGCCTGAATGATCTGGATCAGTTTCTGCTGGAGGCTGGCCGTGAACAAGTTTTTGAGCGCTTCGACCGGGGCGAGCTTTCTCCAGGAGATTTCAGGCAGACACTGCGAAAATTGTCGGGCTTGAATGTGCCGGATGAGCAGATCGATGTGGCCTGGAATGCCATGCTGCTCGATTTTCCCGAATATCGAATTGATCTGCTCGAAGGTTTGCGAAGACATTATCGACTTTTCCTGTTGAGCAATACCAATGCCATTCATTATCCACATTACCAGCGCTATATGCAGCAAACTTTTGGGCTTGATGGCCTGGATCATCTTTTTGAGAAGACCTACCTCTCGCACCAGATCGGCATGCGCAAACCCGATGCTGAGGTGTATGAGCATATTATAAAAGAAAACGAACTGCTGCCCGAAGAAACCTTGTTTATCGACGACACCCTGGAGCATGTGCTGGGTGCCAGAAAGGTTGGGCTCAAAGCTGTTTGGCTTGACCTGAGCAAGCTGAAGGTTAAAGACCTGTTTAACTGGCGCTATCAGCTTCGGGCGGAGGTGGCTGAATTGTTGTAAAATCGGTGATAGCGATTTCATCTAGCACTGCATACAGCGCTTCGAGGCTCGCGGCGGTAACCAGCCGCATCCGGAAAGGCATGAAATTAACAATGCCTTTGAAGTAATGGCTGTAATGCCTGCGCATTTCAAACAAAGCTACCCGTTCGCCCTTCCATTTTACCGACATTTCTATGTGGCGTCGGCACATTTCAATGCGTTCTCTCATGTCGGGAGCTGGTGATATAATGCCCGAATCGAGGTATTGGCTTATTTGCTTAAATATCCAGGGGTTGCCGATGGAAGCCCGTCCTACCATAATGCCGTCCACGCCAAAGTCATTCAGCGCCTTGAGGGCCAGTTCCGGGCTGGTAATGTCGCCATTGCCGATGATGGGGATATGCATGCGTGGGTTGTTTTTTACTTCGCCGATCAGGCTCCAGTCGGCCTGTCCGCTGTACATTTGGCATCGGGTGCGGCCGTGTATGGCAAGGGCGGCAATGCCACAGTCTTGCAAACGTTCGGCAATATCCACAATGTATTTGGTTTTCTGGTCGTAGCCTAAACGCGTTTTTACCGTAACGGGCAAGTCAATGGCCTGAACAATGCGGCGGGTCATTTCCACCATTTTGGGCACATCATTCATAATGCCCGATCCGGCACCTTTTGAAGCGACTTTTCGCACCGGGCAGCCAAAGTTGATATCCACAAAATCGGGATTTGAGGCGGCAGCCACTTTAGCGGCCTCTACCATGGCATCGATGTGGGCACCGAATATCTGTATGCTTACCGGGCGCTCGGCCGGGTAAATATCGAGCTTCTGCAGGCTCTTGTCAGCGTCGCGAATAAGCCCGTCGGCCGAAATAAACTCGGTATATACCCAGTCGGCGCCAAGCTCCCTGCACAACAGCCTGAATGGCGGATCGGTCACATCCTCCATGGGGGCCAGGATCAGGGGCTGGCGCGAGAAAGTAATGCGGCAGATCCTGACCGGGCGTAAAACATCGAAAGGCTTAGGGTCTGACATAAGACTTATTGAATAGTTTTATTAATTTTGATGCCCGTAACGAGTGCAAAAATAAGCCAAAACCTTGATATGGAAGACAGAGGAATGCTAGGTGGCGCCCATCCTGCGGCCAAACTGATTTTGCTGATCATACTTGCCCTGGTGGGCTTGTTTGTGGTCATGATTTTGGGCTTACTCGTTGCCATCCCTTTCTTTGGGCAGGAAATCACAGGTATTATCCTTCAGGGTGAGGGCCTCGACCTGAGCGAAAACCTCAACTTCAGCCGCTATTTTCAAACCCTGAGTCATATTGGCCTTTTTGTGGTGCCTTCGGTGGTATTTGCCTTTTTAGTGGGCCGGCGTCCATTCCTTTATTTGAAGGCTTCCCATAAGCCTTTTTGGGTTTCGCTGGGCATTTCAATTTTAATAATGATTGCCGCACTTCCACTGGTAAATTTCCTAATGGAGATCAACCTGAAACTTTCGCTGCCCGTATGGATGAGTGGCTTGGAAGAATGGATGCGCTCGGCTGAAGAAAATGCTGAGGTGGTAACCCAAATGTTCCTGGAAGTAAGCTCATACAAGGCTTTGCTTTTCAATATTTTTATGATCGCTGTGATACCCGCCATTGGTGAGGAGTTCATTTTTCGCGGCATAGTGCTGCGTTTGTTCAGGCAATGGACCGGCAGCGCCCATGCCGCCGTTTGGATTTCGGCCCTGCTGTTCAGCGCCATGCACATGCAGTTTTTTGGTTTCCTGCCGCGCCTTTTCCTGGGGCTGATGCTGGGCTATATGCTAGTGTGGAGCGGCAACATCTGGGTGCCAGTGGTGGCCCACTTTTTTAATAATGCAGCAGCGGTAATATTTTATTTCTTACACCACAATGGGCATATCAATATCGATATTGAAGAAGTGGGGCTGGGTGCAGGATCCGGTTATTATGTTTTGTTAAGTGTGGTGCTGCTTGCAGTCTTGTCCTGGTTTTTCTGGAATTTTGAGAAGGGCCGTCAGAAAAGGCTAAGCTTCGACTGATGGCAGGTCTTTAAGTAGTATATTTTGGTTCGAGGTTTCCAGTTTTTTGCTGAGCGACTCTACCGCATTTTTCAGAGCAGTAAGCGCTTCGGTTTTTTTCACTACCATAAAATCAATCCCTCTTCTATCCAGGCGCTCCATAACCATTTGAATGCTGATTTGGTTTATGTCGAGAGCAGGCTGGTAGCCAACCTCTTTTGAACTATTGACCCTGATTTCGTTAACCAGGTTTACCTCCACAAGGTCATTCAGAATAGAACGCACCAGTTTGTTGGGTATCTCGAGTTGGTGTCCTATTTTTGATGAATCGGGTGGGGCGATCCCGTCCCTGAAATAACAGACAAGCATTTGCATCACATAGAGCGAAAGGATTTTCTTGTTCAATGCACTAATGTTTAGCGATTCGGCCTCGAACTCGTAATTTTCTACATTTTGGTTTGCATAGGATAATTCTGCACCAAACAACACTACCAGCCAGCTGATTTGCATTACAAGCAAAAGCAAGGGCAAGGCAGCGAAACTACCATAAATGGCATTGTAGCGCGAAACACCCACCTGGAAATAGATATATCCCCATTGTATAAGCTGGAACAGTGTGCCGGCAATGATACCGGCAATCAGGGCCGAGCTAAACTTTACCCTGGTATTGGGCATGATCATGTAGAGAATTGTGAGCAGCATCCAGATGAGCAGGTATGGCACCAGGTTCATCAGGAAATACAATACCGGGCTGAGGAATTTCAGGAAACGCATGTTCTCGCTGAACTGACTCACCTGGGTGTTGAGAAATACGGTGGCAGCGCCAGAAAGGATTAAAAACAGGGGACCAATAAACATCACAGCAAAGTAATCGCTAAGCTTACGGGTCCAGTCGCGCATTTTCTTCACCTGCCAGATGTCGTTGAACGAGATCTCGATGTTGTGCATTACCATAAAAATGGTATAAATCAGGATAATCAATCCCACTCCGGCCACCATTCCCCCCCGGGTGGCCTCCAACATGGACTTTGAAAAACTCATGATCCAGTTAAATACTTCCTCCCGCCCGGTAAGGGCCGCCTGCAGCTGTCCTTCAAGGTAGGCTTCCAGTCCGAAGCCTTTTGCAATTCCGAATGCGAGGCCCACAATGGGCACAATGCTGAATAGGGTGTAATAGGTCAGGGCAGAGGCGCGCAACGAAACCCTGTCTTCGTTAAAGCCTCGCAGGGCAAGCATGAGAATGCGCAGCTGCTTGATAAGGATAGACCTGCCGCGCGGCAATTCGCGCAGGGGAATCTGCCAGATATCTTTTTGAAGAAAACGGATTCCTTGCCTGATTCGGTCTGAATAACTTTTCCTTTTTTTCGTCATGGGTAAAGGTTTTTGTTGCCGGCCCCTGCCACCATGCACTAATTGATGCAGTTCAAAGTTAAAAATATAGTTTGGTTCTGCAAGTAGTGCCTTGGCTGCCAGGCACAAAAAAACGCCCCGGTAAGCCGGGACGCTTTGATAAGAAGCACTGAATGTGTTAATCCACGCTAAATTCTGCGGCACTCAGGCCACTGTTCACTTCAATGCTGGTCACCTTCATGTCGAGCATCTGTGGCCCCAGATGCTGGCTAATGGTAAAGGGGAACAACACGCCGTTTACCTCGCGGTAGTCATCGTAGTTGGTAACAATAGTCATGCTGCCCATGGGGGTTTCCTGGCTGATCTGAGTGCTTTTCCTCAGGCCGGTTTCCAGGCTGAAGTATTCGTTGCGCACGGAGCCGGTGGGGCTGGTGAGGCGAACGCGGTAAACATCTTCTCCATCGAGGGTTTCGATACCGGCCAGCTCGAGGGTGTAGCCCAGTTCGACATAGCGAAGCTCCGGGAAAAGAGCCGCCTGCAGCTTCAGGTCTTTCAGGTCGTCGCCGGTAATTTCCTGCGACTGGCCCATGGCGCTGATTTTGCCGCGGGTTCCATCGAACACTTGCTTTTGCATCACGTTGCCGCCCATGCTCATAGTATTGTAAAACAAATCGGGAGCTTTCTGTTTGTTTACCGTTTCAATGGTCATCCCCTGTATGCTGGCCGACATTACCGTGATAACATCTTCAATGGCCTGCACTTTTTGCCTTCCGCCTATGGCTGCGATATATCTTTCAATAACGTTCTCAGCGGTAATTTCGCCGGTAACCACCCTGGGACCTTCCACCGGGCGACCGAAGGCATCGTAAAGTTCCACTTGTCCGGTGGCACTGAATTTCTTCAGGTTGTCGGCAACTTCGTCGCGGTTGCCGGCCACTACAATAATCGAGTTGTCGGGTTTCAGGTATTTGGCAGCCATAGACTGAACATCGCTTACACTAACGGCGGCAAGTTTTTCAAGATAGGTGGCATAATAATCTTCAGGGAGGTTATACCGCTTAATGTTAAGTGCAAAGTTGGCAATGGTACGCGGGCTTTCGAGTGAGCGGGCAAAGCTGCCGTTCATAAAGTTCTTAACCAGCTGCAGGGTTTCTTCTTCCACAGGCTCGTTGATCAGGCGTCGCATCTCACCCAGTATCTCTACCACGGTGCTGTCGGTAACGCTGTTGCGTACCTCGGTACTTGCAGTAAATCGGCCCACCAGGCGGTCGGCCGAAAGGTTGGATCGCGCGCCATAAGTATAGCCTTTGTCTTCGCGCAGGTTCTGCATCAGGCGGCCGGAGAAAACGCCACCGCCCAAAACGGAGTTCATTACACTGGCTTTGATGGCATCAGGATGGCCGGGAGTAAACTCCACAGGATAGGTAACATACACTACCGACTGCACGGCTCCGGTTCTATCGCCGAAAGCAACGCGGTTGCCTTCAGGAGCAGCTGGAGTCGGGTACACATGACTTGGCACATCGCCTTTTTCCCATTTGCCGAAATATTTGTTGGCCAGTTTGCGGGCTTCACGGGCCTTAATGTCGCCAACCACCACCAGATAGGCCACGTTGGGCTTGAAGTAGGTGTTGTAATAGTCGTGGAGCATTGCCGCGTTGACATTGTCGATGGTTTCGGGTGTAAGGATTTCCCCGTAAGGGTGATCTGCGCCATACACAGCCACCTGACTTACATTGCGGGCAATGGCGTTGGCATCGTTGCGAATGGTAGCAAGCCCTGATTTGGTTTGGGTGATGCTGCGCTGCAACTCAGCTTCAGGAAAGGTGGGGTTAAGCAAAACGTCGGACATGATCTCCAGCAGGGTTGCCGTATGCCGCTTCAGCGAAGAACCAAACATTCCGGTAGAAAAGGTGCTTAACGAAGCGCCAATAAAATCTACTTCTTCGTCAATCTGTTGTTTGCTGCGGTTTTTGGTGCCTTCACGCATGAGCGAGCCGGCCAGGTCTACATATCCCTTGGCATCGCCTTCGAGTATGGGGTCAATATTCAGCGTAAGCTGCCACGAAACTACGGGCACCTTGTCGTTTTCTACTACGATAACCTGCAAGCCATTACGCAGGGTAAAAGTTTCAAAATCCCCAAGCTGAATCACAGGTGCCGGACCGGGCTGGGGGCGCTGGCTGCGGTCGAGCTGTGCATGCAGCGATAGGGTAATGAAAAGACTGATAAACAGAAATGAAAAAATCTTTTTCATGATAATATTATTTCAAATGGTTGCAAAAATTATTCGGCTTTGGGCATATAGTACAACACCACGCGGTATTGTTCCTTCAGGTATTCCTGTGCTACCCGGCGGATATCCTCGCGCGTAACGCCCAGGTAATTGTTCAGCTCGGTGTTTATGCGACCGGCATCCTTGTAAAGGGTGTGGTAGTTGGCCAACGAACTTGCCCTGCTGGCAATGGTGGTATTGCTGTTCACCAACCGGCTTTCAAACTGGTTTTTCAGTTTCTGCAATTCCTGTTCGCTGATCAGCTCATTCTTAACCAGCTCAAGTTCTTCAATGATGCCTTCTTCGAGCACCTGGGGGTCGATGCCCATGTTTGGCAGGGCAATAACGATCATCAGGCCGGGGTCTTCCAGGCCCAGGGGCATGGCCTGTACCTGCAGGGCGATTTGTTTTTCATCCACCAGGCGGCGATACATGCGGCTGCTTTGTCCGCTCGAAAGCAAGGTGCCAAGCATTTCCATGGCATAGTAGTCAGGCGTTCCCAGGGCTGGCAGGGGGTAGGCATGAATGATCATTGGGAGCTGTATGTTGTCGTAAACCGTATCGCGAATCTCGGCCGTGCGGAGGGGTTCTACTACGTTGGGACGGTAAATGGGCTTGGTGCCGCGCGGAATATCTCCAAAGTATTTTTCTACCAGGGGCTTGGTGTTTTCAATGTCAATGTCGCCGGTTATCACCAGCACAGCGTTGTTGGGCACATAGAAAGTGTCGTGGAAATTCTTGATGTCTTCTTCGGTGGCATTGCGAATATGGGGATCGAGGCCAAGCACGTCGGAGCGATAGGGGTGAACCTGGTAGGCCCGCTTCAGGGTTTCGGTAAGCAGCCTTCCGTAAGGACGGTTGTCGCGGGTTTGTTTCATCTCCTCGGTGACCACGCTTTTTTGGGTGGCAATGCCGATGGAGTCGATCACAGGGTGCAACAAGCGCTCTGATTCGAGCCACAGACCAAGTTCAAGTTGGTTTGATGGCAACAGGACAAAATAATTTGTGATGTCGAAACTGGTCCATGCGTTGAGCGAACCACCGGCTTTTTCAACGATTTCAGAAAACTCGCCCCGGCCTATGTGCTTAGTGCCTTCGAACATGAGGTGCTCAAAAAAATGCGCAAAACCAGTGCGCTCAGGGTTTTCGTTTTTGGAGCCGACATGGTACATGATGTTTACCACCACATTGGGGGTTGAGTTGTCCTGATGCAAAATCACATGCAGGCCGTTGTCGAGGGTGTACTCGGTGAAATCGATCCGGATACCCTGACCACGGCTGGTGAATGCGACCAGCATGAACAGCATCAGGCTGAGCAGCATTTTAATATTGACCTTTTTCATGATTAGAATTAAATTAAACAAGTGTAAAATATTGGGCTTATTCTTTGGACTCTCCCGTTAAAAGGGCAAAATTAAAGAAATTAAACCAATTAATATATCAAATCCAGGTCTAAATCTTTGCATAATCTTTCTATATCCGGATTTTTTTCAATAAACTTATCTAGTTTTTCTTTTGGAAGATACGCTTTTTGCTGGCGCTGGACTTCTGCAATACTGGTTTCCAGTTGTATGGCATAGTTGTTCAGTTCCTTTCGCAGGTAGCCCAGCAGTTCTGCTTTGCGCTCGTGAATCAGGTTTTCCTGTATGGCGTTATCTACTTTTAACTTAATCATTCCCGAAGGAGTTATGGAAGGCTCGTAGTTGGTCATGGCCACATAAAGGCTTTGGCTGTCTTCCATAAAAGTTTCTGCCAGGGTTTTCCAGGCCGCCAGGAAGCTGTTTAGGGAAATGGAATCCCGGGGCTGGTCTTCTTCAGGTACTGTCAGTTCTTCTTCCTCTGTCTCCGGCTCTGGAGCATCATGAATCTTTAGGCTGAATGGCCTGAAGGAAGTTTTAGGGGGTGCTGGTTTGGTTTCTATTTTTGGGGTAGTTTTCCCGTTGGGCTCTTCCTCGTGGCGGCGGGCTTCCGAAAACGAAGGCAGCGGGCCTGTGTCGTCCTCTTCCTTGGGGGGAGCCTTAAAGCTTGTAGAGGCTGCCGGGGCAGGAGGCGGAATGCTTTCCGCCGGCTTTTCCTGAGGAGCCTGGGGTGGTGCCAGGGCCGGCCTTTCCTCGCTTAGCTCAGGGCTTTTTTTTTTACTGAAGGCCGCCATTTGAAGCAGCGCCAGTTCAAGGGTGAGGCGCTTGTTGTTGCTCTCCTTGTAGTTGAGGTCGGCCTGGGTGTTAATCTCGAGCGCCTTGAGTAAAAACTCAGGGCTGCACTGCTGGGCCTGCTCCAGGTAATGCGCGCGAATGTCGTCGCTCACCTCGATAAGCTGAACGGTGGCCGGGCTCTGACTTATGAGCAGGTTGCGCAGGTGCTCACCGAAGCCGCCAATGAACTCAGAACCTTCAAAACCTTTGTAGATAATCTCGTTGATCAGCAGCAGAATCTCTGTCGATTGCCCTTTCAGGAGCATATCAGTAATGCGGAAATAATAATCGTAATCGAGCACGTTGAGGTTTTCGATCACCTGCTTGTAGGTGAGGTGGTTGCCCGAAAAACTCACCATCTGGTCGAAAATGGAAAGGGCATCGCGCAAAGCGCCATCGGCCTTTTGGGCCATGATATGAAGGGCATTGTGTTCGGCATTAACGCCTTCCTTTTCGGCCACAAAATGCAGGTGCTTGGCAATGTCGTCAACCGTAATGCGGGCAAAGTCGAAAATCTGGCAGCGCGAAAGAATGGTGGGAATGATCTTGTGCTTTTCGGTAGTGGCCAATATAAATTTGGCATACTTAGGGGGCTCTTCCAGGGTTTTCAGAAAAGCATTGAAGGCCTGTGTGGTGAGCATGTGTACCTCGTCGATGATATACACCTTGTACCTGCCAATTTGCGGGGGGATGCGCACCTGGTCCACCAGTTTGCGGATGTCATCTACCGAATTGTTGGATGCGGCATCGAGCTCATGCACGTTAAATGCGCTCGACTCGTTGAAGGCCTTGCAGGGCTCGCACTGGTCGCAGGCTTCAATCTTTTCGTTGAGGTTCTCGCAATTGATGGTCTTGGCAAGAATACGGGCGCAGGTGGTTTTCCCCACCCCGCGTGGGCCGGTGAACAGAAATGCCTGGGCCAAATGATCGTTGCGAATGGCATTTTTCAGCGTGTTGGTAATTGATTTTTGACCAACAACGGAATCAAAAGTTACCGGGCGGTATTTACGTGCAGAGACAATGAAACTGTCCATCCTTTTTTCGTTATCAGACCAGCAGCAAAATTAGCGAAAAAGCCCCGCCTTTACAAGCTTAATATTAAAATCCCACTGCCTTTTTAAATATAACCTTCAACGCCTCATCTTTTCAACCCTTCAAACCCTGACAACCACGACAACTCTTTTTCCCGCCTTATCCTTTCTCCATCTCCCCCCTTTTCCTATCTTTGCCGCAAAAATTAATCAACTCCAAACCTTGGTAAACATGGAAAAGATTCTCGTAATTGGATGTGCCGGACAGATTGGCTCGGAACTTACGCTGGAGCTTCGCAAGCTGTATGGCGATGAAAACGTGGTGGCCACCGACATTAAACCGGCCAGCAAAGAAATTACCGAAGGCGGTCCTTTCGAAATCCTCGATGTGCTCGATACCCACCGTTTGTTTGGCACGGTAAGCCGCAACAAGATCACCCAGATCTATCACCTGGCCGCCATCCTTTCGGGAAATGCCGAGAAGAAGCCACTGGCAAGCTGGCACATCAACATGGAAAGCCTGCTCAACGTGCTGGAGATGGCTCGTGAGCTCAACCTGAAACGGATCTTCTGGCCCAGCTCCATTGCCGTGTTTGGACCCACCACACCCCGGGTCGACACCCCCCAGTTTACTGTGATGGAGCCCAACACCGTGTATGGCATCAGCAAGCTGGCCGGTGAGCGTTGGCTTGAGTATTATTATCAGAGATATGGAGTTGACAGTCGCAGCCTGCGCTATCCTGGCCTGATCAGTTACAAGACCGAAGCCGGCGGTGGTACCACCGACTATGCCGTGGAGATCTTCTACGAAGCCGTGCGAAACGGGCATTATGAGTGCTTCCTTTCAGAAAATACCCACCTGCCCATGATGTTTATGGACGATGCCATAAAGGCCACCATTGACGTGATGGAAGCCGATGCTTCCAAAATTTCGGTGCGCTCCAGTTACAACGTGGCCGGTATCAGCTTCAGCCCCAAAGAGCTGGCTGCTGCCATAAAAAAGTATATCCCCGATTTTCAGATAACCTACAATCCCGACTTCCGACAGGCCATTGCCGACAGCTGGCCCAAGAGCATCGACGACAGCGTGGCCGCCCGCGACTGGGGCCTGAAAAACACCTTCGACCTCAAACGCATGACCGAGGTGATGCTCAAAGGGGTGAAGGAGAAGTTTCAATAAAAGAAATTGATCTCAGAACAAGGGCTTGAATTAAGAACAAGGGGTTGAATTAAGAGCAAGGATTTGATTTAAGAACAAGGATTAACGATTAACGATTTTTGATTTAAAAAAATGAATAAGCCTGATTTGGAAGAACGCTTAATCAATTTTGCGGTTTTGATAATTGAAATTGCTAATAAAATGCCAAATACTCGGGCAGGTATTCACTTATCAGGACAATTAATCAGATCAGGTACTTCTCCTGCTTTGAACTATGGAGAAGCTCAAAGTGGAGAATCAAGAAAGGACTTTATTCATAAAATAAAGATTGTTTTAAAGGAGTTGAGAGAATCTTATATTTGCCTGAAAATCATTCAAAGAACAAAACTTCACGACCCTAAAACTCCTATCCAAGCTGTTTTGGATGAAAACAATGAACTAATCTCTATTTTTGTAAAGAGTGTTGAAACAGCCCAAAAAAATCTTCAGAAAGAGTAGATTATTTGAAAATTAAGATCTATTAATTCCTTCTAAAATCAAAAATCGTTAATCCTTGTTCTTAAATCTAAGTCTTAACCCTTGTTCGTAAATAAAATCCTACGCTTCAAACTCCAAAAGTTTCCCTTTCTTCATTATCAGCTTCTCATCAAAGTACACGTCCGGTTCTTTTACCAGTCCGTCGAGGTGGCTGTTTACGGCAATGGTGCCGCCCATGGTCAGGTTGTTGCCAAAAGCAATGTGTATGGTGCCAAACACCTTTTCGTCTTCCAGAATTAAGCCCGTAAGCTTGGCTTTGTAATTGGTGCCGATTCCGAATTCGGCCACGGCGCGGGCATCGCGTCCCGACTTGTCGAGAATGGCTGTGAGCCTTTCGGCTTCTTCGCCCCCGGTAATTTCTTCGGCAAAGCCATCGACCACTTTTACGGTAATGGGCGTTTTAATCATGCCGATGCTGGCCATAGAACCGTCGATGACCACTATGCCGTTCGATTGGCCTTCCACCGGTGCCAGGTACACCTCGCCCGAAGGCATATTGCCGCTCTGGCCCTTTTCGCGCAGCACCCCGGTGCTGGGAATGATCATGCGCCCTTCTACGGGCATGCTGATGTCGGTGCCGGCCTCGGTTACCACGCGGATCACCTTCACCCCCTTCATGCGGTCGGCAATAAAGTGTGTCATGTCCACAATCTTGTCGAAGTCGGCATTGAGGCAGCGCGACATGATATCGACCGTAATGCCGGGCATGGTGCCCACGCGCACACCCAGCTTCACGGCTTCGCGGCGCGCATCGGTATGAGTAAGCGACTTGGCCGTGGGGCAAACCACCACATCTACCATTTTCATCATGGCGGCCACCGCAGCCGGAGGCTCCTGCCCGTTGATCTCGCGCGACTTAATCTCTATCAGCATGCTTTCCTTGCAAAGCTCCTTGCCGGCTTCGTGCAGGGCCAGGCCAATCTCGCGTTTCACTTCGTCGGTAACGATCAGCAGTGTTTCTTCGGGCTTCAGCCCCATGGCATCGCGCAGTCCGATCACCGAGGCCTTCATCAATTCTTCGTTCATCGTGTTGTGTTTTTATTTATGGTTAATGATTCTTTTCTTTCTCCGCAGGGCTCACAATAATACGAAAATTTTCCGTCATGGCCCCGGCTCGCAATTGTCATTGCCCCTTTCGGGGAATACTTTATCCATTATTTGTTCTAATTTTGCGCCATGGAATGGATTGACACACACGTGCACATTTATCTGCCCGAGTTTGATGAGGACCGCCGGCAGGTGGTCGATGAGGCAGTGGCTTCCGGCGTATCGCAATTGCTCATGCCCAATGTGGACAGCCGCACCATTGGCCCTATGATGGAAGCCGCGCAGCAGCACCCCGGCATTTGCCTGCCCATGATGGCCCTGCATCCTACCTCGGTAAAAGAGGATTATGAAACGCAGATGCAGGAAGTGGAGCAGTGGCTGGCGAAAGGCGGATTTGTGGCTGTGGGCGAAACAGGCATTGACCTTTACTGGGACAAGACCTATTTCAAAGAACAGGTCATTGCTTTCAGACGTCATGCCGAACTGGCGCTTCATTACGATCTGCCTTTGGTTATCCACTCGCGCAACGCCCTGGAAGAAATCTTCGGGGTAATGGAAGAATTCCGCGGAAGCGGACTAAAAGGCGTATTTCATTGCTTCCCCGGCGATTTGCAGCAGGCTGAAAAAGCAGCAGGAATGGGATTTTTGTTGGGTATTGGCGGGGTGGTAACTTACAAGAACAGTACGATGGCAAGGGTTGTTGAACATGTGGGTCTGCAACACATCATTCTCGAAACCGATGCACCCTACCTGGCACCGGCACCCCATCGCGGAAAGCGGAATCAAAGCACTTACATACCAATCATCGGCCGAAAGGTGGCCGAACTTACCGGCACTACCCCGGCGCAAACGGCACAAATTTCTACGCAAAATACCCGGGCTTTGTTTGGGCTGGATAATATTTAATTTCTGAAACACAAAAACCATGAGCAGCAACTCATCCATACTGGTCATTTATACCGGCGGTACCATTGGCATGGTAGAAGACAGTGCCACCGGCACGCTCCATCCCTTCGATTTTGAGCACCTCACCGAACAGATTCCCGAGATCAAAAAATTCAGATGCCGCATCGACAGTTTCTCTTTCGATCCCATCATCGACTCCAGCAATATGACACCTGAAGTGTGGGTAAGGCTGGCCCAGCTTATCGAGAAGAATTACGAGCAGTACGATGGCTTTGTGATTTTGCATGGTTCGGATACTATGGCCTATACCGCCTCGGCGCTCAGTTTTATGCTTGAAAATCTGTCGAAGCCCGTGATCCTTACCGGCTCGCAGCTGCCCATAGGCATGATACGTACCGATGGCAAGGAAAATTTCATCACTTCCATCGAAATTGCCGCTGCTAAAAAAGATGGCAAGGCCATTGTGCCAGAGGTTTGTGTATATTTTGAATACCAGCTTTACCGCGGCAACCGCACCCACAAGTACAATGCCGAGCATTTCGAAGCTTTTCGCTCGGTCAACTACCCGGTGCTTGCCAGGGCAGGGGTAGAGATCAAATACGATTTCGCCGCCATACATCAGCCCACCGAGCAGGAGTTTCGCATCTTCACCAGCCTCGATCCCAATATTGCCGTGCTAAAGCTCTTTCCCGGCATTACCCCGTTGGTGGTTGAGTCCATTTTGGGTATTCCCGGCCTGAAAGCCCTGGTGATGGAAACCTATGGCTCGGGCAATGCACCCACTGAGCAGTGGTTTCTCAATGCCATTGGCAAGGCCATCAAAAACGGGCTGTTGGTTTGCAACATTACCCAATGCCGAGGCGGTGCCGTGCAAATGGGTAAGTACGAAACCGGCAAAGGCCTCGAAAAGCTGGGCGTGGTGAGCGGTTACGATATGACCATCGAGTCGGCCGTAACCAAACTTATGTACCTGCTGGGAAACAACTATCCGGCAGCCCGCCTGCGAAAATACTTCCAGAAGCCCCTGCGAGGTGAAATGACCGTTTAAGGATGCAGAGGGCATGGGGCGCAGGGAAGAAGCCGTAGTGGTTAGCGGCAGCAGGTAGTTTAATAGCGCAGGGTGAGCGATCAAAGCCGCGTAGTCTGGACTCCCCCTTTGGAGGGGGTTGGGGGGAGGTTTCTTGACCTGAGGATCAGTATTATTTTTTGTGGTTTTGGTGCCTCCTTGGTTGTTTTTGGGTAGAAGACTAAAAACCTCCTTCAAGTGTTTCCAGATCAAAAACCGTTAACAGATCCGCTCGCCAGCGGAGAGATCACTGTAAGTAATTCTTGTTCTTAAATCAAAACAAAAAAAGCAGCGACTATCTTGCCGCTGCTTTTTTCTAATGTAAAATCGCCTTAGCACCCACACTTTTTCTCGTGCATAAACGGATACCTGAAGTCGGTTGGAGGCAGGAAGGTTTCCTTAATGGTGCGGGGGTTTAGCCAGCGCAGCAGGTTCAGGTGGCTCCCGGCCTTGTCGTTGGTGCCCGACTGCCGCGAGCCGCCAAAGGGCTGCTGCCCCACCACGGCGCCCGTGGGCTTGTCGTTAATGTAGAAGTTACCCGCCGAATAGCGCAGGGTGGCGCAGGCCTTCACGGTGGCATAGCGGTCTTTACTAAAAATGGATCCGGTCAGGCCGTAAGGCGAAGTATTGTCGCATAGATGCAGGGTTTCTTCAAACTTATCGTCGGGATACACATGAATGCTCAGCACCGGGCCGAAGATCTCTTCTTCCATGGTAATGAAATGCGGGTCTTTGGCCAGAATCACCGTGGGGTCGATAAAGTAACCCTTCGATTTGTCGCCATTGCCGCCAAAAATGATCTCGGCATCTTTCGAGTCGCGGGCTTTATCAATGTATCCCATGATGCGGTCGAAGGCCTTCTCGTCGATTACGGCATTCACAAAGTTGCAGAAATCTTTGGGGTCGCCTTTCTGGATGAGCTTCAGGTTGCGGTCGATGCGTCGTTTGATGCTGTCCCATAGCGATTCGGGAATATACGCTCTCGAAGCAGCCGAGCACTTCTGTCCCTGGTATTCGAAGGCGCCGCGCACCAGGGCAGTGGCTACTTCATCCACATCAGCCGAAGGATGTACAAACACAAAGTCCTTGCCACCGGTTTCGCCCACAACGCGCGGGTAAGAGCGGTAGTTTTCCAGGTTGTTGGCCACCGATTTCCACAAGTGGTTAAAGGTGCCGTTGCTGCCGGTAAAGTGCACGCCGGCAAGGTCTTTGTGGTTCAGGGCCACATGGCCTACCTGGCTGCCCGGGCCGGGAACAAAGTTGATTACACCATCAGGAACCCCTGCTTCCTTAAAGATTTTCATTAAATAATAGTTAGAAAGCAATGCGGTGGTGGCTGGTTTCCATACCACGGTATTGCCCATCACGGCAGGCGAAAGCACCAGGTTGGAGGCAATGGCCGTAAAGTTGAACGGGCTTACAGCAAACACGAAGCCCTCAAGCGGGCGGTACTCCAGGCGGTTCAGGTTGCCGATCTCTGAGTGGGGTTGCTCGTTGTAAATTTCGGATACATAGTGCGCGTTGAATCGGATAAAGTCTATCGTTTCGCACACGGCGTCGATTTCCGACTGGAAAGCATTTTTGCCCTGCCCCAGCATGGTAGAGGCATTGATCAGGTGGCGGTATTTTTCTGAGATGAGCTGGGCCACCTTCAGGGTGATGGAAACCCGCTCTACCCACGACATTACCATCCATTGCGTGTGGGCCTCCAGCGCGGCATCAATGGCCATCTGCACCTCCTTTTCGCCGGCCATATGGTAAGTGGCCAGCACATGCCCGTGGTTGTGGGGCATGGCCACCTTACCGGTTTTCCCCGTACGGATCTCTTTTCCTCCAATGATCAATGGTATTTCTACTTCGATCTGGCTCTGGCGCTCCAATTCCTTTTCCAGTGCCAGGCGTTCTGGCGTTCCCTCGGTGTAGGGATGCATCGGCTCGTTGGCCGGACGGTCAAAATAAAACTGTGCGTTGTTCATTGCTTAATGAAAAAATTTAATGAATATTCAGGATTGATTTTTTGCGTATTACATAAAGTTAGCCATTTTTGCGCTTTCGCGGAAACAAAAAAAGCAAGCATTGCTTGTGAATAGAAACAGCAAATAATTAAAAAAGTTTGATAAAAAAAGGAAGGTAAAAAGCGATGATGAGCACTGCTTTTTTCAGGCCCGTCAGGCCCTTTGTTTTTCCATGGCATTTTTTTGCACCCTGGCCGAAATGCCAATGCTGAGCTCATAAAGCACAAACAGCGGAAGGCTCACCAGTATCTGGCTGAAGATGTCGGGCGGGGTAATGATGGCCGATAGCACTATGATCAGGACAAAGGCGAGCTTGCGTTGTTTTTTCATTACTGCCGGGGTAAGAATGCCCACCCGACTCAGAAAATATACGAAAACCGGAAGCTCGAAAACCAAGCCCGTGGCCAGGGTAAGGGTAGTAACGGTAGAAATGTACGAACGCAATGCAATCTGGTTGGCCACCATGCTGCTCACCTGGTATGACCCCAGAAAGTTCACGGCCAGCGGCACAATGATAAAATAGGCAAACAACACCCCGGTAATAAACAGGCCGCTGATAACCAGTACTGCGCCCCGCGAATTGGCCTGCTCTTTCGGGGTGAGGCCAGGCCTGATGAAGCGCCATATTTCCCAAACCACATAGGGTATGGAAAGTAGCAGGCCGGCCACCAACGAAGTAATGATATGGGTAGTAAACTGCCCGGCCATGTCAATGTTAATGATCTCAACCGGTTTGGCGTTGATACAAAGTGCCGGCACTGAGAACCGCTCGGCCAGGCCGCAAAGCATACGATTGGTAAAGAAGTAGGTTTCTTTGGGCGCCAGAATAATTCTCGAAAACAGGAACTCTTTGTTGAGAAAGGCCAGCATTGCAAACACGCCAATGGAAGCGGCCGAGCGTATCAAATGCCCGCGCAGCTCCTCCAGGTGGCCCCAGAAGGTCATCACATTGCCATCGTCCTGTTTCTTTTTCATGCCAGTTTATTCCCCGAAAGCGAACAACAAAATTAATGAAGAATGCCAAATAAAAAAGCCCGCAACATGATTACGGGCTTTAAGTCGTTTTCTTCCGGCAATAATTCCGGGAAACAGGGGTTTATTCGGGAAGAATTGCTTCAACCGGGCAAACATCTGCGCATGAACCGCAGTCGGTACAAACATCAGGATCAATCTTATAGATGTCACCTTCTATGATTGCTTCAACCGGGCACTCGTCAATGCAGCTGCCGCAAGCAGTGCAATCTTCTGTGATTATGTAGGCCATTACTTCAATAATTTATGGTTACTAATACGGTTAATTCCGGTGCAAAAATAAAAACTTAAATTGACATAGCGCAATAAGTTCGACGTTGAATTTAAATTTGGAATCGGTTTAAATAAGGATAAATTTAAAAGCCTAAAAAGTGGCCGATTTTTTTGATCGGTTATACTTTAAACCCTTAACTTCGCAGCGTCAAATGGTCGAGTGTTAATATTGTTTCTTTCAAAAAGTTATTAAAACCATACCCTATCAAAAACCGTATTCTGTTATGGCACAAAAAAAGAATATTGTTGAGCTGGAAGATGTGGTGGTAAAGTTTGTAGGCGACTCGGGCGACGGCATGCAGCTGACAGGTACCCTGTTTTCTGATGCGGCCGCCATTGCCGGCAACGACCTGGCCACTTTTCCGGACTTCCCGGCTGAAATCCGTGCGCCCCAAAACACCATTGCCGGGGTGAGCGGCTTCCAGGTTCATCTTGGGCAACGCAAAATTTTAACCTCGGGCGACATGTGCGACGTGCTTGTGGCCATGAACCCCGCCTCGCTTAGGGCCAACCTCAAGTGGGCAAAGCCCGGCGCTACCCTTGTGGTCGACTCGGCTACCTTTGACGACAAAGGCATTGAAAAAGCCGGCTACCAGACCAACCCCCTCGAGGATGGAAGCCTGGATGGCTACAACCTGATCAAAGCCCCGATTTCACTGCTTACGCAGGAAAGCCTGCGCCAACTCGAAATTGACAAACGCTCAGCCGAACGTACCAAAAACATGTTCGTGCTTGGTATTCTGTATTTCCTGTTTAACCGCGATCTGGAAGTCACCCTCGAGTTTATTGAAAAGAAATTCAAGAGCAAGCCCTTAATTAAAGAAGCCAACAAGGCCGCATTAAAAGCTGGTTTTAACTATGGCGAAACCATCGAAGCCATTAAGTCGACCTTCAGGGTTGGCCCGGCCAAAATGGAGAAAGGGCTTTACCGCAATATTACCGGCAACATTGCCACTGCCTGGGGTTTACTGGCTGCCGCCGAAAATAGTGGCAGGCCGTTGTTCCTCGGCTCTTACCCCATTACTCCTGCCACCGAAATCCTCATGGAGCTTTCTAAGCATAAATCGCTTGGCGCGAAGGTTTTCCAGGCCGAAGACGAAATTGCAGGGATATGCTCGGCCATTGGCGCCAGTTTTGCCGGCTCACTGGCTATTACCACCACCTCGGGCCCCGGCTTCTCGCTCAAAAGCGAAGCCATTGGCCTGGCCGTGATCACCGAGTTGCCGCTGGTGATTGTCAACGTGCAGCGCGCAGGCCCCTCCACGGGCATGCCCACCAAAAGTGAGCAGAGCGACCTGATGCAGGCCCTCTTTGGTCGCAACGGCGAATGCCCGGCCATCGTAATGGCTGCCTCCAGCCCCGCGAATTGCTTCTATTACGCCTATGAGGCCGCCAAACTTTCGCTCGAGCATATGACGCCGGTTATTCTGCTCACCGATGGCTATATTGGATTTGGCTCGGAGCTGTTCAAAATTCCTGATACCAAAAACCTGCCACCCATTACGCCACCCATTGCCACACCCAACGATCCCGACTTCAAGCCATATCGCCGCGACGAGAAAACCCTCGTCCGCCAGTGGGCACACCCGGGAATGGAAGGCCTCAGACACCGCATTGGCGGCCTGGAGAAAACCAACATCGATGGCAACGTTTCCACCGACCCGCTCAATCACCAGCTCATGGTGAATATTCGCGCCGAAAAGGTAAACCGCGTTGCCGATTACATACCGCTGCAGGAATTGATGGGCGAAGACTCGGGCGATCTGCTTGTGGTGGGCTGGGGTGGCACCGAAGGTGCCCTGGTGTCGGCGGTAAACAAAATGCAGGAAGAAGGCAAAAAAGTGAGCCTGGCGCATTTCAACCACATTATGCCCCTGCCCAAGAATACCGCCGAAATATTCTCACACTTCAAAAAAATAATGGTATGCGAACTGAATATGGGGCAGTTTGTCAGCTATCTGCGCATGACCATCCCCGATTATCGCTACCATCAGTTTAACAAGGTACAGGGCCTGCCGTTCCACGTGCAGGAACTTACCGATGCGTTCAACAATTTATTGGAGGAGAAATAATTATGCTGGAAAATAAAAGAATTCAAACCTCTCCGGTTGAATTAACCAAAGAAGATTTTGTTAGCGACCAGATGGTAAAATGGTGCCCCGGTTGCGGAGCCCACGCCATTCTTGCTGCAGTCGAAAATGTCTTTCCGCGTATAGGATACCGTAAGGAGAATTTTACCTTTATTTCAGGTATTGGCTGCTCCTCGCGCTTTCCCTATTACGTGAACACCTATGGCTTTCATGGCATCCATGGCCGCGCCAATCCCATTGCCAGCGGGGTAAAGATTGCCAACCCCGACCTTAGCGTGTGGATTGCCACCGGCGATGGCGACTCCATGGCCATTGGCGGTAACCACCTGATTCATATCGTGCGCCGCAACATCGATGTGAATATTTTGCTGTTCAACAACCAGATTTATGGTTTAACAAAAGGACAGTATTCGCCCACCACGCCAATGGGCAGTGTAACCAAAACCTCTCCCCAGGGCACCATTGAGCACCCATTTATTACCGCCGGTCTGATTATGGGTGCACAAGGCACCTTCTTTGCCAGGGCCACCGACAACAACGTGAAACTTATGAGCGAGGTAATGTATGAGGCTGCAAAACACGATGGGACTTCGGTGGTCGAAATCCTGCAAAACTGCGTCATCTTTGCCGACAAAGCCCACGGGGCGATCACCGATCGAGAACACCGCGAAGAGCGCCAGTTATTCCTCAAGCACGGCGAGCCCATGATCTTTGGCAAAAACAAGGATAAGGGCATTGTTATCAGGGGCACCGGACTGGCCGTGGTAAAACTCGGCGAAGATGGCATTACGGAGAAAGACCTCCTGGTACACGACCAGTATTCGAAAGATCCGGCCATTCATCGTATGCTCGGCCGCATGATGCCACCCGATTTCCCGGTGGCCCTCGGTGTAATCCGCTCTGCTCCCTATGCCACCTACGACGACCTGGTGGAGGAACAGATCGAATACGCCAAAGCAAACTCCAAAATCCAGAGTGTCAACGACCTGCTTCGCAGCGGCGACACCTGGGAGATATAACAACCTTTCAGATCAGCGGGGAACAACGGCCTAAAGTGCTGTTGTTCCCTTTTTTAATGAAAGAACACCTTGGAAAGAGTCAGCGAGAGATTTGCCACCCCTACCGGCCCCCACTTCATCATGAAAATGCTGCAGTGGGGGCAGCGCCACTTTTCCACCTGCTGCTTTCTCAACTCCAATGAATACAGCCACGACACCTACAATAACTTCAACCAGGTGCTGGCTCTTGGGGTGGCCAGGCAATCTTTTGGCAACGGAACTGATGACCTGACAGAACTCAAGGCCTTTAGTCAGGAGCATCGCGACTGGCTTTTTGGCTTTTTGAGTTACGACCTGAAAAATCAGCTGGAAAAACTCGAAAGCAATAATTACGACGGGGTGCAAATGCCGCTTATGCACTTCTTCCGGCCCGTTATCCTGATCTTTCCGCACGAGGATCATGTGCAGATAAGCTGCCTGCCGGGTTTCGGAAAATATTCTGATCCTGCCTTTGTTTTTCACGAAATCGACTGCTTTTCCTGGAGCCTGCCTCCGGCTTTTGCGCCGTTTGAAATGCAGCAAATGGTGCCACGCGAACGCTACCTGCACCAGGTGGGAAACATCAGGCAAAATATCCAGTTGGGATATATTTACGAGATGAATTACTGTGTGGAGTTTTTTGCCGAAGAGGCCCGCATCGACCCGCTTTCGGTTTATGAAAGGCTCAACAGCCTCTCGCCAACGCCGTTTTCTTGTTATTACCAGCTCGGTGACAAATACCTGATGTGTGCCAGTCCCGAGCGTTTTCTGCGCAAGCAGGGCGAAAAAGTCATTTCGCAGCCCATAAAGGGAACGGCCCGCCGCGGGAAAACGCCCGAAGCGGATGCCCTTTTGAAAAAGCAGCTATTTGAAGACCCCAAAGAGCGCAGCGAAAACGTGATGATCGTTGACCTGGTGCGCAACGACCTTTCGCATAACGCCCAAAAAGGATCGGTGCAGGTGGAAGAACTCTTTGGCATATATTCTTTCAGTCAGGTGCATCAAATGATTTCAACGGTGGTATCAAAATTACGGCCTGAGGTGCATTTTACCGATGCCATTCGTCATGCTTTTCCCATGGGCTCCATGACAGGGGCACCCAAAGTGCAGGCCATGAAGCTTATTGAACAATATGAAGACTCCCGTAGGGGGCTGTATTCGGGGGCGGTGGGTTACATTACGCCCGAAGGGGATTTCGATTTCAACGTGGTTATCCGTAGTGTGCTATACAACCAGGCCGCCAAATACCTGAGCTATATGGCCGGCAGTGCCATCACCATCGGCTCCATTCCCGAAAGGGAGTATGAAGAATGCCTGCTGAAAGCCAAAGCCATGCAGGCCGCCGTGAGCGGCAGTCCGCTGATTGCATAATGGCCATTGAACCGCCGGCCCCTTTGGGTGTTAAAAGGAAAAAAGAAGATCATGAAAAAAATCCTGTTTGTATCTCTGCTGGTCACCGCTTTGTTTTTGCCCAAGCTTTCGGCCCAGGCTTTTGAGGAACGCGATGTGAAGGACATGACCGTGAGGGAAAGATTTTTTGTGGGCGGTTTTTTGGGCCTGCAGCTGGGCACACAAACGGCCATCAATGTTTCGCCGCTTCTGGGCTACCGCTTCAGCAACCGCCTGTCGGCAGGTGTTGGAGGTACTTACCAGTACTACAACGACCGCTTCTTCGGGCAGTCAAACACCACCCACCTTTATGGCTATAGCCTCTTTACCCGGTTCAGGGTAATTCCCCGGGCTTTTATTCATGCCGAATACGAGAGCATGAGCCTCAGGTCGCGTCGCGAAGGGCCGGGTTTTGAGCAAGGTCCCCGCACCTGGGAAGAGAATATTTTTCTGGGCGGTGGCTATCGGCAGCCTCTCTCCGACAGGGTTTCTTTAAATATTATGCTGCTTTACAACTTCAACAATAACAGCCAGGCATACTATCAAAATCCCATTTTTCGCGTAGGAGTTGATGTAAGCCTGTAAAAATGCAATCTTTTCCTGACAAAAGTGCTCGTAAAACTTTTTTTGCCAAAAGGCCTTTTACTGGCCCTTATTCTCTGTTTCTTTCGGTTGCCCTGAAAAGCAGATCGGCTGCTTGCAGGGTTTTCAGGCGCAGGTTTTCGTTGGTAAAACCCGGCTGGTTTAGGAATTCTTTAACAATATCTGCTGCCGCTGGCCGGCTGTGTCCCGAAAGGCTTGCTTCGAGCCAGTTGAGCGGGAAAAAGATGTCGCCGGTTTGCTGTATCTCTTCGAGCATTTGCAGGCTTCTGGGAAGAAACCTGATGCTGTGTGAGGCACGCAGAGGGTGGTGCAGGTAGGCAATGGCTTCAATAACCCAGGGTTCGGGGCGGCGGTTGGCCGGATCGGCCAGGGAGGCAAAAAAGCTTTCGCGCACCGCCGGGTCAGTAGAGAGGGCCGGAAGGACGAACTGAAGGCGGCGCAGCCGATCGGGGTTGGTGGTTGAGGCCAGCAGGCGATTGGCGTATTGCTCTGCCCGTGGATGGTTGTTGAGCATCAGCGCTGCCACCATGGCAAAACGCTGGTCTTCCGAAATACGAAGACCCCAAACCGATAGTTCGTTGCTAAGCAGCTTCTGAATTTTCAGCTGGGCTTCGGCCGAAAGGCTGATGCCAATAAAGGCATCGAGGTAAAGTGATTTATTGTCGCGGGGGGCTTTCACCATTTTTTCCCAAAGCATAGTTTCCAGGGGCTGACAAACTTTTTGCCGGGTAAGGTCGTCGATAAAACGCCAGTAAACGCTTTGCAGGTTGCCGAGCAGGTAGCGTGCCAGTTGAGGGTTTTCGGTCGAAGAGATGCCGCTAGCCAGGGCCTGCAGGTAACCCTCGCACGAAAAGTGCCCCTCCAGAAAATCTTCGTGAAGATTAAGAAATCCTGCCGCTTTCAGGTAATCGTCCTCGCGCAGGGGTAGCTCTTCGAGCAGATATTGCCTTGAGCTGCGGTCGGGCACCATATAGCCGTAGCCCGCCCCGCCACCGTTAAGCAGCAAAAAAAGAGGGGCCCTGCCAAGGGCTGGAAGTTCAAACACCTGGGGTGTCTTTTCAAAGAACCAACTTTCACTGAAAGGCTTCACCGTGTCGCTGGCCATAACCGGTGAGAGCTTTTGTGCCGGAAACACCTGGCCGTTATCCTGCAAGGCAGCCATAAGTTTTACTGATGTTATAAAACCTTTGTCAAACAAATACTCGAATTTGATCTCTGGCCTGCCTTTGCCATACACCCAGGCCTGGCTCCAGGATGAAACGTCCAGGGGTGTGTGTTTGTCGAAAATGAGTGCCAGGTCGCTCCAGTCTGAGTTTCCGAAAGAAAAGGCCAACAGGTATTCCCTTAAGGCTGCCTGGAAAGCCTCTTCGCCCATGAGCCACTCCAGTTGCTGAAAAACGATGGGAGCCTTGTTGTAAATTATGGCTCCGTAAAGGGTGCCCGCCTGGTTCATGTTTTCGAGTTTCTGCTTAATGGGGTGGGTTCCCTGGCTGCGGTCAACGGCATAGGCGCGTGGGTAGTGAGAAAGCAAAAACTGCAGCTGGTGATCCACATTGGGATATTGCGGCTGCACGATCTTGTCGGCCATAAAGCCGGCAAACACTTCTTTTAGCCACACATCGTCGAACCATTGCATGGTAACCAGGTTGCCAAACCACATATGAGCGGTTTCGTGGGCAATGAGTGAAGCTTTGGCCAGATGACTGCTAATGGGTGCCTGTTCTTCGAGCAGGAGCCTGTTGTCGCGATACCATATGGAGCCCGGGTGCTCCATGCCGCTATACTGAAAGCCGGGCAGCAATATCATGTCGAGCTTCGTAAAAGGATAATCAATGCCGGTATATTCTTCCAGCCACTCCAGGGCTTCGAAATGCTGGCTGAAAATGCTTTCCAGGTTTCTTTCGAGCTTCTGCTGGTCGGTTTCACGGTGAAACAGGGTAATGGTACGTCCGTTTGAAGTTTGCGACAGGGTGTCGAATTTTCCGGTGGCAAAGGCCATAAGATAGGTGCTGATAGGCTGGTCGGCGTCAAATACCATGATTTTACGATCACCTTCCTTGCTTTCGTTTAGCAGCGGACCATTCGACAGGGCGGTCCATTCACCGGGAATATCCAGTTCGAGCGAGAATAGTGCTTTCAGGTCGGGCTGATCGAAGCAAGGAAAGGCGGTGGAGGCACGGTCGGGAACAAACAAAGTGTACATGAAATCCTCGGAACGGTTCAAGGCCTGGTCGGTAGAGGTAAAGTGAATCTCCACCTGGTTTTTACCGGGAAAGATGAATTTGCTCGAAAGGATAATGTGCTGGTTCAGGTATTGGTAATCGTCATCATTGCCGTTTACAAGCACTTGATGAATGTTTCCCTGTCCGCCCCGGAAGTCAACAACAACGCCCCGCTGAGCCCTGCTCTGGTGAAAGTCAATAATCACCTTGCCGCTTACGGCCGAGTCTTTTTCGGTCGGGATATGCATGCTTAAATAATAATGAATATCCGAAAGATATTTTTTCCGGTACTGGGCTAATTCAAGGCTAACGCCGGGTTCGAGCATTTTTTTAATGCTGCCCCCACAGCCCAGAAATACAAAAACGGAAAGGAAAATGAAAAGGGAAAGGATTGGTTTTCTGTACATATTGCAATTACATCATAAACTAGTAGCAAAGTTGCGATTTATTTTGCTTTGCATTGTTTTCTTATTCAAAATTTATAAAATTAAGGTCTAAAAAAGCTTTCAAAGACCAGAATGTGCAAATGCTGCGTTTTTTTTAAAAGCTTGTATAAACAAAAGTTACCGGAAACGGGTTGAAATAAGCATAACTTCAAAAAATTTCTGAAAATTAACCCAATAAAAAGAAAGGATTACCTATGACGGATCTTGAAATTGCGAAGGCCTCGAAAATGCGTCCCATTACCGAAATTGCTGCCAAGCTGGGGATAAAGGAGGATGAACTCCATATGTATGGGAGGCACATTGCCAAGCTTCCGCTGAAACTGATCGACGACACCCAGGTGCGAAAAAAGAAGCTTATCCTTGTTACGGCCATTACCCCGACGCCTGCGGGCGAAGGTAAGACCACTACTTCCATTGGTTTGACCGAAGGTTTGAATCGAATTGGTGTGAAAACCACGGTGGTTATTCGCGAGCCCTCGCTGGGACCCGTATTCGGTATAAAAGGTGGTGCAGCTGGCGGGGGTTATGCCCAAGTGCTGCCCATGGAAGACATTAACCTGCACTTTACTGGTGATATGGCCGCGGTGGAGAAGGCCCACAACCTGCTCAGTGCTTTGATCGACAATCACCTGCAAAGCAAGGACAATGCCTTAAACCTCGACCCGCGCAAGATTATCTGGAAGCGTGTGATCGACATGAACGAACGCGCCCTGCGCGATATCATTGTGGGCCTGGGTGGCCCCAAGCAGGGAATCCCGCGCCAGACCGGCTTCGACATTACCGCGGCTTCCGAAATTATGGCGGCCCTTTGTCTGGCAAAAGACATTGAAGACCTCAAAGAGAAGTTCGGAAACATTCTGGTTGGCTTCACTTACGACGACCAGCCGGTGTATGCCCGCGACTTCCATGCCCAGGGCGCCATGGCCGCCCTTATGAAGTATGCCATCATGCCCAACCTGGTGCAGACTATCGAAGGCAACCCGGCCATTATTCACGGCGGTCCCTTTGCAAACATTGCGCAGGGCACAAACACCCTGATTGCTACTAAAATGGGCCTGAGCCTTTCTGATTATGTGGTGACCGAAGCTGGTTTTGCCTCCGAGCTGGGTGCCGAGAAGTTCCTCGACATCAAGTGCCAGTATGGCGGGCTTTCGCCAAATGCATCGGTTGTGGTGGCCACCATCAGAGCCCTCAAATATCATGGCGGGGTGAAGCTGGCCAAGCTCACCGAGCCAGATGCCGAAGCCGTGAATAGAGGATTACCCAACCTTGAGAAGCATATCGAAAACATTAAACACTTCAACCTGAAGCCGGTGGTGGCCATTAACAAGTTTGCCACCGACAGCGACGAAGAAGTGGAAGCTGTTAGGGCACGCTGCGAAGAGCTTGGCGTGAAAGCGGCCATTTGCGAAGCTTGGGGTAAGGGTGGCGAAGGCGCCATTGAACTGGCAAAAATGGTGAAGGAAGAAGCCGAGAAGTGCACTACTTGCTTTAAGCCCCTCTATAAATTTGATTCGACCATCGAAGAAAAACTTCATACCATTGCTACCAAGCTTTATGGCGCCGACCACGTGGAATACACTGTAAAAGCCAAGACGCAAATACAGCAGTTCGAAAAAATTGGCCTCGATAAACTCCCGGTTTGTGTAGCAAAGACACAAAAGTCACTTTCTGACGACCAATACAAGCTGGGCCGCCCCACAGGATTCACAGTAAAGATTCGCGAATTTGAGGTGGCGGCAGGCGCCGGATTCCTTATCCCCATTGCCGGCACCATTATGCGCATGCCCGGGCTGCCATCGCACCCCTCGGCCGAAAAGATTGATATTGATAATGATGGAAACATTTCTGGTCTCTTCTAAAAACCGGTTTTGTTTCAGGATTAATTGGTGCAGGTCTGCCTCTTGCGGGGCAGGCCTGTTTTTTGTTGCGGGTTTGCAAATGTGAATTTTGCCAAGTAATTTTAGGCCTTTTACCAGAGGCCTGATTACGATTTGTTTCAGTTTTCTCAAACATACTGATCGTTGAGTAAACATTCTGTGTCATTTTTTCTCTTCTTGCTGTTCCTAGGAAACCTAATGGCATTTTCCCAGGAGGGTATTGGCTTTCGTCAGAAAATGATTTGGGCAGGTCAGAACGAATATCAGCTCGACACACTGAGCATTCATGCCAACAGTTTTTCCATAATCGGTCCTGATGGCACACCTTTGGATGCGGCCTTTTGGAGTCTCGATGCCATGGCTGCCCGCCTCAGCCTCCAAATGCCTCCTTACTGGAACAACGACAGCCTTTGGGTCAGCTACCGTGTTTTTCCGGTATTACTTACGGCGCCTTATTTCCACAAGGACCCCAGCTCCCTGTTCGATCCGGAAACGACGGTCTTGCCGTTGCCGCTGGCACCGGGTGTGAGCCCGCCCGGTGAAGGACTGTTGCGAATGGATGGCCTGCAGAGTTTTGGCAGCATTACGCGGGGTATTACCGTGGGAAACCGGCAAGACCTCTCGATGCAGTCGGCAATGAACCTGCAGCTGACTGGAAATATCAGTGAAGAGATTGCAATCAATGCGGTGATTTCCGATCAGGACATACCCTTTCAGCCCGATGGCACCACTCGCCAAATCCAGGATTTCGACAAGGTTTTTATTGAACTAACAGGCCTTGGCGGGAGCCTTATCGCAGGAGATTTTGAGATGGAAAGGCCAGAAGGTTACTTTATGAATTTTTCGCGCCGGGCCCAGGGCGCCAAAGCACGCTACACCACCCGGGCCCATGAGGAGGGCCTGCTGGGCGGTGCCCAGGTGAACCTAACCGCCGCCGGGGCCATCGCCAAAGGCAAATATGTAAGAAACCAGCTCACTGCCGTGGAAGGCAACCAGGGCCCCTACAAACTAAGTGGAGCCAGCAACGAAAGCTATATCATGGTGCTGGCTGGCACCGAGCGCGTTTATATTGATGGGGTGCTTCTTACCAGGGGCATGGATCACGATTACGCGATCGACTATAACATGGCCGAACTGACCTTTACCTCACGCAGAATCATTACCAGGGAGAATCGCATTGTGGTGGAATTTGAATATGCCGAACGCAACTATGCCCGCTCGGTGCTGTTTACCGGTGCGAACATTCAAACTGAAAAAGCCGCCCTCCGTATTAATTTTTTTTCGGAGCAGGACCATAAAAACCAGCCTCTTTTTCAAGAACTATCTGACCAGCGCATTGACCGCATGGCCGCTGCCGGCGATGATTTGAGCCGCGCTTTCGACTGGAACGTGGACAGTACCGGCTTTCGTAACGACCGCGTAATGTACTTGATGACCGACTCCCTGGGGTTCGATTCGGTCTTTGTTTTTTCAACCGACCCTGAGCGTGCCGTTTACACCCTGGGCTTTTCTTTTGTCGGAGAGGGCAATGGAAACTACCGCCAGATTAGCTCGGCGGCCAACGGCAGGGTGTTTCAGTGGGTGGCACCCTCAAATGGCATGAAACAAGGCACCCATGAGCCTATCGTGCTCCTTGTTACACCAAAAAAAATGCAGATGCTGAGCATTGGTACAAGTTATCAGATCGGCCAGCGTACCTCGGCCGGGCTTGAGTTTGCCCTGAGCAACCGCGACCTTAACCTCTTTTCAGATCTCGACAAGGCAGATGACCTGGGGTATGGGTTGCTTTTCAACATAAGTAACAAAACGCCATTGCCAGGCTGGGGCAATGGAAAGTGGGATTTGCTGATCACTGCCATTCATGAACTGGCTTCAAAGCATTTTAATCCTGTTGAACGCTACCGGCCCCTTGAATTTGATCGCGACTGGAACCTTGGGGAGTTGGCTGAACCCACAACCGAAAACAATAGCAGCCTGAGTCTGCAACTGGCCAATCCGCAGAATGGCAATGCCCGTTACCAGTTCAGGTCGTTTCAGCAGGGTAGCGCATATAGCGGCTTCATGAACGTGGCCGATGTGCGCCTCAAAACGGGTGAACTCAGGGTCTTTTATGATGGCAGCCTGCTAAACTCAAGCGGCTGGCAGCAAACCGCCTTTTATCGCCACCGGGCCGGAATCAGTCACCCCTTATGGTTTTTTGTGGCGGGTATTGAACACCAGATGGAAGACAATCGCCGCAAGACATCGGGTGCTGATACCCTGCTGGACTCAAGTGCCTTTTTCGATGAGTGGCTCTTCTTTCTTACCAATCCCGACACCACCCGCAACCGCTACCGGATATATCACAAATTGCGAAATGATAGCCGGCCTCTTGCCAATGGATTTGCCCATGAAGCCACTGCCAAAGATTACGGAATTTCTTATGAACTGCTAAAAAACCCAAAGCAGCGGTTGCTCATGAATGTGGCCTTGCGCTCACTTAGCCTGGCCAGCAATCAGGATGAAAACACCATGAGCGGGCGGCTCGACTATTTTTCGCGCTGGGCAGACGGGGCGGTGGTCTCGGCCTTGTTTTACGAAACGGGCAGCGGAATGGAGCGCGCAAGGGAATATATTTACCTCGAAGTACCTGCCGGGCAGGGGGTATATACCTGGATCGACTACAACGGCAATGGCATAATGGAATTGGATGAGTTTGAACTCGCCCTGTATCCCGATCAGGCAAACTTTATCCGCGTGTTTGTGCCTACCGATGAATTCAGCAGGGTTTTCAGCACCAGCTACAGCCATTCCCTTACGGTCGATCCCCGCGTTGCCTGGCGCGGCGAGGAAGGCATCAAAGGCCTGCTGGCCCGGTTCAGCAACCAAACCAGCCTGCGGATTGACCGGAAAAACCAGGACGAGATCAATGCCAGCAGTTTTAACCCCTTTCTTATTGATGTTGACGAACCCTCGCTGGTGGCCCTGAGCTCATCCTTTCGCAATACCCTGTTCTTTAATCGTTCTTCAGGAATCTTTACAATGGAACTAATTTGGCTCGACAATCGCAACAAGATGCTGCTCAGCAATGGTTTTGAAACCCGGGTGTTGAAAAACACCGGGCTGAGGACCCGCTGGAACATTGACAGGCGCTTTTCGCTTGAAATGTTCGCCAGTACTGGCGAAAAGGAGAACCAGACAGAGTTTTTTCTGAATCGCAACTATTTGATTCGATCCTATGCCGTGGAGCCTTCAATAAGCTATCAATACGAGAACCGTTGGCGCATAAGCATATTTTATGGTTTTACAGATAAGGAAAATACCCTGGGCTTAGAGCGCGAGAAGGCTGGCCTGCACAAGAGCGGCCTGGAGATACGTTACAGCATCCCCGGAAGGGGAAACCTAAGTGGCCGCTATCAGCTTTCGCAGATCAATTATCCGTTTGAGCCCGGAAGCCCTGTAGCCTTCGAAATGCTTGAAAGCCTCAACCCTGGCACCAACAGCATCTGGAACCTGAACTGGCAGCAAAATCTCAACGCTTGGCTGCAGCTAAACCTGAGTTACCATGGCCGTAAATCGCCCGGAGCCAATATGATTCATACAGGATCCATGCAGGTAAGGGCAATGTTTTAATTCTTATAAAAGAAGGTTAAGAAATTTCTTTAATTGAAACATTATTTTTTCTTTTGGCGTAAAACGTAGAAAACACCCGCGATTTTTACGAGATTTTTTAATAATTTGCGGAAAGAAAATAAAAAGTTTGTTGATAAAATTGTTTTGCCAATCAATTATATATGTTAATTTTGAAGCATAATGTAATTGGTTTTAGCATTAGCCAATATAAATCATAAATTAGTAAAAAAAATAAAAAGATGAGACTTTTCTTAGCTATCTCAGTAGTTTTATGCCTGCTTACACAACCGGTTTTTTCACAGAATCCGGTCAGTGCAGGTTTTAACCGGGTTTCTTTTGGGGTCGATGCAGGGGTTATGATCCCCTTTACCGATGTTAAACAAAGGGATTATTTCCCGAAGTTTGATGAGATGTCATTTGGGGGCGGATTAAAGCTCGGATATCAATTTACGCCGGTTTTCGGTTTAAGGGGGCAATTTTTAATTGGCAAACTCGATGGCAGGAATGACAGTCAGAACCGCAATTTCGAAACCGAACTTTGGGATGTCAACCTAAGCGGAGTTTTCAGTTTCTCCAAACTTTTCTCGCCCCGATGGTCAAAAAACGATCGCATCGACATTTATGGTGTGCTGGGTGTAGGCATGGTTTCCTATCGCTCCAAGGTATTCCTGAATGGCGAGCTGGAAAGAAGTTACGGTTATACTGATAACGGGCAGGAAAAAGACAACCGCCTGAACGACCTGACAGTACCAGTTGGTTTGGGTGTGCATTTTAACCTTTCGCCGAGACTCGATCTGGGCATTGAATCCACTTTCCGGTTTACTCAAACCGACAAGCTCGATGCCGTTAGCAGGGTTTTCTCCAAAAACGATGTGTATAACTACACCAGCGTAGGCCTGATCATTAAGCTGGGAAGCCAAACCCGTAGCATGAGGTGGGCTTCGCCCTCGGTGGTGATGTATCCGGGCGATGTGAACCGCATGGAGTTTATAACCGAGCGGATTTCTGAAGTGGATCGCCGCATCGAGATTATTGATCATCGATTGGAGGAAAGCACCTACGATAGTGAGATTTCCGAACTTCGTCAGCAGGTTCAGGCCATCGACCAAAGGCAAAACGAACTCAACAACAGGATGAGTACCCTGGCCGAGTCAAGGCCTGCCGCCAGCGTTGCCGAATCGTCGGTTGCCGCCCTGCTAAGTGTCTATTTCCGACTGAACAGCGCTGCCATCGACAATTACAACTACGAGCGCATTGCTTCTGCAGCTAGGTTCTTGTATGCCAACCCCGAAGTGGGTATCGAGTTGGTGGGCCACACCGACATTACCGGACCTTCGGCCTACAACCACGAATTGAGTGAGCGCAGGGCCCAGGCCGTGTACGATGTGCTGATAAATGACTTCAAGGTGGATCCTGCCCGTCTGAGCATATCGCATCGCGGCCCCGACGATCCGCTTTCACAGCAAAACCTCAGCATTAACCGCCGGGTGGACTTCATAATAAGAAGCAAATAAAGGATAGTGGAAAAAAAGGGGCTCTAAAGGCCCCTTTTTTAGTGCTAATGCGTGTCTAAGCCATGCCGCATAAAAATGAGATGCTCCATGGTTTTAAGAATCTCTTCCATGTAATCGTTCACCGCTTTGACGCTTCCGGGCAGGGTGTAAATCAGGGTGTCGCCAATGAGGCCTGCAATGCCGCAGCTCAGCAAGGCATTTGGTTTTCGGGTTCCGTATTTAATGCGTATCATTTCCATGATGCCCGGAATTTCCTTATGAAGCATGGGCCTGACGGTTTCCACAGTGATGTCGCGTGGCCCCACCCCGGTCCCTCCCGTGGTAAAGATCACATCGTATTCTTCGTTAAGGCTTTTTTCGATGAGTATGCTTAGGTTGGTGGCCTCGTCGGGAATCACATGCAGGTCGGTATGAATCCTCCGGTTGCTGCCTTCGAAGTGCTTTTCGAGCAATTCCACGATGCGCCGGCCGCTGCGGTCTTCGTATTCGCCTCGGCTGGCGCGGTCGCTGAGGGTAATTACCTGGATGCGAAATACCTTGGGCTGATACTTCAGCTCATCGCCCGGCCGCAGCACGCCTTGGCGAACGACACGGGCAAAAATGCCTTCTTTGGGCATAACGCAGTTACCGACCTCCTTAAAAATGGCGCAACTGCTGCCATGGCATTCTTTGCCAATCTGGGTAATTTCAAGCTCCACATCCTTGCCAACCAGGCGATCGAGGGGAGCAGTACTTACCAGTTCCAGGCCTTCTGTGGTAATGTTTTCGGCAAACTCCCCAAAAGCAATCTCCCGGCCAGCCATGGCTGAAAAACGATCGAAGCTTTCTTTGCCAAGCAAACTCACCTGCCTGTGCCAGTTGCCCCAATGGGCATCTTCCATCACCCCATAGTGGTTGAGTTGTATTTTGGACTCCGGTTTTTTTATGGTGCCTTTCTTTTCAGAAATATTTACTGACAATACCTTAATTTTCATACTTTTTCCTTTTCTTTGCCCCGAAAGGGGCTTAATGTTTTTTCTTTTCTGCAAGTACCACTTCACGTATCACCATTTCCTTGTCGACGGCCTTGCACATATCGTAAATGGTTAGCAGGGCCACGCTGGCTGCCATAAGGGCTTCCATCTCCACCCCGGTCTGGCCGATGCATTTAACCGTGGCCGTCACCTCAACGCCATCCTTTTGCAGGCTTGTGACCACTTCAACTTTGGTAATTTGAAGGGGATGGCACAACGGGATGAGTTCATGGGTTCTTTTGGCTGACTGAATTCCCGCAATCTCTGCCACGGTTAGCACATCGCCCTTTTTCATCTGATTGTCGCGGATTAGGGCAACCGTTTGTGGGTTGAGCGAAATAAAGCCCCTTGAAGTGGCCGAACGTTGTTGCACAGGTTTACCTCCCACATCAACCATGCGGGCCTTGCCTTGCTCATCAGTATGCGAAAATTTATTCATAAAGCTAAGTAGTTGAATGGTTGAAAATGGACAAATCATCATTGATTAAAAATTCTAAATCAATCAGCCTCCAATGTTGTGGAAGCAGTTGTGCAGGTTTACCGTTCCTTTTTCAGGTTTTACGTTTATTGCCATTTCAATAGCTTTTTTTACTCCCAGTTCCCTCACGCTGAATTCCATATCGCTGAACAGGCAGGGTTTCATCATGCCGTTGCTGGTGAGTCGAAGGCGGTTGCAGTTGCGGCAGTCGCCTCCCGAGCCGCCATCTACTATGCCAAACTCGCCGGTGTGCAAGTCCATTTGTTTTATAAAGCGTGCCTGAACGCCGTTTTCGAGGCAGTAGGCCTTTACGGCCAGGGCATCGGGTTCGTCGCTGGTAGCTTTTATTACGCAGTTAACCTTAATGGGACTCAGTCCGGCTTGGCGGGCGGCTTTTATTCCTGCAAACACCTTGCGGATATCGCCCCCGCGGGTTACGCTGGCAAATTTTTCAGGGTTCATGGTGTCGAGGCTCACATTGATGCGATGCAGGCCTGCTTTTGCCAAGGGAGTGGCAAATTCGTGCAACAGCATGCCATTGGTGGTCATGGCAATGTCTTTCACCCCCGGCACGGAGGCAATCAGTCTTACCAGTTCAACAATGTCCTTCCGAACCAATGGCTCTCCACCAGTAAGCCTTATTTTATCAATGCCCAGAGGTACTGCCGCTTCCACCACCTCTTTTATCTCCTCGAAACTCAGTATCTGGCTGTGCGGGATAAACTGCACCCCCTCTTCGGGCATACAATAGCGGCAGCGCAGGTTGCAGCGGTCGGTAACCGAGATGCGCAGGTAGTTTATCTTTCTGTTAAATCGGTCTAACATGCACCGGGGCTCCTTTTTTTATTTCATTAATTCCTTGCGGAATGCTTATAATGCCATCGGCCAGGCAAACGGCATGAATATGAGCCGAGCCATGATAGCTCACCGGTACCACATGGCCATGTTCATCAATTTTCACGGGCAGAAACTCCAGGCGATCCGATTTTTTTCGCTGGAAGTCAATGCCTAAGGGTAACGCCAACACCCTGGGGCTCCATTCGTATCCCATCATGCGGTACAGCAGGGGTTTTGCAAATACTTCAAAGTTTATGAAAGAAGAAACCGGGTTTCCGGGCAGGCCGAAAATGCAGGAGCTTTCGGTGCGTCCAAAAACGGTGGGTCGCCCGGGTTTTACGGCCACTTTTTGAAAGAGTATTTCCACCTTGTTTTTTCGCATGATCTGGGGCACAAAGTCGAAGTCGCCCATCGACACCCCTCCGGTGAGGATCACCATGTCGTTTTCGGCCAGGGCTTTGCCGATGGCCCGGTCGGTGGCCTCTTCATCGTCGGGGATTATGCCCATATAATTTGGAATGCAGTGAGCGGCTTTTACCTGTGCAATAAGCTGAAAGCCATTGCTGTTGCGGATTTTACCGGGACCGGGCAGCTGGGCTGGTTCTACCAGTTCGTCGCCCGTGGAGAGGATTGCCACCCGGGGCTGTTTGGCCACCAGGGGATTAACGCAACCCACCGAAGCAAAAATGGCCACGTGCTGCGGCAATATCTGCATGCCCTTGCCCCAAACCAGGTCGCCCTTTTTAACATCCTCGGCCTTGTAGGCTATGTTGCGCGCGGTTTTGTTGCCTGTAAAACGAATTACACCCGGCTTCACTTCTTTAGTGTGTTCCACCATCAGCATAGTATCAGCACCTTCGGGTATCATGGCACCGGTCATGATCTTGCTGCATTGTCCGGGTAGAATGGTTTTTGAGGGAATTTCGCCAGCGGCGATTACCTCCAGCACCTCAAGGTCCTTGTCCAGGTCCTCCATGCGGCAGGCATAACCATCAACGGCAGCCTTGTCGAAAGGAGGCATGTCGACATCAGAGTACACGTCCTCTGCCAAAACCCGGTAAAGGGCGTCGTTAAAATCGACCCGCTCAGTATCCGTTTTTCTTACATCGCGAAGAACGGTTTCCAGGGCATCTTCAAAACTGATCATAAAACTTGAATCTTTTTTTCTACTGCAAAGGTACCAACAATTTTTGGGAGGGGATGGGTGAAGCAATAGTTGTTGTAAATGCGTGTATTGGCTGGAATTGTTGTCATTATTTTCGGGTTGTTAGCTTACATGAAGGATTGTCATAGGTTTTGTTCAGGTTTGAGTAGATTATAATTAAATTTGAGCGAAATGAAGGGATGGGTAGCCTGACAGTATTCTGCCAGAGAGAAAGAACCTTAAGAAAACTTTTCAGTTGGGAAACTACAGCTCGATAACCTGGTATTCGTGGTCGAGCAGGTTTATGGAAAGCACCTTGTGGCGCAGCAGCTGGCCCTTGCCGAGCAGCACCTTAATGGCCTCGGCCACTTGTATGGAGGCAGCCAATGCGGGTGTAAAAGAGGGATTTCCCAGCTGAGTTTCGGCACCCTTGCCTGTTTCTTCCGGGTAAATTTTCTCCATCATCCGATCGCCGGGCATGATGGTGCACACCTGGGCGTACCAGCCCGCAATTGCGCCAAAAACCAGGGGAGTGTTCAGCTGTTCGGCCGCTTTTTCGATCAATCTTCTTGAGGTTACGTTGTCGAGAGCATCGCAAATCAAGTCATGGCCTGCCAGGATACTTACGGCATTTTCTTCGGTAATAAACTCAGAAATAGACATAACCTTTATTTCAGGGTTGATCTCTTTTACCCTTTTCCTGGCTTCGTTGGCCTTGGGTTGTCCGAGCTTCTCGGGGGTGGAGAGCAATTGGCGGTTGAGGTTGGAGGGTTCGAACACGTCGCCGTCAATTACGGTCAGGTGTCCAATGCCCAGGCGGGCAAGCATTTCAATCAGGTAGCCACCCAGTCCGCCGCAACCCACCACGGCTACGCGAAAGGTTTGCAGGCGCTGGTTTTCGGACGGGCTAAGCATTTTTTCATTGCGGATATACCTTTCCATGAGCAGTCTTTTAGGTGCACGAATTTACAAAAATTTGCAATTGAGCAGCAGTATCCCATTCGGCTTAAAACAGGTATATTTGCACATTTTAAAACCATTTTTGATGCTACGGAACTGGAAAATGAGCATGGTGTTTTTGTTTCTTAGCGGGCTGGTGCTGCTTTTTATTGTGGCTCCCCTTGCGGGAATGTTTCTTAACACCTCGGCAGGGCAGTATGCCGATACGCTTACCGATCCAACGGTTATGCGCAGCATCCGACTTACCCTGCTAAGCTCCCTGGCTGGCACCCTGATCTTTGGCATTGCAGCCATTCCCCTGGCTTACCTGCTGGCCCGCAAGGATTTTTTTCTGAAAGGCTTGGTCAATGGGCTGGTCGACCTTCCGGTGGTGATTCCGCATTCGGCAGCCGGCATTGCCATTTTGGGTGTGGTAAGTCGCGGTACCTTGCTTGGAAAGGCGGGTGAAGCAGCAGGGATAACCTTTGTGGGAGGCGTGGCAGGCATTGTGTTGGCCATGGCCTTTGTCAGCATCCCTTTCCTGATCAATGCGGCCCGCGATGGCTTTGCCGCCGTGCCTGAAAAGCTCGAAAAGGCGGCCCTGAACCTGGGTGCTTCGCCCTGGCGGGTGTTTTTTACGGTTTCACTGCCCCTGGCCAGGCGCTCGGTAGTCAGCGGGCTGATTATGATGTGGGCTCGCGGACTTAGCGAGTTTGGCGCAGTAATTATTATCGCCTATCACCCCATGATTACTCCTGTGCTCATTTGGGAGCGCTTTACTTCTTTTGGCCTGGCCTATGCCCGCCCGGTAGCCGCTGTGTTTGTTATTGTGTGCCTGGCCGTGTTTGTGCTGATGCGTCTGTTGTCAAAAAATCACCTCCATGTTAGAAATTAAAGATATTGGCATACGCTTGGGCGACTTCGCCCTGGAGGAGGTGTCGTTGCAACTGGCCCCCGGCGACTACCTGGCCCTGCTCGGGGTTTCGGGCGCAGGAAAAACCGTGTTGCTTGAGGTGCTGGCGGGCCTGGTGAAGCCTCAGCACGGGCAGATCAAATGGAACGGACACGATATTACCCTTGCACGCATACAGCAGCGGCCGGTGGGGCTGGTTTACCAGGACCTGTCGCTTTTTCCGCACCTTGACGTGTTCTCAAACATTGCTTACGCCCTGAAGGTGCGACGGCTGCCCAAAGCCCAAATTGCTTCGCGTGTGGAAGCTCTTGCCAACGAAACCGGTGTGTCGCATCTGCTGGCCCGTTTTCCCGGAACTCTGTCGGGCGGGGAGGCACAGCGCGTGGCCCTGGCCCGCACCCTGGCGGCCGAGCCGACTATACTGCTGCTGGATGAGCCGCTGGCTAACCTCGATGCGAAATTGAAAGGCGAACTCAGGGGACTACTGCGACAGATAAATCGCAGCGGAAAAACCATCATTCATGTAACCCACGACTTTATGGAAGCGGCTACCCTGGCCAACAAGGTTGCTGTGATAGAAAAGGGATGCCTGGCCCAATTCGGAACGCCCGAAGAGGTGTTTCGTCACCCGAAATCTGAATTTGTGGCACGCTTCAGTGGAATAAAAAATATCTTCCCTTGCCGCACCGAACCCATGCCCGGGCAACAAGGCCTTCAAAAAGCAACGATTAACCCGAATTGTGCGTTGGCTTTCCTGGGCCCCGAAGAGCATACCCAGGGTTTTGTAATGATACCACAGGAAGACATCCTCCTTTCGCAAAACCCCATTGAAAGTTCGGCGGTAAATCAGTTTCAGGGTGTAGTTAAAGAGTCCTATATCAGCGGCGCAGGAATGGAACTGCTTATTGATGCCGGTTTTGAAGTGGTCGTTTCAGTAAGCCGGCTTTCTTTCGAAAAAATGGCGTTGATGCCCGGGAAAAAGGTGTGGGTGAGCTTTAAGGCTTCAACAGTGAAGTTTCTTGCCGATTGAAATGCCCTTCCTTCCGCGAAAGCGAATAAATAAAACCTTACGCCTGGAGGCTCTCGTAAATTTCATGATATTTCTCTACCCCGGCTTCGAGGTTGAAATGCGTAATGGCGCATTGCCTTATGCTATCTGGCGGTTTGCGCAGCAACCGGTCGATTTGCCTTATGGCACGGTCGTAAGCCTCATCGGTAAAGTCTTCTGCAAGGATACCCACCCCGTTTTCCTTCACAATCTGGTCGGTATCGCCAATGCCGGGATTGGTGATAAAAGGGATGCCCATGCTCATGATTTCGGCCTGCTTGGTGGGGCTTGAGGCTTTTTTCGAGAAAACAGGTTTAATGAAGAAAATGGAAATATCGGAAAGACTCAGGTAAAGGGGTACCTCGCTGCGGCCTGCTTTCACCACAATGATACTGGTGGGGTCGACGTAAGCCCTGGCGGCCTCTTTCAGAATTTGGTCAGGATCTTCGCCGGTAATAAACAGGAAGCGCGCATCGGGATAAACCATAAGCAACCGCCTGAAAAAAGCCATCATTTCGACGGTCATATACCATGTGCCGGTACTGCCAAGGTAAGACAAAACGAAGTGTGCAGGGTCGATACCCAGGAGGTTGCGGGCGTTCTGCTTATCTTCGGATGAGATGTTGACCTGCGAAAACAGCTCTACATCGGTACAGCATGGAATGACGCTGGTGCGGCTTTCGATATGCTCACCGAAAGATTGCCCGATAATCCGACGGCCGTTTTCAGTGAGGCTCACCACCGCATCGGCATGCTCGAAAAAAGCTTTTTCCTGCTTCTTGAAATAATTGTAAACCACGCGGAAGAAGGGGTTGGAACGATTCCAGATATTGCCCTCGAAGCGCTCGTCGACCCAAAATCCGCGCATATCGAACACGAAGCGCAGGCCCAGGCGCTTTGTCATAAACAGGCCGGCAAAAGAGGCAATGTAGCTGCGACAATGCACAATTTCGAAAGGCGTTTTGCGATGCTGCTTCAGGGCAGCCCGTCGTATCTTATAAAGGTCGAAAACTTTCGAAAGCAGTGGCGGAAAGCTGGAAAACTTCAGGGGAGTCCATCCAATTTGCCCTGCAGAAAAGATGGCTTTTACCTGGGATTTGTCTTTCTCAAAGGTGTCGGGCTTTTCGCAGCTAATGACATGAATGCGGTGGCCTTTCTGTGCCAGCCCTTGCAGGTAAGGAATAACCTGAGAACGACCCAGGGCATCCGTCATGCCATCGTATGATATGTATAAAACATTCATTGTTGCTGCTAAGCCTGCTTTTGCACGTAAAATTAATGAAAATACACTCCGCCAGAATGTTTTTTTGGTTTTTGAGGTGTTTTAAACTGCCTGGCGAAAATCGGGTAAAGTTTTTACCTGTGAACGAGTCTCGCACTTTTTCCAAAAATTGGTTAAAGGCAAAAATTTTTTGAACCAGTGGTTGCCTGGCTTGTTCTTATGTTAAGAAATTCTGAACTTTGCGCCCTCATTTAAAGGTTATGAAAAAAATCAGTACCTTTATATTCAAATAGTTAAATAAAAACATTAGTTATTTCAACCTTCAAAAACATGCATTTTTTTCGAAAAAACTTCCTGGTTATTGCCAGCCTTGCTCTTATGGTTGTTGGTTTAAGTTCTTGCGGGCAAACTGCTGCCAGTTCTTCTGAAGAGGCAGGCTTTCCCAAACCAAAAAACATTATCTTTTTTATTGGCGATGGCATGGGTTATAATCATGTGCTTGCTGCCAATTATTTTGAGTTTGGCCACGAAAAGGCTCAGCCATTTGAGCAGGCCGACTGGACACAGGTAGGTCTTGCCACTTATCCGGCCGTGACCCGCAAGCGCGATGGCGAAGTGGTTTTCGGCACAGGTTACAGTCCTCGTCAGTCTTGGAGTGATGCCTCATACAACAACCGCGACTATACCGACAGTGGTGCCGGTGGCACTGCCCTGTCAACTGGGCGTAAAACCTATAACAGCTCGATCGGGATTGGCGTTGATGGCGACACCCTGACCCATATTAGCCAGGCCGCAAAAGCCCTTAATAAGTCCATTGGGGTGGTTTCAAGCGTGCCGCTTAGCCATGCTACCCCGGCAAGCTTTGTGGCACACAACAGCGATCGCCGCAATTATGAAGAAATTGCACGCTACATGTTTTTCAACACCCGTTTGGACCTAATCATGGCCATTGGTCATCCCAATTATGACGACGATGGCCGTTCTTCCGAAAACAACGGCCGTTATGTTGGTGGTCGCCAAATTTGGGATTTGTTGGAGAAAAATGAAGGCCTCACTGAGTTTGACACTGGCGATCAGGTTTTCAGGGTGCAGGATGCCAATGGCAACGGCCATCCCGATCCGTGGACAGTGATTCAGTCGCGCGAAGAATTTTTGAACCTGGCCAGCGGTGACACCCCCAGCCGGGTGCTGGGTGTTCCAAAGGTTCACGCTACCTTGCAACAAGGGCGTTCGGGGGGCGAAAATGAAGTCGTGCCTTTTTCCCAAACCTTGAATGCCAATGTGCCCACCCTGGCAGAAATGACCCGTGCCGCATTGAATGTACTTGGGAAAAACCCCAAAGGCTTTTTCGTAATGATTGAAGGCGGTGCCATCGACTGGGCAAGCCACGACAATCATTTGGTAAGAACCATTGAAGAGCAGATCGATTTTAACAATTCAGTAAAAGCAGCCATTGAGTGGGTCGAGAAATACAGCAGTTGGGACGAAACTTTGATCATTATCACTGCCGACCATGAAACGGGCTATTTAACCGGCCCCGATCACCCCGAGAAGGTGAATGCACCCGTGGTAAACATGGGAAAAGGAAATCTTCCAGGACATAAATTTAACTGGGATAACCACACCAACACCCTGGTGCCCTTTTATGCCAAAGGTCCAGGTCAGGAGCTTTTCAGGCTGGCTGCCGGCGAGAAAGACCCCGTTCGTGGCCCTTACTTACAAAACGTCCAGGTGCCGCAAACCATTTTTATGATGTGGGGTATGCCCAACATTGAAACACATAGGTTAAGCCGGTAAAATATGGTCGTTTTAAACAGGAAAGAGGCTGTCAGGTTTTGGCAGCCTCTTTTTGCAAAAAAACCCCGGGACAGTTTTCTGTCCCGGGGCTACCAATCAACTAACCAAAACAACAACATGAAGAAAAACTAAATATCTTTTGTAAAATTAATGCTGTTTTATGTCCAAATTAAGGCTCTGCATTAATAACTCAAATAGAACCAAAATGTTTTGCCAAGGCGAAAAAATATTATACAAAAAATGTTAAACGTACTATTAAATTTCTTAACTATTTTTTAAAAAACCGCCCGGACCGCATCAAACCCTTTGTAAATAAACCCTGTCCGGGCGGAAAACAAAGCTGAACTGATCTATGAAAACTATATTATGTTGAGTGTTTCAAGGCAATGCTTAATTTTTTGCCAGGTGCGTTCAATATCGTGATCGAGCCCCACAGAGAAGCGAATCAGGCCTTCCGAGAGTCCCATTTTCTTTTGCACATCGTCGGGCACTTCGCTCGAAGTGCTCTTTCCTGAATTGCTGAACAAAGTTTTGAAATAACCGAGGCTCACGGCAAGGTAGCCTACGCCTTCTTTCTGCATCATTTCCATAAGCTGCGAAGCCCGTTCGCTGGTTTCCAGGTCGATGGCAATCATGCCGCCAAATCCGAAATCAGGATGCATGAGTTCTTTCATGAGTTCGTGCTGCGGGTGCTCGGGCATGCCGGGGTAAAGGAACTTAAGGCCCACTTCCTTGAACTTGCTGGCCAGGAACATGGCATTGTGGCTGTGTTGCTTCATGCGTATGTGCAAGGTATGCAGGTTTTTATGGATGCTCGACGAGCGCATGGGGTCGAGCACGGGGCCCAGCAGCATGGCAGTGCCGGTGTTTACATCGGCCAGGGAAGCGATAAACTCTTCGGTGCCGCAAATGGCGCCGGCCACGCAGTCGTTCTTGCCGTTAATGAATTTGGTCATGCTGTATACTACCACGTCAGCGCCCAGCTTGGCGGGAGCAATCATCATGGGGGTAAAAGTATTGTCCACCACCAGCTTCACCTTGTGCCTGCGCGAAATTTGGGCCAGGGCGGGCAGGTCAGAGATATGCAGCAAGGGGTTGGTCATCGACTCGGTATAGATCATGGTGGTGTTGTGGCGGATGGCTTTTTCCACCTGCTCCAGGTTGGTAATATCCACGAAAGTGACCTCAATTTTGAATTTCCTAAGGTAGTTGGCCATAAAGGCGAAGGTTCCGCCATAGGTGGTAATGCTCGACACGATGTGGTCGCCGGTGCTGCAAAGCTGCAAAATGGCACTAGTAATGGCACTCATGCCCGAAGCAGTCACCCATGCAGCCTCGGTGCCTTCCATGGCGGCCAGGGCCTCGGCCAGGTATTTGTTCGAGGGGTTCCAGTGGCGTGAGTACAAGAAACACCCCTGCTGCTCCCCGTGGAAGGTGTCGACCATGGTCTTGGCTTCCATAAATGTGTAGGTGGCTGAGTCGGTTATCGACGGGTTTACGTCGCCAAACTCACCAAACTGAAGCAGGTCCTGAATGTTGGATGCGGGATCAAATTTCATGTGTCGTTGTTTTTTAAAGGGCCTGTTTAGATATGCTGCATAGGCCCCGGGTTTGTTCTGCAAAAATATTGAATTTTCTGAAAATTCCTATAAAGGAATTAGAAAAAAAGTAGAAAAAATACTTTGTGCTTACAAATCGTAAGCAAAAAAGTGTAAATTTGTAAAAAATCGAACAGAAATTTTTTATACATGGACAAAGGCTTTCAAATTGATAGTACTGACAAGAAGATTCTTGAAATTCTATCGGCCAATGCCCGCATGCCCTTTCTGGAAGTGGCCCGCGTGTGTGGCATAAGTGGGGCCGCGGTACACCAGCGCGTGCAAAAGCTTATGGATGCCGGCATCCTCGATGGCTCGCAGTTTTGCCTCAACCCCAAAGGCCTGGGATATTACACCTGCGCCTTTATCGGCATACAGGTAAACCTGATGAGCACTTCCACCCACGAACAGGTGTTTCAGGCCATCAAAAAGATTCCCGAAATCGTCGAATGCCACCACATTTCTGGCAAATACTCTCTTTTTCTGAAAGTGTTTACCAAAAACAACGAACACCTGAAAAAAATCATTGTGGAAAAGATTCAGACCATCCCCGAGGTAACTTCCACCGAAACCTTTATATCGCTCCAGGAGGGTTTTGTAAGGCAATTGCCAATCAGCGAAGGCAATGTATTCTTTTATGAATAATGCCGCTATGGCGGAAAATACTTTTGCAGTTTTTAGGCTCTAAGCCTTATTTTTGCACATCCCTATAAAATACCTAAAACCTGAAAAATATGTTTACCGGAATTGTTGAAACCACGGCCCGGGTGGTAAAGATTGAAAAAGACCGCGGCAACATACATTTCACCATGGAAACGCCCATTGCCGACGAATTGAAGGTCGACCAAAGCGTTTCGCACGATGGCGTTTGCCTTACCACCGTAAATGTTGACAAAGAGAAAAAGCAATATACCGTAACCGCCATACAGGAGACCCTCGACAAGACCAATATGCGCACCTGGCAGGAAGGTTATCGCGTTAACTTGGAGCGCTGCATGCGCATCGATGGCCGCCTTGATGGGCACATCGTGCAGGGGCATGTGGACCAAACGGCTGTCTGCACCAAGGTGGAAGAGCTGGACGGCAGCTGGAAATTTTGGTTTGAATACGACCGTGGCCCAAAAAACATTACCGTGGAAAAAGGTTCGATTTCCGTTAACGGCGTGAGCCTTACCGTGGTCGACTCAGAACCCGGTTTGTTTTCCGTGGCCATTATCCCCTACACTTACGAGCACACCAATTTTGGCGACTTCAAGAAAGGTTCGGTGGTGAACCTCGAGTTTGATATCATTGGCAAATACGTGGCCCGCCTGCTCGAACAACACTTAGAAGCGAAGAAGTAAAAAAAGGGTTGTCGTTGTTATCATGGTTAAAATCTTAACAATGATCCCGCACGTGCGGGACGAAGCAGACAACAACGACAACCTTGACAACCTTTTAACCCTTACTTGATTTCCACCTCTATCCATTCCGAACGGTCAGGATCTTCGGGGGTTTTCCATTTTTTAGGCGGGTTCTCTTCCAGCTCTTTCAGCAGCACTTCAATGGCTTTTTCCAGGGCCGGGTCTTGTCCGCGGGCCACCAGGTGAGGTGCATCAACCACTTCAATATCGGGATAAATCCCAACACCCTCAATGATCCATTCGCCTTCCTGGTTGTAAATGCCGAAGCGAGGCACGGCAATGTAACCGCCATCGGCCAGCCTTGCATTACCCGAGATGCCAACTAGTCCGCCCCAGGTACGGGTGCCAATGATGGTTCCCAGGTTTTTCTGGCGAAAGAAATAGGGGAAGGCATCGCCGCCCGAAGAAGAGTACTGGTTTATGAGCATCGCTTTAGGGCCGTCGTGCGCCACCCCGGGTGTGCGCATGGGGTCGAGGCCGGCGCGATGCCAATAGGCATGGGTGGTGCGGGTAAGCAATTCGGTGATTCGGTGAGGGATAAAACCCCCGCCGTTGAAGCGTTCATCAATAATCAGGGCTTCCTTGTGATGATATGCATACATGCCGCGGTTAATTTCGCGGGTGCCATCATCAGCGGTATTGGGTACATGAATGTATCCGATGCGGCCGCCCGAGAGACGATCCACCATTTCTCGGCGGGTCTCCACCCAGTCGTAATACATCAGCTCCTGCTCGTTGGCAATGGGCCGAATAGTGTAGGTGCGGGCACCCTCGGCCGTAGGACGGCTGTTTACGGTAATGCGCGTGGCTTTATCCACCCGATTTTCAAGGAACAGATAGGGGTTATCGGCAATGAACACCGGATGGCCTTCGATGGCTATGATGTAATCGCCTTCGCGGATGTCGATGCCTTGCTCGGTCAGGGGGGAGCGGCGGGTAGGATTCCAGTTTTCGCCCTGGTATATCTTGGTGATGCGGTAGCGGTTGTTCTGCAGGTCGGCGCCCAGTTTGGCTCCCAGCAGGCCGTTCTGCACCCTCTCAGGCCTTTCCCAGTCGCCGTAGTCCACATAGGCGTGGCCGGCATTGGTTTCAGCAACCATTTCGCCAAACATATAATCGAGGTCGAAACGATGGTTCACCGAAGGCATCAGCTTCAGGTAGCGCTCATAAAATCCGTCCCAGTCCACATTATGAATGTTGGCCACATAATAAAAGTCGCGTACAATGCGCCAGCCATCCCTGAAAATTTGCTCCCATTCCTTGCGGGGTTCAATTTTCATGGTCAGGTCTTTCAGGTCGAGTTGTCCGTCGCCGGCTTTCTGGTTGGGTGCCAGGCTGGCCACTGCATATTCGCCGCGGTGCATATACAGAAACTTGCTGCCATCGGCCGATACGGTGGCGAAGCGAATGCCGGGCATGATCAGGTCATTTTTCTGTTCTTTTACATTGTAACGGTTAAAGCCCTCGTTGTTGCTGTAAACAATGCCATCCTTCACGGCCTGCAGGCTGCCATAGCTGCCGGCGGGCATGGGGAAGGCCACAATGCGGTTTTCTGCCCCAACGGGATCTATGCGCACCACGACATCCTTTCCTGCATCGTTTCTGTCATTGCTGGCAGCTTTTTCTTCCGTTTCTTTGGGCTCGAACAGGCGGGGGCTGTCGACGGTAAGCGGAAGGGCATAAATGCGGGTGGCGTTGGTGTAAAGGTAGTTGTCCTCGAAGCTCGAGCGGGTAAGGTTAAACGTGCGGTTCGAGGTGAAGAAGATATATTGTCCGTCTTTCGAGAACACGGGGCTGCGGTCACTAAACGTGTCGCCGGTCAGTTGAAACTTGTTGTCGGCACCTATTTCGTAAACCCAAACGGCGCTCTGGCCATTTTCGCTGTTTTTGGTATAGGCGATCCAGCGCGAGTCGGGCGAGAAGCTGTACGAATGGATCTCGTCGGAGGTGGCGCGGTCAACCCTTACCAGGTTTCCGGTCTGCACATCGAGCAGCTGCAGGTACATGCTGCGGTCGAAGAAAGCCAGGTAACGGCTGTCGGGCGACCATTCGGCCTGGTATTTCCAGCCTTTGGAGTTTTGTGTGATTTGCCGCGCTTGTGCACCCTCCTTGTTTTCGAGCAGGTAAACCTCGTATTCGCCCGAAGCGTCAGAATAATAGGTGATCCACTTTCCGTCGGGCGACCACTTTGGATACACCTCGCGCACGGCCTGAGTGTTGGTAAGGTTACGAATGGTGCCGGGTCCGGCAGGTACCGAAAAGATATCGCCGCGGGCATCGATCAGCACCCGGTTGCCCGATGGCGAAAGGGCCACACTGTGAATGTGGTCCTTCACATTTTTGAAATAGGGCAGGGTGTTGGCATTGTCGAAATGGATGTTTACCACCACGCGCTGCTGGGTGCCGCGGTCGAGGTCGAGCTTGAAAAGTTGTCCGCCGCTCTCATAAACCAACAGGTTGTTGGTACCGGCAGGCCACATCACATCAAATTCGTTGTGATGGGTGATCTGCTGCACCTGTTTGGTGTTCAGGTCGTAGCTGTAAATGTTGAGCCACAGGTCGCGATCGGAGGCAAAATAGATTTTGTTGCCATGCCAGTGGGGAATATGGTCGGTGCCCACCCAGTCGGTGATTTGCTCCGAGTAATTGTTTTCCAGGTCGTAAGTCCAGATGTTGCTGGCCCGTCCGCCTTTGTAGCGTTTCCAGGTGCGGAATTCGCGGTCGGGCCAGGTAAAGGCCATTTTCTTATTGTCGGGCGAGAGCACGCCAAAGCCGCCATAGGGAATGGGCAGTTCTTCTTCAAAGCCGCCATCGATGCTCACCAGGAAGTATTTGCTCATGCGGTCGCCGTATTCGGTACGGTTGCTGCGAAATAGCACCTTCTTGCTGTCGGCGGTCCAGCCCAGGGGAATATTGTCGAAGCCTCCGCGCTGAGGCATAGGGCCCACATCGTTGTAATAGGTGAGCTGCTTAGGTGTACCGCCTTTCGAAGGCATTACGAAAATCTGGCGGGTGCCGGTGTATTCGGCCGAGAAGGCGATCCACTGCCCGTCGGGCGAGAGTTTCGGGAAAAGCTCCAGCCCCTTGTGGGAAGTGAGCCTGTGGGCGTCACCGCCTGTGGCAGGCACCGTCCAGAGGTCGCCGGCATACACAAATACGATTTGATCGCCGCTAATGTGCGGATAGCGTATCAGGCGGGCATCGTCGAGGGCCATGGCGCCCTGGAACACAAACAGCAGGGCCGCCAGCAGCATGATCTTTTTGAAAAAATGGTTCATGATTTTGGTTGGGATTTAATGGGAGTAATTTGGATAAGATAATTTGTTTTAAGGGGTAAAGATATTAAAAGCACAGGAAAAGATAAAAAAAGACCGCAGCGGAATGAAGTCCGCTACGGTCTTTGACATTTTTCCCCGAAAGGGGTTTAATTAATTAAAAAATTATCTAAGCAGGCCGCGCTGGCGAAGCAGGGGCTCCACTTGGGGCTCGCGTCCGCGGAAGTTGACGTACAGCTCCATGGGGTCTTTGGTGCCGCCGCGCTCCAGGATGTTCTGGCGGAACGAAAGGGCAGTAGCCGGGTCGAAGAGGTCGCCGCTTTCGCGGAAGGCTTCGTAAGCGTCGGCATCGAGAATACCTGACCAGATGTAGCTGTAGTAACCTGCCGAATAGCCGCCCGAGAAGATGTGCTGGAAATGGGTACTTCCGTGGCGGAAGTGAATTTCGGGCATCATATTGTACTTGCTGATGGTGCGCTCATCGATAATGCTGGCAACCTCAGAAAGCTTATCGGCAGGAAAGGGTTCGGTAATGGTGTGATACTCCATGTCGAGCAAGGCCGAAGCAATAAACTCCACGGTTCCAAATCCCTGGTTAAAATGACCGCTTTCAATGATTTTGTCCATCAGCTCCTGTGGCATGGGCTCTTTGGTTTCATGATGCAGGGCAAATTCCTTCATCACTTCTGGGTCTTTGGCCCAGTTTTCCATTACCTGCGAGGGCAGTTCCACAAAGTCGCGCGATACGTTGGTGCCTGCCAGCCCGGGATAGGTCACATCAGAAAGCAGACCGTGCAGGGCATGTCCAAACTCGTGGAAGAAGGTGGTCATCTCATCATAGGTAAGCAGCGAAGGCTGGCTCGAGGTGGGAGGGCTGAAGTTGCACACAATGGTAATAACCGGGTGAATGTATTTTCCGTTCTGTGCAATTTGCTGTGAGCGGAAGCTGCTCATCCAGGCTCCTCCGCGCTTGCTCTGGCGCGGGTGGAAATCCATGTAGAGGATGCCGCGATGCCGGCCATCGGCTTCGAGCACTTCATATACGGTTGCATCGGGGTGGTACTTGGGCACATCGTTGCGCTCAATAAACTGCAGCCCATACAGGCGTTCTGCCACCATAAAAACGCCGTCGCGAACGGTGTTCAGTTCAAAATATTGGCGGATTTCTTCTTCATCCAGGTCGTATTTTTCCTTGCGCACCTGCTCGGCATAATAACGCCAGTCCCATGCCGCCAGCTGATAGTCGCCGCCGCGGGCATCGATCAGCTCTTGCATCATGGCTGCTTCTTCTTTGGCGATGGGCAATGCGTAGCCCCAGAGCTCCTGGAGGAAGTTGCTGACGGTTTCAATGTTTTTTGCCATGTTTTCTTCGAGCACAAACTCGGCGTGGCTGCTGTAGCCCAGCAGGTTGGCGCGCTCAAGGCGAAGGTTTACGATCTCGCCGATAATGGCATTGTTGTCGAATTCGTTGCCATTGTTTCCACGGTTCACATAGGCCTGCTGCATCTTTTTGCGCAACTCGCGGTTTTCGGCATACGAAAGGAAAGGCATCACGCTGGGGTTTTGCAGGGTAAACACCCATTTACCTTCGTGGCCCTTTGCAGTAGCCGTTTCGGCAGCGGCATCGATCACCGATTGGGGCAGTCCGGCAAGGTCTTCCTCGTTCTCAACCACCATTTCAAAATGGTTTACTTCGCCCAGGGCATTCTGTCCAAACTGCAGGGTAAGTACCGACAGGCGCTGGTTGATTTCGCGGAAACGCTCCTGCTTTTCTTCGGGCAGGGCGGCACCGTTGCGAACAAAGTTTTTGTAGGTGAGCTCCAGCAGCCGCGCTTGCTCGCCGGTGAGGCTGAGGTTTTCCTTTTGCTCATAAACGGCCTGGATGCGCATGAAGAGTTCGGGGTTTAGCGAAATGTTGTCGCTATGGGCCGAAAGCTTGGGGGCCAGGTCCTGGGCAATGGCTTCGAGCTCGGGGCTGGTATTGGCCGAGTTGTAGTTGTAAAATACATAGGCCACTTTGTTGAGCAACTCACCGCTATAGTCGAGTGCGGCAATGGTGTTGTCGAAGGTAGGCTCTTCGGGGTTATTCACAATGGCATCAATTTCGGCATTGTGCTGAAGCATGCCTTCTTCCATGGCGGGGGCAAAATGCTCAAGCTTAATCTGATCGAAGGGCGGAACGCCAAACGGGGTGGTGTACTCGCTAAGGAAAGGGTTGCCGACCTTCCGCTCACCACAGGAGGTAAACATCATCATAGGTACAAACAATAAAAACAAATACTTCTTCATTTGATAATAATTTTGATTAAAGTGTTGGGTTATGCGTGAATGAAGTCGCAAAGATATGAAAACACAGGCGGTTAAACAAGTTAAGCGACTGCAAACAAAATATTTAAACAATTTTTAGCGATGGTGGTCAGCGTTTGAAAATACAGGTGATATTCACCATTTTTCCAGCCATGCAAATGCTCATCATGTCGGTGGCTTCGGTATAGGAGATTTTTACCTCCATGCCGTCCTGCAACTCCAAATCATATTCATGCAGGTTCACCGGCTCCAGGCGTTGCCCGTCTTCAAGTTCAAAAAGCCATCGGCAGCCATCCAGGCCGGCATAGTCGCGCAGCACGGCATTTTCGCCATCGGGGCATTTGTCGGCAGGGCAGCCGGCCAGCAGCAGGGCTGCGCCGAGCAGAATCAGGGGAAAGATTGTTTTCGGTTTCATAAAGGTTAAATTTTAAGTTCTGGTTCGTACTCCCCCTTTGGAGGGGTTGGGGGGAGGTTTTTGGGTTAAAAGATCGAAGGTAGGGGTTTTAAGTCTGTGGTCAATGCCTAAATAACGTTGACCGTTTTTTTCAATCATAAATCATAAATCATCAATCTATCTGATAATTCCCATAACCCTGAAGGCTTCCATGCTGATCTGGCGGCGGAAACACGCATATTTCCATAATTTAACTTTCCAAGCCACTCATTCATACGCTCTGCGCCTATTCTGCGTGCAATTTCCTGGTAGCAGGGCACGCACGAATAATGAAAGGCCTCGCGAAGGCTCTCATGTCTTGTTCCCAAACCGGCATGCTGCGCGCCTGTCCATTCCAGAGGAAAAGGGTCTGCTCGCCTTCCACCACGCCCGTTTCCAGTGCAATAAGGGTGTTAGGGATTTTAAAGTTAAAGTTAAAAAAGTGTATGGCAATTAAACAGAAGGAAAAAACAATAATTTTGACAAATCAAAATCAACCAAAATGCAAAAACAGGCTCAGCTGCCTTGGTCAATCCATACAGCCCATCGTATTTAAATTTTTCACCTCCATAACTTTCTGCCCCATGAAAAAATGCTACACCCTCTTTTTTTCGCTGTTTATTATGCTTGCGGCTGGCCTGCAGGGTTTTGCCCGAACCGAAGAGCCCGTTTTGCTTTATCCTTTCACCGACAATGTTGAATGGCACAACGATTTCGCCATCAGCAACATAGAAGGCTGGATCATGAAAGACCTGGATGGCTTGATCCCGGCAGGGCCATTTCAGGACTATCCCAATAAGAACCAGCCCCAGGCATTCATAGTGTACAATCCCTCCAAAACCGATCCACCCAATACTTTCCCGGAGTTTCAGCCCCGCTCGGGCGACAAGGTATTTATGAGCATCAGCTCCAACAGTGGCCCCAGCAACAACTGGATGATCACCCGCGAGTTGGCCCCGCACCCCGGCGGGCAGTTTTCGTTTTATGCCAGGGGCACCTTCGACTTTTTCGGCAATGAGCAGTTCAAGGTGGGATACTCCATGACCGGCTCCGAACCCGGCGACTTTATCTTTTTTAACAGCGGCAACCCCATCAATGCCGCCTTCGTTTGGACACGCTACCAATATGCCATTCCTGCCAATGCAAAGCATATCGCCATTGTTGGGGTATCGTATGCCTATTGCTTTATGGTTGACGACATTGAATTCAAAACCACAGTTCCTGGCCTGGCTCCCGGCCCCATCAGCGGCTTCGAAGCCCAGGCCCAATTTGGCGAACAGCTGGCCGTGCAAATGGAATGGACCAACCCTGCGGTCACCAGCAACGGTAATGCCCTTACCGAACTTAGTGGGGTTAAAGTATTTCGCGGCAACCACCCCATGAACTTCCAGCCATTGACCGACCTCGGCGACCAGGGCATAGGAGAGGCCGCAAGCTTTACCGACCATACTATCGAAACACTGGGCTTTTATGCCTATCGACTGGTGCCTTTTAACAGTGTGGGTGAAGGGGCGCCGTTTACTTCCGACTTTCTTTTTCTCGATTATGAAACCACGCCCGGCGCCCCGCATACCATCACCTTTTCGCAAAACGAAAGCCTGCAAACGGTCATAAGCTGGAACGAGGTGACTTACGGCATAAACGGCGGACCGCTTGAAGACCCTGTGGTTGGCTACACCCTTACCCGTACTTCCGGAAATCAAACCATCACCCTGGCCGAAAATGATCCATCAACCACTTTCGTGGAAGCCGAAATCCCTGATTTCAACCTTTATACCTATTCCATCACGGCGCAAACCGTCGAAGGTACGGTGGGTGAAGCGGGTCAGCGGCAATATTATTCGGGCATGAGCGAAAGTCACCAGCCCGTCACCTGGGGGAAATACGAATCGGAGCAGGTGTTCGAGCTCACCCGCTCGTCCATGCTCTCGCAAAGCATTTATTACGCCGACCAGATGGGCAGCACCGGCCTGATCACCGGCCTGTCGTACTTCAGCAACCTGGGCTCGCACGGGGGCTCCAACCACTACAAGATATACATGAGCACCACCCACCGGCAAGTTTTTGGCAATACAACCGCCACCGCCGTGTGGGAATATTTTGGTAACCAGAAACTGGTGTACGACGGCCCCATTACCTTCGAAGCAGGCCCCAGGGCCATAGAGCTCGCACTCGACCAGCCTTTCTTTTATGATGCCGAAAGCGGTCAAAACGTGATCATCACCCTGGTGAAACCCCTCACCACCAACCTGCCCAGCGTCAGCAACCGCGTGTTTTACAACACCCAGATAGAGGGCGTTCGTACCTACTACGCCATTGGCTATGGCATCGACATGAGCACCATCACCACACAGCCCGCCTCCTGGGCCACCGAAGATGTGGTAACCATACCCAGCATCGTTACCACCAAGGTGGAAGATTTTGGGCTGGTGTCTGGCAATGTGTTTGTTGAAGGCACCACCACCGCACTCGAAGGGGTGAGTGTTACCGCAACCCCCGACCCGGACAACGAAAATTTATTGCAGTTCGAAAGCACGGTCACCGACCAGAACGGCGACTTCCTTATTCCAGCCCTGTTGCCTGGGGTGTATGAATTTTCCTTTTTCAAGGAAGGCTATAACAATTATACGGTCAGCTTTTTTGTGGATGCCGGCACCCACATTGAAATGGAAGTAGGTCTTTCATTGGCCGATCCGGTAATGATCAGTGGGACGGTGGTGAACCAGGCCGGAACGCCCATAGAAGGCGCCTATGTAAACCTAGGCGGTTATTCCAACTACAATACCATGACGGATGAAAGCGGTGCCTTTTCTCTTCAGGCTTTCGCCGGAAAAGATTATGAGATGGAGATCATTCACCCGCTGTATTTTACCCACCAGCAATCTTTTGTGAGCCAAAACCAAGACTACTCCCTGGGACAGATCACCCTTGAGGTTGCCCCGCATAAGCCCATGAACGTGGTGGCAAGCATTGTTGACGACATTGGGCAGCTCAGCTGGGAGGTGCCTTATGGCCTCGACCATGAAAGTTGGCTGGCCTGGGGCACCCAAACCAACGTAAACAACGGCTGGGGCTATGGTGGCGATCCGTTTATTGCCGGTATCCGGTTTACGCAAAACGACCTGCTGAACCTGGTGCCCGAAAACGGCAAACTCACCCATGTGAAGGTGTATTTTAACAACCACGCCAACTTCAACATTAAGGTGTTTGAAGGGGCCAATGCAGGCAGTCTGATATATTCCGAAAACCGGTCTGTTGCCGCCGAAGACTGGTATGTTTTTGAACTAAGTGAGGCCATCCCCATAGATATAACCAAGGAGTTGTGGATCGGCATTGAGTTCCTGCCGGGCTACGGGGCTTATCCCATTGGCATCGACGAGGGCCCCAACGCCCCCGCACAGAAAGGCAGCATGCTGTATGCCAACGGCACCTGGACCCCCATGAGCCTTACCAACAAAAACTGGAACATTTATGGCATTGTGAATACCACCGTAGAGGCCAACCCCATGGGCTACAAGGTTTTTCGAGGAATGGCCGATGCCCCTGAAGCCAGCTGGGACGAACTGACTACCAGCCTGCTTGCCCAACCATCTTTTGAAGATACCACTATTGAGCAGGCCGAACCCGGCATCTACCGCTACGGCGTGGTGGCAAAGTATGGCACGGAGGTATTCTCTGAAATGAGCCTTTCGAACACCGTGCAGCACCACATGATGTTCGATGTGGGCATAGCCTTGCAACCCAATGCGCCGGTGTATACCCAAGCTTTTCTGCGCCTGCACAATGATACCCATTATTACGAACTGCACCTGGACCATTCGCAGGGCCCCGCCGCTTTCAGCGAAGTGTGGAGGGGAACCTATAACCTGGAGGTACAACTGGATTATTTTGAACCGGTTAGTCTTGGGAATCTGACTATTGAACAGGCCCAAACCATCGACGTGCCCATGGAAGAATTGCGGGTGAAGCCCTCCGACCTGAAGGCGGTGTTGGGCGAAGATGAATCGACAGCCACCCTCACCTGGGGCCTTCACGGGCAGTACCTCGACAATTTCGAAGCCTATCCCGACTTTGAAAGAAACAATATCGGGCCCTATATCCTGCGCGACATGGATGGCCTGCCCACCTATACCTATACCAACTTCAGCTGGCCGGGTGCCGGCAATCCCATGTCGTTCATGGTGTTCAACCCCTGGGCTACCATTCCGCCCATTACGCTCGATGCCTGGTCGGGCCGCCGCTACCTGGTGGCCATGGCTGGCCCATCAGGTGTCAATAACGACTGGCTCATCATCCCGGCCGGACCCGGCAACTTCTCCTTTATGGCCCGCTCGCTGGTAAGCAGCTATCCCGAAACATTCAACGTGCTGTATTCTTCCACCAACAACCAGAACGCAAGTTTCAGCCCCCTGCCGCAGGGCACGGGCATAGTGCCGCCGGCCAACTGGACCCATTACACCTTTGAAGCGCCCGAAAACACCCGATTCCTGGCCATTCAATACGTTTCGAACGACACTTACTTTTTGCTGCTCGACGACCTGGTGTACCAAAGGCGATACCTGCATGCCCTGTCGTACAACATCTACCTGAACGGCGCACTGGTCGACCAGGGCATCGATGAGCTGATCTACGACCTGAGCGGACTGGCCGGAGGCACCAACCTGGTAGAGGTGGAGGCCGTTTACCATTCGGGCCTCTCCGAAAGGGCGCAGGTCGAAATACAGTCTACCGTGAATGTGGAAGAAAACCTGCCCGAAGCAGGCATAAAGGTGTATCCCAATCCGGCAAAGAGTCACATAAGGGTGCATTCACACAATCCCATGCTGGCCATCAGTATTATTGACATCACCGGCAAGGTGATGCTCGAAAAACAAGGCTTGAATACCACCGAATATCAAATAGGCATCAGCGGCCTGAATGAAGGCATTTACTTCGTTCGCGTAACCACCAGCCAAGGTGTGAAGGTGCAGCGGCTGCAAGTTCTTAAATAGTAGGCAGAGGGCAGAGAGCAGAGAGCGTGAAGATATGAGGGTGGGAAGATGAGAAAATGAGAAGATGACTTCTGACTTCGGACTTCTGTCTTCTGACTTCCGTCTCATTCCTCAAACATCAACCCATAAGGGCGGGCGATTTTTTCGTGCAGCTCGCTCAGGCCGATCATGCCATTGGCGCGGAAGTATTCTTGGCCGTCGAGGTAAAGCAGCATGCCCGGCACGCTGAGCATACGCAATTGGCCGACCAGCTCAAGGCTCTCATTGGCATGCACCCTGATGAGTTTAATTTTTGGGAATTCTTCTTTCATCAGGGCTTCCACCTTGGGCCACAGTGCATGGCACACTCCGCAAATGTCGTTGAAAAAGTAGAGCATAAATGCAGGTTCTGAAACTTTCAGGGCGTCAAATTCGGTTGGGGTCATGATGGAATGTTTTTGCAAAGGTACGCAAAGGATTTTTTAATAACCCCGGGTGTTCTTTCGCCCCGGGTGTAAAAGTAAGCAAGACGACCCGGGGCTAATCACAGTTGGTCTCGCCTCAGGCGAGACGAAAGATGTAAACGAACATCCGCTTCCCATGGGTGCTTCGCGACCCATGGCTACTGTTGGATGGTCCGCTGGCCAGCGGACAATTCCGCCCCGGGTGTAAGAAGTAAGTAAGGACGACCCGGGGCTAATCACGGTTGGCCCCTTCGGGGCAAAGGGAAATCGGATAAAGTTTTAACGCCCCGCTGGCCAGCGGGGCCGGCTGTTCATAGCCACATGCGGAAGCTTGTGGAAAAAGAATGAGTGGATAATTTTTGGACGCCCGCAGGGCCGTCTTTCTTCTTGGGCGAGGTGGTCTAATTGTGGTCGGCCACCGAGGCGATGTTTAGCTTTTTGCTCGTCTTTCCGATTTGGCATAGGCTTTCTTTTTGCTTTGGCCGTCAATGCTGGTATCGCTGTATAAGAACCAATCCAAAAACTTTGTTGCTTTTTTACCGGGGAAACTCCTGGACAGTTCAATAATACCCTCGCTATCCAACATATCGGTTTTGTACTTTTTGCCGTCTGCCGCAGTTAACTTCAGTTGGGTAGTGGCGCTAACCAACTGATTGTTTTCTTTTTTCAGTTTGGCTTTCAGGTATTTCCAATAGTTGCGAACTTTGGTGTAATCGGCCTCTTCGTTCAGCACGCCTACAATATCCAATACGCTAAACCACCATTTAGAATGTTCATCATCCCAAACGGCACGCACCTCACGGTCGTTAAAAAAACGGATGGATATTTTTAGTTGTTCTGCTTTCATTTTTCCTTTTCCTCCAATTCAAATGCCTGATGCAACAAAGCCTTCAGCAGTTGCTGTTGTGTTATTGCTCTTGGTATCATTTTTTACAAATTCAAAATTCAATTTTGGAATTGTAAAGATGTGTCCGTTTTCTTGAAAATGCAAGCGCAAAATTCTTTAGCCCCGGGTGTAAGAAGTAAGAAAAGACGACCCGGGGCTACTTTTACAGGATGTCTTTATTTGCACGAGATCCTTCTCTGCCGGTTGGCGGATCAGGATGACATAGCCGCGTTTTTTAAAGGAGCCCGGCTGTTTTAAAAAGGATGGATCTTTAATGGCTGCATTTTTCAAAAAAGTACCAAAAACACTTTTTAAAAAGTGAAATACAAATCAAATATGACTTTTGAAAAAGTGAAATATCTGCCAACTTGCCAGGCACTTGCAGGGCCGCCTTTTAAGCCCCGGGTGTAAGAAGAAAGAAAAGACGACCCGGGGCTAATGTTGGCTGGCCCCTACAGGGCAAGTAAACGGGCATGCGGTATAAAAAATGCTCCAAAGGAGCCAACTGTGCATAGCCACATGCGGAAGGCTGTGGGAAAAGGGCAGCAGCCTTTAAATCCCGCCCGAAGGGCTGGCTAATTTAAAGCACGAACTGTTCCTGAGGGCTGTGGCCAGCCTCATCCACCGCCAACATTTGCATGGGCGCCAGCAGCAAAGGAAGCGGATGCTCGGGGAGGTGGGGAAGGATTGAGGGGGAAAAGGGAAAAGCTTAAACTGTTAAATCAATAACTTCGTGGTTTTTATATAATGATTTTAAATTACCTGCTTTTATTCTAAATTGACTTCTACGTTTTATTTTGAAAACATTAGAAGCATTTTCCATTTTAATACCAGGATCGTAATAAATATTTCCAATCTTCATTTGTTTAAGAAAAAACTGGAAGTCAGTTCCAAAACCTAATAAAATGGTTTTTCCAAAATAATAATACCTTATTCCATTTTTTCTGGAAAGACTGGGTACATAACAGGCTTGATTATGTTTTTTATTCCAATGTTTAATTAAAGAAAGGAAAGACCATGTTGCTACTTCATTATCCTTTTTATCTATAAGGGCAATGCAGCCACCAGTATCTGTAATTTTTCCGCTACTTCCATCAAAGCCGACTAAAACAAGTTTTAAATTAGTCCTGAAATGAGTTTCATCTGCTTTATGAATTCCGCCAAAATTTAATCTGTCATTTCTTCCAAGCAAATCAGGGTATCCGTAATTCCTAATAAAAAATTCAACTCCTTTTGAGGTATATACCCCTCCTGTGGGTTCTGGAGTCATGAGAGTAATAACAGGATTGTTAAGGTGGTTAAAACTTCGAACCCCAAACTGCTTAATTTCCCAACCGAAAAAATCTGGTTCAGAGAAACCATTTGGTGTTATTCCAAGCTCGGCCTCTAAGGTATAACCTCCGCAGTTAGAAGAAATACAGGGATGGAGGTTTCCAGCTCGATCAAGTCTTTTTGATTCAATCCATTGAAGGTTGTGGATTCTTTTCAACTCATTCAAAAGCCTTTCCTTATTGTTTTGATCAATTAGGATGTTTAAAACCTTGAAAACCCCGATTTCTTCAATATTTGGTATTTGGAAAAATTCATTACTAACTTGAGAATCTGGATGAGAAACATAGCCTATTGTATTGCCTTCTTTGGTAACCCCCAAAAAAAGAAGTCTGTTTAGGAGCCTTTGGGTCATTAACTCTGAAGGAGGGTTTTCAACTTTGTTTAAAAAACCAGAAAAACGAACTTCTGGATATTTTGGATAAAGAATTAGCTGCGCACAAGGTGCACTATTCAAATGCCCGTCCTCTCCTATCCATGAAAAATTTAGCTTAGCTTTGAATCGTTGTCTTTGCCAATTTCCAGAATTGTCTGCTGTAATTTCGGAAATTGGTAAAATATTTAGAATCTCAAAACTACCCCCAAGATATACTTGGTTTTTGGAATTATCATTTTCGGCAAGAATTTTAATAAAAATCCTATTGCATCCAAAGGAGCCAAAAATGTCTTTTAATTTATTTAGGTTCATTGTAAATAATTCTAACTAATTGTTTTGCTATTGCAGACATTAATGGCACTACAACCGAGTTCCCAAATTGTCTGTAAGCTTGATTGTCAGAAACAGGAATAATGAAATTATCTGGAAAGCCTTGTAAACGAGCACTTTCTCTAGGTGTAAGCCTTCTGGGATTCTTTCCTTCCTGCGGAATTAATATCTCAGATCCATCTTTGTAGTAGCGCGCACTAATAGTTCTAGTAATGCCATCCAAATCAGTTAATCCAAACCCAAAACCATTTCCTTTGGCTTTGTGTTTAGCTGCGTAGTCTTGGAGGTATTGCCAAAGTTTATCACTTAAGGTATATTTCGGATCAGGATTTTCTTCAAGAATCTCCCTGATGGATAAATTATTTCCGGGGGGATTTGGAAATTTAAAATTTTCTTGTCCTTTATAAATGTCCCTGTTAAATCCGACAATAATAATTCTTTCACGATGCTGCGGAACATAGTACCTTCCATCTAAGACTCTAAAATGAACAGAATATCCAAGTTCATCCAAGGTGTTATATATAATTTCAAAAGTCCTTCCCTTGTCATGTGCAACTAAGTTTTTTACGTTTTCAAGCATAAAGGCTTTTGGCCTTTTATGATTTATTATTCGTGCAATATCAAAAAATAAAGTTCCTTGTGTTTCGTCAAGAAAGCCATGTTTCCGGCCTAATGCATTTTTTTTTGAGACTCCAGCTATTGAAAATGGTTGACATGGAAAACCTGCCAGAAGCACATCGTGGTCAGGAATATATTTTTCGTTGATTTTTGTTATATCTCCAAAAGGAACCTCTCCAAAATTAGCTTCATAGGTAACCTTGGAGAATTTATCCCACTCTGAAGAGAATATGCACTTTCCTCCATTTTGTTGATATGCCAGTCTTATTCCACCAATTCCCGCAAAAAGGTCAATAAATGAAAATTTAGGGTTTTTGGGCCCGGGAAAAGGAATGTCCCATTGGAAATTTAACTTCCCCTGTTTCTCAAGTTTTATGTCTTGAGATATTTGCGTTAAATATTCTCCGGCTGGCTCAAAAAAGAAATTGTCAAGCTCGGTTGGTCCGTTTTGAAAATAATGAGTAAGGTAAGCCTGAATGTTTTCTGGATCTTTTAAAGGATCAATTCCAACTTGGCTTCGTATTTGGGAATATTTTACCATTCTTTGCGTACAAAAAAATTATTTGTTATTCTTAACTTCAAATATTGGGTCATTAAAAAAGTCTGTAAGGCTCATTTTTAGCCCTTTTTCCACAATCTTTTGAAGGCTGTTTACTGTTAGATTCCGTTTCCCGTTTTCAACATGATTCATATAAGTTCGGTCCAACTCTGACTGCCAGGCTAAATGCTCCTGCTTTAACTCTTTCTGAGCCCTGAGTGCTTTAATTCTTAGTCCGATTTTTTGCTGTATCGTCATGTCCAAAAGTATAGAAGTGTGACGCATAGTACATTTGCCTATGAGTCACGTTGGTTAAATAAAATCCTTAATTTTATTGGGGTTTACCTTGCAAGGAGGTTTGTCAAGGCATTAAGAGTAGCTTCTTTTTTGGTACTTTTCAATTCACACTCCCAAACAACGATTATTTTGTATCCAAGCTCTTTGAGCTTTGAATAACTTTTCTCATCATTGGCCTTATTCTTCCTGATCTTTTCAGTCCACCGATCTTTGTTGGTTTGCGGCACCACATAATACTTGCAGCCTTCATGCCCATGCCAGAAGCAGCCATTGATAAACAGCACGGTTTTGTATTTTGGGAAAACCAGGTCTGGCTTTCCCGGAAGGTTTTTGTCGTGCAGTCTGTATCTGAATCCCTGTGCAAAAAGGTATTTCCTCACCAGCATTTCTGGTTTGGTGTCTTTCGACCGGATACGGCTCATATTATACGAGCGGGTTTTGGGATCGTGCACGTCGGTCATGGTTCTGTTTTTTGCAGCGGTTCAGCCTGATGCAAAGTTCTGAAAAAGCCGGGAATAAGGCTTTTGTTTTGTTGGTTTTTCACTACCCGCTCCCTGCCATCTCCCTTTCAAGTTCCATTTATCTCCTGATTTAACACGTAGTTAAAACGTAGTTAAGACGTAGTTGAAACGTAGTTAACTCGTATTTTTACGTATTAACTTTGGGTTAACTACGAATAAAAAACGAATGGGCAAGGGGCATGGGGCAGAGGGCAGAGGGTGATGGACCTGGTTCGGTTTATTGGAAGTAGTTTTCTGTTCGGGATCCTTCGCTTCGCTCAGGATGACAGGGTCGTCTTTCTAAAAGAAACCCTGAGGCGCCTCATTGGCGCGCCTCAGGGTTCTTATCCCCAGTCAGTGCCCTTGTCATCCTGAATCCCGCACGTGCGGGATGAAGGATCTGGTTCAAATTACTGATTGTTGTTTTTGGCGGGTTTCTTTTTCTTACCCAGTGGTTTTGCAATCCTGAACCCCAAAAACCTCCCCCCAACCCTCCCGCAAAAAGAGCGGGACAAGCTCTCTAAAGGGGGAGTCCGAACCCAACCTTGAGCCCTGAACCTGAAGCCTGAACCGATCTCGCAATTGCTTGACAGATCACTAGCGAAGTGAGCAAACCTCGAACTTCAAACCTTTCCTGGTTTGTAAAAAACTGACTTTTGATGTGGTAAAAAAGAAAAGAGGGTGCAAAGCGCGGGGCAAGGACGAGGCTAAAGAAAAAAGAACATTTTAGGAGTTTGCACATTTGCACCCTCATGGGGGGTAACCCGGGGTGGTTTTTATTCGCTGAAAACCCAGTATCCGCGGCCGGAAAAAGTGGCCACGTTTGTTTCGAAATTGTAGCTTCCGGTAAGGGTTATTTCGGCTGTGGCATTTTCATATCTGCCCACGCCCCCATAGCACGATACCTGGCAAACCATTGAACCATCGGCAAGGTTCAGGGTGTTTTCTGCATTGAAGAAGTAGTAGTCACGGTTGGCCAAGGTATGCATGCCTTCTGAGAAAAAGGTAACTACCATGGTCTTGTAGTTGAGTTCGCAGCTGTTTACTACCCAGGGGCATTCTTCCGAACGAAGCTTCCCTCCGTAGCTCTCATGGCCTTGCATCCAGCCGCCTGCAATCATTTCTGCACCCAGTTCTTCGGGCATGCAAAGTATCGTTCCCAGCGAGTAGTTGGGAATGGTAGATAACCAGCAAATCTTGGGGATACGCTTTTCGGCCTTTCGCTCTTTCAGGTCAATGGTTTCCTCATTCATCGGGTCTTTGGCACAGCCGGTCAGCATTACGGCTGCCAGCATCAACAGGTAACATAGCTTTTTCATGGCTTTTATGAATTTGGTGAAACAAAGAAAAAAGCCGGATTTATTTGCTAAAGGTATGGCGGAATCGAGCGGGGTGCATATCAATTATCGTTCAAATGCTTTAAAAATTTGAGCAAAGTGAAATTTTTTTGCAGAGCGCAACCCTTAACTTCGCTGAAAATGACAAGCAAGGCAGCTTGAATCTTTATCCTTGACATGGTGCGTTTTGGGTTGGCAACAAATAGTGAGGAGGCTGCTGGCTTTTACCTGGGCGCCGATTTGATGTTTGGCAAATGGCTGAACCTGACTCCAACATTTACGCTGATCAAATATCCCACCTTTTCATTGGGTCTGCAATGGCACATTGGTGAAAACAAGTGGAAGCCGGTAAACCCGGAAGTAAAAAGCAGGGATTAATTCTTTTTGAGCTCTTCAGGAAAGAAAAGTTTTTGGTCGAATGCAGAGATGAGATTCCTGACCTGGGTCTCAAGGGCTTGATGTTCTTTTTTGATCTGGTCGCCCATCTTGGCAAGCATTTGCTGCCTGCGCTCAATCATGGCGCGAAGAAAATCCTGGTCCTGATCCATAATCCTGTGGTATGCTGTTGTTTTGATGCAGGCCAAAAATAGCATAAAAAAGCCTGTGGCTGACGGGCTTGGGGTTAAATTTTTATTAACAATTTATTAACGATTTTTTTCTGGATTCATTAAATTGAGGGTTACGGATTTCCAAATGCCAGAAAAACCTGAACTTATATCGAATAATGTTTAATGAAATACAATATAGAGAATAAGCATTTGTTAATCGGGGAAAAAATACAATTTATCCGGGATAAAAATTCTAATGAACTTGTATATATTGATTTATTTTTTATATTTGGTATCGCTAAAACCTATTATTAACCAAAACACATGAATGGTATGAAAACGTTTCGTAAAATGTTGGCTGGCCTGCTGGTCATTGCGGGCTTTGCACTGGTGTTCAATGGCTGCCAAAAGGATCCGGTTAGTGAACCTGAGTTTCAGCATGGCGACATCATTAAGGGGCAGTATATCGTGGTTTTTAATGAGGCCATTGGCCTGAAGATGGGCGAGGTGCTGACCTACGAAGGCCGCGTGGATTATGTAAGGTCGCAGGCCTTAGATGTTATGCATGAGCTCAGCATTGAGCGCCCCGAGATCATTCAGGTTTACGGAACAGCCATTCAGGGCTTTGCCGCCACCATGAGCGAGGCTGATGCAGAAGTTTTGCAGGCCGACCCGCGCATTCGGTTTGTGGAGCCCGACCGCTATGTGAGTCTGGGGGTTACCATCAAGGCCAAACCCGCACCCCCGCCCCCGTCAGCTTCAGTGCCCTGGGGGATAACCCGTGTTGGTGGCGGCGACACCTACACAGGATCTAAAAAAGCCTGGGTGATCGATACCGGCATTGACCTGACACACCCCGACTTGAATGTGAATACTGCCTTGAGCGTGTCTTTCGTTCCAAGGGTTACCAGCCCCAACGATGACAATGGACACGGCTCGCACGTGGCCGGTACCATTGCCGCCATAAATAACACCATTGGCGTGGTTGGCGTTGCCGCCGGTGCACAAGTAGTTGCTGTAAAGGTTCTCGACCGCAGGGGCAGCGGCGCCTATTCGACCATTATTGCAGGGGTGGATTATGTCAGAACCACTGCCGCTTCTGGCGATGTGGCCAATATGAGTTTGGGTGGCCCGGCCTCCGATGCCCTGGATGCGGCTGTTCTCGCCGCGGCCAATGCCGGCATCAAATTTGCCCTGGCGGCTGGCAATGAATCAACCGACGCCAGCACCAAAAGCCCGGCAAGGGTAAACCATAACAATGTATTTACGGTTTCAGCCATAAGCAGCACCGATACCTGGGCCTCTTTTTCCAATTTTGGCAATCCGCCTGTGGATTATGCGGCCCCGGGTGTGAGCATTTATTCTACCTATAAAAGCGGGGGATATGCTACCCTGAGCGGCACCTCCATGGCCTCGCCCCATGTGGCTGGTATTCTGATGTGGGGCAATATCAGCACTGATGGCTATGCCATAAACGATCCTGACGGCACCCCCGATCCCATCGCTCACAAGTAAAATATTTCCAATATTATTGAAGCAGCCCCACAATCCTTTTCAGGGTTTTGGGGCTGCTTTTGTTGTGGGTTCTGGATATTATCGTAATGAAGAGGCTTTTTTAAAACTAATTTTTTTAGCCACAAAAGCTCAAAAACACCAAGTTTCACAAAATAAAAAAATATGACATTCAGTGTTTTGTGTTGCTTAGGGTTTTAGTGTTTTGGTGGCAATTGGATTATTTCGACTTTTGAAATAGTCTAATTATATTTCCATAAATCTTCAATGCTGGTTTTCTTGCCTTTGTCTTTTCCAGTTTCAATTTTTTGCATGGCCTCCATTAAAATGGAAGCGTTTGCGTTGCTGCTCACCAATTCTAATCTCATTTGCTCATCTGCTAATCCTCACATCTTCCCACCCACTCATCTTCTCACTTTCTCACTTTCCCATCTTCCCATCTTCATGCCCTCATATCTTCTCACTCTCCCCTCACCAGCACTTCCCGTTTCGCCAGATTCTCTTCCACTTCCTGGCGGCTGAGCCACGCATCGCGCATCTTCTTTTCGGCAAATAGCGGAAGCTGATCGCCCACGTGGGGGCTATGCGGCTGGGTGGCGTTGCCATAGGTGAGCAGCACTTTGGCCCTGACCTGTTCGCCAAATTCAGTAATGGCTACATAGCTTTCACCAAAAAAGACCTCGAAGGTATTATTGTCGGCCGGCGAGAACTCCAGGGTACGGAAAAGACCCGCAAAACCTGCCCCACCATTTGCCGGCAGGTCATATTCACCCACACGGAGCCTGTAAACATCACCGTAAGGCACATCCAGGCTGCCATAAGCCTGGTGCAGCATGGAGGCAGCCCTGGCAAGGCTTTGCAGGGCCCGCTCCTTGTCGCGCAAGCCCCTTGGCGTGGTGACAGGCTGCTGCGAGTCCCAGGGGGTTTCGAAAATGGCATTAAAGTTATTGCCGGCCATCACCTGCGCCCACCTTAAAAAAAGCACTGCGCCGCGGCTGTCGGCCCCAAATTGGCGATCCCATTTGGTCAAAACATCCATAGCCGCCATACCAAGGCTGTCGCTCACCTGGGGGCGCAGGGCCAGCAAGTCATCAAGGATGCGGTCGGCAAGCAACACACTATTGTTTTGCTGCAGTTCTGTCAGGCGTTCAAAGCTGATTTGGTCGTCCTGCATCAGCAGGCGGGCCGACTGCTGTGGCCGCAGGCCCATGAAGTTGGGCGAAAGGTAGGCCGGGTAATCGTCAGGATCGAGTGCCTGCGGAATGGTGCTGGTAAAGGGCGGGTCGTTGGCATTTTGCAGCCAGCCGGTGCTTGGGTTGAGCAGGCGCGGCAGTGTTTCATACTCGTGCCAGTCCTGCCAGATGTTTTCTGAGCTGTCGCCCGGCACTATGCCGGCCCAGGTGCTCCAATTGCCATGCCCCCGACGGGGAACCTGTCCGCTGTAGCCGTAAAAAATATTGCCATCGCGGTCGGCATACAATACATTGAACAGGGGGATCTGGTTGGTTTTCATGGCTGCTTCAAACGCCTCAAAATTGCTTGCCAGCCCCATGTGATACCATTGACTGACAATCTGAAGGGGATTGTCCATTCCTGCAAAACGCAGGGCCAGCGCCTTGCTTTCACCTTCTCTGATCACCACACCGTGGCGGCTGCTGCAAATCGTTAAGGTGTCGGTACGAAGGCTGCCGTCCGACTGTTTCATCCCAATCAAGGCCATGCGCTCATCGAAGGCCAGGGCCTGCCCGTCGAGCAGGTACTTGCCATCTTGCAGCTTCAGTTCGTAGAGGTCCACATTGTCGATAGGGTTCACCGTATGGGTCCAGCCCATGTGGTTGTTGAAGGCCATGCCAAGGAAGGGCGATCCCACCAGGGTGGCGCCGTAGAGCATGAAGCCGGGGGTGTTGGGGTGGGCTTCCATAAACAACCAGAAATCGGACCATCTGAGGTGGGGGTTGGTAACCAGCATGGCATGGCCGCTGGCCGATTTCTGCGGGCCTATGGCCCATGCGTTGGAGCCGGCGCTCCAGCGATTGGCCAGGCCAAGATTGCCGCGCATGAGGAATTCAAGGTGAAAAACCCTGTAAAAATGTGCCAGCAGATCAACCTCCGTTAGGGGAAAGACCTGGTGCATTTCGGTTGCAATCAGCCCGGGGTTTTCGGCAAAATAGGCATTCAATCCCTGCACGAAAGCCCCGACCAATTCCATTTCCTTTTCAGGAAGGCTTTCCAGTGCCTTTGCTGCCATTGCCGGAAAATTGAAGGTGTGCACCAATTGATCGGTTTGAAGGTAATTTTCGCCCCAATATTCGGCGCCTCGCCCGCGGGCCTGTCCGTAAAGACTGGCAATGAGGTTGCCGTGGTTGTGCATCTGCGCCCAGCCAAAGGCATAGTAGAGGTCGGTCTCGGTTGGAGCATAAATGTGCGGCACGCCCCAGTTGTCCCATAAAATTTCGGTTTGGGTAAAGTGTTGCCCGACCGGAGTGGAACAATGGCTGCTAAGGCAGAAAGCAATCAACGCAAAGAACAGGATGATCTTGGTTCGCATGGGGTTGGGTTTTTGGTTTATTGCACGAATATACATGGTTTTAATTTAATCTGCAAATGCATTGAAAATAAATGGTTTAGTCTATGTTTGCAGCGCTTCAGGAAGCGGTGTTCATTTCCGGACAATTGCTGTACGATTTTATAATGCCCTGGGCGAAAAATCTCTCCAGAACTTCAGTTGGCTGTAATGGCCTTATTTATTGTCTTTTCTCCAGCTCCCTTATCCTTGTAATCGGGATACAAAACTCATACTCCACCCCGTCTTTTTCGAGGTAGCATTTGCGGGCCAGGCGGCGCACGCGGGTGAGGTAGTTGAGGTTGATGATGTGGGAGCGGTTGATGCGCATAAAGCCTTTTTCGGGCAGGGTGTTTTCGAGCATGCCCAGGTTCATGGTCACGGTTTGGTACTGGTCTTTGGCGGTATACACCTTGGAGTAGTTCCAGTCGGCCTGGATGTGGACAATGTCTTCGAGGTTCAGCAGAATAAAACCGCCCGAGTTACTGAGCTTGATTTTTTTCTTGTAGTCGACGTTTTCGAGCAGGCTCATGTACTTTGCCGAGCGTTCCTCTTTGGCGTGATTGTAAAAATAGCGGCTGAGGCTGTGTTGCAGGGCTTCTTTATCGACGGGCTTGAGCAGGTAGTCGAAGGCGGCATTTTTTATGGCCTCGATGGCAAAGTTATCATAGGCAGTAACAAAAATTACCGAAGGCTCAAATCCCGATTCCTTTAACCCGCGAATAACATCAAAACCGCTCTTTTCCGGCATTTGAATGTCGAGCAGCAGCAAGTCGGGCTTCGTCTCAAGGATAATGGGCACTGCTTTCACAGCGTCATGGCTCTCGGCCACTACTTCAATGCCATGTATGCCCGAAAGCATTGCCTTCAATTCTTCAATGCAGTATTGTTCGTCATCAACAATGGCTGCGTGTACTGCGGGTTCAAAGGTATCAGTTACTCTCATCGTGCCGGCTGATTTTAATGATTACCCTGGTTCCTGAGGCTTTGCCTTGATCGTCAAAGACATCCTGAATGTCGGCAGAAATGTCCTCTTTGTAATATTTTTTGTAAAGGTTAAAAAATTCTTTCATAATTGCAAGCCCTTTTCCGGTGGAGGTGCCTGCTTTTTTTGCGGCCTGCTGCCGGCCTATGCCATTGTCGGTGATTTCGATCTCGAGCTGCTGCCCATTGGAGGTGATGTCGATGCGGATTTTACCACCCTTCGGTACTGGCGAAAGGCCCTGCTTCACGGCATTTTCGGCATGGGTTTGCACCATCATTTTGGGCACCAACTGATGCAGGTCCACGTTCTTACCAATGTTGATTTCGAAATCGAAAGCATTGTCAAACCGGGCTTTTTCCAGCTCCAGGTAGTCGCGGCAAAAGTTCAGCTCGTCTTCGAGGCTGCGGCGTGTGGAGTCGGCCGAGAGCAGCAATGAGCGATAGAGGCGCGAAAAACGGTGAAGGTTTTCGTTGGCTTTCTCCTTTTGGTTTTGGTTAACCGAGTATATAATGGCGTTGATGGCATTCATAGTAAAATGGGGATCGAGCTGGGTTTTTACCATGCTCAGCTGCAGCTCGGTAATCTTCTTTTCGGTGTCGAGCCTTCGTTGTATCTGCCGTTTCTGGATGTTTCGCGTTGTAAATGCAAAGCCCAGCATACCGGCATAAATCAGCAGGTAGTAAAGAAAGTTGAAATAATAAGCCGGGTTGGGGCCGTAACTCAGCAGGTAGTGATCCTGGCCGAGTTGCAGGCTGATTAGGGGCGGATAGGTGGTGGATTCCTTTACGGAAAACATCAATGGAACGGTTGTGTACCAGTTGATTGCTTCGGTGGCAGGTTTTTTCATCCCTGCCCTGAAAACATGAAGTTCTGACTCGCTTAAACTGAGCGTCACAGCCTCCAGTGCTCCATTTCCATCGAAATCGAAGTGCTGTAAAAGGGCAAGACTATTGATTGAGCTCAGGGGAGAGCGTTTATTTAAGGAGAGGTTGTACACAAAAGTGCCCTCCCTGGCATTGGTAAAAACGACCATTGGTTGACCAGCGCAGTTGTGGGTAACAAAGAAAGCGCTCACGTTCATGCCGGTATCGATGGTGTCGGTTATTTTGCCCTTTTGACTGAAGCTATACAACACCGCATTTTCGTTAAAATGCCCCCTCAGGCTTATTCCTTTAAGTTCGGTTGCTCCATCCTTTTCAATCAACAAAGGCACAAAGGAGGTAGATCGCCCGGGAATCTCCACGGGTTCAAACAGAAACTCAAGGTTCTGATCAAGCATCATCAGCCAGTTGCTGTGATCATGATACCTGGCCAGCAAAGGATCGATATTGGATGAGGACATCCCCCTCATAATAATCTCTGGCTGCCCGTTTCCGGTTATGTCGGCCTGAAAAAGTCCGTTAATGTGGTAAGAGGACTCAGGGGAACGAGCCAGGGAGTCCTGGTCGATATAATAGGCAAAAACGCTCCTTGGGAAACGGGAAAACCCGGTTCCTAGTCCAAATATCAGCTCCTTGTTTCCATCACCGTTCAGGTCCTGCATTTCTGCTTCCAATAACCAAAGGTCGGGCTTGCCCCTTCCTGGTCCTGCCAGCGTAATGAAACGGATGCTGATAGAAGGATCGGGGTTATACAAATCTTTTACTGAATGAAGGAAAATGCTGTCGGATTTCAGGGTAAAGAAGAACAATTCCTTCTGCCCGCATTGATTGTAATCGCCCGAAATGGCGAAGGAGGGCCTGCCCATACCTTCTACTACCCCATTAAAATTCCATTGGTGGTACAATGTCTCCTTGTGATCGTAGATCGCAACCCAGGTAAAAACCCCGGTATCTCTCATGTAAATTCTTTCTGAATTCCCATCAAGGGTCAGGTCGTCGCACTACTCATAAACCCCTTGGGCCAGCTTCTTAGTTTGCACCACTTCGAGCAGGTACCGGTCGTAATTAAAGGGCAGGAAAAGAATAATGATTACCGCAGGAATTACAGGTAAAACAAAGGGATTGACCAGAAAAGCGAGCAGCTTCTTCATGCCCTTGCGCTAAAAAAAACCACAAATATTCGTCCTTGGGGAGGGGCTAAACCGTACTAAAATAATAAAAAGAACATTTTAAAAACAGAAAATTTTATTTTATGTGTTTTTGGGGTAATAAAATCATTCGACCCCTTCAGGGTCGTTGATTTTCTAATCCATTTGTTTTGTTATAAACATATGACCCCTACGGGGTCAAAAAAGGAATCCAGTGAATTGCTTTGGTTTTGATTGCAATAATTTCCTGCAGAATAATGATCCTGAAGGGATCACATGTTTATAGCCTGGAGAAATGTCACAACAAAAAAAAACGACACTGAAGGGGTCGAAGGGGCAAGAAAAATACCTCGTCTTTCAAACCATAAAATTAAAACAGATATTTAATATTTGCAATAGCTTAATAATGTTTTATGGTCCCAAAGTTCAATTTAGGAGAGGGAAAAGGCTAAAATAAAGAAACCGCCTCATTTATGAAAAATAAGGCGGTTTCAGTGTTAAAGTTGACCGATCAGGATTCGAACCTGAACAGGCAGAACCAAAATCTGCAGTGCTACCGTTACACCATCGGTCAATACTTTTGGTTTCGGGTTGCAAAGATAAAACTATTTTTTTTTCGGTCAATTATTTTTTACAAAATAATGCCTTCCCATAACATAAATACTACCATTTCGTTAAATATAATAATTCAGGTTAAGTGCTGTATTTTAGGTGTTTGTGAATGAATGTTAAAAACCCGATTTTTTCCTGTGTTTTTTCATAACTTCGCAGGCGATTTAAAAACGGGCGCTTGCTTTAGGCCTGTTTAGTCATCTTACCCCAAAAATCCTTTGCGAACAATGGACGAAAAGTTGTACAAAAAGATCGACAACTACCTGGCCTGGGCGGCATTTGCCGTGGCAGCCCTTGTTTTTATGATGACCGTTGAGCCCACCGCCAGCTTCTGGGATGCCGGCGAACGCCTCTCGGTTTCTTACAAGTTGCAGATTGGTCACCCCCCGGGAGCCCCGCTCTACCAAATGATGGCCCGTATGTTTTCCCTGTTGGCCCTGGGCGATGTGAGCCGGGTGGCCTTCTGGATCAACGCCATGTCGGCCTTCTTTGGAGCCCTCACCGTTAGTTTTCTTTTCCGAACCATTACCATACTGGCCAAAAAGCTGGTGGCCGCTACCGGCGAGGTAACCCGCGAAAAGGCCATTGCCATTTTCGGAAGTGGCTTTGTGGGTGCCATGGCCCTTACTTTTAGCGATTCCTTCTGGTTCACTGCCGTGGAAGCTGAAGTATACGTTACCTCGCTTTTCCTTACTGCATTCGTTTTCTGGTCCATCCTTAAGTGGGAAGCTTCAGCTCATGAAAGGGACAACCTGAAATGGCTGGTGCTGATTGCATACATCATCGGGCTCTCAATCGGAGTGCATATGCTTAACCTGCTGGCCATCCCAGCCATAGTTTTTGTATATTATTTCAAGAAATTTGAACCTACCCCCAAGGGCATTATCTTTACCGGAATTATTTCAGTGGTTCTGCTGGGTTTTATCATGAGTGTGCTGATTCCCGGCCTGCTTACCCTCGATTGGTGGTTCGAAAAATTCTTTGTCAACACCCTCAGGCTGCCATTCCATACCGGTACCCTGGCGTTTTTCCTGGCACTGATTGCAAGTATTGCCTATGGCCTATACTACACCCATAAGCACAAGAAGGTGTTGCTTAATACCATTATCCTGGCTTTCACCTTTATCGTGATCGGCTACTCCTCTTTCTTTATGCTGGTCATTCGCTCCAATGCCCATGTGCCCATCAACGAAAACGCCCCCAAGGATGCCCTGGCCATGAAAGCCTACCTGGGCCGCGAACAATACGGCTCCTGGCCGCTGTTGCATGGCCCCTATTACAACTCTCCCATGATCGATGCCGTTGATGGGCGCCCTGTTTTTGGCAAGAACCGCGAAACCCGGCGCTACGAGGTAATCAACCCCCGTATTGGAGTGGAACCGGTATATCATCCCGACTTTACCACTATTTTCCCCAGGATGCACAGTAGCCGCCCGCCCATTCATGTGAACGGCTATAAAAACTGGGGCAACGTTAAAGGCAGGCCAATGCGCTTTACCAATCCCGAAGGCAGAACCGAGGTGATTGAGAAGCCAACCTTTGGCGAAAACCTGCGGTTTTTCTTTGCCTATCAAATGGGGCATATGTATTGGCGGTATTTTATGTGGAACTTCTCCGGAAGGCAAAACGACATTCAAGGCCATGGCAGCCCGGTGGAAGGCAACTGGGTGAGCGGAATCAAATTTATCGATGCGGCCCGCCTGGGTCCGCAGGATAACTTGCCCGAAAGCATGACCTCCAACAGGGGCTACAACCGATACTATATGCTGCCGCTATTGCTGGGAATTATTGGCATGCTGTTTCAGCTGCGCCGCCGTCCCAACGACACCCTGGTGGTGGCCCTGCTGTTCTTCATGACCGGCATGGCCATTATCATTTACCTGAACCAAACACCTTACCAGCCTCGCGAGCGCGATTACTCATACATAGGTTCGTTTTATGCCTTCTCTATATGGATCGGGCTTGGGGTGCTGAGCATCTATCATTTCCTAGCCAAAAAACTCAATGGAAAAATGGCTGGCTCCGCGGCTATTGTTATTGCCCTGCTGGCCGCTCCTGTGCTTATGGCGAAAGAAAACTGGGATGACCACGACCGCTCGGGCCGCTACCTCACCCGCGATGTGGCCATTAATTACCTGAATTCCTGCGCTCCCAATGCCATTATTTTTACCAATGGCGACAACGATACCTTCCCGCTCTGGTATGTGCAGGAGGTAGAAGGCATACGTACCGATGTGAAAGTGGTGAACCTGAGCCTGCTCAATACCGACTGGTACATCGACAATATGATGCGGCGCAAAACCTATGATGCCGACCCGGTGCCCTTTAGCCTCGAACCGCGACAATACCGCGATGGCACCCGCGACTTTGTGTACATGGTCGAAAACCCCAACCTCTCGGGCTACCAGGATTTGCGCAGCATAATACAGTTTGTGGGCAGCGACGATCAACGTACCCGCCTGCCTACCACACGTGGGTACGAAGATTATATTCCTACCAAGAATTTCCGCCTGCCTGTCGATGCGGCCAAGGTGCTGGCCAACGGCACCGTGGCCCCCGAAGATGCCCATCTGATTGTGCCGGCCGTAGAGTGGACCATCGACGAGTATGGCCTCAATAAAAACCATTTGATGGTGCTCGATTTTCTGGCCACCAACAACTGGGAGCGCCCCGTGTATTTTGCCATTACCACCGGTGGTGACTCATACATGGGCCTGGAAGAGTACTTCCAGCTCGAAGGCATGGCTTACCGCCTGGTGCCCATTCGTACCCCCGACGTGGACGGTCAGCCCGGTCGCATCAACACCCGCATACTTTACGACAACATCATGAACAAGTTCGTGTGGGGCAACATCAACGACCCGAAGGTATACCTGAACGAAGACCACCGCCGCCTCACTGTTAATTTTCGCAACATCATGCAGCGCCTGGCCCATGCCCTGATTGAAGAAGGAAAGACCGACTCGGCCGTGGCCGTGCTCGACCGTGCCATGGAGCTGATGCCCGAAAACCAGGTGCCCTACAATTATTTCAACCTGCTGCTGGCCGAAGCTTACTACTATGCCGAGGAGTCTGAAAAGGCCGGCGCCATTGCCATGCGCCTGGCAGAGCTCTATTCGCAAGACCTGGAGTATTATTTCTCCATTACCGGTCCGAAAGCCAGCTTCCTCGAACGAAACAAACAGGAAGCCCTGGCAGTGCTGCAACGAATACAGTTTCTTGCCAGTGCCTTCGATCAGAACGAAATCTCTGAGTTCGCAAAAGAAAGTTTCGACACCTATTACCAGCTTTTCCTCAGAGGATTCTGACCCGAAAGGCTAAAATTTCCCTCACACCCCTGTGGATACACGCTCTAATGTGCTAAAAAACAGGGGTGTTTTTTTATTATTGGAAAAAAAGTATTACTTTTGCGCAGAATATTGCAGAACGCCAATTTGTTGAGGGGGCAATTAAGTCCCCTCTTTCTATAGGTGCCATTAATATGATCGACCGGAAAAAAATTGAAACCATTGTTAACGAATACCTTGAAGGTTCTGATAAGTTCCTGGTAAGCGTTAATGTGCGGCCTGGAAACCGGGTGCAGGTGCTACTCGATGGCGAAAAAGGCATTCAAATTGTCGATTGTGCCCTGCTGAGCAAGCATATCGAATCGTTTTTCGACCGCGAGCAGGAGGACTACGATATGGAAGTGTCTTCGGTAGGCGTGGGTTCGCCCCTTAAAATGCTCAGGCAATACCATATTAATGTGGGCCGCCACATTATGGTGCTGGGGCACGACCACCGAAAAACCCGGGGAAAGCTTTTGGAAGTGACTGAGCAGGGCATTAAGCTCGAAAAAGAAAATGCCGGAAAAAAGAAGAAAAAAGATCAGGCCGAAGAAGACAAGTTTGTCTTTTTTGCTTTTAACGACATTAAAGAAGCCCGCATTCAGGTTTCTTTCAATTAAGACTGTTTTTAAAAACACAAGTATAACTAGTAACAGACAGCAAGAATATGGAAAGTATTAATTTGGTTGAGTCGTTTTCCGAGTTTAAGGAATTTAAAAATATTGACCGCTCTACCATGATGCTGATCCTCGAGGATGTTTTTCGCAACATGCTCATGAAAAAATACGGGTCGGCTGATAATTTTGACATTATCGTAAACATCGACAAGGGCGACCTGGAGGTGTGGCACAACCGTGTGATTGTGGAAGATGGCGAAGTGGAAGACCCCAGCGCCGAGATCGCTTATTCGGAAGCCATTAAGATTGAGCCCGATTTCGAAATCGGCGAGGAAGTTTCTGAGCCGGTAAAAATGGCAGACTTTGGCCGTCGCGAAATCCTGGCCATACGCCAGAACCTGGCCTCAAAAATCCTTGAGCTGGAAAAAGACAGCGTGTACCGCAAATACATGGAGCGCGTGGGCGACCTGATCACCGCAGAGGTTTACCAGGTGTGGAAAAAAGAGATTTTGGCCCTCGACGACGAAGGCATTGAACTGATCCTGCCCAAAACCGAACAGATCCCTTCCGACTTTTTTCGTAAAGGCGATTCCGTGCGGGCCGTAGTTTCGCGCGTGGAAAACAAAAACAACAACCCGCTGATCATCCTTTCGCGTACTTCGCCTGTATTTCTCGAACGCCTGTTCGAACAGGAAGTTCCCGAGGTGTACGATGGCCTGATCACCATTAAAAAGATCGTACGCGTGCCCGGCGAACGCGCCAAAGTGGCTGTGGAAAGTTACGACGACCGCATCGACCCGGTTGGCGCATGCGTGGGTATGAAAGGATCCAGGATTCATGGCATTGTCAGGGAGTTGCGCAACGAAAACATCGATGTGATCAACTATACAACCAACCCCAACCTCTATATTACCCGCGCCCTGAGCCCCGCAAAAATCAACTCCATAACCCTGGATGAGAAGAACAAGCGCGCCGAGGTGTTTCTTAAGCCCGACCAGGTATCTCTGGCCATTGGGAAAGGGGGGTTCAACATTAAACTGGCTGGCCTGCTTACTGGGTATGAAATAGATGTGTATCGCGACACCGATGTGGAAACCGAAGATGTGGACCTGATGGAATTCACTGACGAGATCGAACAGTGGATCATCGACGAATTTAAAAATATTGGTTGCGACACGGCCAAGAGCGTGCTCAACCTAAGTGTGGAAGACCTGGTGAAACGCACCGACCTTGAAGAAGAGACCATTCTCGAGGTCAGGCGAATACTAAAAGCAGAATTCGAATAAATTATGTAACTTTGCAAGATTTTTCGCCGGCTTCGATTTTTTGAAAACCTAAACCTGAATATGACTGAAGGTATTGTATTAAAACGTTTGAGTAAAGTTGCCAGGGAGTTTAACATTGGTACTTCAACCATTGTAGAGTTTCTGGCAAAAAAGGGCATTGCTATCGAGAACAACCCCAACACCAAGATCTCGGAAAATGCCTATGAATTGTTGTATAAAGAGTTCCAGCAGGAAAAGAAGCTCAAGGAGGACACCCTGGGCAAGGGATTGCATTCGGTTGTCCGCACGCCCGTATCTATTGAGGAGCCCAAAGGAACCCGTGAAACCGAAAAGTCAGGTTTAGCCAAAGAAGAAGCCGAAGAAAAAGAACTTTTTATAAAGGATAACAAGCCGGTTTCTGAGCCCACGGCCATAAAGGAAGAAGTGAAACTTCCCGGACCAAAGGTGGTGGGCAAAATCGAAGAGAAGAAGCCTGCTGAGGAAAAGCCCGCCGAGCAGCCAAAAGAGCAACCTGCTAAGGAAAAACCGGCCAGAAAGGAAACCCCATTGGCCGAGAAGCCCGCCGAGGCGCCTGTGGCGGAGACTCCCGCCAAAGAAGAAACCAGGGAAAAGAACGGGCTGAAGGTCGTCGGCAAAATCGACCTGGAGGCCACCAAGCCGGCCAGGAAGAAAAGCAAGAAAAAGGAAGAAACGGCTGAGCCGTCAAAGCCAGAAGCTAATGAAGAGGCCAAGGCTAAGACTCCCGCTGAAGAGACACCTGCCACTGAGGCCGAAAAGACGCCCATCGTGCCCGAAACACCCGCCCCGGAACCCGAAGAAAAGAAAAGTGAAATATTCAAACCCGAGCGTGCCAAACTCGCCGGGCCTACCATAGTTGGCACCATTCAGCTGCCCGAGCAAAAGCAGGGCGACAAAAAACCGGTGGCTTCTTCTTCCGACCCCAACAAGTCGAAGCGCCGCAAGCGCAAGCGCATTAACAAGAAAGAAAAAACCGGCGAGGTGGATGTTAGTACCACCCAAACCAACCGGGGTGCAAGTCCTGAACCAGGCAAGTCGAAAAAGCCACAGCGCCGTGACCATGTGAAGCCCGAACTGTCGGACGAGGAAATCCAGCGCCAGGTGCGCGAAACCCTGCAAGCCCTGAGTGGGGGTGGAGGAAAATCAAAAGGATCGAAGCACCGCCGCCTAAAGAGGGATATCCTGGAGAAAAAGCGCGAGAAGGAGGCTGAACGCGAAACCATGGAAGAAACCGTGCTGAAAGTGACCGAGTTTATTCCTGCTTCTGAGCTGGCCACCATGATGAATGCAAGCGTGAATGAGGTCATTGCCACTTGCATGAACCTCGGCCTGTTTGTGTCCATTAACCAGCGCCTCGATGCCGAAACCATTTCCATTGTTGCCAGCGAGTTTGGCTTTGATGTGGAATTTGTTGGTCTCGACGAGAACAAGGATATTGAAGAACAGGAAGACCGCGAAGAAGATATGCGTCCGCGCGCTCCCATTGTTACCGTCATGGGTCACGTCGACCACGGTAAAACCTCGCTGCTCGACTTTATCCGTCATACCAACGTAATAGCCGGCGAAGCCGGTAGCATCACCCAGCATATCGGGGCCTACTCTGTAGTGCTCGACTCTGGGAAAACCATTACCTTTCTTGACACCCCCGGCCACGAAGCCTTTACGGCCATGCGTGCCCGCGGTGCAAGGGTCACCGACGTGGCTATTATTGTGGTGGCCGCCGACGACAACGTGATGCCTCAGACCGTGGAAGCCATTAACCACGCCCAGGCTGCCAATGTACCCATTGTAATTGCCATCAACAAAATCGACAAGCCTACAGCCAATCCCGAAAGGGTGAAGGAAGAGCTGGCAAAGCTCAACGTGCTGGTGGAAGACTGGGGCGGAAAATACCAGAGCCAGGAAATTTCTGCCAAGGCCGGAACCAACGTGGAATTATTGCTGGAGAAAGTATTGCTCGAAGCCGAACTGCTCGACCTGAAAGCCAACCCTGCCCGCAGGGCTTCAGGAACCGTCATTGAATCTGCTCTTGACAAGGGCCGCGGCTATGTGGCCACCGTGCTGGTGCAGAATGGTACCATGCGTGTGGGCGATATTGTGGTGGCCGGGGTGCACCACGGAAAAGTCAAAGCCATGTTCAACGAACGCGGCCAGCGCATCGATGAGGCAGGCCCCGCTACTCCGGTGCTGATACTAGGCCTCGATGGCGCTCCCCAGGCCGGCGATACCTTCAACGTGATGGAAAACGAAAGCGACGCTAAAACGGTTACCAACAAGCGCCAGCAGATTTTCCGCGAGCAGGGTCTGCGCACCCAGAAGCACATTACCCTCGATGAGATCGGACGCCGTATCGCCATTGGCGACTTCAAGGAGCTGAACATTATTGTGAAAGGCGATGTGGACGGATCAGTGGAAGCACTGGCCGACTCGTTGCTCAAACTTACCACCGAAGAGGTGCAGGTCAACATCATTCACAAAGCCGTGGGCCCCATTACCGAAGGCGATGTGCTGCTGGCCTCTGCTTCCAATGCCGTAATCATCGGCTTCCAGGTCAGGCCATCCCTGGCCGCGCGCAAGCTGGCCGAGCAGGAGCAGATCGACATCAGGCTATACAGTGTAATTTACAATGCCATCAACGAAATTAAATCGGCTATTGAAGGCATGCTCGCGCCCGAAATCGAAGAGAAGATTGTTGCCAACCTCGAGGTCAGGGAAGTCTTCAAAATTACCAAAGTGGGTACTGTGGCCGGATGTATGGTGCTCGATGGCAAGATACACCGCAACTCCTCCATCCGTCTGATTCGCGACGGCATTGTGGTTTATACCGGAAACCTGGGCTCGCTCAAGCGCTTTAAAGACGATGTGAAAGAGGTGTCGGCCGGTTACGAATGTGGCCTCAACATTGACCGTTTCAACGACCTGAAGGTGGGTGATATTATCGAAGCCTTCGAAGTGATTGAAATCGCACGGAAACTCAGCTAATATATGATTTGAGGAAAAACGTGGCAGCCGGTTTTTGTGCAGGTGGCCGCGTTTTTTTATGCCCTTTCGGGGAATTTTTATAAATTCAACAAAAAATTTTTCGCCATGACCGGATTAAAAATTAACCTGGCAAAAACCAGCCAATTTATCAGCGACAACGAGATTGCACTTTTTGAATCGGAGATTGAGCTGCACCGCACCAATATTTACAATAAGACCGGTGCCGGGAACGACTTTCTGGGCTGGGTCGACCTGCCTTCTTCCATTACACCCGATATGCTTGCGCAAATTGAAGCCGACGCCTTTAAAATGCAGCAGCAGTCTGAGCTGGTGGTGGTTTGCGGCATTGGAGGGTCCTACCTGGGCGCCCGGGCCGTGATCGACGCCCTGAACAGCCCTTTTGCGGCCCTGCAAACCAACCAGGAGCGCAAGGCCCCACTGGTAATTTACGCCGGGCACCAGCTCGACGAGGATTACATGGATCATCTGCTAAAACTGCTCGACAAAAAAGACTACTCCGTAATTGTTATCAGTAAGTCGGGCACCACCACCGAACCGGCCGTGGCTTTTCGTCTGCTTAAGAGCCATCTTGAGAATAAATATGGTGAGGCGGCTGCCGCCAAGAGGATTTTTGCCGTGACCGATGCTTCAAAAGGTGCCCTTAAAAAACTCTCAACCGCAAAAGGCTATAGCACCTATGTGATTCCTGACGATGTAGGCGGACGCTTCTCGGTGCTTACTCCGGTGGGCTTGCTGCCCATTGCCGTGGCAGGCATTGACATAGCCCAGCTGGTGGCCGGTGCAAAAACCATGGAAAAATTTCTCAGAGAGGAAGACCGCTACGATCATAATCCGGCCGCCCTTTATGCCATTGCCCGCAATATTCTTTACCGCAAGGGAAAAACCACCGAGATTCTGGCCAGCTACACTCCCTCGCTCAACTTCGTGGTGGAATGGTGGAAGCAACTTTACGGAGAGAGTGAGGGCAAGGATCAGAAAGGCATTTTTCCCGCGGGAGTGAGCTTTACTACCGACTTGCACTCCATGGGGCAATATATCCAGGATGGCCTGCGCAACCTTTTCGAAACCGTGCTTACAGTCGAAAATTCCGCACGGAAAGTTGAAATTCCTAATGATCCTGATGACCTGGATGGGCTGAACTTCCTTGCGGGAAAACGCATTGGCGAAGTAAACCGTATGGCGAGCCTGGGCACCATGATCGCCCATGTGGATGGGGAAGTACCCAACCTGGAGGTGATCATTCCAAAGCTGGATGCGTACCACTTGGGCGAACTTATTTATTTCTTCGAAATGGCCTGCGCCCTTAGTGGCTATATCTTGGAAGTGAATCCCTTCGACCAGCCCGGCGTGGAAGCCTACAAGAAAAACATGTTTGCACTGCTCGAAAAACCAGGCTTTGAAAAAGAGACTGCTGAGATCAGGAAAAGGTTGTAAGGGTTTGAGGATCAAAGTTTAAGGTTTCAGGTTGAAGTTTTCAAGCTAACTGAGCCAATAGCAAAAAGCCAACAGCTAAAGCTCTTTTCCTGATGACTGCCTACTGTTTTACCCATTCTTCTTCTGGTAGCATGCCCGGCACAGAGGTTCGTAGGCTTCGGTTTCGCCCAGCACCACCAGTTTTTCGCTCACAATGGTGCGGTGCGAATACTGTGCCAGGGCGCCGCATTCCACACACACGGCATGCACCTTGGTAATATATTCTGCCATGGCTAGCAGGGCGGGCATGGGCCCGAAAGGCTTGCCCTTGAAATCCATATCGAGACCTGCCACAATTACACGTATGCCGGCATTGGCCAGCTGATTGCACACGTGGGGCAGCTCCGGGTCGAAAAACTGGGCTTCGTCAATACCCACCACATCTACATCGTTGGCCAGTAAAAGAATGTTTGAAGAGGAAGGTACGGGCGTCGACATGATTTCGCGGGCATCGTGCGAAACCACCATCTCCTCGTGGTACCGAACATCGATGGCCGGCTTAAAAATCTCCACCTTCAGGCGGGCAATCTTGGCTCGCTTCAGCCGGCGAATCAGCTCTTCGGTTTTGCCCGAAAACATGCTGCCGCAAATCACCTCAATCCAGCCACGGCGTCGCGAGCGATCTATGTCATTTTCAAGAAACATGCAGCGTTTTTCTTTTATCTTTGTTACCTTTATGCGAATTTTTTTGCCCGGTAAGCACAAAAATAAACATAAACTTTACACCATTCTGTATTGATTTTGATCTAAGTTTTTTGTAGAACCTTTTCTGTTTTTTCATTATGCATCAAGAGATAAAAGACCGCATCATTCATTTGCTCGAAGAAATTGTGGAGCGTGCTCATGGCATTAACCAGCAAACCAGTCAGCACCCCGACCTGGAGATTGACCTGGTGATGGAGGACTTGCGCCTGCTTTACCGGGAGTTCGACCTGCTTCGGCGCAGGCAGCAAAATGTGTTTGAAAAACCCGAAGTGTCAGCCCAGGCAGCAGCCCCTGTAGCCGAAACTGCTGCTGTTGAACCGGAGCCCGAAGTGCCTGCTGAAGAACGGCCAGGCGAAGTACCTCTAGAGGAAGCGGAACCCGAAGTTTCTGCGGAAGCAACTCCGGTACCTGAACCTGAACCTCATTCAGAATCAGAATCAGAATCAGAACCTCATCCCAAACCCGAGCCTGCTCCCGTGGAACATTTCGAGCCAAAGGCACCCAAAAAACCGGAGGTAAGCAACGCACCCCGCTCGCTGTTCGATTTGTTTTCGACCCAAGCCGCCGGCGACAGCGTGGGTGAACGCCTGGCAAGTGAAGACAACTCGTTGCACAAACGAATTGTGGCCCAGAAAGAAGACCGAAGCATAGGCACACGCCTGCAAATGACGCCCATATCCAACCTCAAGGATGCCATTGGAGTGAATGAAAAGTTCCTTTTTATAAACGAACTCTTTGGTGGAAACATACAGGTGTACAATGAGTCCATTGCCCGCCTCAACGAATTTGGCAATATGCAGGCAGCCTTCGACTACCTCAACGAGCTTAACGACCTGCTTGGCTGGGACGAGAAACGCTCGGCCCAAACCATTGAAAAATTGGCCAATTTTGTTCAGCGGCGTTATATGGATCGTTAGGGCTAATTTTTGGTGGAAAAATGTCGAAGTTATACATTATACCCACGCCTATAGGTAACCTGGAAGACATGACCTTGCGGGCTATTCGTGTTTTGGGCGAAGTTGACCTGCTGCTGGCCGAAGACACCCGCACCACCGGAAAGCTGCTTCAGCATTACAATCTGAAGGTGCCCATGATGGCTCATCATCAGCACAATGAGCATAAAACGCTGCAGAGCCTGATTGCCAAACTTAAATCGGGTATGAGCATTGCCCTTGCCAGCGATGCGGGCACCCCGGCCATATCCGATCCGGGCTTTTTGCTTGTGCGCGAATGTATTCGCGAAGGAATCGAAGTGGAGTGCTTGCCTGGTGCCACCGCTTTTGTGCCGGCACTGGTTAATTCTGGCCTGCCCAGCGAGCGTTTTTGCTTCGAAGGTTTTCTGCCACAGAAGAAGGGTCGAAGCACCCGCCTGGCTGCCCTGGCCGGCGAAACCCGCACCATGGTATTTTATGAGTCGCCCCACCGTCTGGTAAAAACCCTTCATGCTTTGGCCGAGTTCTTTGGTGCTGACCGCCAGGCCAGCGTGTCGCGCGAGCTCAGCAAGCTGTACGAGGAGAATGCCAGGGGCAGCCTGCAGGAGCTGGCCGCTCATTTTGAAAAGGGTACGGTTAAAGGGGAAATATGTATAGTGGTGGCCGGAGCCGGCTACAAAGAAAAGGCCGAAACTGAAAAGGAAAATTAATCGTCGAGTTTGAGTACGGCCATAAATGCCTGCTGGGGCACTTCCACATTCCCGATCTGACGCATACGCTTCTTGCCTTTCTTTTGTTTTTCCAGCAGTTTTCGCTTTCGCGTAATGTCACCGCCATAACATTTGGCCGTTACGTCTTTGCGAAGCGCCTTTACCGTTTCGCGGGCAATGATTTTTGAGCCGATGCCGGCCTGAATGGCAATGTCGAACTGCTGCCGCGGAATCAGCTGGCGCAGCTTCTCGCAGATACGCTTTCCAAAATCAAAGGCATTTTCGCGGTGGATTAAGGCAGAGAGGGCATCTACCTGGTCTCCGTTGAGCAAAATGTCGAGCTTCACCAGGTCGGAATGCTTGTAGCCGCTCGGGTGGTAGTCGAAAGAGGCATAGCCCCTTGAGATGGTCTTCAGGCGGTCGTAAAAATCGAAAACGATTTCGGCAAGGGGCATTTCGAAGGTCATCTCCACCCGGTCGGTGGTAAGATACACCTGATTCTTTACAATGCCGCGCTTATCAAGACAAAGCGACATAACTGCACCGATGTACTCTGATTTGGTAATGACCTGTGCCACGATGTAGGGCTCTTCGATGTAATCGAGTACATTGGGGCCGGGCAGGTCGGAAGGGTTGTTTACTACTATCATTTCGCCTTTGGTGGTAAAGGCATGGTACGATACGTTGGGCACCGTGTTGATCACGGTCATGTCGAATTCCCTTTCAAGGCGTTCCTGCACAATTTCCATATGCAGCATGCCCAGGAAGCCGCATCTGAAACCGAATCCCAAGGCCGCTGACGACTCGGGCTCGTAGGTAAGGGAGGCATCGTTGAGCTGCAGCTTTTCCATGGCCGTGCGTAACTCCTCAAAGTCATCGGTCTCAACCGGGTAAATGCCTGCAAAAACCATGGGCTTCACGTTTTCAAAACCCTGAATGGCCTCTTTTACCGGACGCTTCACATGGGTGATGGTGTCACCCACTTTCACCTCCCGGGCATCCTTAATACCCGAGATGATATACCCCACATCGCCAGCCGAAATTACCGATTTGGGCACTTGGGCCAGCTTCAGCACCCCCACCTCGTCGGCTTCATACTCGCGGCGGGTATTCATAAACTTCACGTGGTCTTTGGCGCGGATCTGTCCGTTAATCACCCTGAAATATGCGATCACTCCCCTGAAGGGGTTATAGACCGAGTCGAAGATAAGGGCCTCCAGCGGGGCTTCGGGGTCACCTTTTGGAGCCGGTATCCGCTTTACAATAGCCTCCAGGATAGCATCCACGCCAAACCCCGTTTTACCGCTGGCGGGTATGATATCATCGTGGTTACAACCAATCAGGTCAACAATCTGGTCGGCCACCTCTTCGGGCATGGCGCCCGGGAGATCCATCTTGTTAAGCACTGGAATAATGACCAGGTCGTGATCCAGGGCCAGGTAAAGGTTTGAGATGGTTTGGGCTTCAATGCCCTGCGAAGCGTCGACAATAAGCAGTGCCCCTTCGCAGGCCGCAATGGAGCGAGACACCTCGTAGCTGAAGTCCACATGGCCCGGAGTGTCGATAAGGTTCAGTTTGTATTGCTGCCCTTCAAACTCATAGTCCATCTGTATGGCATGACTTTTTATGGTGATGCCGCGCTCACGTTCCAGGTCCATGTTGTCGAGCAACTGGTCTTTGAAGTCCCTGTCGCTAATGGTGTTGGTGGTTTGAAGCAGTCGGTCAGCCAGGGTGCTTTTTCCGTGGTCAATATGGGCAATAATACAAAAGTTCCTTATGTTTTTCATAGCCTGCAAAATTACAATTAAAAAACCATATTTTTTTTAATTTTGGAGATTACGGATTGCACAAAATAAAACACTAAGTTTAACCGTATTTATCAGTGAAAACCACTGCGCCGGATGCCAATCAGGTGCAAACAAAAATCTCTGCATGTATTATATTCGACTTTTTTCGTTTTCCATTCTTCTCACCCTCGCACTATCGGGTTTTTCCCAGGTAAACTTTCCCATTGATGTGCACAACGGCCAAACGGTAGAAACCTGCTCAGGCACTTTTTCTGACAGCGGCAGCAATTTTCAGACGCCTTATGGTCCCAACGAGGACTTCTCCGTGACCTTTTGCAGCAGCGATGGCCTTCAACCGGTGCTGGAAGTTTTTTTCGGGCAGTTTCAGCTTGGAAGCGGAGATGTGCTTTATGTGTATGATGGCCCCGATGCCACAGCCCCTTTGCTTTGGGAGGCTACGGGCAGCCAGTTGCAGGGACGCAGTGTGTATGCATCTGATGGGTGTTTGTATTTTCGCTTTGTGTCATCGCCATCAGAACAAGGAAATGGCTGGATGGCCTCCTTGCAGTGCCTGAGTATATGCGAAACATTTGTGGCAACCATTACGCCTGCAGCCGGAACCTTCGATTATTGCCCCGGGGTTGGCCTGGTCGATTTCAGTGCCTCAGCCACTTACCTGCCCGAAAATATTTCCTTCAACCCTTCCCAGCTCTCTTTTCAGTGGGCGCTGGAGGGCATGCAAATGAGCGGTCCCAATTTTTCAACTAATCTTTCTGATCCGGGGGCTTATTCTTTAACCCTTACTGCCACTGATCCGGTCAATGGCTGTCAGGCAACAGTTACCGAGGTCATAAAACTGGGCACCTTCCCCAGCTTTGACGGAACCATTGCCACTGTGGATACGGCCTGTTCGGGTGAAACTTTTTCGCTGTTTGGCGTGGTAACGCCGACTATATGGACGGGATTTCCCACCTCAGTTAATGAAACGGTGGCCATCCCCGATGGTACTGGCGAGAGTTATGAGTCCTCCCTGGTATTCGATATTTTTGAAGAGGACGATATCATTCTTTCGCCCCTGGATATTGACCGCATTTGCCTGAATATTGAGCATGCCGTAAACGGGCAGTTGCAATTTGAGCTGGAATGCCCCAGTGGTAACCGCATCACCCTGAAAGAATACGGAACGGGAGCGGCCAACCTGGGCGAACCTGTGATCTGGGACGCGACCACGCCTGGCCTGGGTTACAATTATTGCTTCTCGAGCGAACCGGCCTATGGTACCATGGGTCAAACCGCACCATTGTTTCATGAATACACAGACCAGGCGGGAAACTATTACTTCAATGCGGCCTATCTGCCAGCAGGCCTGTATACGCCCGACGAAAACCTCAATGCCCTGGTGGGTTGCCCCCTCAATGGCGAATGGACCCTCAGAGTTAAAGATCAGGTGCCTGGCGACAATGGCTTCATTTTCAGCTGGAGTTTGTTCTTCAGAGAAGATTTTTATCCCGACTCACTCATTTTCTTTCCGGAAATTGAACAGCGCAGATGGTTTAAGGGAAGCACCCCCTTGCAAGGCAATCCGGTGGCCATCTCGGTGGAAGAGACCGGAAACCATAGCTTCCGCTTCGAGGTTACCGACAACTTTGGCTGCACTTTCGATACCACACTGGTGGTGTATGTAAGGCCGCTGCCCGAAGCCGAAATTCTTTCTGAATTGGAACTGCCCATCTGTGAAGGCGATTCAACCCTGCTCACGGTTTCTGCTATCAACAACGTGAGCCCTGACTGGTCATTCCAATGGTCGTTTAACAATGTGGAAATTCCCGGTGCGGTACACGACACCCTCATGGCCAAAAACCCGGGCATGTATATGGTTCAGGTTACAGATGCCGAAACAGGTTGCTTTAATTTTTTCGATATTTCGATGACCGAGCAAAACTGTGAGCTTATCATACCCAATGTGTTTACTCCCAATGGCGATGGCATAAACGACTTTTTTGAGATAATGAATCTGGAGCACTACCAGGCCCAAATGGTTATTTTTAATCGCTGGGGGAAAAAGGTATTCGAACATTCCGATTACTATAACAACTGGTGGGATGGACGCGATGCCCCCAATGGCACCTACTTTTATGTGCTTACTTACACCCGTGGCGATGAGCGCAAGACGGCCGAAGGGGTTATTACCATCGTTCGCTGACAAAAAGGCTGGTTTTTTGCCGCTGCTTATCTGACAATTTGGAGGTTTTTTTGTTATTCCTACAAAGGGCATGCATTTTGACCGCATTTGCCCGTGCCATCGGTTGGCCCTCAAAAAAAAGATCGTTATGCTTCATCAAAAAGTTTTACAGGAATATCGCAAAATAGTTAGTTTGCTGCACACCCGCCAGGTGTACGATGCCATAGAGCGCCTTCGATTGCTGGTTAAGGAGTCGCAAAAAGAGTTTATCAACGACCGCCTCGATAACCTTTTGGAAACCTACCGCAATATTCTGAAGCATTCTTTTGCCGCGGCCCACGACCCCGAGCGCGAAAAGGTGTATCATTACCTGATCCGCAGCCTGCTCGAGCTGGCCGACGAGCTCAAGGAAATTTTGCTTACCGATGCCCGTGGCAACAACACCTACCATATCAAAAGTACGTTGCTGCGTGAACGACGTCTCGAACGCCGCGAGGCACTGGCTTTTCTGGAGCAGCTTACCTTCGACAAGCAGCTCTCGGGTTTGCTCCAGGATGTGAATGTTGAGGATAGCAAGCAGATGCCTTTGCGCGAAGAGGCATTGGTAAAGATTTTCAATATTATTTGGCTTACCGACAAGTATTCGGATGCTGAGATTGAGCTGCTCAATGCGGCCTGCGACTCCAAAAAGCTTCCCTGGCACGACAAAGCGCTGATAGTGAGTGCCCTTACCCTGAGCCTGATACGGTATTTCGATGTCAACAAATTTATCCTCCTGTTTCGCTTTGCCCAAAAGAAAGAAGAGCTGGTGTGGGAACGCGCCATGGTAGGCCTGTTCCTGGCTTTTCTCAAATACAACGACCGCTTTTATCTTTATCCTGTGTTGGAAGAAAAAACCATTGCTTTTCGCGATTTCCCTGACATTGAAAAGCAGATCGAAGCCATCGTAATTCAGTTTACCAAGTCGAAGGAAACCGAGAAAGTACGCCGGAAGTGGGAGGAGGAGATCATGCCTGCCATGCTTAAAATGCGGCCCAAAATTGAAGAAAAGCTGGAACTGGACCAGATATTCAAGGAGGAGTTTGGCGAGGAGAAAAACCCCGACTGGGAAACGGTGTTTGAAGATGCCCCCGGCCTGCTCGACAAGCTGCAGGAGTTTACCGAGATGCAGCTCGAAGGCATGGATGTGTTTATGAGCGCGTTTTCCCAGCTGAAAGGATTTCCGTTTTTTCGCGAAATAAGCAACTGGTTTGTGCCCTTCTATATTGAAAATGAGGCCATCCAATCGGGCCTGGGAGTCGCCAGCGGACAAACCGACCTGACACCTCTGGTGCAAAAGCTCGAAAAAAGCTACTTCATGTGCAACAGCGACAAGTACTCGTTTTGCCTCAACCTGGCCATGGTACCCGAGCAGCAAAAAGTAATGATGATGAATATGCTCAACAACGAAATGAGCAACTTCTCTGAAATAGAACAGGACGAAAATCTGCTCAACAGCTTTGCTGTCACCAAAAGCATTTATACTCAGTACTTTCAGGACCTATACCGCTTTTACAAAATCCACCCCTGGCGGCACGAATTTGATGACATTTTCCAGCTGGATATTGACCTGTACGAAACTGCCTTTGTAAAGCACTTGGTGTCGGGCCAGAAAACCATTCGAAACATTGCCGAGCTGTTTTTCGATAAAAAGTTTTATGCTGATGCCCTGAAAGTATTTTTAGGAATATTGGAAAACGACAAGAGCAATATTGAGCTTTTCGAAAAAATTGCTTACTGCTACGAGAAAGAGGGTCAGTTCGAAAAGGCCTATGATTATTACCTGAGAGCCGACCTGATCGATTCCGATCGTCCATGGATTATACGCAAGCTTGCTTTTTGCAGTAAATACCTCCATCGCTGGGACGATGCCCTGCGTTACTATCGCCAATTAGAAAAAGCCGAGCCCGACGACTTAAAAGTACAGGCCAATATCGGGCAATGCCTGGTGCATCTGGAGCGCTACCAGGAAGCCCTCGATTATTACTTTAAAATTGAGGTGCTGGCACCCGAAAATCACCGCATTCGCCGACCCCTAGCCTGGTGCTCTTTCCTTATCGGAAAACTCGATACGGCCCAGGATTACCTGGAGCGCTTACTGGCCAGCGATCCTGAAAACCCGCACGACTTGGAAAACCTCGGGCATGTGCTATGGTGCCAGGGCAAACCCGCAGAGGCACTGAAGGCCTACCAAAAGAGCCTCAGCCTTATGGGTAACTTCCAGGATTTCAGGGCTTCGTTCGACGAAGACCGCATACATCTTGAAAAATTCGGCATCAGCCAGTTCGACATGGACTTGATGCTCGATTTCATAAAAATGAAACCATAATTTGATGAATTATTAATTATTATTTTTCCAAAAAAATCATTTCATTCAAACAAATTAGGTTTTAAGTTTAAAACAATAAAATTGAATATAAAAAATTTATTTTTACCAGATCATTCATCAATTATAAGATTTTTTTCTGGCTGGGCGCAGCGTTTGCATCGGTTTTTCCGTCTATTGGTTATAAGAATATTCAAAGTGTTTTTGGCAAAAAGTTCTTTACATTTTGAATGGTTTTAAAATACCATTAGACCTGTTTCTACACGGCGGAAATTTCTCCTTTTATATATTTTCCGTTTTCAGGTTTTGTATGCGTTTCAGGGGCACACGGTAATGGCCGCACCAACTTTTCCCGGGCTTCGGTTCGGGCAAAGAAATTGCAAACAACATTAACCAATCCAACTAACCCGCGGCCATTTCCCTGAAACCTTTTCCGCACGGCTTGTTTTCCCTATAATTCATAAGTACTTTTCCGCTAGGGCCAGGTTTTCTTCCTGGTCTGCCGCGGGATTGTTTTGGGCCGGTGCTGCATGATTTGGCGCAGCCCGGCTTCGGGCAGGGTAGTCAACCCAGTTTGTCCGGGCGTTCTTTGATGTTTTTTAAAGGATTTTTGCAGGGCTTGTCATTTTCCAGGAATTCTTATCTTTGTTTTTGACTAAAGAATTCATTTGGTGGATTCCCTGAAAAAAATCATAAAAGGTTGTCTTAAAAACAATAAGGCCGACCAGTATAAGTTGTACACCCATTTCTCAAAAAAGATGTATGGGGTGTGCCTTCGTTATGCCGGCAGCTACGACGAAGCCCAGGATATCCTCCAGGAGGGCTTCATAAAGGTTTTTGAGAAACTGCATACCTTCAGGGAGCGGGGCAGCCTCGAGGGATGGATAAAGCGTATCATGATCCGAACGGCCATTGAGAAATACCGCGAACGTATTTATCACCTTTCGGTGGATGAGCTCCACGAAAACGGAGGTCATGCCGAAGACAACAGCGGACCTGAAAAAATCGGACTCAGCGAGCTGCTGAACCTGATACAAATGCTGCCCGATCAGTACCGCTTGGTTTTTAACCTTTCGGTGCTCGAAGGGCTGAGTCACAAAGAGATAGGGGAGATGCTGGGGATTACAGAGTCCACTTCGCGCTCCAACCTGTCGAGAGCACGCTACATTTTGCAGGAATGGATTGCAAGAGAACAAAAGATAGTTGAAAGAGCCATTTGATAGCAAACATGGTTATTGAGAATAAAAGTTTTGATGAGAAAATTAAGGGTGCCTTCGCTGATTTTGAAGCGAAGCCTCCTGCTCATGTCTGGTATGGCATATCGCTGGGCATGACTCAGCCCGCCCCCCGTCGGATTGCACCATTGGTTTTCAGGGTTGCTGCCGGGCTTGCCCTCTTGTTGGTCAGTTCCCTTACCTTCTGGTTCCTGGCCTTTCAGCCGCTGGGCGAAGCACCCGTTATTGCCGACGAAAGCTGGCTGCCTGATGCTGCTACCCCAACCCTGGCTTTTGCCGAAGAATTGCTCCAACCTTCTGCAGCAGTTGTTTCAACCCCAGTGCCCCATATAGCTTCTGCTCCAACCCGTAAAGTGAATATTCCGGCGGCAGCCCGTTTTAATACCATGCCACCTTTAATGGCTTCCCTTTCGGGGAAACAACCTTTGCTGCAAGAAGCAGCTCCAGATTTTCAGCAGGAAATGATACCCTCCGAACAGTCCGCTCCCTTGCTGGCTATCGAAACCAGGGATGTTGATTTATCGATGATTACCCTGGGCGCACATATCGCACCGCAATACAGTTTTCGTCATTTGGTTAACTCTTCAGAAATCAGGAATGGGGGTATCCCTTTTGAAGATCTTGAAAGCCCGCTGTTCTCCTTTAATGTCGGTATATCGGCCAGGGCCATGCTGCGGCCCTGGCTCAGCATCCAGGCGGGCTTGAACTACAGCACCATGGGGCAGTATGTCAATAACATTGTGGCCTTTTCTCATCCGTTTAACCTGCCCTTGTTTGAACCCGACCGGAGCGCTCGCTTTGGGCATCCCCAAACCATCGTCACCTCGCAGGGAAATATACGTCTGAGTGAGCCAAGCTTATTTTTTGCTGACGTGGAGTCTTATCGCGTGATTACCAATAAGCAGTATTTTGCCGACGGCGATCCAAAAAACCTGTCGGTGCGCGATTTTGGCATCAGTCAGTATTTCACTTTCCTGGAGTTGCCCCTTGTGGCACATATTAGGGTTCTTGAGTTGCAGCATGCTGAGTTGCACGTAAAGGCTGGTGGCTCCATGAACTATCTATTGGGCAACGAAGTTTTCCTGGGCCGTAAAACCATGGCCAGTCCTATTGGCGAAACTTATGGGTTGAGGAAGTTCAATTTTGCTGCCCTTGGTGGCGTGGTGCTAACGGTTCCGTTTAAAGGCAATCTGAGGCTTACCTTGGAGCCCACCGCCCAAATGTTTTTAATGCCCATGGTACGCGACCCGCTGATGATTGGCCGCGCCCTTCCCTTCCAGTATTCACTGTTCACAGGAATTACCTACAGTTTCTGATTACTGTGCCGGTATCCTGTCCAGTTCACGGCAAGCCCGCCCTGGCTGGTTTCGCGATAGGATGCTTTCATGTCGAGGCCGGTTTCTTTCATCGTTTTTATCACATCGTCAAACGAGATGCGGTGCTTTCCGTCGGATAGCAGGGCATAGGTGGCGCATTCCCAGGCCCTGACGGCCGCCATGGCGTTGCGCTCTATGCAAGGTATCTGCACCAGTCCGTTTACAGGGTCGCAGGTGAGGCCCAGGTGGTGCTCCATACCCATTTCGGCGGCATATTCTACCTGCAGGGGCGAACCGCCCAACAGTTGCACCGCAGCACCCGCTGCCATGGAGCAGGCCGCGCCGATCTCGCCCTGGCAACCCACTTCTGCGCCCGAAATAGAAGCGTTGGTGCGGATCAGGTTCCCGATCAGGCCGGCGGTGGCCAGCCCTCGTATAATGCGGGTATCAGAAAGTTTGTAGGTTTTTTGCAGCGAGAAAAGCACTGCTGGCAGCACACCAGCCGAGCCGCAGGTGGGAGCCGTTACGATGCGCCCGCCCGAAGCGTTTTCTTCGGCCACAGCTAAGGCATAGGCAAAGGTTTGGCCAGTGCGCTTGAGCATGTCGGCAAAAGTTTTGCTGCGGGTATAATACATTGGGGCACGTCGCACCAGTTTAAGTCCGCCGGGCAGGGTACCTTCATTTTCCAGACCCCGCTCAATGGAAGCTTTCATGACTTCCCAGACTTTTTCAAGATATTCGAAAGTGTCTGGCAGATCGCAGGCCAACACATATTCCCACATGTTTTTTTCACGGGCCTCGCACCAGTTAAGGATGTCCTGCATGGTGTGCAGCTTATATACATTCTCTTCCATGGTATTGGCTTCGCCCTCTTCCATCAGGGCCCCGCCCCCAATGCTGTATACCCGCCAGCGCTCCAACCGGGTTTCGCCGGTATAGGCTTCAAACTCCATCCCATTAGGGTGCAGCGGGAGCTCCACCTCAGGCTTCCAAATAATCTCCAGGGGTTTGGGTTGAAAAGAGTGGATAAGAATGGTGTCGGTAAGGTGACCCACCCCGGTGGCTGCCAGGCTTCCGTAAAGCGTTACCTTGAAATACTCTGCCTGGGGGTGTTTCAGCAGGAAGCGTTCTGCAGCCCTGCGCGGGCCCATGGTATGGCTGCTCGAGGGGCCATTACCTATTTTGAATAACTCCTTTATGGTCTTCATAATACGTCCTCAGGATCAGATTTTCCCAATGGGCATCATGTAAAGCACCCGGAATTCCTCACCCAGGTTTAGAATGGCCTCCACTTCCTCATCGCGGTAAGCACCAATCACCACTGTGCCAAGGTTGAGGGCGGAGACCTGCAGGTGAATATTTTGTGAAACGTGCCCCACTTCGTTGTGGATATAGCGAATGCCGCGCTCTCCATAGCGGGAAGTGGTTCGATCGAAGATAGCGGTAAAAATAATTACCACACCAGCATCGCTGATCATGCTCTGGCTCAGCGAAGCACGGGCTACTTCTCCTTCCAGTTCGCGGGCATCGGTCATTTTAAGGGCATGCTCGCCAATCTGGTAATGATAAATGCCTTTCCTGAGGCCCTCCACATTGTTTACCATAACAAAAAGCTCGAGCGGGAAGGTTGCCCCGGCCGATGGTGCGGTGCGAAAACCTCTTTCGTTGTTTATGCCCTGCCCGGCCCACAGCAACTGCGAAAGCTCTTTGATGCTGAGGGGCTGGTTTACATAGCTGCGCACAGAGCGACGCAGGCTCATGGCTTTTTCGAGGCTCATGCTACCATCGGTTATCGGTTGGGGTAAGGCGATCATGGTTCCGGGGTTTTGTTCGGAAATAGCAGGTAGGTGAAATTCGCTGGTAGTGGCAGTTGCGTTAATGCTTGCCGGTGTCATAATTTTGAAAACGGCTCTGAGGAATACTGCGGCTATTATAAGGAGGGCAAATGTGGCAGCAACATAAGCAAATTTTTTCATGTATTCTTGGGTTTCTGCAAATTTACGCCCAAAATGGCAATTTATTATTATGCCATTCTTGTTTAGAATGGGTTTAAATTTCGGAAAGGACAAAGAAGAATTTCCAAAAAAATTACCTTTGCAGCGGAATTCCTTTATTTACAAGGCTTAGCGTAAATTTTTGGATGTTGTAAATTCTTATTAATCGGTTTTTTTCGACCATCAACACAGGTTTTAAATGCATAAAATTGCCCAACACCCCATTATTCCCATTAAGGAGACCGAAAAGGTAACTTTTTCCTACAACGGAAGCCAAATTACCGGCGATAAAGGTTTTACCATTGCTGCCGCGCTTCATCAGGCCGGTTTTCCGGTGCACAGCCATAGCCTTACCAACCGCAACCGCAGCCTTGAGTGCGGTATTGGTAAATGCGGTGCCTGCGAAATGCTGGTCGATGGCGAGATCAGGCGCATCTGCATTACTCCGGTGGATGGAGTGCAGGAGGTGGCCGAGATACCGCGCGATTATGTGGCAAAACCTTCGCGCTATATAAAAACCGATGGGATCAGGGTTTACAAAACCGAAGTGGTTATTGTGGGCGCTGGCCCGGCCGGCCTGGCCACCCGCGAAATCCTGAACGAAAACGGGGTGAGCAACATTGTGGTTGACAGCAATGGAGAAATTGGGGGGCAGTTTAATATGCAAACCCACCAATTTTTCTTTTTCGAAAAAGTGAAGAAGTACGGGGGGCTGCGTGGTTTCGAAATTGCCAAAACCCTGGCTGGCGAAAACCATGAGGGCATTATGCTCAACTGCACCGTGTGGGATATTTTCGAAGGCAACCGTGTGGCCGTAAAAAACTTCAAAACCCAGGAAATATTTTATATCGATTGCCAGCATTTTGTGGTGGCAACAGGTGCGGTTCCTTTTCTGCCTACTTTTTATAACGACGATTTGCCGGGGGTTTACACCGCTGCGGTGATGCAGAAAATGATGAATACCGAATTGACCTTGCTTGGCCGAAATGTGCTTACGGTAGGTGCCGGAAATATTGGCTATCTTACCAGCTATCAGTTAACCCAGGCCGGGGCAAAGGTCAAGGCCATCATCGAAGCCCAGGCGCACGAGGGCGGTTTTCCGGTGCAGGCCAACAGAGTGCGCCGTCTGGGCATACCCATCCTGCTTTCGCATATGATACTCGAAGCCTTGCCCAATGAAAAGGGTGATGGCATTAGGGGCGCGGTGATTGCCAAAGCTGAGAATTATACTCCCATACCGGGCACGGAAATGGTGCTGGAGGGTATTGATGCCATAAATATCTGCACAGGTCTTATGCCCGACGATGCCTTGCTCGAAAAAGGGCAGGAGATGTTTGGCCGCAAGTGCTACGGCGCCGGTGACGCCATTCGAATTGGAGAGGGGACCAGCGCGGTGCTTCGTGGCAAGCAGGTGGCCTACGAGATACTGGAAAACATGAAACGGCGCTTCAACTACGACAACTACCTTCTTGTTTCTAAAGAATATATCGACTCTCAGCAGCATCCCATAAGGGTAATTGAAGCCCCGGCGCTGCCCTCCCCGGAGCGCATGAACAAGCCGTTTGTGCAGATCGACTGCCTGTATGGCTTTGCCTGCAACCCCTGCGCTTTTGCCTGCAAGTATGGCGCCATCACCAAATCGTCGACCAGTACCGTGCCCCAGATCGATTTCGACAAATGCATAGGCTGCATGGATTGCGTGTACCAGTGCCCGGGGCTGGCTATTTTTGGATACAACCCGGATAAGGGTACCTTTTTCCTGCCCATCGAATTCGATATGAACGATGGGGAGGAGGTGTACCTTGTTGACAACCATGCTAATATTTTGGGAGAAGGAGTGATTGACCGCATTATGCGTAAGAAAAACCTGACGCATGTGGCCAGAGTGAAGGCTCCCGGCATGCCCCGCGAGGAGCAGCTGAAGGTGCGTGGGTTTATCATTAAGCGCGAGTATCCGGATCCGCTCACTTTCGGCACTTATGACGAAGAGCCCGAAGGTGACATCTTCATGTGCCATTGCGACGATGTGCCTTTCAAAGAGGTACTCGAAATGATAGGCGATCGCAAGTTTGTTTCGGTAGAGGAGGTGAAGCATACCACTCACCTGGGCATGGGTCCCTGCCGGGGAAAGCGCTGTCTGCAGCGCCTCAAGCAGAACCTCAGGCCAAAAGGCGTGGAACTGATCGGCGGCTCTACCCCGCGCGCTCCCATGTCGAATCAGATCACCCTTGGCGAGTTGTTTCCCCCTGAGGCAGCCCAAAGGCTTATTACCAGCGTAAATGGGAAGGCCCGCCGCATAGTGGAGCTGAAGTCGCTGGTGGCAGGCGGAGGTATCGGAGGCAGCGCCCTGTTTCGTTTCCTGGCTGAGGAAGGTTATGAACCGGTGATGATCAACTCGGGCTTTGGCTCTTCCTGGCGCAACATTGCAGGGGGGCGTCCCGTATTTTCGCTGCCCGAGCTTACCGATATTGCCCGACACAACCTGGAACTATTTGCCCAGTTGCAGAAACACGGGAACATCGATTTCCGCCTCATAAATTATGTGACTTTTGCCCACGACGAAGCCATGTACAAAGCCCTGGAAGATTCCATGGCCTGGCAAAAGGCGGTTATGCTGAAACCCTCCCAGTTCAGAGATGAAATATCGCCCTATTTCAATGTCAGCAACAACAAGTACATTGCTGCCATGAAAACCAGCGAGTGCTGGCAAGCCACTCCAGGCAAGGTTATTGAAGTGCTCCGCAAAATAGGGGTGCAGTTGGGTGGCACCTTAATGGAAGATTGCAAGCTGGTAAACGTAGAAAAAGTAGGCGACCTGTATAAGGCGGTGGTGCGCATTCATACCGGCGAGTATGTGGAGTATCACACGCCTGTATTTGTGAATGCCCTTGGCGATCAAGGCAATCATTTTGCCAAAATGGTAGGCGTTGAAACCGGCCTGTATCCCGTTAAACACCAGGCCTTTATTACCCGGCGCCTGCCCATGCTGGGGGTGGAAGGGCGCCCACTCGACATGCTTATCGACCGTCGCAACTATAAAGGCTTTGTGGCCGTTTACGGGCAGCAGTTGGGCGAAACAGGGCAGATTATCGGATGTGCCTCGCCTGCCATTGAGCCCTTGGAGACCGACAAGAACCTGAAAGTGAACAACCAGGACTTTGCTGAAATTGTTTCGGAGATCTTTATTGACTGGATTCCCGAAATATCCTCGGTGGGCTTTCAGGCGCTGTGGGCAGGGTATTACATTGAGCCTAAAATGATTATCGATGTGGAAAAAGGTTTGTTCCTGGGCTTGCGCGGGCAGGGATTCATGCTGGGGCAATATCTGGCCAAGTTATATGTGGATCAGCTAACTGGGAAAGAGGTACCATCGTATTTCAACCGCCTCAAACTGGGCGGCGATGCCTTGCTTGAAAGGGCGTTTAAATAAAAAGCCCTCCGGCAAGTGGCAGGAAATTCCTTTTCAGGGAGTTACGGGGTCAGATGCGATTTTAAATAACTTGGGGTTTTTTGTTTTTTATTTCGTGGATTAGTTTTATATTTGCAGCCTTTTAAAAAAAGAAAGCACTTTGAATCCTCTGAAGCAGTTTAATATTGGTTTCGTGGGTCTTTCGACCGGGAAACATACTTTCTCTTTCGAGGTAGAAGAAACTTTTTTTTCCTGCTTCGAATTTTCTGAAGTGCGCAAAGGGGAACTGCAGCTGGAGCTTTTGCTCGACAAGCAAAACAGCATGCTTGTGCTCGATTTTTTGATCAAAGGGTTTGTTTTGCTGGAATGCGACCGTTGCCTGGAAGCCTACCGGCAGCCTCTTGATGTGGAAAGAAGGTTGTACGTTAAATTTGGCGATGCCTTTGCAGAGCAAACCGACGAGATTGTCGTGATACCTGCCGGGGAGAGCCACTTTGACGTATCGCAATACGTTTACGAATACATTCACCTGAGCTTGCCCATGCAACATATACACATGGACGACAATGACCCGGGAAAGGGTTGCAACCCTGAGGTGGTCGAAAAGGTTAATATGTACCTCGAAAAGAAAAACCCGGCCGGTGCAGATGCCGGCAATTCGCCCTGGCAGGCACTGAAAGGGCTGAAATTTAATGATTGAGAAAACACGTTAATTAATACATGCTATGGCACATCCAAAGAGTAAAATTTCAAAAACCCGCAGGGACAAAAGAAGGACCCACTACAAGGCTACTGAGCCTGCCTTGACCACCTGCCCCAACTGCGGTTCGACAAAGCTGATGCACAGGGTTTGCCCCGAATGCGGACATTACCGTGGCCAGCTCGCCATCGAGAAGTCGGCTACCGCTTAATTTCCTGAACGGTTCAAACGGATTGCTTACCAATTTTAATTAGAATGCGAATTGGTCTGGACGTTATGGGTGGTGATTTTGCACCGGAGGCAACTGTTTCCGGAGCAATCCTTGCCCAAAAAGAAATACCCGAAACCGACTGTATTGTCCTGATTGGTGACGAGAACACCATAAGAGAACAGCTCAGCAGTCAGGGATCTGACCCCACCTTATTTGATATTGTGCACACCTCCGAGGTGATTGGCATGGGCGAATCGCCCACCAAGGCGTTTGCTCAAAAACCCGATTCGAGCATCGCAAAAGGATTCAGGATGCTTAAAAAGGGCAAAATCGACTCCTTTGCCAGTGCCGGCAATACCGGGGCCATGCTGGTTGGTTCGATCTATAGCGTCAATGCCATGCAGGGTGTTATTCGTCCGGCCACCACTGCCATTGTTCCCAAAGAAGACGGCCGTGTGGGTATATTGATCGATGTGGGCACTAACCCAGACAGCAAGCCCGATGTAATGTATCAGTTTGGCTTGCTCGGGTCGATTTATGTCAAGTATGTGTACAACATCGACAACCCCAAGGTTGGCCTCCTTAATATTGGCGAAGAGGAAGACAAAGGCAACATTCTTACACAGAGTGCCTTCCGCCTGATGAAAGACACGAGTAGCTTCAACTTTATAGGGAATGTGGAAAGCCGCGACCTATTTAAAGATAAGGTTGATGTTGTGGTTTGCGATGGCTTTACAGGCAATATTTTGTTGAAAAATATGGAAGCCATGTTCCGGCAAATTGTGAAACGGGGCTATGGCAGCGATCCTTTCTTCTCAAGGTTTAACTACGAGAATTACGGCGGAACCCCCATCCTGGGAATCAATTCCACCGTTATTATCGGACATGGCATTTCGAACGAAAAAGCCGTTAAAAACATGTTACTGCTTTCCAAAGAAGTATTCGAAGCCGGTTTGTCCGAAAAAATACGCGATGCCCTGGAGCAATATTCGCAGAGAAAATTTTTTGATTCCTAAACAGAATAGTTCCCCATTAATTTTATGAATAAGATCAGATCAGCTATCACCGCGATCCATGGTTATGTTCCTGATTATATCCTAACGAATCAGGAACTTGAAACCTTGGTTGACACCACCGACGAATGGATAACTACCCGCACGGGCATTAAGGAGCGGAGGATTCAGAAAGGTGAAGGCCTTGGCACCTCCGACATGGGCACCGAAGCCGTGAAGGGTTTGCTGAAAAAGCGCGGAATAGAACCTTCGGAGGTGGATATGCTGATTTGTTGTACGGTTACGCCCGACATGAAGTTTCCGGCCACGGCCAATGTTATCAGTGATAAGGTGGGGATTAAAAATGCTTTCAGCTTCGATCTGAATGCCGCCTGCTCAGGTTTTATCTATGGCCTGGTTACCGGGGCCAATTATGTGGAATCGGGCAGGTATAAAAAAGTGGTGGTAGTGGGGGCCGATAAAATGTCGTCCATCGTCGATTATACAGACAGGCAAACCTGCGTCATTTTTGGCGACGGCGCCGCAGCGGTGCTGCTCGAACCTACTTCCGAAGATATGGGTGTGCTGGATCATGAGTTTCACACCGATGGCTCAGGGCGGGTTCATTTGCATATGAAGGCTGGTGGCTCAGTAAACCCCCCGAGCCACGAAACCATTGATGCCCGCGAGCATTATGTGTACCAGGAGGGGCAGACCGTTTTCAAATTTGCGGTAACCAATATGACCGAAGTTTCTGCTTCGGTCATTAAAAAGAATAATCTTTCTGTTGACGATATTGCCTGGCTGGTTCCTCACCAGGCCAATATGCGCATTATTGAAGCCACGGCACGCCGCTCGTCTATCCCCATGAACAGGGTAATGGTGAATATTCAGAAATATGGCAATACCACCAATGCCACCATTCCGCTTTGCCTGTGGGAGTGGGAAAATAAAATGAAAAAAGGCGATAACATTATTCTTACCGCTTTTGGTGGTGGGTTTACCTGGGGTGCAGTTTGGCTCAAATGGGCTTACGACAGCCAGTAGCCTTCAAATTCTGTCTGGTTTTTTCCCGTTTTTCAGTTTTGGATTTTGCCAGTGGCGTTGCCCATCGCGCTCCGTTTTTTTCTTAAGGTTCTTTTCCAGCGCTTCTGTCAGGTCAATGCCGGTTTGGTTGGCAATGCAAATAAGCACAAATAGTACATCGGCCAGTTCGTCGGCCAGGTTTTTTTGCCGGTCACTTTTCTTGAATGACTGATCGCCATAGGTGCGTGCCATGATACGCGCCACTTCGCCCACCTCTTCGGTGAGCATGGCCATGTTTGTAAGTTCGCTGAAATATCTGACGCCAATGGTATTGATCCACTGGTCCACTTTGTTCTGGGCTTCCTGAAGTGTCATCTTCAAATTGAATTATAGTTATTCTTTTGCCTTGGTGTCAATTATTATCGTCACGGGGCCATCGTTAATGAGCGAAACTTTCATCATGGCGCCAAACACCCCTGCCTGGGGTTTAGTGGCGGTTTCCTGCTCCAACTGTTTCAGAAAAGCTTCGTAATTGGGAATGGCGTGCTCGGGTCTGGCGGCACGAATGTAAGAGGGTCGGTTCCCTTTTTTGGTGCTGGCATGCAGGGTAAACTGGCTTACCACCAGAATTTCGCCATTCACCTCATCGAGGGCCAGGTTCATTACCCCGTTCTGGTCGTCGAAAATGCGCAGCCGGCTTATCTTTCCGGCCAGCCACTCCACATCCTCTTTGCCATCGGCCTCTTCAATGCCAAGCAGCACCAGTATTCCGGGCCCAATGGAGGCATGCAGTTGGTTCTCAATTTCTACGCTTGCTTTTTCTACTCGTTGAATTACCGCTCTCACTCTTTTTTATTTATGATTGATAAATTTTGAATGATAATTTAAATCCATTAACAAAAAACTAACCCAAAAAAGAAAAATCACAATATGCAATTCCAAAAACAATTTTTCATTCTTCATTATTATTTAGTTGTTAATTTTTTCTGTCTTCCCCAAGCAGCATATTAAGGTAATTGCTGTATCGCAAAATGCTGATTTTTCCGTTTTCCACGGCTTCTTTCACCTTGCAGCCGGGCTCATTGTGGTGGGTGCAGTTGTCGAAGCGGCACTGGTTGAAAAGCACGCGCATTTCAGGAAAGTAATGCGAGAGCTCCCAGGGTTCGAAATCCACCAGTCCAAACTCTTTTATTCCCGGCGTATCGATGATAAAACCTCCGTTTGAAAGTTGAAACATTTCTGCAAAGGTAGTTGTGTGCCTCCCTTTGAGGTGCGCTTGAGAAATAGTTTGCACTTTAAGGTTCAGGCTGGGCTCGATGGCATTGATAAGTGTGGACTTTCCCACCCCGGAGTGGCCTGCAAGCAGGGTGGTCTTTCCGCGCAGCATAGCTTCAAAAGCTTCGAGGTTTTGCCTCTGTGTGGCCGAAACGATCAGGGTCTGATAGCCAACGTCGCAATACATCCTGGTTAGCTGTTCGATATATTCTTGGCTTTCTTCATCATACAGATCGCTTTTGTTGAAAACGATAACGGCGGGAATGCTGTAGGCTTCGCAGGTTACCAGAAAGCGATCTATAAAACCTGTTGAGGTACGTGGCTCGGCCAGGGTGGCTATGACCATGGCCTGATCCATATTGGCGGCAATAATGTGGGTTTGTTTGGAAAGGTTGGTGGCCTTGCGGATAATGTAGTTGCGGCGGTCGGATATGGCAGTGATGGTGCTGGTTTCCTGGCCCGGGTCGGTTTGGAACTCCACCATATCGCCTACAGCCAGGGGGTTGGTCGATTTCACCCCTGCCATCTTGAATTTCCCGCGCAAGCGGCATTTGTGCCGGCGGCCCTGCTCGTCCATTACGGTGTACCAGCTTCCGGTCGATTTTGTTACAATGCCTTTCAATCCAGTTTTTTTGAGAGAATGATTATGGGCCAATTTTTTCATAAAATTAGTAATTTAGCGCAAACCCGCAATCGCATATGTCGATAGAAGCCAAGAATGTAACCAAGCTCTACGGGGCGCAAAAAGCCCTCAACAATGTCTCTTTTTCAGTAAACCAGGGTGAGGTGGTAGCCTTGCTGGGTCCCAACGGGGCCGGAAAGTCGACCATGATGAAGATACTTACCTGTTATTTGCCGCAAACCAGTGGGCAGGTTTCTGTTTGCGGCTTCGATGTGGTGTCACAGGCCCTGGAAGTTCGGCGGCTGGTGGGTTACCTGCCCGAGCATAACCCCCTGTACCTGGAGATGTACGTGAGGGAATACCTTGAATTTGTAGCCGGCATACATAAACTTGGCAAGCAGATACGCCAGCGCGTGAGCGATATGATTGGCCTGACCGGGCTGAGCCTGGAGGCTGGAAAAAAGATCGGTGCCTTGTCGAAAGGCTACCGTCAGCGGGTGGGTTTGGCCCAGGCGCTCATACACGATCCCAAGGTGCTTATCCTCGACGAGCCCACTTCGGGGCTTGACCCCAACCAACTGGGCGAGATACGTCAGCTGATCCGCAACATTGGAAAAGAAAAGACGGTACTGCTTTCCACCCACATTATGCAGGAGGTAGAGGCCGTATGCGACCGGGTTATCATCATTAACCGCGGAAACATTGTGGCCGACGCACCCACCAGCCAGGTTCAGTTGCTCAACCAGACCTCGCGTATTATCCGGGTGGAGTTCGACCGGGCTTATCCGGCCGGCAAGCTGCGCGAAATGGATGGGGTGGTGGATGTAGTAGAGGCCGGTCCCACTGGCTGCCGCATCTTTACCCAGAGCGAACGCGACTTGCGCCCCGAGGTGTTTCGTTTCGCCGTGAACCACCAGCTGGTGATCCTTTCCATGGACCACGAAGAGCAATCGTTGGAGCAGGTCTTCAGGCAACTTACCGTTTGATCTGAACTTTTTATGATTATATTCATTAACTTTGCAGGTCATTTTTTTTTGAATTAATAAGCCTTATCAATTATGGGATATCTTTTTACCTCTGAATCCGTTTCAGAAGGTCATCCGGATAAAGTTGCCGATCAGATTTCTGATGCCTTGCTCGACGAGTTTTTGCGTCAGGACCCTGAATCGAAAGTTGCTTGCGAAACCCTTGTAACTACAGGTTTGGTGGTATGCGGGGGCGAAGTAAAAACCACTGCCTGGGTCGATGTACAAGGGGTGGTTCGCGAAGTGTTGAAGGATATTGGCTATACTGATTCTGCCTTGAAGTTCGAAGCGGACTCGTGTGGCGTAATTTCAGCCATTCATGAGCAGTCACCCGATATTCGCCAGGGTGTGGAGCGTACACGCGAGGAGGACCAGGGCGCCGGCGACCAGGGCATGATGTTTGGTTATGCTTCGCGCGAAACCGACGAATACATGCCACTGTCGCTCGACCTCTCGCACATTTTGCTGCAGCAGCTGGCGCGCATACGCAAGGAAGGAAAGGTTATGACCTACCTGCGCCCCGACAGCAAGTCGCAGGTTACCATCGAATACGACGAAGGACACCAGCCCGTGCGCATCGATACCATTGTGTTGTCGACTCAGCACGATGAGTTTATTCTCCCCGCCGACGATACTGACGAAGCTCGTTTTTCCGCAGAATCAGCCATGCAAAAGCGGATTAAGGAAGATATTATTGAATACCTGATTCCTGCAGCAATGAGCGAGTTGCCTGAACGGGTGCGGCCACTTTTTGAGAAGGGCTTCAATTTGCTGGTGAACCCTACCGGAAAGTTTGTTATTGGCGGCCCCCATGGCGATACCGGTGTGACCGGACGCAAGATTATCGTAGATACCTACGGCGGTAAAGGTGCCCACGGCGGTGGCGCTTTCTCAGGTAAGGATGCCAGCAAGGTTGACCGCTCGGCCACCTACGCTGCAAGACACATTGCCCGCAACATGGTGGCTGCCGGCCTGGCCGATGAGGTGCTCGTGCAACTGGCCTACGCTATTGGCGTGGCAGAGCCGGTTGGCGTGTTTGTCAACACCTACGGCTCCTCGAGGGTGAACCTGTCGGATGGGCAGATTGCCGAAAAAATAAAGGAAATTTTCGACCTGCGTCCCTTTGCCATCATCAGGCGCTTTGGGCTGAAAAATCCCATTTTTAAAAGAACCACCACCTACGGACACTTTGGCCGCACCCACTACAACGAAGAAGTGGAGGTAATGTACGACGGCCCGGATGTGGAGAAAAGGAAAGTGAAAATCGATGGCAAAGAAGTAACGAAGAAATTTAAGAAAGTTGATTTCTTTGCCTGGGAAAAGGAAGATTACGTGGATATCCTGAAAAAGGAATTCAACCTTTAGGGATATACTGTTTGGCAATTATTTGCTTGTATACTCTTTCGGGAAGTAAATACCTCGGGTCCAATCCTTTGCGGAAAGCCTCGCGGATAAAAGTGGATGAGATTTCCACCAGGGGTGCTTCCACAGCCTTTACGCGCTGCTCATTATAAAATACCGATCCTGGCGAGCCTTTGCGGGGATACACGTAAATATCGGTCTCAGCCAGGATTTTTTTGTACTCCTTCCACTGGTCGAACACATCGAGGTTGTCGCTGCCAATAATCAGCACAAAATCCCTTTCGGGGAATTCACTCCTGAGCAGATCCAGGGTTTTATAGGTGTAGGAAGGCCTTTCCATGCTCAGTTCACGCTCGCAGACCTCGAAACCTGGCTGGTCTTCTACTGCCAGTTTGAGCAGTTCAAGCCTGGTTTGTTCGGCAAGCAACTCATGGCTGTTTTTAAGAGGGTTGTGGGGCGAAATAACAAACCAGATCGCTTCCAGATCGGTGTATTGCAGCAGGTGGTGCGCAATGATAAGGTGCCCAGTATGAACAGGGTTGAAAGAGCCCGGGAAAAGGCCTGTCCTGGTTTTTCCTTTTTTGTGGTTCATCAATCAGCTTTTCTCAAGAAAATTCTCCACCAGCTTGCGGGCCTCTTCTATGGCAACAGGCAGCTGATCGTTCACCACCACCTGGTCGAACTGGTTTGCAAAACTCAGTTCAAAGCGTGCTTTGCTCAGCCTCCTGTGAAGGCTTTCGGGGGTTTCGGTTTTTCTGTTTACCAGTCGTTTCTCCAGCTCTTCAATCGAAGGTGGCATCACGAAAATGGAAAGAGCCTTGTCTCCAAACTTTTTCTTAATGTTAATGCCACCGGCCACATCCACATCGAAAACTACATGGTGGCCTTTATCCCATATGCGCTGCACCTCTGAGTACAGGGTGCCATAAAAGCTGCCATTATAAACCTCTTCCCACTCCAAAAATTCTTGGTTTTCAATTTTTTTCCGAAAGGTATCTGTACTCAGAAAATAATAATCCACGCCTTCGGTTTCGCCGGGGCGCATAGGCCTGCTGGTAGCCGATACCGAAAACTCGAGCTGGGGCATTTGTTCGAGCAGCGCCTTCACTATGCTGGTTTTGCCGGCTCCCGAGGGAGCAGAAAAGATAAATAGTTTCCCTTCCATGTTTACAAAATGTTGAGCAGTTGTTCCTTAATTTTTTCCAGTTCGTCTTTCATCTGCACCACAATCTTCTGTATGTCGCCGTCGTTGGCTTTGCTTCCAATGGTATTGATTTCGCGGCCAATTTCCTGCGAAATGAAGCCGAGTTTTTTGCCGGCATTATCTTCTGAGCGCATGGTGTCTTCAAAATAATCGAGGTGCTTTGTAAGGCGCACCTTTTCTTCGGTAATGTCGAGTTTTTCGAGGTAATAAATCAGTTCTTGCTCAAAGCGGTTGGGGTCGGGTTGCCCGGCTTCCTTCAGGTCGTTGAGGCCTTTCATTAGGCGTGTTTTAAGGTTTTCGATGCGGTTTGCCTCGAAGGGTTCTATTTGTCCAAGGAGTGCGCGAATGGCTTCTATGCGGGCATGCAAGTCTTCGGCCAGGTGCGCGCCTTCCGATTGCCGGAAGTTATTGGCCTGCTGCATGGCTTCAAGTATGGCAGCCTCGATGATGCTCCATGACTGCTCGTCTTCCTCCTGCAGGGCCTGCTTAAGCACCTCAGGAAAACGGGTAATCGTGGTTATCAGATCGTTGGGAAGGGGTACCTGCAGTTCTGCGGCAAGCTCTTTCAGCTCATTAAAATAGCGTATGAACAGCGCTTTATTGATAGCCACATCGGTGTTGCCGCCCAGGTTTTCCACCGTCATGAAAACCTCCACCTTCCCCCTGCCCAGCACTTGTCCGGCAAGGTTGCGGATTACCTGCTCCTTTTCCCTGAAGCTTCCGGGTATCTTTAAGGAAACATCGAGCGATTTGCTGTTGAGCGATTTTATTTCAATGCTAATGCTCTTTTCTTGCAGCTGGCAAACAGCTTTGCCGAAACCTGTCATTGATTTGATCATGCAGTTTTTTTTACAAAAATAACATAAATGGCCGTTGATGCCCCAAAATCGGAAAACCGGCCACCTGGCCGGTTTTCCGCGGGGTTGGGAAAAACCAGGAAAGGTTTATTTTGAAGGGGTTTCGGGCGATTCGAGGGTTTCGGGATGCTCGCCTTCAACCTCTTTAACCTCGTTGTTGTCGTTTTCCACAAAGCCCTGGCGCTCCATTTTGCCCCAGGTTTTTTCGCCGATAAAGAACTTAAAGTTCCCGCGAAGGGCAGAGAAAAGCACCACGGGGTGAAAAAGTATGGGTTCGAGCAAAGAGGTAAAGAGCATTTTTACCACTTCGCGCCGCTTGTTGTAGCGGTGAAATGACAACTCTTCGAACAGCACGGCCCAGAAACTCAAGTTTATGGCAAACAGGTAAACGGTGGCCAGCAGCAGGAAAAAGAAGGGCCAGTTGGGGTAGCCCAAAATGGCAATAATGATGAAATACACAATTCCGATAAACTCGATGATGGGTGCCAGCCACTCCAGGAAAAACCAGTAGGGGTGCCCCAGCAGACCCAATGATTTGTAGCGCGGGTTGAAAAACAGTTTAAAGTGCTTGAACAGGCTTTCCATGGTTCCGCGGGTCCAGCGGTCGCGCTGGCGTACCAGTACCTTAAGTTTCGAAGGTACTTCGGTCCAGCAAAGCGGGTCGGGGATATAAATGACGCGGTACTTTTCTTTGCGCTCGGCCATGTAGCGGCGCATACGCACGATGAGTTCCATGTCTTCGCCCACCAGGTCGGTGTTGTAGCCGCCGCAGTTAATCACCACGTCGCGGTTAAACATACCAAAAGCACCGGAAATAAGCAAGAGGCCGTTGAGTTTGCTCCATGCCATGCGGCCCATGAGGAAGGCGCGGGTGTATTCGAGCACCTGAATACGCGGCAGGAATTTCCTGGGAAGACGCACTTCGGTAATGTGCCCATCTTCGATCTTGCACGAATTGGCAATACGAATAACCCCACCCGATGCAATGATTTTATGTCCCGACTCTTCAAGGAATGGTTTGGCCATGATCAGCAACGCATCCTCCACCAGGATGGAGTCCACATCGATAGCCGAAATGTATTCCTTCTGGGTGAGGTTAATGCCGGCATTCAAGGCATCGGCCTTGCCGCCATTCTCCTTGTCGATTACCACGAGTTTGGAAAAAGCCTTGTTTTGCGACTTGTAAATGGCTCTAATGGGCTTGGTCTTAAGCTTTTCCTCATAAAGCAGGTTTACCGTCACCAAGTCGTAGGCTTTGATGACTTTTTCCAGGGAGTCGTCGGTGCTGCCATCGTTTATTATGATAACCTCGTAATCGTTGTAATGCAGCGAGAGCAGACTGCGTATGTTGTCTACAATGGTTTTGCCTTCGTTAAAGGCTGGGGCAATTACCGAGATGGAGGGTGCCAGCGGGGAGGAAAGCAGCACGTTGTAATCAACGAAGCTGTTTTTTCGCATATAGCGTAGCATGGCAATGGCCGAAAAAATAGCGAGTGTCGTATACGATCCGAAGATGAAAATGGTAAGGATAATAATCCCATTCTCAACGATGAATTGCAGGACTTTAAAAAATTCCATCATTGTGCTGCGGTTTGTTTCGTTAATTCAATAATCTTTCTTAACTCTGGATCGGCGCGTTCGAAAATTTGGTCGAGCAGTTCGGGCCCGCCGGGTGTTATGCCCGCCGTTATGCCCGCGGCCCGTTTCAGTATCCTGAAGTCCTTTTCGGTTTTCAGCACCTGCTCCATAAAAGGAAGATCGGCTGGAGTGGCAATGGAGTCCATGGCTTCAATGGCTGCCAGCCTGTTTCGGTCCATATTTAGGTTATAAAAGGCATCATCGTTCTTTTCCTCCAGGCGCTGATCCTTTTGGTAAATTTCTTTCAGGGGGCCAGCGTTTTCAGCTACCTCAAGCATGTCGAGGGTTTTTATGGCAAACTGCCTTACTTTGGGGTTCTTGTGCTCGAGCAGGTTGAGCACTTGGGGCCATGAATGAATATGCTTATAATGTCCTGCCAGTCTGGTGGCAAAAATTACCACGGTGTCGTTCTCGCTGGTCATCCAGCGGTCGAACGATTCTATGTATATCTGATGATACTCAAGGGTGTCAAGGATGTTTACCTGCTCCCACTCTGTGAGTTCGTACTTAAGGTTATCTAAAAATCCAAGGGGGTCTTCGTCGTTAAGTTTTACCAGGGCTTGCTGCGATTCCATGCGCAGCATTTCATTTCGCGAGTTAATATATTTGGCAATGTTTCGGTTTGCATCCTTCACATCCATTTGAGCCAGTTCCCTGAACCCTTTGGCCTTTAAGTTCCATTTGCGGTAGTTAACCTTTCGCAGGGAGTCTTTGTAAAGCTCCAGGTTAAAATAAAGGTCGCGCAGGCGGTTGGCGGCTTCGCCATACAGGTTGTTGTGAAGCGACAAAAGCTCATTAATAAAAATATTGCGGTTTTTCTCGTGGTTAATGCCGGTAAACTCAAAGGTTTGATCCTCTTCGCCAAAAAGAAAGTTAGTGAGTTCATCCTGGTAAATGCTTTTGATATTACTGGCCTGTTTCCTCTCGCGGGTTTTTATGGTTCGGTTTATCAGGATAAACAAAAGCAGCAGCGTTAGGCTGAAGATAAGATAAACAACAATCCCGACCAGTATCTTAACCTTAAGGCTTGCCTGCTGATATCTGGTTACAAATTTTTGCCACAGGCTGAGGTTTTCTATGCTTACAGGTTCCTGCCCAACGGCCAGCGCTGATCCGCTTTCGCCTGATTCTGCCATGGGGCTGATTATGGCTTCATTGCTAAATTCCATAAAGGTACCGTCCATGGCGCTTACCTGAAAGGAAGCCAGCAGAAGCCCCGTTATGGCGAGAAAAATCTTTATGGATATTTTTCCTTTAGTCATTGTGGTGAGTTTTTTCATTTTTCCAACGCCCTATTAAAACAAGTAAGCCACGCCAGCCTCAACCGAATATTTATTGCCCCACACCCCGCCTTTGTAATACTGGAAACCAGCGCCAGCCCTGATAATAAGTTGAGGGGTTGCTTTTTGCTGGTACCAGAGCATTACCTTGTTGCTTTCGAGGTTGTACACTTCTGCACCGATCAGGGCATCATCGTCGGCCGAAAAGCCAGTGCCTGCCGTAACAGATAAGTGGTGATCGGGCGAGGAGAAATACCTTCTGATAGTAAAGAAGTATGATTGCGATGAGGGGGTATTGCTGGCAAAAGTGAAAAACGGCCTGAAGCTGAAATAGTATTGACGGTAGTATTTGCTAATGGATCCGGTAAGGATAAGCAGGTCGTTTTCAGAAAAGTTGAGCAGGCGCAGTCCTGCCGAAGCTTCCCAGGCCGAAGGCAACTTCTGGAACACTTCCAGTCCGGCCCTGAAGGTTGGGAACAACTTATCGTGTGGCGAATAGCCAGCATTAAGGTACATATAGGTGCCGGGCCCCAGTGACGGATAGGCATCTACCTCGAACTGAAGGCCGGTATTGCCAAAGCGGTCGGCTACATTTACACGCGAAATGACTGTGCCAAATGCATTGGTTCGTCTTCCGTATTCGGCATAGAAAAGGTGCCATGAATTGGCCATTTCAAAATAATCGCCGCGATATCCCACACCCACAAAATTTTTCAGGCGGCCTACTTCAATTGTCGAAAGCAGCTCCTTGGCATCGCGGTGGGTGGGATCAATATCAAGTATCTGGTGGAGCAATATTACAGTGGGCTGGTATTCGCCCAGTTCGTTCAGCATTTGGGCTTTTCGGAATAGCAGGTCGGGGTTGTTGGGATCGCTCACAATAACCTTGTCCAGGTAATCGATGGCCTCCCGGTAATTACCTGCCCAGGCATGGATATCCGTTATGGCCATGAGCGCGCTTCTGTTTGAAGGCGATTTTTGAATCACTTCTTCCAGTATTTCGGCTGCCTCATCGTAGCGTTGCTCCCAGGCAAGGGTACGGGCCATCAGTATACTGGCATCATGGTAGTCAGGATTGATCTCCAGTATTTGCCTGCAAAGTTCGCGGGCTGCAGATCTCTCCTGCTCAAAGGCCAGGTCCTGAGCCTGAAAGAACAGGTCGTCCAGGTTGAGCTGGGGAACGGGCAGGGCCTGCCCTTGTGCACCGGCCGAAATGGCAATAAACAGAAGGAATATTAACCCCTTTAGTTTTTTCAGGCCAAATGCTGATTTATTAATCTTAGTGGTATATTGTTTCATAATGTTTCCGGATTGAAAACATCCCAATTGTTTTGTGAATATTGGCTGCCGTTTCAAGGCTAGCGCTTAATTAGGAATCGTTTTACCCTTATTGACAACTCATTGGGACTGAAGGGCTTGGTAAGGTAATCGTCCGCCCCCAGCTTGAAAGCTTCAATGATGGTTTCTTCATTTCCTACTTTCGACAGCACAATAATAGGAGTTGACTTTTGCAAATCGTTCTTCAGCAGGTTAATCAGTTCGAGCCCGCCAGTGAATGGCATGAGTAAATCGGTGATTACCAGATCGTATTCTTTTGACCTTAGTTTTTCGTTAGCCATTCTTCCATCGTTGGCAACATCAACTTCATAGCCCTCCCGGGTTAGCTTGTGTTCAATGGCTTTAATGACCATGTAATCATCCTCGCAAACGAGTATTTTCATTGTTTTGTGATTTAGGGTGTAAATCTTGTTTTATAAGGTTGCTTTTTTTCAAAAAGTTTAAAAAAGAAAGACCGGTTTATAACCGTCAGACCAGTTTTTCTTCTTTTTAATGAATTTACGAAGAAACTGCCAATAATCCATTACAAAGATTTGTCAAAAATAGGGACTAATTAATCAGGGTATTTACCGATTTTTCAGGTATTTTACACCAGTTCTCCATAAGTATGAATACTGATTTATTTTTAAAAAACCACCATTTTTCCATCTACTGGTTCATAAAAACCTTTAATTTAATAGCAATGGGCTTAGGAAATAATTCAGCCAAGTTTTTTAACCTTTGGCCGTGAAGTTTGCCAAAAGTTGAACAAAGGAAACTGCGTATATTTTATGTCCAGATTTGGTCACTCGAGGGTGAGTCTTTTTAGTTCTTCATTTAGTTGCTCGAGAGCCTGCCGGCAAACCCGGGTAGAGTTTTCAACCATTGCCGGTATTTTGTCCAGATTTTCTTTTTTGTCGGCATACTGCTCAATCTGTTCCACCTCATCTTCAATTTGGTTAATTCCCACGTAGTTGAGCTGAGGTTTTAGTTTGTGTGCGATCTGCTTCACTGCTTCCCAGTCCTGGTTTTTGGTTTTGGTGTAGAGGTTCTCGAGCACTTCGGGGGTGTTGTCCACAAAATACGAGATCATGGTGACCATAAACTCCTTGTCGCCATCACTCATTTGTTCGAGGTTGCTGAGGTCATACAATTTTTCTTTCATGATATTTTCAGGAGGAGGGTTGGTAGTAACTATTTTTTCTTTTTGGCGGTATTCTGTCACCAGTTTTTCAATTTTATTTTTCAATTCTTCAGGCTCGTAGGGTTTTGGCACAAAGTCGTTGGCCCCTGCCTCCAGGCATTTTTTTCGGGCGTTTTCGCCAATGCTGGCTGTTATGCCAATAATAGGTATGTTGGCATAGGGGGCGTTTTCGGCGACTCGTATGGCATCTATGGTTTGCAGGCCGTTCAGTCCGGGCATCTGCACATCCATAAGAATCAGGTCATATTGTTGGGATTTGAGCTTTTCCAGTACATTGAATCCGGTTCTTACAAATTCAGGTTCAATGCCCATTTTTTTTAGCTGGTGCTTCATTACCATTTGGTTCAGTTCCACATCTTCTGCCACCAGAATCTTAATGTTTTCTGGCTTTGGGGGCTCATTTTCGGAAGCAGAAATATTTTCTGCCTTTTCGGTTTCGCGCGGGGGGGTCAGGTCGAATGGCAGCAAAAAATGAAAGTAAAAAGCCTGGCTGTTGATTTCCTGCAAAAGTATGCTTCCTTCCAGCAGGTCCACGTTGTATTTTACTTTTTCAAGGGTAAGGTTGAAATCTGCAGAACTTTGCACATTGTTTTCGGTTTCTGGCTTGCCAGGGGCAAACTGGCCCAGCACAAAAAAAGAGATTTCGAATTTTTCCAGGCTTTTTTGTTCGCCCAGGGCGGTAATTCTAATGGACCGGGTGCAGGGGTGGGCCAGCAGAAATTCGGCCAGGTAAATTATGATCTGGCTTAGGCGCCTGCTGTCGCCATATACGCAGTCGGGCAGCGACAGATCGGCTTCTACGGCGGTATGAATGCCTTTTTCCTGTGCACGCCGGGCAAAGAGCAGTTGGAAGTCTTCAATGGTTTTTTTCAGCGAAAGCGCTTTTTTGGCTGGCTTCAAATCGGGTTGCTCTCCCAGGCAGGTGAGCATCATGTCATCAATCATTCCCGAAAGGATGCTGATAGTTTGCTTTAGCTTTTTCACAAATACGAGTTGCTGCTCGTTCAGAGGCGTGTCGAAAAGCAATCCGCAGAGCGCAATGAGGTTGTATAGCGGGTTGCGCAGGTCATGGGCAATGTGCGAAAGCTCTTCTTTGCGCGAAACCATATCGGCTGGCAAGGCTTGCAGTAGCTTTTCCACAGGCTGAAAAATGATTAAATGCTGCAGGGGTTGCTGCCGACCTGGCCAGGGGTAAAAGGCCGCATGCAGCTTCATTGCCTTGCCATCTTTGGCCTGAAGGCAAAGTTCTCTTTTCCAGGTCTTACCCGACTGTATCAGGTTCTCCAGCTCGGTTTTGAATCCCTGGTGATGGGAGGATGAGTCGATAAAATCGGTAAAACGGCCGTGAACTTCACTAACATTGTACCCGCTGAGAGTTGCGAATTGTTTGTTGGCATAAGTAACTCGACCTTGCTCGTTCAGCATCAGCAAGGCAATGTTTTCGTCAAGCGCGTACCAGTAAAGGTCAAGCAATTCTTTTGCCGATAATTCAGCCTGTTCTTTAGTATGCATCCCAGTTAAAATCACTCAATTACCATCGCTTAAGGCCAATCTGGAAATTTCCCTTGCCAATGTGAAAAGAAACGTAACAAGCGACGTGTTTTCATCGCCTAATAGATATTTTCAAATATATTGCATTTTACCCTTAGTTTTACGCTTAACCTTAAAAAAAATTAAATAAAAGAGTTATTTTTGTTTTTCACACCGTTGAATGGTGATTTTTCTTGCTTTAAAACTTTTTCAACCAGCTTATTATGGCCTACAGGCTAAAAGGCGTTTGGATGTTGTTTTTTGCTTTGTTCTTTGGGGCAGGGTTTGCTGCGGGACAGGGCTTCGATGGCGGCCTTCGTGCCGGCATTGCTGCCAGCGAGGTTTCGGGCGATAACCTGGGTGGCCCCGACAAGCTGGGCTGGTTTGCCTCGGTTTTTACCAGTACCGGGCTTGGTGCATACAGCCGGGTGCAGCTCGAGATGCTTTACATACAAAAAGGAAGCCGATCGCGCCCCAACGAAAAAAACAACTTTTACGACTATCGCTTTTCACTCCAGTATGTCGAGGTTCCCTTGCTGTTTATTTATGATTTTCCTTTGGGGGAAAACCTTCGCCATGGGGGGCGGCTCTCGCTCGAAGCAGGCCTTTCACTGGCCTTTTTGGTGGCAGCCCTCGAAAAAGAAAACGACCTTGAAATCGATCTTGCCCAGGAAAAGCCTTATAACGATGCAGAGTTGAATGTGTTGCTCGGACTATATTATCCTGTGGCCAATCGCCTCAAATTTCACCTGCGTTTTTCGCAGGGCATTACCCCGCTCAGGCCCCACCTGGGCGGCTCGCAAACATGGTACAACCGCGGGCAATATAACACCGTATGGACATTCGGCCTGGCATGGTCGCTGCTATAGCAATGCATGCAGTCCACTCATCTGTATTAAGAAATTGTTAAATTAATTTTAAGGAAACTATAAATGAGCCCTTTATAAAAGGGCCCGGGCTATTTTACTGAGAAAAATCAATTAATTTTGGCTTGCATTAAAATCAATAAATGAAGCCAGGCAATTACCGCATTTTGCTTGTTGACGACGAACCCGACATCCTGGAGTTTATCGGATACAACCTCACCCGCGAAGGCTACACAGTATACAAATCCCTCAATGGCAAACAGGCATTGGAAAAAGCCCGCGAGGTACTTCCGCACTTGATTATTCTTGATGTGATGATGCCCGAAATGGACGGCATGGAGACTTGCCGAGAGCTGAGGCGGTTTCCTGAGCTTTCGCACAGCATTATTGCGTTCCTCACTGCCCGTGGAGAGGACTATTCTCAGCTGGCAGGCTTTGAGGCAGGTGCCGACGATTATATTGCCAAGCCCATTAAGCCCAGCTTGTTGCTGAGCCGTGTAAAAGCCCTGTTGCGCCGATCGGCCCGAGCAGGCGAAGCCGGCGAAAGGGTACAGGTGGGCAATATTCTGATAGACCGCGAGCGTTACCTGATTTTTAAAGACGAGCAGGAAATAAGTCTTCCCAAAAAAGAATTTGAACTGCTTGCCCTTTTGGCCTCCAGGCCCAATAAGGTGTTTTCGCGCGAAGAGATCTTTGCCAGCGTTTGGGGAACCAACGTGGTGGTAGGCGATCGCACCATCGATGTACACGTGCGCAAGCTGCGCGAAAAGATCGGCCTGGAAAACATCAAAACAGTGAAAGGTGTGGGCTACAAATTCGAGGTGTAGGTTATGATGAATTATGCAACCCCGCGCAAACTTGCCCTGATTACTTCTTTGATCGTTTCCCTGGCATTTTCACTTGCCTATGGCATTACCACCCGCATTGTGTATGGCGAGTTGCTCTGGAAAACCCTGCTGGTAGGTAATTTGGTACTGTTTGTGATTACTTTTTTTCTGTTTCGATTTATCCTCGAGCGCTTTATATACGACCGCATAAGGTTGATTTACAAAACCATACATGAGATGAAAGCCCCTAAGGGGCAGAAAAAGGCCATATTATTTGGCAAAAACGACATTATAAGGGAAACCAACCAGGAAGTGCTTGAATGGGCCACCAGCAAAAAGAAAGAGGTGGAAGAACTCAAGAAGCTTGAAGCCTACCGGCGCGAATTTCTGGGCAATGTGTCGCACGAGCTTAAAACCCCGATCTTCAACATCCAGGGCTATGTGCTTACCCTGCTCGACGGTGGCATCGACGATCCCGGGATTAATCGTAAATACCTTCTGCGTACCGAGCAAAGCATCGACCGCATGATCGGCATCATCGAAGACCTCGAAGCCATCGCAAAACTGGAGTCAGGCGAATTGAAGCTGAATTTTTCCACCTTCGACATGGTGGCACTGGCGCGCGAGGTAATGGAGTTTATGGAAATAAAGGCTGCTGCTCGAAATATTCACCTGCACTTTGGCCGCAGCTATGACTCACCCATATTCGTCGAGGCCGACCGGCAAGGGATACAGCAAGTGCTTACCAACCTGGTGGTCAATTCCATTAAGTATGGCACCGAAAATGGCCGCACCAAGATTAGCTTTTTCGATATGGATGAGAACATACTGATTGAAGTAACCGACAGTGGCATAGGCATTCCCCGTGAGGAACTCCCAAGGGTCTTTGAACGTTTTTACCGGGGCGATAAAAGTCGCGCCTTTCGCGAAGGGGAGGGGGGCACCGGGCTGGGGCTGGCCATAGTGAAGCATATTATTGAAGCCCATCAGCAAACCATTAACGTGCGCAGCACCCTGGGCGTAGGCACCACCTTTGCCTTTACCCTGCAAAAGGGAAAAGCCGCGGCAGGCAGCCGCAGGAACGTGTTTATGCTATAACGTAATTTTAACATCTTTATGAAACGAGCATGCATTGTTAAACACAAACACGGAGGAAAATTCTTCATGCGAGTTCCATCCGACATTAATTTGAAAGTTATTTACGGATGAAAAACTTGGTTAATTTCTCGTTAATAACTTTTTTGTGGGCCTGTTTGAAAAAGAGATACTTTTGACCATCTTTAATCCCCCTTAAAAAAAGTATTAACCAATATTTAACAAAAACTTAAAGTTGAAGTGCATTTTGGTGTTTTTGATTTCGCTGCAATCGATTAATTTTGCCTCTCAATTTTAGCAAAACATACAATCACAATTTAGTTAGTCCTTAACCAATAAATCCAACCCTAATCTTTTCAATCACAAAACAAAAAACAATGAGAAAACAAACCATTTTGATGTGCGTGATTGCTGTCTTAAGCCTGCTTATCGGGTCGAATGCAGCATTTGCTCAGGGTATCACAACCGCCTCTGTCGAGGGTACGGTTTTGACCATTACCAGTGAGCCCATGCCCAATGCCAACGTGGTTGCCGTTCACCTTCCTTCGGGAACGCGCTATGGCACCATTACCAGGGCAGATGGCCGCTTTAATTTGCCCAACCTCCGGACCGGTGGACCTTACGAGATTACTGTCAGCCACGTGGGTTATCAGAACGACCAGGTAAGTGATATTTACCTCTCGCTGGGTGAAACCCGCAGTATGGTATTTTTTATGCTCGAAGTGGGCGTGGTGCTCGAAGAGGTGGTTATTGCCGGCACCCTCGACCGTGTGTTTAATGCTGGTCGTACAGGTGCCACCACCAACCTCGACAGCGAAACCATTAACCTGATGCCGACTATTTCGCGCAGCATCAACGACTTTACCCGCCTTAACCCGCAAAGTAACGGAACCAGCTTTGCCGGTCGCGACAACCGCTTTAACAACTACACCATCGACGGTAACATTTACAATAACAACTTTGGTCTGGGTTCCGGGCAGTTTGCCGGAACCAACCCCATTAGTATTGAAGTTATCGAAGAAATCCAGGTAAATATTGCTCCTTACGACGTTCGTTCGGGTGGTTTTACCGGTGCCAACGTGAATGCTATTACCAAATCCGGATCCAACGAGTTCCGTGGTTCGGCCTATTCTTTCCTCAGAAATGAATATATGATTGGCCGCAAAATTGGCGAGCAATCCCTCAACGTTTCCGACGCCGTGACGGAAATTCGTGGCGCCAGTGTTGGTGGACCGATTATCCGCGACCGCCTTTTCTTCTTTGTTAGTGTGGAACAAGAAGAAGCTTCGGTACCTGGCGACCAGCGCCTTGCCACCCGCCCCGGGCTTCCGCCCGATGGCCAGAACGTAACCAGGGTGCCCGCCGATCGCATGGACTTTGTAAGGCAGCAAATGATGTCAATATATGGTTATGAAACAGGTCCTTACGAAAACTATCCTTTTGCTAACGAGGGCCTGCGTCTTAACTTCAGGGTTGACTTTAACATTAACCGCAACCACCGCCTGGCTGTGCGCCTCAATCATTACGATGCTTTCCGCGATGTGACCATTAACGGTAACAGCGTTAGAAACGTGACCCGCTATAGTAACACCAACCGTTTTGGTAATGAAGCGCTCACCTTCCGCAATGCCAACTATACCGACGATAATACGGTTACCTCACTTGTAGCCGAGCTGAACTCAGTGTTTGGCAACCGTTTTGCCAACAACCTGAACATTGGCTACACCACCATTCAGGACCCTACCCGTGGTATTCCCGGCGGACAGGTATTCCCGTTTATTGAAGTTCTGGAGTGGGATGGCGATCCTCCGCCGGCTGAAACCCTCGGTACTCCCAGGTATTATTTTGCGCTGGGTAACGAACTTTACTCGGTTGGTAACCTGCTTGAAAACGACGTTTTCAATATTACCAATAACTTCTCGGCATTTATGGGCGCGCATACCCTTACTGCCGGTATAAACTTCGAGTACCAAACCTTTGCCAATGCTTTCAACCCCAATGCGCATACGTTCTATCGATTTAACTCTTATCAGAACTTTCTGGATGTGGTTGTAAACAGGCTGCCCGATGCACGCCCCGATGGCTTTGCTATGAGCTATTCTTACAAGGGCAAAGATGACCTGCCGCTCGACGAAACGGAATTCGCTCAGCTGGGTGTTTATTTCCAGGACAAGTATCAGGTTAACCGCGACCTTGTGGTTACCGCTGGTCTGCGTGTGGACCTGCCTTTTTTCCCCATTGATCTGCCCCGCAACCCCAGGCTGGACGCACTTGTAAATGATGGTCTTTATTTTACTGATCCAAGGGATGGCTCTCAGATAATTCCTGATGTGAGCCAGCTGGCCAAGGCCCGTTTGCTTTTGTCGCCCAGAATTGCCGCCAACTGGGATGTGTTTGGTGACAACTCCCTGCAGGTTCGTGGTGGTACTGGCCTCTTCTCCGGACGTATTCCCTTTGTATGGATATCCAACCAGGTTAGTGCCAACGGTGTAACCCGCGGTTTAGATGGTTGGGATCGTTACTCCCTTGTAGGTGGTCAATGGGTTGAGAATGTTTGGGGCGAAGGCGGAAGGCCCGCATGGCAAGGCTTTCAGGCTGACCCCAGCGTGTATAAGCCCGATCCGGAAACGCTGGATGCTCAGCTTTCAAGAGACATTAACCTTACCGACCGCAACTTTAAATTCCCCCAGGTGTGGCGTACCAACCTGGCAGCTGACTACAAACTGCCCTATGGTGTAATTGCTACCCTCGAGGGTATTTACTCGCAGGACTTCAACAGCCCATTGGCAATGAACATAAACCTGGCTGAACCTGCTGGTTATTTCAGCGGTGCTGACCCCAGACCCTATTTTTCCTCCTACACACAAAACTCCCAGTTCAATGAGGTTATGTATCTGACCAATATTAACGAAGGATATTACGCTTCTATTACTGCTCAGCTGCAGAAAGACTTTGGCTCGGGTGTTTATGCCAGCCTTGCCTACACTCGCAGTGTAAGTAAAGACTATGGTCTGATTGGTGGCTCGCAGGCTGCTTCATTGTGGCCAAACGAAGTAGCCGAGAACCGCAACCAGCCCGAAGTTGGTTACAGCCGCTTCGACCAGCCCAACCGCATTGTGGGTTACCTCTCGCTCAATACGGCTATTTTTAGCCCCAGGAACACCACTACTTTCTCCCTGTATTACAGTGGGGGCGAAGCCGGTCGTTTCAGCTATGTGTACGCCGGTAACTTTGGCGACCGTGCTGCCCGTTTGATGTATATTCCCAAAAGTGCAAACGAAGTACGGTTCATTCCCGTAACCATTGCCGGTACTACTTACACCCCCGAACAGCAATGGGCTATCCTGAATGATTATATTGAGCAGGATAAATACCTGAGCGCAAACCGTGGAAAAGTTGCCGAACGTAATGGGGCCATACTTCCCTGGCTGCACCGTTTCGACTTGCGTATTGCTCAGGATATCGTGTTTACCGGTCTGCCCGATCGTTATAAGCTGCAGTTTACCGTTGATATCCTCAACTTTGGTAACATGCTCAACAGCGAATGGGGTGTATCCGAAACCACCTGGCAGCGCTCACCCCTTACCTACGCCGGAAGAGATGCTACCGACAACGTTCCTACTTACAGGCTTACACGGGTAACTGGTGGTCCCGAAGGCGAAATTCCTTACGAGACCTTCAGGCCTATTATCGACATTAACCAGACCTGGAGTCTGCAGTTAGGTGTTAAATTTATCTTCTAAGATATTTCTTTAAGATAAGGCACAAGAGGCTGCTCCAAACCGGGGCAGCCTCTTGTATTTTTTATGGGTTTTAAAAGTATGTGGTAGTCGTTTTTTCCATTAATTTTGGTCCTCAAAAAAATAGCGGATATGAATAACAAGGTAACTTCGGCTTTTGTAATTGGCGTTCTGTTTTTCAGCTTTGCTGCTTGCAAATCAGATGGACTTCCAGGCCGGCAGGATGTGAAAAAGGTACTGGAGCAGCACTTCAACAGGGCAATATACAAGGATTATGTTGAGGTGCTGGACGTCAGAGTGGTGGAAAAAAGCCAGTCCAACTATATGGACGGAAAGTATGCAGATTTGCTGATTGAGGCCAGAATCAAAGTAAAAAAAGGTCATGTTATCTCCAAGCGTTATACGGCCACCTCTTTCGATGTAAATGAACAATGGGCCGAAAATTTTGAATCCACGCTGCAAGCGGCCGAATCGGAAGAGGATCGGCAAAATATCATCAACCTTTTTGAAGCCAATACCTTCAGCGAGGGCGAGCATACCATCGAGGGAACCCTTACATACGCTTTGTTTGAAGAAAGGTGGCACCTGCTGAGTACTACCCTGTTTCCTGCCATGCTTGAGCGACCCGACTAGCTCATTATTAGTGAATAAAGCTTGTTATTTAGAAAGATTATAAATAACTTTGTTTTAATGCGCGAAGTTTCCAAAAATATTCTACTGTTGGTAACTATGCTTGCCTTCGTGGTTTCTGCCACCGGATTCCGCCTGGTGAAGCATACTTGCCCCTCCTGCAATATTGTGGAATATGCGCTGCACAATTCAGCATCATGCTGCGAAACGGAAACTCCAGCTGAAGCACAAGAACCCGTTTCCTGCTGTACTCCAGTCAAAACCCTTATAACCACTTGTTCAACAGCCTTTTCTTCTGATTCGTGCTGCGAATACGAATCGCAACTCTATGTGATCGAGGAACTGGTGGCTCCGTCAACTTCTAAGGTGGAGGCTGCTTTTGTAAGTCTGCCGCTGCAAATGATTAAACCGGACCTTTCTGAAAATATTCCAAGCGACCACTTTCTTGCTGCCTATCAGCGTCCACCGCCCCCTGTCTTATCAGGGACCGAATATCTCGTTTTTCTCCATCAGCTTAAAATAGCTTTCTGTTAAAACTTGCTGCTTTTTTGCAGCACCGCAGCAGCCTTTCTTGCAAAAGCCATGAAAGGCATGGCCGTATTGTGTCAAATCAAGTTTTAACCAGAAAAATTTTAAATAATGAAAACCATATTATCTTTTTTAGTCACTATTATCCTGATTCTTTTTGCAGGATTTTCCAACCCAATGAATGCCCAGGAGCCCGCGCTTGAAGGCAATGTAGAAACCGAGATCAAGGTGCTTGGCCTTTGTGGCATGTGCAAGGATCGTATTGAGAAAGCCGCTTACAGTGTAAGGGGCGTGCGTTCGGCCAGCTGGGACCAGCAAAAAAACTTACTGACGGTTAACTACCGTGCAAACCGCACCAGCCAGGAAGAGATCGAGCGCACCATTGCCAAAGCTGGTCATGATACCGAAAGCTTCATTACCGATGAGGAAACTTACAAAAACCTGCACCACTGCTGCAAGTATCCGCGCGATCCTGAAATGCTGAAAAACAACAAAGTCCATAACCAGGAATAAAAATTTCAGCATTATGGAAAAGACCTTTTCTGTAAGCGGTTTGCACTGCAACGCTTGTGTAAACCGCGTTCAAAAAGCCCTTTCGGGGATGGCAGGCGTGGAGCAAGTGCAGGTTGACCTTGCATCAGCTACCGTAAAAATCAAGTCAGTGGATGAAATCAAAACGGACGCTATGAATGCCCTTCTGGAGGATTTTGGCGACTACCGTTTGCACGAAAAAACCTGAAAACCATGAACCCAAAAATTAAAACACTCATTTTTACCATCCTGACTTTTATTTCAGGAGGATTGTTCTCACAGGGTGGTATGTTGAGGGGTGTTGTTTACGAAAGTGAGCCCCATGGAAACCATTTCCATTTAAATCCCCTGATCGGGGCCAATGTGGTTTGGCTGGGTACCACCCGGGGGGCTGCCACCAACTCTGAAGGCCGCTTTGAATTGGAAAAACCTTCCAGGCTCCCGCACAAACTTGTGGTAAGCTACATTGGCTATGAAAGTGACACATTGAATATCACAGCTGCTGACACGGAGATCAGCGTTGTGCTGGAGGCTACCCGCAACCTGGATGAAGTGGTGGTGGCCGGACGCCGGCCCGGCACGCATTACTCCACGCTGGAGCCCATGCTTACCAATGTAATTACTACCAGCGAACTTCAGCGCGCTGCCTGCTGCAACCTTTCGGAAGCCTTCGAAACCAATGCCTCTATTGATGTGTCATACAGCGATGCCGTATCTGGTGCCCAGCAGATACAGCTGCTTGGGCTGGCAGGCATTTACAGCCAGATACTTACTGAAAACATGCCCACCTTACGTGGGCTGGGTCAGCCATTCGGACTGAGCTATACGCCCGGACCCTGGATGGAAGCCATTCAGGTGTCGAAAGGTGCCGCCAGCGTTATCAATGGTTACGAATCCATCACCGGCCAGATCAACGTGGAGCTGAAAAAACCCGAAAGTGCCGAACAGCTGTATTACAACTTCTACGCCAACGACTTTGGCCGCCTCGAAAGCTCTGTAAATGCGGCAGTAAGGCTAAACCCCCGCTGGCATACAATGGTAATGGCTCACGGTGAGTTGCTCAACAATACCATAGACCACAACCACGACACTTTCCTTGACCACCCGCTGGTCAGGAAATTCAATGTGATCAACCGTTACCGCTACGACCGACCGGGAATCATGGAGTCGCAGTTTGGCGTGAGAATCTTGGAGGAAGGTCGCGAAGGCGGTCAGAAATCATTCTTCCATAACAATGAAGACTGGGGCTCTGACAATTATTACGGATTTGGTATCAACACCCGCAGGTATGAAGCCTTTGCCAAAACAGGTTTCTTTTTTCGCAATATGCCCGATGCAAGCCTTGGCACCCAATTCGACTTTTCGCACCACAGCCACGATTCAAATTATGGCTTGACTACTTACGATGGCACCCAGAATACCTTTTATGCCAACATACTGTTCGAAAATACCATTGCCCGCAATCCTGACCACCGCTTTACCACCGGGGTGAGCTTTCTGTTCGATGATTACAGCGAGCTGCTCTCCGACAGTCTTTTTGAGCGCCGCGAGGCCGTGCCGGGTATCTTTGGTCAGTACACCATGAACCTGGGCGAGGATTTCACTTTCATTGCGGGACTTCGGGCCGACTATCACAATATTTATGGAGGATTCCTTACCCCCCGATTTCACGCACGTTACAAGCTTGGAGAGCTTACCACTTTTCGGGCTTCGGCTGGTAAGGGCTTCCGCGTGCCTAACCTGATTGCAGAAAATACCGGGCTGCTGGTGAGCAACCGCCGCATCAGGGTACTCGAAGAGATCCGGCCTGAAAAAGCCTGGAACTATGGTGGAAGCGTATCGCGACAACTTATGGTTTTTGGCAACGATGCTTCCATCACTGCTGAGTATTATCGTACCGATTTTCAGAACCAGCTGATTGTGGATGTGGATTCCGATGTGAATGAAGCACGTTTTTACAACCTGAACGGGAAATCTTACGCCAACAATTTCCAGGTGGAAATGAGTTTTGAGCCGGTTCGTCGTTTTGAGATTACTACCGCATACAGGTTCACGGATGTGAAGACCACTATAAACGATGTGCTGGAAGTAAAACCCTTCGTAAATCGCTACAAGGGCCTGCTTTCCGGTTCGTATGCCACGCCCAGCAACCGCTGGCAGTTCGACCTTACCGCTCAGTTCAACGGCCCGAGCCGCATTCCTTCAACTGACATGCTGCCCGAGCAGTTTCGCATGCCAACTCAGTCGCCGGCCCACACCATGTTGCTGGGGCAGGTTACCTACCGGCTCAGGGCGTTCGACCTTTACCTGGGTGGAGAGAACCTGACCAACTTTAAACAAATGAACCCCATCATTGCATCGACCGATCCTTTTGGCGATTACTTCGATGGCTCCATGATCTGGGGACCAATAATAGGACGAATGTTTTACGCGGGGCTGAGATACTCCATAGACAGGTAAACTTGTTTCTGTTTTCTTTTGTGGCTTTTTGCCTCCTTCGTGAGTTTTGGGTAATTGGTTTTTATGGTTGCACAAAGTTTCGCCAAGAAGGCCCAAAAGCCACAAAGTTTTTGGTCCCTGTCCCTGTTTTGAAAGTTCTTTTCCGAAAAAAGCTTTTTATTTTTCAGGGATATAGCGTATTTTACAATGAACGGTTTTGATTAGTTTTTAATCAGGAAATCTTTCTTGTAAATGAAGGAACGGGTGTTGAAAAAGCTTAACGTACTAGCAGATGCTGCCAAGTACGACGTGTCGTGCTCATCGAGCGGCAGCAACCGCCCTGCAAAGGATGGCGGGCTGGGCAATGCCGCCCTGGCAAATAGCTTGGCAGCTGGCAGCAGGTTTGGAAAAAAATCGCCAAATTTGTGCGGCCATTGTCCTGCATTATGATCAACCCCAAACATCAGGAAAACATACAGCTTGCGCTGAGAACCCTTCCGGGGAAACCGGGAGTGTACCAGTTTTTCGATGAACAGGGCAAGATCATTTACATTGGCAAAGCCAAAAACCTGAAAAAACGCGTTTCATCATACTTTAACCGCGATCATTACGACAGCGGCAAGGTAATGGTGATGGTGAAACGCGTGGCCGAGGTGCGGCATATTGTGGTTAACAGCGAGATGGATGCGCTGCTGCTTGAGAACAACCTGATCAAGAAGTATCAGCCGCGCTACAACATAATGCTCAAGGACGATAAGACCTATCCCTGGATATGCATTAAGAACGAACCTTTTCCGCGGATCTTTTCCACCCGCAACGTGGTGCGCGATGGCAGCAAATACTTCGGACCTTATGCTTCGGGCAAGATGATGCACGCGCTGCTCGATTTGATCCGCCAGCTTTTTCAGTACCGCACCTGCCGGCTCAATCTGAGTCCGGAAAATATCAAGGCCGGGAAGTTCAAGGTCTGCCTTGAGTATCACATTGGAAACTGTCTGGGGCCTTGTGAGGGGCTGCAAAGTGAGGAAGAATACAACGAAACCATAAGCCAGATCGAAGAAATCATTAAGGGCAACCTGGGGGCGGTGAATGCCCGGCTAAAGGAACTCATGAAGAAATATGCTGCGGCTTACGAGTTTGAAAAGGCCAACCTGGTGAAGGAGAAAATCGAATTGCTTGAAAACTACCAGAGCAAATCAACGGTGGTAAGCATGTCGGTAACCAATGTGGATGTGTATTCGGTACTGAGCGACCAGGAGCATGGCTACGTGAACTTCATGAAGGTGGTAAATGGCGCCATAGTGCAGTCGCATACGCTGGAGATCCGCAAAAAGCTGGATGAAACCGATGCCCAACTGCTTGAAGTGGCCATCATAGAATTGCGCCAGCGTTTTCAAAGCGATGCTGCAGAGGCCGTGGTGCCCATCAAACCCGAAACGGCCATTCCCGATGTGCGCTTTGTCATCCCGCAAAGGGGCGACAAAAAGAAACTGCTCGAACTTTCGGAGCGCAACGCCAAGTATTACCGTATGGAGAAGCTCAAACAGAAGGAGTTGGTCGATCCCGAGCGTCACACCCGCCGCATATTGCAAAAAATGAAAGAAGACCTTCACCTGCCCAATGCACCGGCCTATATTGAATGTTTCGACAACAGCAACACCCAGGGCACTTACCCGGTGGCAGCCATGGTGGTGTTTCGCAATGCCCGCCCCAGCAAGAAAGAATACCGGCATTTCAACATTAAAACGGTGGTAGGCCCCGACGATTTTGCCAGCATGGAGGAGGTGGTTTCGCGCCGTTACAAACGCTTGCTGGCCGAGGAGCAGCCTTTGCCCGACCTGGTGGTGGTGGATGGGGGTAAGGGGCAACTCAGCGCTGCGGTGGAGGCCCTTGAGAGGCTTGGCTTGCGCGGGAAAGTGCCCGTCATAGGCATTGCCAAGCGGCTCGAAGAGATTTATTTCCCGGGCGACAGCATCCCAATATACATCGACAAAAAGTCGGAAACGCTGAAGATCATTCAGCACCTGCGCGATGAGGCCCACCGCTTTGGCATTACCCACCACCGCAAGCGTCGCGAAAAGGGAAGCCTGAAGTCGCAACTATCAGACATAAAAGGCATAGGACCGCAAACAGAAAAAGTGCTGCTCAACACATTCAAGTCGGTGGCCGGCATCAAACGAGCAAGCAAAGAAGAACTGATCAAAGCGGTAGGGGCAGCAAAAGCGAAAATTTTGAAAGCTTTTTTTGAGAACACAGATTAACATAGCAGGGATGGGTTGCGAACTGTCCCTGCAAATTTTTTTACGGATGCAAAAACTCTTTGTTATATTTTTTAAGCTGTAATAGCGAAAGCTTTAAAACCCTTTAAATCCGATTTGATAAGTTGGACTCCTCTTGGTTGAGCTGGCATTATTTAGCTTTGGCTATTATATGTTAAAAGTTTAACCGAGTTCATCCTTTAAAGCCAGCAGCACCCGTAACCAGTATTTTCATCATTTTTGCTTTAAAAAATTACAATCAGATTTTTTCCGAACCGATATTGCTCCTTGTTTATTATGGCATTGTGTAGCTCCGGGTCGTTTTTTGTTTCTTTATACCGCAAAATAAGCAACCTGTTTTCGAGCGGTTCTTCCAGAATGTCTTCCCTCTTTACTCTGATAATGTCTTTTCCCAGGTAAACATCCATATTTTCAGCACGTGAGATTTTATATACCCAATAGTCATCGATCTGGTGTTCTTCTGACAATTCCATCGCTTTTTTGCAAAGATTACCCAAGCCAAGCTGAGTGTTCAACTGGGGCATAGCCCATCCAGCGACAAAGATAGCCAATAAAAAACCCAGTGCCTGGGTATGGATTGACCGGTAAGTATCTTTCTTCCCATATAAATAATAGAGAATAAGCAAGCCGGTGACGCTGAGAATCCCGGCTGCTGCATAAATAAGCGGAGTTGCCAGAAAGTGCATTTCATCTTTTCCCCCAAGATAGATAATGGTTGGCAGGCTAAGAATGAATATACTTGCCGGGATGGCCAGGGCTATTTTGATCCATCGGTTTTGCCTATCGAATTTATTGAAAAGCAGCACCGTAAGATAGATGAAGAAAGGTATAAGAGGCAGCGAGTAAATCTCTATTTTGGAACTGATCAACGAGAGCAATACAAAGGTTGAGAGTATTATGGTGGCAAAAAATTGTTCCAGTGTATTGTTTATTCTTTTCTTGTACAAGCCGGCAATAAAGAGGCCGATAGCCAACAGTGACCACGGTGCCAGTGAATACCAGACGGAGATGGCATAATAATAGAACGGTTCTTTGTGGTGAAAGGAGTTGAAGCCCCTTTCAACCGTTTGATGGACAAGCAGATTGTTCAGGTATTCATTTCCACCTTCAATGTAAACGCCTGCAAACCAAACAATGCAGCCTGTCAGAATAATCAGAAAGGTCTTCCATCCCCAATAATGTGTAAAATCGGACAGTTTCTTTTTGTAGATCAAAAAGGTCACGGTTGAAACAAAAGGGATCAATAAACCCAACGGCCCTTTTGAGAAAAGTGCCAGAAACAAATATATCGGAAATAGCCAGCCGTCACGTTTCCGGCCGTCTTCCCGGTATATTTTATAAAAAGTGTACAGGGATAAAACAATAAACATATTCATCAACATGTCCATACGAATAATCAGTGTAGCGCCGATAAACAGTCCGGCAGTCATGAGCATCAGCGGGGCTGTGGTTTCGCTTTCCCCGTTTTCCCGACGGGTCCATTTCGTCATCGTGGTAACGATAACAAGTGCCGGAACAAATGACAACAAAGAATAATACCAAATCCGGTGTTCTCCCAGTATCAGTTTCCCGATCATCATCAACCAGAAATGGAGTGGGGGTTTATCCGCGTAAATTTCTCCCTGGTTGGTAAAGGTGAAGATATTTCCGTTGCGAAGCGCTTCGTCAACAATGCTCAGATAACGCAACTCGTTTGCAGGTGTATAGTCGCGTAAAATCATTGTGGGCAACAGGGCAACAAACCAAAAAAGATAAACCTGTTTATTATTCATATTACACTGATTTTTTTGTTTTTGTGGCCGATCATAATATTCCGGACATAGGCGACAAACCCGAACGACTGTCCCAGAATCAACACCGGATCGAGCCGGAAAATAGCATAAGCAATAATCATAAAAGAACCCATCAGGCTAATGATCCAGAATCCGACAGGAAGAACAGATTCGTGATGGGCAGCCGAATAGAGGAACTGATAAATGAATCGCAACGCAAATATTATTTGTCCCGCAGACCCGAAAACCAATAGCCACAACGGTATATCTTTATTATAAAAAAAGGTGCCGGTAAATCCGGAGAGATCACGAAGCATAAATCCTGCAGCCACTAAAGGAGTCAGGATCAAAACTACTTTGATGATACCTGATATTCTTTTCCACTGGCCTTGCATGTTCAGATTCCACAGATAGATATAATAGGAGATAAACTGGCCGAGTATAATGGCAAAATCATTCCGCAGTACGCCATAAATAAATAGCAGGTATGAGCCTAAAATACTCAATATCCAGAACGCAGGCGGTGATAACACTTTTCTGGCTTTTTCGGACGCAATCCACTGGTAAAGGATGCGGGCCGAGAAAAAGAACTGGGCCAGAAAACCGATGGCAAAGATCCACATGATACTTCCCTGCATGCTTTAATTGAGGTTATGCTCCTTCACATAATAGTTGATATATCTTTTTTTCATTCAGCGATATGCGAAACAGTCAATAAACGGCCCGTAAAGCCGGTTCCAAAGATGGTATTTCGACGTGCCGGCCAACCGCGGATAGTGGCGTACAGGTGTTTGTTTCACCTTTCCGTTTTGCAGCAGAATCAACGCAGGCAGGAACCGGTGCATACCGTTGAAAAAGGGAATACGTTTGGCCGAATCGGTGTGCATCACCTTCAGAGGGCAACCAGTGTCAGAAACTCCGTCATGGGTCATCATACGACGGTAGCCGTTTGCAATTTTCGATTGCAGATTTTTAAAAAATGAGTCTTTGCGGTTAGCCCTTATACCCGTTACCATTTCGTAATTTTCAATATCCCGGAGCAACAGATTAAAATCCTCCGGGTCGGTCTGCAGGTCCGCATCCATGTATCCCACATAATCGGAAAAAGTATGGTCGATGCCGGCTTTCAGGGCGGCGCTTAACCCCCCGTTTTTTTTGAGACTGAGATAAAAGAACGAGGGATTACGGTCACATATTTCCTGGATTCTGCGTTGACTGTCATCTTTTGATCCGTCGTTTACAAACAAAACGCATGTTTGGAAAAAGGTATGTGTCAAAAATTGCCGAAGTTTTTCTTCTAATGTGTAGAGGTTGTCTTCTTCGTTATATACAGGTATAATAATTGTAAACCTGTAATTTTCGGTACTATTTTCCTTTACATTCATTTCAATATATTAATGTGCCTGACATGATGTTGCGCTCTTTTAAAATTCTTTCCTGAATCTTCTCTATAAGTCTATAAGTCCGTATTTGAAAATTTTCGCCACGTTGTTGAAGGTTTTTCCTTTCTCTCATTGCGAGGTGAAGCGTAGCAAAACGAAGTAATGAGAGAAAAGGAGACGCCCGAGATGAAAACTTGTTTTATTATTTTTGTTCGACAAAAAAATAAAAAGTTGAAACAAGCATGATTCGCTAAGCATAAACACGGAAGAAAATCATCATGCGAGTTCCATCTGACCTTAATAAACAAATAAATTTGGGATTAAACAAGAGTATCACTCTAACGCTGTAACAAATTTACGCATTTGAAAGCAAATTAAGGAAATTTCTTAGAAAAATATTGAATTAGCCGATTTATTCAACTCTTCTGTTGCAACCATCAGCACGTGGAGAACAGAAAATTGAAGATGAAAGCCCACGTCCTCGTAAAAAAAATACCCGACCCCTTACTGCCGGCCATTTACACAGGAATTGTTTTTCTTTTCGTGGGGTGCATTCAGGGCCCTAAAACTAAAGGAGCACAAAGGAAGCAATGGTGCTCTCTTTTCGAAATGGCGGGCGGCGCGTACCGGTTCATTGTACAGGTCGGGTTGTCTTGCTGTTATTTTTGCATATGTTTATTATGGGCCTGAAGATATTGATATCAAAGGGTAGAACCGGGGGATAAGTGAATTTATTCAAAACGAAGATGCTTACAGGAAAGTGTTTTATCTGCTTGAAATGGGACCTGATGAACTGATGGCAGAGTTTATACCTGGAAAGGGATTCCCTTTGGAAAAGGAATATTCAAATTGCGGATGAACCTTCTTACATAAAAGGCTTGTATCCTGAGAGGATAGAGTAACTGGCAAAACTCTGGCAGTACTCTTTGCTGCGCATAAAATCCCTGGAGTTAATTTTGCAGGCGATGAATGAGGAACCCGATGCCTGCGAATTCGAAATTGATCGGGTACTCATGCAGATCAATGTGCTGATCGAAAACAGGTAATTATTTGGTTTTGGGCGTTTTTTTTAAGATATTCGCCGTTTATTGAAATCCCGGAAAATGGAACTCCAGCCTTGGATCGACAAGTTTTTGGTGTGGCGGCAAAAGCACCTCAGCGACAGGAATTTTATCCTGATTCTTTGCGTGATTATTGGGCTTTTGGCCGCCATTGCCGCGGTGGTATTAAAAACCGGTGTACACTATTTCGAAGCTTGGGTGCGCAACACCCCCGGCCGCCATATGGAGAACTATTTCTTTCTGATATTCCCGCTAATCGGGATACTGATCACCGTATTCTATATCCGCAACTTTGTGAAGGAAGATATTGGCCACGGTGTTTCGCGCATTTTGTATGCTATTTCGCGCAACAAGGGGGTGATGAAAATGCACAACATGTGGTCGTCGGTAGTGGCTTGCACCTTTACCAGCGGCTTTGGCGGCTCGGTGGGTATGGAGGCGCCTATCGTCAGCACTGGTGCAGCTATTGGGTCCAATGTTGCACAGGCAGTAAAGCTGGGTCATAGGCGGACTGTGCTGCTAATCGGATGCGGGGCAACCGCAGCCATTGCAGCCATCTTTAAGGCACCCATTGCCGGCCTTATTTTTTCCCTGGAAATACTTATGCTCGACCTGACCATGGCCTCCATTCTTCCGCTGCTTACCGCCGCGGTGACCGGGGCCATTTTTTCTGCCTTTTTCCTGGGCGAAGGCGTGGAATTTTATTTTACCCTGAAAGAAGCATTCGACTATTCTTCCATACCCTTTTATATCTTTTTAGGTGCTTTCACCGGGGCAGTGTCCTTGTATTTTACGTGGATGAATGGCAAAGTTGAAAACCGCATGAAGAAAATTAGCAAACCATATCATAGGGCTTTGGCGGGGGGAATCATTCTTGGTGTACTGATCTTTCTCTTTCCGCCACTCTTTGGCGAAGGCTACTTTACCATGCGCAGCATACTCTCGGGCCAGCCCGAAAACCTGCTCCTCGAGAGTCCTTTTGGGCATTTGGTAGATCATAGCGGAATGCTGTTTATCGGCTTTTTGGTTTGTGTGCTTTTCTTTAAAGCCATTGCCACCTCACTCACCACAGGGGCCGGTGGAATTGGAGGGGTTTTTGCCCCCAGTCTTTTTATGGGGGGCATTTCTGGTTTTGTTTTTTCCAGGCTGATTAACAGCTACTCGGGCTTCAGAATTTCGGAGTATAATTTTGCCCTGGTCGGGATGGCCGGGCTGATTGCCGGCATCATGCATGCGCCCTTAACGGCCATATTTCTTATTGCCGAAATCACCGGGGGCTATGAATTGTTTATTCCCCTCATTATCACGGCATCTATTTCTTACCTCACCGTAAACTATTTCCAGCCACACTCCATTTATACCAAGAAGCTGGCAGAGACCGGCGATTTGATCACCCACCATAAGGATAAAGCCGTGCTGACTTTGCTCAATGTGGAGTCGGTGATTGAAACCAATCTCGATACCGTAAACCCGGAAATGACCCTGGGTGAATTGGTTAAGGTGATTGCCAAGTCGAAGCGCAATATTTTCCCGGTACTCGATTCCGAGGGCAATTTTTTGGGCATAGTGTGGCTCGACGATGTGCGTGAGATCATGTTCGACCGCAAAAAGTATAATGAACTGAAGGTGCGTAACCTGATGTTCTTTCCAAGAGCCACTGTAAACATGGCCGACAGCATGGACACGGTAATGAAGAAATTCCGTGACAGCGGCCTGTGGAACATGCCGGTGGTGGACAACGGCAAATATAAAGGCTACATCTCCCGCTCAAACGTGTTCAATATTTACCGCAATATGCTGATTGAATTTTCGGAAGAATAGGGACAGGTCGCCTGTCTATAACCAGATGTATACCCCTTCAAAGAATTCAAAGAGATACTTGTCATTGAATTTGATCTCATTTTTTTGTAAGATATCAAGGTATTCATCCTTAAAGGATGCTTTGGCATGGTGCTTTTCCTGATTCAGAATATAATTGATAACAGTTTGTTTCTGTGATTTAGAGTGTGAAAATGCACCATAACCCTTCTGCCATTCAAATTTGAATTTGGTGAGACTATTCTCTTTTATCCAGGCATTGCTTGATGTTTTAATTTTTTCAACCAGATCAGGGATAAGCTGGTTTACATTATAACCAATAAATATGTGCACATGGTCGGGCATGCAACCAATAGCTAGCATTTTATGGCCATTCTTCTGAACAATACCTGTAATATACTTCTCCAAATCGCCTTTCCAGGCCTTTTTGATTAATGCATCACCATTTTTGGGTGAGAAAACCTGGTGAATGTAAAGTTGAGTATAGGTATTTGCCATGGCCGAATTAGTTTCTTGAAACTTATTATGTAATTGAAAATAATGTCACGGTGCGCTGCACCTAATGGTTCAATTAATGCCATTTGTGCTACCAATATTACGCAGCGCTGCTGCTAAGTGTCTGGTTGTTGCCCGGCAATTCCATTTTTTTGGCGACTTTGCAAGAGATATTGTTTCCATTTCGCCTGTTTTTTGGTGCAGCGCACCATAATATCGGTAGCATTTCGATCAGGTATTAAACCGTATGGTGCAGCGCACCGTAACATAAAAAATCCAATCCAAAAGAAGCCATTAATAATTCTTCTCCGGATACAAATCGAACCACCACTGCGGCTGGTCTTTCAGGTAGCGGTCCCACCAGGCCATGATGGTGTTGTGCCATTCGATGCGCTTATTGTAGGTTACAATGTGGTGGTCTTCGCCTTTTACCATGATGAGCTCTACGGGGCGGCCAAGGATTTTCAGGGCGGTGTACATCTGGATGCTTTCGCCTGGAGGCACATTGGTGTCGCTGTCGCCGGTGAGCAACAGCAGTGGGGTGGTCACCTTGTCGGCATGAAACAGGGGGCTTTGGCCCACATAGATATCCTGCCTGTTCCATGGGAAGCTAAAGGCGGTTGCGCTTGCGCTGTAAGAATAGCCCCAGTAACCTTCACCCCAGTAGCTCGAAATGGAGCTGATGCCGGCGTGTGAGATAGCTGTGGCGAAAATATCGGTGCGAGTAAGCAACAACATGGTCATAAAGCCACCGTAAGAAGCGCCCGCACAGCCCACCTTTGATGCATCGGTAAAAGAGTGTTCGTTGAGGAAAGCTTTGGTGGCATCGATAATTTCGTCGGCCACGGTAATGCCCCAGTTGTTCACATGGGCTGCTGAGAATTCCTGCCCGAAACCGATGGCTCCGCTTGGCTGTAGCACATACACCACGTAACCGTTGCCTGCCCAAAGATTAAAAGGGTAGCGCCCCCCGAAAGTGCGGCCAACGGGGGTGGTTCCACCATAATAATACACAATAACCGGGTATTTCTTCTCCGGATCGAAGTTGGGCGGCAGATAATAGCGACCTTTAATATTTAGATTTTCACTGGTGGTGAAGTCCCAGTCGCGGACTTCGCCAAACTGCACATGGCGGTATGTTTGGCCTTCGGTGTCTTCGAGCACCTGGAAACGCTTGTTGCGCAGGTTCATTACATAGGCTTTCTGTGGAGCGTTGGTTTGTGAGCCAAGGTAAGTGGCGGTCAGCTCCTTCTCGGCAAAATCGATGCCTGAAATCATGTCCACCCCGGTTTCAATCTTGCTGAATCGCTCACGGGGAACATCGTATTGATACAGGTGCTGGTAATCTTCTTCTACCACGTGCAAGTAAATATGGTTATCGACCGGGTGCCAGAAAACCGACGATACTGAAGGGTCGAAATTCAGGGTAATACACTTCACATCGCGGGTTTCCAGATCGTAGATATAAGCCTGCCGGTCGGTGTTATTCGAAATGGTTCCTTCAGGAATGTTAAGGCCGGCACCATCAAAGGCCATGGGGCCGCCGGTGGCCAGCAACTTTTTGCCATCAGGCGAGAAGGAAGCGGACACTCCCCAGCTTTGGTCAACCATTATTGTGTCAACCGCAAGGGTAGCCAGGTCGAGCAGCAACAGGTCGGATTTGGAATAGGGCCGCTCCTCATAATCAGGTCTCGACATGCTGATAAGCAAGGTTTTTCCATCGGGGCTGATGTCCATTAGTGAAGTGCTTACATTGCCCCAGGTCAGGCGGGTTTTTAGTCCGGTGGCCACATCGTACTTGTAAAGGAAGCTTCGGTTTCTCCAGCCGCCCTGGCGGTCCTGCATGCCGAGTAGCTGCCGCATGGTGGCATCGGTTCCCGAGCCGTCTTCGCGCACCGAGTAAATGATATATGAAGCATCGGGTGCCCAGCGAAACATTCCCATGCGCTCTTCATCTTCGAGCATGCTGCGTATTTCACCGGTTTCAATGTTATGCCAGTGGATGGTCGACTTGTTGTTGCGGCTGGTAACATAGGTTAATACGCTTCCGCTGGAAAGCCAGGAGAAACGCGATGCCCGTGAGTGTTTAAAAGAATATACCAGGGCGTTGTCAGAAAAACGCCGGATATCGGTCCACGATTCTGTCTGGTCGCTGGGAGGCATGGATTGCCGGTAGCTGATGGCGTAATGCTTACCATCGGCCGAAGACTGAACGGAAGCTACTTTCACTCCGTCCATAATATGGTTGATGTTTTTAATGTTGGCAGGGCTGAGGGTGGGCCTGAGGTCGCCCAGGGCAAAGGGCTCTTTAATCTCAAGGTTGGCTGTGAGCCCCCACTCCAGGCCCTGCTTGGCTGGTTTCAGCGCCTTGATTACCAGCAGATGAGTGCCTCGGGGCAGTTTCAGTTCTTTCGAAACCCGCCCGGTGGATCCTTCTTCTTTTTCAAGGGTGGTTTTGCTGCCAATGCGCTCGCCGTTTAGATAGGCTTCAACCATATGTGCACTTCTTATTTCAAGCTGGGTTGAGATCCAGCGCTCGGCCTTAATGTAGGTAGCCAGGTAAGCCACTTGTGGCTCGTTGGTTTGGCTGCCATCGTGCAACACCAGGAACCCATTCTCATCGGCGAAAGCCGATTGCCATGGTGCATTCTGGGCTCCAAACCAGGGCAGCAAAAGGTTTTTCTCAGGGAAATAATCCTTCAGGCTGAAGTGGCTGAAAGAGAGCAATTCATTGTTAGAAAAAGGTTTCCCTTCCACATTTTTCATGTCGTGAAAGGCAGGGTTGCTCACCGGCAACGGTCCGGTAGAGAGCCATTGCGAAATGACCAGTTTTTTCTGGGCGGGCAGCAAAAAAGGAATAAGCATCAGGGCCCACAAAACAAAGATGGTTCTTTTCATGTTAATCAGATTATTGATTTATTTGGGTTTCCGGGTAAAATTAGCATTTTTAGGGCTTTTGATCATCACAGGCGGTTGCTTAAAATTGTTTAATTTTGAGCCTGTTTTAACGGAATAAACTTCAACATTATAAAAACTTCGAAATATCATGGAAAAAGACCGTCAGATTTTTGACTTGATTGAGCAGGAGCACCATCGCCAGTTGCATGGCGTGGAGCTGATCGCCTCAGAAAACTTTGTGAGTGAGCAGGTAATGCGTGCCATGGGCAGCGTAATGACCAACAAGTATGCAGAAGGTTACCCCGGCCGCCGCTACTATGGTGGTTGCCAGATTGTGGATCAGAGCGAGCAGCTGGCCATTGACCGTGCCAAGGAGCTTTTTGGGGCCGAGTATGCCAACGTGCAGCCCCACAGCGGCGCCCAGGCCAATGCGGCCGTATTTCTGGCCTGCCTGCAGCCCGGCGACATCTTTATGGGCCTCGACCTCAGTCATGGCGGTCACCTTTCGCATGGCTCACCCGTAAACCTTTCGGGTATGATTTACAAGCCAGTGGCTTATAGGGTTAAGGAAGACACCGGCACCATCGATTACGATCAGATGGAAAAAATGGCCCTGCAGGAAAAGCCCAAGTTGATTATTGCGGGCGCTTCGGCCTATCCGCGCGACTGGGACTTTAAGCGCATGCGCGAAATTGCCGACAAGGTAGGTGCCATTCTTATGGCCGACATTGCCCATCCTGCTGGTCTTATCGCAGCAGGGCTGCTCAACGACCCGCTGCCCCATTGCCATATCATTACCACCACCACGCACAAAACCCTGCGCGGCCCGCGTGGTGGCCTCATCCTGATGGGCAAGGACTTCGAAAACCCCTGGGGCCAGAAAACCCCCAAGGGCGAAATCAAAATGATGTCGGCCGTATTGGATAGCGCCGTATTCCCTGGCACACAGGGTGGCCCGCTAGAACACATAATCGCCGCCAAAGCCGTGGCTTTTGGCGAAGCCCTGCAGCCTTCGTTCAAGGAGTATGGCATTCAAGTTATGAAAAATGCCCAGGCCATGGCCAAGGCATTTATTGACAAGGGTTACCACGTAACCTCGGGTGGCACCGACAACCACCTGATGCTCATTGACCTGCGTTCAAAATTCCCTGAAATCACCGGCAAGAAGGTAGAAAACACCCTGGTGCTGGCCGATATCACCATCAACAAAAACATGGTGCCTTTCGACAGCCGTTCGCCCTTCACCACTTCCGGCATTCGCATTGGTACGCCTGCCATTACAACCCGTGGCCTCAAAGAAGAGCATGCTATTCAGATCGTTGACCTGGTTGATGAAGTCATTTCAAACATCGACAATCAGGAAGTGATCGAAAGCGTCAAGAAAAAAGTGCACAAGCTCATGGAAGGCTTTCCGCTTTTTGCATATTAAAAGAATTTCAATAATGGAAATGGAGGTGCATGCCTCCATTTTTTTTTGCCTTTTTCGGCCATTAATCGAACTTTTTTTTGCCAAGGTGGGCAAATTTCTGATTTTTGTTTTTGTACCTTTGATTTTTGAAGGAAAATTCTGGTAAACTTTTTTTGATTATGAAGACCATTTACCTTGTTCGTCACGCCAAATCGTCCTGGGCAGATCCTGGCCAGAAAGACCATGAGCGTCCGCTGCTTGAGGTGGGCATCGACCGCACGCAAAAGGTCGCAGATTTTCTGATCAAAAAGAAGGTCAAACCCGGGCTGATCATTTCGAGCCATGCCGTACGTGCCTTTCATACCGCCCGTTTACTGGCCAAAGCCCTGGGTTTTCCCGAAGAGTCTATCCGGCAGGAGCGCCAAATTTACCTTGGTACCGAAGACAGCCTGCTCGATTTGGTGCATGCGCTGCCCGACGAACTGGATAGCGTGATGCTGGTAGGGCACAACCCGGTAATGACCGGTCTGGCGCAAATGCTCCACGCCAGGATTGCCGACGACCTCCCTACTTCAGCCGTGGTAAGCATCTCCTTTGAAACCGATACCTGGCAAAAAGTGCTGCTTGCCTCAAAACAGGTTAACTTTGTGGTTTACCCAAGGATGCTCTGATTTTTTTGAAAGAAAACTTAATATGGCTTTAACAGAACGCAATGGTTTTTAGCCTATTATTGCGACTTAAGGGTCCCGGACCGCACATGGCCGAACCAAAACCTGTCAGTATTTAAATGAAGAAAGTGCAAAACATCAACCGTGAGATCAGCTGGCTCTCGTTCAACGAGCGGGTGCTGCAGGAGGCTGCCGATGAGCGGGTACCCCTTATTGAGCGCTTGCGGTTTCTGGGCATTTACTCCAACAACCTCGACGAGTTTTATCGCGTCAGGGTGGCAACCCTTCGTCGCCTCAGCGACTTCAGCGAGGATATCCCCGAAAATTTGCCATTCGATCCGGCAAAGATCCTGAAAAAGATCAACGACATTGAATTGAAGCAGCAGGAGAAGTTCAACAACATATACCAGGAGCTGCTTGCCGAATTGGAAAAGCAAAGTATTTTTCTGCTCAACGAAAAGGAGCTTAACCCTGAGCAAGGGGAGTTTGTGACCCGTTTTTTCGAGGAAAATGTGCGCCCCAACCTTTTCCCTATTATGATCAAAAACTTCAAGCGCTCCTCATTTCTGCGCGACCGGGCCATATACCTTGCCGTGCACCTGCAAAAAACAGACAAGAGCATCAGGGACGATTCGGCTCTGATCAGGGTTCCTGCTGCTAGCATTTCTCGCTTTGTTTCGCTGCCTCGTGCCAACGACAGGCAATTCATTATTTTGCTCGATGATGTAATTCGCTACAACCTTGCCAGCATTTTTTCCATTTTCGATTACGACAAGTTCGATGCTTATTCAATAAAACTTACGCGCGATGCCGAGCTCGACATCGACAACGATGTGTCGAAAAGTTTTATGGAGCGCATAACCGAAAGCCTCAAGCAACGCAAACAGGGCCGTCCGGTGCGTTTTATTTACGATGAGGCCATGCCCAAAAGCTTGCTGAACATGCTGGCCAAAAGGCTGAAAATCTCCGAAAAAGATAATATGCACCATGGGGGGCGCTATCATAACTTCAAGGATTTCATGACATTCCCCAATGTGGGAAAGGCTCATCTGGAATATCCTCCTTTGCCGCCCTTACCGCATCCGCAACTGGCCGGCGCAAAGAGTATGCTGGCAGTCATGCGGCAAAAAGACATCATGCTGCACTTCCCCTACCAATCGTTTCATTACATTGTCGATTTGCTGCGCGAAGCCTCCATCGACCCAAAAGTCCGGTCCATTAAAATGACTTTGTATCGCGTGGCAAAAAACTCTAAGGTAATCAATGCCCTGATCAATGCCGCCCGTAACGGCAAAAAGGTAACCGTGTTTCTGGAGCTGCAGGCCCGCTTCGATGAGGAAGCCAACATTTACTGGTCGGAAAAGATGCAGGAAGAAGGCGTGGAGATCATTCACGGGGTGCCGGGGCTAAAGGTGCACAGCAAGCTCATTCTCATAAAGCGTAAGGAAGGTAAGAAAACCATGCTTTATGCCAACGTCGGCACTGGCAATTTCAACGAAGAAACTGCCGGTATTTATGTCGACGACAGCCTGCTGACCTGCAACCCCCATATTACCGAAGAGGTGGACAAGGTATTCAGTCTTTTTGAGAAAACCTGGTATGCCCCGGTTAACTTCAGGCACCTGATCGTTTCGCCGTTCCGCACCCGCAATTTTATGGTGCAGCAAATTGAACGCGAAATAAAGAATGCCAGGGCGGGGAAACCTGCCGCCATTTTCTGGAAGCTAAACTCGCTGGTGGATGAGGCCATTGTGAAAAAACTTTACGCCGCCAGCAAGGCTGGCGTGAAATGCCGACTGATCGTCCGCGGCATCTGCGTACTCATCCCGGGAAAACCCGGCTTGAGTGATAATATTGAGGTGATCAGCATTGTAGACCGCTTTCTGGAACACTCGCGCGTATTTGTTTTCCACAACGAGGGGGACGAAAAGTACTTCATCTCCTCGGCCGATATGATGACTCGTAACCTCGACCATCGAATTGAGGTGGGCTGCCCCGTGCTTGATCCCGACATTCAGCTGGAGCTGCGTAATATGCTTGAACTGCAGTGGAGAGACAATGAGAAAGCCCGCATTTTGGATGGTCGTCAGCAAAATCATTACCGAATGGCTGCTCCCGGAGATGCTGCGGTGCGAAGCCAGGAAGCCACTTATCTTTACTTCAGACAACTGTTAAAAAAAGGATAATCCATGCTTTTAGGTGCTGTAGATATTGGCTCCAACGCCGTGAGGCTCTTCTTTGCCAATGTGTTCGACCAGGATGGAGAAGTGGTGGCCGAGAAAGCCTCGCTGGTGCGAATACCCCTTCGCCTGGGCGAAGATGTGTTTAAAAAAGGCCGGATTTCGAAAGAAAAAGGGGAGCAACTGGTAAAAACCATGAAAGCTTTTAAGCTTTTAATTGAAGTGGTGAAGCCCTTGGCCTTCAGGGCTTGCGCCACTGCTGCCATGCGTGAAGCCGAAAACAGTTCCGGGTTGCTTAAGCGCATCAAAAAGGAAACTGGCATCGAAATAGAGGTGATCGATGGGCTCGAGGAGGCCCGCATTGTGAGTACCGTAAGCAACCTAAGCTTCGATGGCTCATTCAGCAAGGTAATGTATATCGATGTTGGCGGAGGTTCCACCGAGATATCCATTCTGGAAAACCACCAGATCATCGCATCCAATTCCTTTAAAATTGGAACCGTAAGGCTGCTCAATGGCATGGTAAAAAGCTCGGAGTGGGATAAAATGCAAGCCTGGCTCTCGCAGTTTAAAGGCATGAACGGACAACTGCTGCTGGTAGGCTCAGGAGGTAACATTAACAAAATTAACAAGCTCTACGGCGACATTGCTCATAAAACGCTTTCATTCTCTGAGCTTGAGCAGGCTCTTGAGCATCTGGGAAGCTACTCGGTGCAAGACCGTGTGGAGTTAATGGGCATGCGTCCCGACCGGGCCGACGTCATTATCCCGGCAGGGCAGATATTCCATTTTATTATGGATTACCTGAAGGCCGGATTCGTTTTTGTTCCTAAAATTGGCCTCTCCGATGGCATTGTCAGCATTCTGTTTAACGAGGAAAGCAAAAAATTGGCTGGCAACAGCAAACCCTGATAATTTGCAAACCAGGCTTACCAAAAATGGGTTGTCTTTGAGGCACTTCCCCTTATTTGCAGTATCTTTGTGTTAAGCAAGCGTTTTAAGCCTATTTTACCGACTATGCAGGAAACAACCACTTTTGATCAAGAACGTGCGGAAATTCTGAAACGATACCGGCAGCTCATTTCTTCGTGCCGTCCTTCCACTTCCAAGGAAGACCGCGAGATGATGCGCAAAGCTTTCGATTTTGCCGTGGAGGCACACAAGAACCATCGCCGTAAAAGTGGAGAGCCTTACATTTTCCACCCCATTGCCGTGGCACAGATCGTGGTGGAGGAAATCGGCCTGGGTACCACCAGCGTGATTTGCTCGCTGCTGCACGATGTGGTGGAAGATACAGACTATACCCTGGCCGACATAAAGGAACATTTCGGTGAGGAGGTTGCGCGCATCATAGATGGGCTTACCAAGATATCCGATATTTTCGATCAGACCACCTCGGTGCAGGCCGAAAACTTCCGCAAAATGCTGCTTACGCTCTCGGACGATGTCAGGGTGATTTTGATCAAACTGGCCGACCGCCTGCACAATATGCGCACCCTCGACTCCCTGCCGCCCAAAAAGCAGTTAAAAATCGCCAATGAAACCCTCTACCTGTTTGCTCCCCTGGCCCACCGCCTGGGTTTCCATGCTATAAAAAGCGAGCTGGAAGACCTGGCCCTGAAATATACCGAACCTGAGATATTTACCACCATTTCGCAGAAGCTGGTTGACTCGGAAGAAGAACGTAACCGCTTTATCAACGCCTTTACCGATCCCATAAAAAAATCGCTGGAGAAAGAGGGATTTAACTTTACCATTCTGGCACGTACCAAGTCCATCAGCTCCATTTGGGGCAAAATGCAGAAAAAGGAAGTGCCCTTTGAGGAGGTGTACGACATTTTTGCCATCCGCATTATTATCGATACGCCTGAGGCTCGCGAAAAGGCCGATAGCTGGAAGGTGTACTCTATTGTAACAGATATCTACCGCCCCAACCCCGACCGCTTGCGCGACTGGATATCCACCCCTAAAGCCAACGGATACGAGTCGCTGCACACCACGGTGATGAGCAAGTCGGGCAAATGGGTGGAAGTGCAGATACGTACCCGCCGCATGGATGAAATAGCCGAGAAAGGCTATGCTGCCCACTGGAAATACAAGGAGTCGAAAACCGGCGAAAGCGGCATCGACAAGTGGCTTAAACGCATACGCGAGATACTGAAAACCGCTGAATCGGATGCCCTTGATTTTATTGATGACTTCAAGCTTAATCTCTTTTCCGACGAGATCATTGTGTTTACGCCCAAAGGCGAGTTGCGTACCCTGCCTATTGGCAGCACGGCACTCGACTTTGCCTACAGCATTCACTCACAAGTAGGTAACCATTGCCTGGGGGCCAAGGTAAACCATAAGCTGGTTCCGCTTAGCAATGTATTGAAAAGCGGCGACCAGGTAGAGATCATCACCTCTGCCAAGCAGGTGCCCAAGCCCGACTGGCTCAATTATGTTACTACTGCCCGGGCTAAAGGCCGCATAAAAGCTGCCCTTAAGGAGGAACGCAAGAAACAGGCTGAGGATGGTAAGGAAATTCTTGATCGCAAACTCAAGCAGTTTAAAATCGAAAACAACCCCGCTAACATACAGAAACTGGTGGAGCATTTCAAGCTGGCCTCGCCCCTCGACCTTTACTACGATGTAGCCATTGGAAAGATCGGTCAAAAGGAGCTGAAGGCCTACCACTTAGAGCAGGAAAAAGGCGGAATTCTCAGTTACCTGAAAAATCCTTTCGGACGATCCAGGGAGGCTGCTCCCCAGGAAAAAACGCAGGAAGACCCCATAAGGCAACAGCTCAAGAGCAAACCCGACACCCTGCTCATTGGCGACAACCTCGAAAACCTGAACTACACCCTTTCGCCCTGCTGTAATCCAATTCCCGGCGACGATGTTTTCGGCTTCGTTACCATAAACGAAGGCATAAAGATTCATCGCAACAACTGTCCAAATGCCCTGCAGCTCATGTCGAAGTACGCCTATCGTATTGTAAAGGCCAAATGGATCACCAGCAAAAACATTGCTTTTCTTTCGGGTATCCGGATTAAAGGGATCGACGAAATCGGCTTGCTTCGTAACCTCACCAATACCATTTCCAGCGAATATAACATCAATATTCGCAGTATTAATATCGATACCAATGCCGGTACTTTCGAAGGAACGGTGATGTTGTATATTTATGATACCCAGCATCTTAGCAACCTTATTAATAAGCTAAAAAAACTAAAGGGGGTGCAGTCAGTGTCGCGGATCGGGAAAATTTCTTAGCCTTGTAAGTAGTTGAAAAACAGTTAATAGCTTAATTATTTATAAAGATTTCAAATAACAAATTTTTTTCATATCTTTGAGCCAATCAGCCCGGCAAACAGTTGATGTACGGGAAGGTTGCCGCTCTTTCGGGAGGATGCATGAAAGCATATTCCGGCGGCTTTCAGAACTGTATAATTTTGCTTAGATGAGGGAATCCAAGGCATTTCAGGAGGTTTACGAAGCCGTTAAAAACATTTTTTCTTCCTACCTCACGGCCAACGGGCACAGGAAAACGCCCGAACGTTTTACCATTTTGCGTGAGATCTATCTCACCGAAGGCCATTTTGATGTGGAGTCGCTCTATATCAAAATGAAAAATAACAAGTACCGCGTTAGCCGGGCCACCCTTTACAACACCATAGAGTTGCTTCAAAACTGCAAACTGGTTATTAAGCATCAGTTTGGAAAAAATGTAGCGCAGTTCGAGAAATCCTACAAGTACAAACAGCACGATCATGTAATCTGCACCGAATGCGGCCTGGTGTATGAGTTCTGCGATCCGCGCTTGCAGGAAATTCAGAACTCCGTGCAGGAAATCATGAATGTGAAGATCACCCATCGTTCCTTTGTTTTTTACGGCCTCTGCGTTGATTGCCAGAAACTGAAAGAAAAATAAAACACCAGCATTTTTTGTTTCAGGTTTATTGGGTAAAACAGTTTGCGCTGTGCCCAAAATGCGTTAAATTTGGCCTTGCAATGAAGCGTGCGTAACAGCCGCTTTTTTTATGTCATATTCTTAACAAAAGTATAATGAAGCAGGCCAATAAAGCAGATGTACTGCTTGGATTGCAATGGGGCGATGAGGGCAAGGGCAAGATCGTAGATGTGCTAACGCCCAATTACCAATTGATTGCCCGTTTTCAGGGCGGCCCCAACGCCGGGCACACCCTCGAGTTCGAAAACCGCAAGTATGTGCTGCATACCATCCCCTCAGGCATTTTCCATGCCGGCAGCAAAAACCTTATTGGCAGCGGGGTGGTAATTGACCCTTTTATTTTCAGCCAGGAGCTCGACCATCTCGATATTGACCAGGAGCAGCTGCGCCAAAGTTTGCTGATCTCGGCCCGCGCACACCTGATCACGCCCGGCCACCGCCTGCTCGATGCCGCCAACGAAGCTTCCAAAGGCCTGAAGAAGATCGGCAGCACCCTAAAGGGCATTGGGCCCACCTACACAGATAAAATTGCCCGAAGCGGCCTGCGACTGGGCGATTCCAATCACCCTGATTTTGAAAACATTTATCAGCAGTTGAAGGAATCGCACCTGCGGCTGGTAAAGGGTCTGGGCTATTCGAAAGACGATTTCAAAATTGAATGCATGCCTTTTGATGAATATGAGAAGCAATGGTTCGAAGGCCTGCACCGCATCCAGCAGCTTCAGTTGGTGGAAAGCGAAGTTTACATAAACCAGGCACTCGACAGCGGGGTAAAGGTGCTGGCCGAAGGCGCCCAGGGTACCCTGCTCGACATTGACTTCGGCTCCTATCCTTATGTTACCTCCAGCAACACCATTGCCGCCGGCGCCTGCACAGGACTGGGCCTGGCACCCACCCGCATAGGGGAGGTGTATGGCATCTTCAAGGCCTATTGCACCCGCGTAGGCAGCGGGCCTTTCCCCACCGAACTATTCGATGCCGATGGCGAAAACCTGCGCAAAAGGGGCAACGAATTTGGTTCTACCACCGGCCGCCCGCGACGCTGCGGCTGGCTCGACCTGCCCGCCCTGAAATACTCTGTTATGCTAAACGGCGTAAGCCAACTTATTATGACTAAAGTGGATGTGCTTAGCGAGATGAAACAATTCAAGGTTTGTGTGGGCTACAATTACAATGGCAAGCTGGTTGAATTCCTGCCTTCTTCATTCGAACCCGAAAAGCTCAAGCCTGTGCTGATCGACTTCAAGGGCTGGAATCGCGACCTGGCTTCGTTTAAATCCATAGAGGAGCTGCCCGCCGAACTCCATGACTATCTTCGACTCATTGAAGATTTTGTGAAGGTACCCATCGAGATCGTATCTACTGGCCCCGACCGCACCCAGACCCTCTTCAGAAAATAAACGGCAAAAGGAATACTATGAGCCGCTTGCTCCGCAAACTCTATTACCTCTTGCCACCTAAGCCCAGACGGGTTTTCAGGCGCCTGTTCTTTCTGCCGATTGACCTGGCCGAAAGCCTTATGGGCAAGCGCCCGGAGCTGGTGCCGCCACGTGGAAAAATATTCGTGGGGCAGGGTGATTTTGTGGAGATCGGCGACAGCCTGCTGCGGCACTTTCAGCAGCTTTGCCAATTGCAACCCCACCAGCGCGTGCTCGATGTGGGCTGTGGCATCGGCCGCATTGCCCGGCCACTGGCAGGCTTCCTCAACGAAAAAGGCAGCTACGAAGGCTTCGACATTGTGAAGGAAGGCATCGACTGGTGCAAAAAGCATTATGCTCCCTATCCCAATTTTAGGTTCCTTTACACCCCCTTGCAAAACGACCTCTACAACCTTTCAACCGATCAAAAGGCCTCTGACTTTACTTTCCCTTACGGGGAAAATGAATTCGACCTGGTGGTGCTCACCTCCGTCTTCACCCATATGCAACCCGCCGACGTGGCCCATTACCTGAAGGAGATCGGCAGGGTGATGAAACCCGGCGGACGCTGCTTCGCCACTTTCTTCATCATCACCCCGGCATCAGAAAAGCATCTGGATGAAGCCGAAAACCCCTTCTTCGCGCACCGCTACGGGCATTACTTCCTGCACAACCCCAGGGTGAAAGATGCCAACATCGCCTACCGGCACGAATACCTGGCCGGACTTTTCAGCAATGCGGGCCTTGAGCAACTGCAGTTCCATCCCGGCTGGTGGGCCGGCCTGCCTCAAGAGCAATGCATTAACTTTCAGGATGTGGTGGTATTGGGGAAGTAAGTAGATACTGCTTCACGACCGTTCTCCATGTCAATTAATCCCATTCGGGCTCTCCCCTGGTTCAAATATAAAACATAGTTTACGCAAGAATAACACGTAACCAACACGTAGTTTAAACGTATTTACACGTTTCAACTACGTGTTAACTACGTTTGAACTACGTTTAAACTCTGACCCTCAAACGACCCGGTAAGGTATGGGCCTGGCCTTTGGAATGGTTGGTTTACCTTCGCTGAATTCGAGTCAAATTTGCAGACCTTAGAGATTTCAACTCCCTGCAACACCACTGATCGAAATTTCTCTATCCACATCGATTATTCTTTAATTTGCCCCTTCTAAGCGGATTCGCATTTATTTATTTGAAAAATATTTGAAACCCGAGACGCGCCGCAAGGCGCGTCTGTATAGTGATTGCAGTGAGAGAAAATTAGCCGCGCCGGCAGGCGCGGCTCTACTATGGGGTGGGGCGGTTTTATGGTTTTGATTTTATTTTGAAGATTTGTAATTTCACGGGAATAATAAAAAGATCTTCGTGTTTTATGGATAATGATGATCTGTATTTTGATGGGAAATACCGGATTCCTTCGGCCAGGCTGAAGGGCTGGGATTATCGAACTTCGGCCGATTATTTCATTACCATTTGCACCCGTGATATGGTTCCATGGTTTGGGTTTGTGAGTGAGGGCAAAATGAATTTGAATGAACTGGGCCGTTTTGCATCTGAATACTTGCAGGGCCTCATTGATCACAAACCAAACGTCAGGGTGATAAACCATATAGTAATGCCCAATCATGTGCATGCCATTATTGCTCTAAAAAACAGGAAACTTGATAAAAAGGCCAATGAATTTGGCCCCTTGCTTTCGGGCTCCATATCTGCACTCATAAATCAATTCAAGGGCCGTGTAACCAAATACGCCAACACCAATCAATTACCCTGGGGTGGCTGGCAAGATCGATTTCATGATCACATAATAAAGGATGCCGCAAGCTTCGACAATATTAACCTATACATTAGCCAAAATCCTTCAAACTGGAAATCAGACCGCTATTTCCGCCGCTGATCTCCAAGTAGAGACGCGCCTTTTGGCGCGTCTCTACAAGAATTTCCTAATCTAAAATAAGCCGCGCCGGTATGCGCGGCTTTACCGGTGCTGCTTTTTTTTATATCCCGGTGCGCTGCACCTTTTTAATAGGCTCCTGCAATTTTCTTGCTACCGATATTTCGCGGCGCTGCCGCTTTGGCTAAGGCCCTGATATTTGAGTTGCTGGGTAAATTTATTAACCCCCGGCTTTAGCCTGGGGGCAGGGAATGAAGAAGAAACCGTGGCTTTAGCCTGATTCAATCCGAGGGAGAAAAAAACCGACCAAATTAACCTTGAACCGAAAAACCTCCCCCCAACCCCCTCCAAAGGGGGAGTCCGAACCTCAGACCCTGCATTCTGCACACAGGCTTGAACCTTGAACCTTAAACTCCAAACCCCAACTGAACCGCTGGTAAGCGGTGAGCTCATGAACGAAGTGAATAAACCTCGTTCCTTTTATTTAATCCGATTATAAATAGCGCCAAAACCTGCATTTTGGGTGGCTTTGAAAGATAACAGGCGGCATTTTCCACTATTTTTGTCTTTTCCGCGAAAGGGGCAATATATAAAATCGGAAAATACCAAAATAGAGTATTAATCAATTGAAGGAGAATGTGTTATGGAAACAAAGAGCATTAAAGGAACGCAAACCGAGAAGAATTTGCTGAAATCATTTGCAGGCGAATCGCAGGCGGCGCGCCGCTACGAAATGTACGCCAAGGTGGCCAAGCAGGAAGGTTATGAGCAGATTGCCGGCTTTTTCCAGGAGACGGCCGACCAGGAGCGTCAGCACGCTAAAATGTTTTATAGCTACCTCGAAGGCGGCATGGTAGAGATCACCGCCAGCTATCCGGCCGGCACGGTTTCGACCACCGATGAAAACCTGCTGCACGCCGCCGAAGGTGAAAACGAGGAGTGGACTAAGCTCTACCCCGAGTTTGCCCGCATTGCCGAGGAAGAAGGCTTTAAGCGCATTGCCACCACCTTTAAGCTGATTGCCGCGGCCGAAAAAAACCACGAGGAGCGCTACCTGAAGCTGCTGGCCCGCGTGAAAGACGGCACGGTATTCGAGCGTAAGGAAAAAACCAAATGGTACTGCCGCAAGTGCGGTTACATTTACGAGGGCGAAAAGGCGCTGAAAAACTGCCCCACCTGCCAGCACCCGCAGGCGTATTTTGAAGAGTGGGTGGAGAACTACTAGGGCAGAGGGCTCAGAGCTCAGAGCCTTGGGTTTTTATTTATGAACGCGGATAACGCGGATTGAACGGATTATCACAGATTGCTGATTTGTGGTAATCCGTTTTTTTGTTAAAATTTGGGGATTAAGTCCAAGGATAAAGTTTCAAGGAGAAAGGGGAAAAAAGTATATAGAAGCAAGAGTTTGCGGAGTATCTAAAATTTTAATAAGGCACTTTCCAAACTCCCCCTTTGGAGGGGTTGGGGGGAGGTATTTGAAACTGGATCAAATCAGACTGCCAGCTTGCAGGGATAATCCATTATAGATTAACTCTCTTTAGAAAATCTCCGGGTACTTCTCCGGGTTGTATTCGTTCATCATGTTGTAGATCTTTTCGAATACATCTTCGGCGTTGGGGTTTGAGAAGTAGTCGCCGTCGGTGCTGTATGCGGCGCGGTGCTCGCGTGCGGTGATGGTGCCGGGCTCGGCATCAAGATACAGGTAACCGCCCTGCTCTTCGAGCACCTTCTGCATCATAAAAGCGGTGGCACCGCCGGGCACATCCTCATCGAAAAATACAATCTTGTTGGTCTTTTGCAGCGACTTCACAATGGAATGATCCAGGTCGAAGGGCAGCAGTGACTGCACATCGATCAGTTCCACTGAAACATCATAATCCTTCAGTTGTTCAATGGCATCCTGGGCGATTCTTACGCATGAGCCATAGGTTACCAGGGTTACATCGGTGCCTTCGTTCAGTATTTCGGGTTTGCCAAGCGGAAGGGTAAACTCGCCGATGTTGGAAGGCAGTTTTTCTTTTAGACGATATCCGTTGAGGGGTTCGATGACAATGGCGGGGTCGTCGCACTGCATCAGGGTGTTGTAGAAACCCGCGGCCCGGGTCATATCGCGGGGCACCAGAACGTGAACGCCCCTTACGGAATTGACAACCATGCTCATGGGGCTTCCCGAGTGCCAGATGCCTTCGAGGCGGTGGCCGCGGGTGCTGACAATAAGGGGTGCCTTTTGTCCGCCCACGGTACGGTAGCGCAGGGTGGCCAAATCGTCGCTGAGCACCTGCAGGCCATAGAGCAGGTAGTCGAAATATTGTATCTCGGCAATGGGTCTCAGCCCGCGCATAGCCATGCCAATGCCCTGACCAATAATGGTCGCTTCGCGGATGCCGGTGTCGGCAATGCGCAGTTCGCCATATTTCTTCTGCAGGCCTTCAAGGGTTTGGTTCACGCCCCCTATATTGCCTACGTCTTCACCAAAGATGAGCGATTCGGGGTATTTGTTGAAGATAAAATCATAGTTGTTCACCAAAATCTCGCGGCCGTTTACCAAGGGCGCATCCTCAGCATATTCAGGAGATACTTCCCTCACTTTCATGGGTGAAAGCGCCGACTCGCTGTAAAGATGCGAGCTGTAGCGAATGGCATTGTCGGCCAGGGCTTCATCGAGCCAGTTCATCACTTTCAGTTTAAGCGATTTCTCGCTGGCACAACTGTGGCAAATCAGCCGCAGAATCTTTTTGGCGGCAGAAATGATGTCCCTGCGGATGGGTTCGCCAATGCGGCCCAGTTCCTTGATCAGGGTGTCGATCTTTTCCGATTTGCGGCAGTTGCAGTTCTCGATGTTCACCAGTTCGATGAAATCCTTGCGCATCTGCAAGATAGGTTTCTGGAAGTTATCCCAGGCTTTTTTGCGGGCTTCTTTCACCCTGAGTGCGGCGTTTTTCTCTATTTCATCAAGCTCTTTATCGTTGGCCATGCCTTTTTCGATGATCCACAGGCGCATCTGGCGGATGCAGTCGTATTCCTTTTCCCACTCGAGGCGCTCCTTGCTCTTGTAACGCTCGTGCGAGCCTGAGGTAGAATGCCCTTGTGGCTGGGTTGCTTCAGTAATATGGAAAAGCACGGGCACATGTTCCTTGCGGGAAAGGGCAACACCTTCTTCATAAACTTTTAGCAAGCCTTCGTAGTTCCAGGCTTTTTCGCGGAAAATGTAAAGGCCTCTTTCGCCCTTCTTTTTTATTTGCATGCCGCTTAGTGCTTCCGAAATGCTGCTTTTTGCGGTTTGAAACTCCTTAGGCACGCTGATGCCGTAGCCATCGTCCCAAACCGACATGGCCATGGGCACCTGCAGCACGGCAGCGGCGTTCATGGTTTCCCAGAAATGGCCTTCGCTGGTGCTGGCATCGCCAATGGTACCAAAAGCCACCTCGTTGCCATTGTTGCTGAATTGTTTGAAGTCTTTCAGGCCTTTCTCCTCGCGAAAAACCTTCGATGCCAGTGCCAGGCCCAGCAAGCGAGGCATTTGTCCTGCGGTGGGAGAGATGTCGGCCGAGGAGTTTTTCTGTTTGGTAAGGTCTTTCCAGTTGCCTTCTTCATCGAGGCTGCGGCTGGCAAAGTGGTTGTTCATCATTCGTCCGCCATTGTCGGGGTTGGCCGTGATATCGGTGTCGCCGTACAGCTGGCTGAAAAAGCCTTCGAGGGTCATCATGCCGGTGGCCAGCATAAAGGTCTGGTCGCGGTAATAGCCGCTTCGCCAGTCTCCATCCTTAAAAGCCTTGGCCATGGCCAGTTGCGGCACCTCCTTGCCATCGCCAAATATGCCAAATTTGGCCTTGCCCGTCAGCACCTCGCGCCGGCCCAGCAAGCTGGCCTGCCGGCTTTCGTTGGCGATGCGGTAATCATTCAACACATCTTTAATGTAATCCTGCGAAAGTTCTTTCTTTTTTGTAGCCATAGTGGTTGAATAACAAGGTGGAGATGGTTTTGTTTATGCCATTAAAGAAATGTAGCCCTGGCAAGGGCTACACAAAGTTAATAAAATTGACATATGGAGTTATTTAAGATAAACAATTAACATCAAAGAAATCTTTTATGAAATATCCTTTTTTATTTGACATGTTTATTAATGATTCTTTGAAATGAAGTAAAAAACGTTTTGAGTTTATATATATTTTTTTCGAAAAAATTTTTGGTAAATGCAAATTTTATTATTTTTGATCTCATAAATTAATTTTTTTGACTCTGGATATGAATATATTTAGACATATAAGAAAAATTTATTTTTCGGAAACCTTAGGTCGAATTTATTTCTCAGTAAAACTATTTACCCCCCCCCCCCCATTGCACTTCTCTTTTTTCTGAAGAGTTAAGGATAAAAGGCTTAATAATACAAATTTATCGAGCTTTAATTTATTTTAAAATAAATTACACTATTTGGGAGCTTGGAAAGAATAATTTTAGCACTGGCCCCTTTGCCATAAATTGCAACCGGTGGCAAAGGGTTTTTTTTGGTTTTGAATTGCCATTCTTAGGTTTTCTCATGATTTTGGGAATAAATACTTTGGGCTTCCTTTTCCGAATGATTTAGCTTTATCAAAAAAGGAATTTATTTTAACAGCTATTTTTTCATGGCTGTGCAAGTTGTTCTGAAAAATGATTATTTATGAAAAGATTTAAATTTATTTTTGCTGGGCTGGTAACTATGTTTGCCGTATTATTATTAACTGCCGGAGGCGGAGGAGGTTCTGGTGGGGGAGGTAAGTCTGGTGGTTCAAAAATCAATAAGATTCCACCATTACCAAATATTTGTGAAGTACAGGATTGCACCATTATTTTGCCGCTATATCTTAATGTTCATAACATTCCTGGCAGGAGTAGCGGTTACCAAAACTTCATGCCTTTTAACAATTTATTAAATGGTGGCCAAATGGTTAGTTCCCCGTCAATATGTCAAAACCGTGATCAAAATTATTGCTTGATTACTGTAACAGCCACCGATTGTGAAGGTTATGGGGTAAATGGTGTGCGTACTTTTCTTTGGGATGCTACAACAACTAGTNNCCGTCAGTTCATGATTGACATGACACTAGTATTGGAGGTCGAATGAAAATTCAAATACCTTATGGCCAGTTTCAATTAAAAGTTGAGATTTATGAAGGCGAAGGCTTGTGGTATTCTGTTCACCCATTGGTTCGAAAAGTATTTTTTGTATATAATGCTACGCACACGCCACAATCAAACATATCACTTCATGCCAACAGTTTTCTATATGCTGGAACCGCAAGTTGTGACCGGTAAGAAAATCCAATTTTGAACCTTAAATTTAAACAAATGAAAAATTATTTTTTATTGATTTTTACCTCTTCGCTGGTTATCTTCTTTTTTTCCTGCAAAGACGAAGCCATTGACCTTGCGGAGGTTGACAAACCTACCACTTTCGAAGAGTATTTCCAGATTTTAGGAACCCCAACCGATGGCGCCATATTAATTCAGAGTAGTGGCACACCTTTTAGCGACTCAAGAGCCTATAATGTAAATTCCAGAATAAAAGGGGATAGAATGCCCTTTGGTCTTGATCTGAACGGAGAAAAAATTTCATTTAAGGATTATTATTTCTCAAAATTGAAAAACATCTCATACGCTGAAATCGATCAAAATGATTTGTCAGATGTATATGGAGGTTACTTTAATTTTGAAGTGGTCCAGCTTGGCTCAGAGGTTTTTATTAAAACGGCTCCAAGCAAGAAAGGTGAAAATGGCAGTATTTATATACCTGAGCTTATTCAGGCTCAGATTACCAATCTGTCAAATGGTAATATTGTTGCCGGTACAACCATTACATGGAATGTTGATCCTGACAATGAAAATGGGGTAATTTTAGGTGTTGAGTATTGTCCTCTTTCTCAAACGGATTCGACCATAAGAGATTTGTACCCAGAACGATCACTCAATGGAATAACCCTTTCTGAGAGTGGCAGTTATGTGGTTAAAGCTGAAGACTTGCTCCATTTACCAAATGAAGCTCGGGTAACGCTTTATGTTGGCAGGGCAGGGATTGGAATAACAACTTTTGGCCCTGATAACCAAACCTTTTCTGTGGCTGGTTACACTCTTTTTTCAAGTTATCAGTATATAGCAAGGTAACAATTAATTTTTGGGCTGGCTTAAAGGACAATTTCTGTATTAGAATTCTATTATCTGCTATTCTTTTATTTTTCAGGAGAAAGCTTTTTTAAGAATTCCTTGATATATTAATTTCCTTTAAGTCAGCCCAAAATTTTTCAATAGTTAAAATGAGAGTTTTCTTTTTATCCCTCGTTTTTGTTGTAAGCAATTTTTTGGCCTGGAATTTTTTTGGGCTTCTTTTTGTTTTTTCTGTAGCGATTGTTTTTCAATTCCTTTCAATATACTTAAAACGGCCCTTCTGGACTTTTTTAAGTCGGGTTTTTTTGCTTTTAGTGTTATTGAATATAAGCGTTACTTTTTGGCTTTTTAATGTTAGTATTCTTGAAGCCATAAATGCCTTTTTGTTTAATTCATTAATAATGTCAATCCCTTTTATTCTAACTTTTTTTGGGGAGAAAATTATAAGAATTAAAGGAGAACTTTTATTTATACCACTTTGGGCTATTTTTGAAGTATTTCATGGCAGTTGGATTTTGGGGTGGCCTTGGCTTACTTTTGGAAACGTAATGGCAAACCAAGTTTACTTAGTTCAGTGGTTTAGTTTTTTGGGTATTTATAGCGGTTCACTCTGGCTTTTATTATTAGGTTATCTATTTAGCCAAATTCTGTTTGCAGTAGGTGAACCCCAGAGAGGCAAAACCTTAAAGCCTTTTATTTTGTTGCTTTTTATTCCAGTAATTTTTTCTTTGATGCTCTATTTTGGGAAACCCCTTGACCAAAAAGAAAGAATAAAGATTACAACCTATATTCCCAAAAATTCCGGTGAGAATAATTTAAAGAAAACCCAAACTTTATTTCAATACACCAGGGAAAGTCCAGTCGGAAATTACATTTTGAGTCCTGAACTTTTTCTCAGTCCTATTAATCTTTCGGGAAATAACCGACAAATACATTTTTATTTTTTTGACAGGATTTTAGAAGAGAATGATTCCATTATCTTTTTCTTTGGAGCAGAGTTAAAAAAATCAAATACTCACTTGTTTAATGCATTTTTGGTTTATGACCAAAATAATTTATTCTTAAAAGGGAAAAGAAAGCATGTTCCCATTAAGGAATATACTCCACCATTTCTAAGATTTATTTGGGGCGAAAGTTTTTATTACGGTCCCAGCATTGATGACCAATCAAAAATAAAAAGCCAGCATGATGTTTTTCCAGTATTGTGTTATGAATCAATTTTTTCAAATTATATTAGTAAAAATCTTGGATCTGCCAGTGTGATCTTTTTAATTACAAGCGAAGAATTTATGGGAAATTCTTACTTTGGGAAGAGGCAATATTTTAACTTAGTAAGGTTGATGGCTTTAGAAGCAAATCGAAACCTTATTAAATGTTCAAATGGTGGTTTTTCTGCTGTTTTTAATGAAAAAGGGCAGGTAACGGCAATCATCTCAAATGAATTTGAAACTGTTAGTGCCTACCGGATTACAAAGTCTTCATTTTTGCATAAAATAAAAAATTATATATGAAAAGGTCCTTAATGTTTTTGCTTATCCTTTTTTTATTTTACAACTCGGTTTTGGGTCAGAGAAATGATTTTCAGGGCGCGGTTTACAATGTTGGGATCGGAGCGGTGATTGGAGCAGGTGGCGCATTAATAAATAAAGGAAAAACTGAAAAAGCCGGGGCAGTATTTTTAAAAGGTTTTTGGCAAGGTGGCATGGGGGGATATTTAACTTTTGAAAGTAAACGAATGTTAAGACTGGCTGCCCAAAACGAAGACTGGAAATGGTACTGGGGTTCAAGGTTATTTAATGCCGCCGGCTCATCAATCAAAGAGAATGCGGCCTTGAACCGCGATTTCTGGGAGCAATGGCATTTTAATATTGGCTTTATGCGACTCGAATTCCATACAAAAGACCAATTTTTGTTCAAACCCAAAGTTATGCCTGTGACACTTTATTATACATTTTTCGCTACCATTTATGCTGATTTTGAGTTAAACAATAGCTTAAGAACTAGTTTTCTGGCATTTTCCATAAAAAGAAAAGAAGAATGGGGTAACTGGGGAGGGAGTGCATATCTTGGCCTCTTTGTAACGGCCAAAGAATACTCTGATTATTATCCCCTTTTATCGCACGAAATATTACACCTTTACCAGGCACATGATTTTTTCGTTTTGAACACCTTAATGCATAGGCCCATGTTAAAATTAAAAGAAAGATACTCTTGGGTAGAAAAATTATCTGAATTCATTTATCTTGAAGCGCCGGCTGGAATTTTGCGCTTGGCTTATTTGTACGAATCCAATCGGGCAGTTAATTATTATGATAATTTTTTTGAGCGCGAAGCTTCATTTTACTCGGGCCAATTAAGGTACTGGTAAACTACAAATAATCATTAACATTTTCCAGGGTAAAGAAAATTCAGCACGTTTTAAAAAAGAAAATCAGGCTGCCTTAAAGTATCTTACCGGCAACTGCAAACGATTTAGCAGGGTAGCATTTCCGGGCATGCAGTAGTTTATTGTAAACTTTTCTGCAGGCTTGTTTTCTTCTTTGGCCGAGGCTTCGTGGCGCATATACCAGCGCACATCCAGGGCTTTTCGCAGACCGTCGGTAACTTCCACCGGGATGTTTTCAGGAATATAGATTTCAATGAAAACCTTCTGTGCCCGCCAGCCATCCGATTTTTCGAAGCTGAAGAAAGGGTCGAAAATGATGTTACTTCCATCCTGAACCAAGCCGTAAGCAATGCTTGATGCGTTATTCATGGCCACCAGGGGGCTAATGCCGCGCGACTCTTTGGTAATGACCACCTTGATCTCGTCTGCTTGGGTGGTGCGTATGTGCAGGTGCGGAATGCCACTGCGATGGCCTGTTTCTGTCATCCACAGCAGGTCCCAGCGTCCGGCTTTTACTTCATGGCCGGGGCTGATGCCCAGGCTGCGAAATTTTTGCTCATCCACGTCAAAAACAAGGCGTCCGGCTTCGGGGCGCTCAAGTATAAATTCTTCGGTAATGCTGCGCTGGCTCGAGAAGTTGCGGGCTCCGCTCAGCAGCACAAAAAGGCAAATGCCCAAACCGGCCACCCACAGCATAAAGGTTACAAAACCAAAATACGGGATTTTTGCTTCGAAGCCAAAGATCAGCCTGGCCCCGGCATACACCATAGCCAGCAGCGGGATGCCCAGCGTTAGGGTTACCCCGATAATGGCCAGGGTAATAAAGGTTTGGTTGTTGAAAAATATTTCGGCGAAAGCCGGAAAAGAAAACAACTGCACCCCAAAGTCGGAGTCGATCAGCACGGGGCCACCTAGGAATGCAGAGGCAAAGCCTACCAGCAAAAATACGCCCAGGAACATAAGGAATAAGCCCACCATCACGGCCACTACCTTGGCGAAAATCTTGAAAAAGTTGCCCGCAAAGCGTGCAAAATTTCCTGGAGAGCCGTCTGAAGTCGTTCTTTCACTTTTTTTTTTAAATGATTCTTTTGCTTCTTCCGAAAAATCCTCCAGGTTTTTCTTTACATCGCCAAGCTCTTCCTTTATGGTTCTTTCGATGTTCGAGATGTTCACCTTTTCGCCGCGCATCTCAAGCTTCTCGGCTGTGGTACGGGCTTTGGGCACCACTATCCAGAGGATCAGGTACACCAGGGGGCCAAAGCCATATACAAAGGTAAACAGCACAAAGGCCACGCGCACCCAGGTGGGATCAAGGTGGAAATAGGCTCCCAAACCACCAGCCACACCGCCCAGTATGGCGTTGTCGGGGTCGCGATACAGTCGGCGCGAGGTTTTCTCGGTACGGATTCTTTTTCGGGAAGCAGGCTGGGCCGGCTCTTCCTCGCCGCCGATCTGGTCGGGCTCGCCAAGCTGGCTTATCACTTCCTGCACATCCTTCAGGCTTACCACCTGCTTGCTGTCGCTGATCTTTTCCTGGAGGGTTTCGGCAATGCGGCTTTCTATGTCGGCCATGATCTCGTCGCACCCATCGTCAGGGGTGAAGTGCCTGCGCACACTGGCCAGGTAATGGTTGAGTTTTTCATAAGCATCCTCATCAATGTGGAAAACTATGCCGCTTATGTTAACTGTCAGGGTCTTTTTCATGGTTGCAATTATTTTATGGTTGGCAAAGTGGTTAACAAATTTAATGCGTAAAAATTAAAACAACTTAGTTTGGTTAAATTTCATGGCGAGGTGGCTTTTCCCACCGCTTCCACCAGTTCATCCCAGGTGTTTCGGAGCTCCTCGAGGAACTTTTCGCCGAGGGGAGTTACCTTGAAATACTTCCTGGGCGGTCCGCCGGTCGATTCTTCCCAGCGGTAGGAGAGGAGACCATCATTTTTCAGGCGGGTTAACAAAGGGTAAATGGTACCCTCTACCACCAGCAGTTTCGACTCTTTCATGGCCTGGATCAAATCCGAGGCATAGGCTTCTTTGTTCGACAGCAGCGAAAGGATACAAAATTCCAGTACTCCTTTTCGCATTTGTGCTTTTGTGTTTTCAAGGTTCATGGCGCATGGTGTATTTGTAAAAACAAAATTATAATAAATTTTAGTACTATGCAATACAAAGTACCATGTTTTTTTAAATTATTTTTTAATAAAATGAAATTCAGTATTATAGCGGATAAAAAAATTTTATCACAAAAGGACAAAGCCCCAAAATTCTCGAAAAAATTCGCTTGTTAATTATTTTTTGTTCCCTGGTTCCATTGAATTTAGGACTGCCGGATGACAGCCAAAATGGCAGTTTGTGTTGATTGGCACAGGCTTTGAAAATGGGTGCAGCAAAAAACCTAATTATATTGTATTATGCAAAAAGGCAAGATAAACGTTCAGACCGAGAACATTTTTCCTATCATTAAGAAATTTCTTTATTCAGATCATGAGATATTCCTCAGGGAGCTGGTATCCAATGCCGTTGATGCAACCCAGAAGCTCAAAACCTTGTCTTCCATGGGCGAGTTTAAGGGTGAGCTGGGTGACACCCGCATTGAAGTAAAAGTTGACCCCAAGGCAAAAACCCTTACCGTGAGCGACAAGGGCATTGGCATGACAGCCGACGAGGTGCAGAAGTACATAAACCAGATCGCTTTTAGCAGTGCCGAGGAATGGATTGAAAAATACAAGCAGCAGGAGGGTAGTGGTGCCATTATCGGTCATTTTGGCCTGGGTTTTTATTCTTCGTTTATGGTGGCCAAAAAAGTGGAGATCTTTACCCGTTCGTGGAAAGAGGATGCCCAGGCGGTTCGCTGGGAGTGCGATGGCAACCCCGAATTTATCCTCGAAGAAACCGAGAAGCAGGGCAGGGGTACCGACATTGTGCTGCATATTGCCGATGACTCGGAAGAGTTTCTGGAAGAAAGCCGCGTACTGGGGCTGCTGAAAAAATATTGTAAGTTTCTGCCCGTTGAAATCGTTTTTGGAACCGAAAAAATCACCAAAAAGGAAAAAGACGAAAAAGGCGAAGAAAAGGATGTGACGGTGGAAGAGCCCCGCATTATCAATAACCCCAAGCCCGCCTGGACGCAAAAGCCAGCCGACCTGAAGGACGAAGACTATAAAAAATTTTACCGCGAGCTCTATCCCATGAGTTTCGACGAGCCGCTTTTTAATATTCACCTCAACGTGGATTATCCCTTTAACCTTACGGGAATTCTCTATTTTCCCAAGGTGAAGCAAAACTTTGAGGTGCAGCGCGACAAGATTCAGCTCTACAGCAACCAGGTGTTCGTAACCGACTCGGTTGAAGGCATTGTGCCCGACTTTCTTACCTTGCTGCACGGGGTGCTCGACTCGCCCGACATTCCGCTCAACGTTTCGCGCAGCTTTTTGCAGAGCGACAGCAACGTGAAAAAGATCAGCAGCCACATCTCTAAAAAAGTGGCCGACAAGCTCGAGGAACTCTTCAAAAACAATCGCGCCGACTTTGAAGCCAAGTGGGACGACATCAAGATATTTATTGAATACGGCATGATCTCAGACGATAAGTTCAGGGAGCGTGCCAAAAAATTCTGCCTGCTCAAGAATGTGGCCAACAAGTATTTCACTTTCGAGGAATACCTGAATCACATTAAAACCAACCAGACCGACAAGGATAATAAAGTGGTGCACCTTTATACTAACAATCCCGAAGACCAGCACAGCTTTGTTGATTTAGCAAAGGAAAGGGGATATGATGTGCTGCTTTTCGACACGCCCATCGACAGCCACTTTGTGAACCTGCTGGAAAACGAATTTGATGGTTCCACCTTTGTCCGGGTCGATTCCGATGTCATTGACAAGTTGATTCGCAAGGAAGAGGAGATGCCCTCAAAACTATCGAAGGAGGAAAAAGACAAGCTGTTGCCCCTGATTGAAAAGCAGGTCGATGGCGAAAGTTTCAACGTAACCTTCGAAAACCTGAGCGAGTCAGAGCCGCCCATGATCATTACCCAGCCCGAATTTATGCGCCGTATGAAAGACATGTCGCTGCTGGGAGGCATGAACTACATGGGCAACCTGCCCGACAGCTATATGTTGGTGGTAAACAGCAACCACCCGTTTATTTACAAAGTTTCGGAAGAAAAGGATGAGGCCAGTCGCGACAAACTCATCAGGCAGGCCATCGACCTGGCCTTGCTTTCGCGAAACCTGCTCAAGGGCGAAAAGCTCACCGAGTTCATTAAGCGAAGCGTGGAGTTGATTTAACGTTTAAAATTACCGATTCTCAGGGCTGGTATTTTTTTAAATAATTAGCACCGCTATAATATAAAGCGTTTCTATTCAAAGTAACTTTGTGCAACAACCATTAAAACACAAATAAATGGAAAAGCCAAAAATTTCGAAAGGACTGATTACCATTGGCATTATTGTAATTATTGTGCTTGCTCTTTACGGCAGCATTCGAGGGGCTTACAATAATATGGTGCAAATGGAGGAAGCCGTTGAAGGTCAGTGGGCTCAGGTGGAGAACGTGTATCAGCGCCGTGCCGACCTGATTCCGAACCTGGTGAGCGTGGTCAGTGGCTATGCCGCCCACGAAAGGGAAACCCTTGAAGCCGTTATTGAAGCTCGTTCGAAAGCCACTTCCGTTACGGTCGATCCGCAAAACCTAACCCCTGAGGCCATGGCCCAGTTTCAGGAGGCACAAGAGGGCCTGTCGTCGGCCTTGAGCCGCCTTATGGTGGTGGTCGAGCGTTACCCCGACCTGAAAGCCAACCAGAACTTCCTGGAGTTGCAGACTCAGCTCGAAGG
>DHFW01000032.1 GCA_002402465.1 Bacteroidales bacterium UBA4814
CAAAGCGCCATTGCAAATGCCGCTTAACAAAGGGGAGATTTTTTTCACACTGTTTCTTCCGCTCCAAAAACTTCCTTAAACTTATCGAGCAGGATTGCTTTGAGTTCAGCCATATCAACTTCATGGCCGAGTTCTTTTTGTATGGAGGTTACGCCTTTATCCACAAATCCGCAGGGATTAATGAGCTGGTAGAAGCTCAGATCGGTGTTTACATTGAAGGCAAATCCGTGCATGGTCACCTGCCGGCTGGCGCGCACCCCGATGGCGCATATTTTGCGCACGCTTGGTTGGTCGGCCTCGAGCCATACCCCCGAAGCGCCTTCGAGCCGGCCAGATGCAATGCCGTATGTTTTCAGGGTACGGATAATGGTTTCTTCGAGGTTAAAAATATAGGAACGAACACCCATTCTGAAAAGGTCGAGCCTGATGATGGGGTAGCCCACCACCTGCCCGGGGCCATGGTAGGTGATGTCGCCCCCACGGTTGATGCGATAAAACTGTGCCCCTTTTTGTTTTAGCATGGCTTCGTTGATCAGCAAGTTGCCTTCATTGCCGCTTTTTCCAAGGGTAAACACATGGGGGTGTTCCACAAAGATCAGGTGGCCTGCAATGGGTTGTTCCTTATCATCAGGAATCATTTCGGCAAAAAGCTGTTCCTGAAGGTCCCAGGTTTCCTTGTAATCTTTCAGGCCAAGATCATGAAAAATAATTCGGTTCATGGCTAATGAATATGTTTTTCGGCTTTGTATGAGCTTCTTACTAAAGGTGCACTTTCCACGTGCCGGAAGCCCATTTTCAAGCCTTCGTCGTGGTAGTAATCGAACATTTCGGGGGTCACATATTCCAGCACCGGCAGGTGTTTTCGGGTGGGCTGCAGGTATTGCCCAATGGTGGCCACACTAACTCCTGCATCGCGCATATCGCGAAGGGTTTCAAGCACTTCTTCACGTGTTTCGCCCAGCCCGAGCATAATGCCCGACTTTGTTATCACCCCGGTATCGGCAATGGTTCTCAAAACCTTAAGGCTTGTTTCGTATCTTGCCCTGCTGCGCACCTGGGGGGTGATACGCCTCACAGTTTCCAGGTTATGCGAAATAACATCCGGACCCGCTTCCACCACCTGCATTACCAGTTCGGGTTTTCCGTCAAAGTCGGGAATCAACGCTTCTATGGTGATTTGGGACGACTGTTCTTTTATGGCCCTTATGGTTGCCGCCCAAATGCCTGCGCCGCCATCGGCAAGGTCGTCTCTATCGACAGAAGTCAACACCAAATGCTTCAGTTTCATTAGCCGGGCTGAATCAGCTACACGCTGTGGCTCTTGGGCGTCAGCGGGAAGGGGTTTTCCTGTCTTAACGTTGCAAAACTTACAGGCCCTGGTGCAGATATCGCCCAGGATCATAAGCGTGGCGGTGGAAGCACCCCAGCACTCGTGCATATTGGGGCAGTGCCCGCTGCTGCAAATGGTATGCAGTTTGTGGTGCTCCACTATTTCCCTTACGGAGAGATAGTTTTTGCCTGCGGGCAACCTGGTTTTTAGCCATGATGGTTTGCGCAAGAACTTGTTGTTTCTGGTTTCCTTCATAAAACAATGGTGCAATAGTCCAATTCAAGTCCAAAGTTATTGCTTTTTTCCCGGCAATAATTCAGAACCTGGAGTAAGTCTCTCATAACATGTCCTTTTACCTTACTCCGACCTTTGCTTTTTAAGTCTTTGTAAGGATTTTTTTTATAATTTTGCGCCTTAATATTTAACAACCCCTGGTTTGGTCAGAAAGTTGATTTCTTTGGGGGAACAAACTGCTTATGAAAGCAAAATACAACGAATACAAGCGACTGGATCTTTCGAAGACAGGAAAGGAAGTAAAGGCATTCTGGGAAGAAAACAAAGTCTTTGAAAAGAGTCTGGAGAGCCGCGAAGGGCACAAGCCCTGGGTGTTTTATGAGGGGCCGCCTTCGGCCAACGGATTGCCCGGCATTCACCACGTGATGGCCCGCGCCATTAAGGATATTTTTTGCCGGTACCGCACCCAGAAGGGCTACCTGGTTAAGCGCAAGGCCGGCTGGGATACCCACGGACTACCCGTGGAAATTGGCGTGGAAAAGAAGCTGGGCATCACCAAGGAAGACATAGGCAAGAGCATTTCCATTGCCGAATACAACCAGGCCTGCCGCACCGATGTGATGAAATACAAGGATACCTGGGACGACCTGACCCGGCAGATGGGTTATTGGGTGGACCTGGAAAATCCCTACATTACTTTTGAAGACAAATACATTGAAAGCGTTTGGTACCTGTTGAGTAAGCTGTATGAAAAAGGGCTGCTTTACAAAGGGTACACCATTCAGCCCTATTCGCCTGCCGCAGGCACCGGCCTGAGTAGCCACGAACTGAACCAGCCCGGCTGCTACCGTAATGTGAAAGACCATTCGGTTACCGCACAGTTTAAGATCATCAGGAACGAAAAGTCAGCGTTTCTGTTTGCCGATGGTTCTGAAGCAGTCCACTTTTTGGCCTGGACCACGACCCCCTGGACCCTACCCAGCAACACCGGCCTGGCCGTTGGAAAAAACATTGAATACGTGAAGGTGAAGACCTTCAACCCCTATACCTTTGAGCCGGTGCAGGTAATACTTGCCAAAGACTTGATGGACAGCTTCTTCAACCCGAAGCATGCGGAGCTGAAACTGGAAGAGTACAAGCCCGGCGACAAAAAAATTCCCTTCGAAGTGGTTGGAAGCTACCAGGGAAAAAAGTTTGAGAACATCCGCTACGAGCAGTTGCTGCCCTATGCACAGCCTGAGGAGGGCGACTCTTTCAGGGTAGTGCTTGGCGATTTTGTAACCACCGAAGAGGGTACCGGCATTGTGCACATTGCCCCCAGCTTTGGTGCCGACGACTTCAAAGTGGGCAAGCAATACGGCCTGGGCAGCCTAACCATGGTTGACAAGCGCGGACGCTTCATTGAACAGATGGGCGAGTTTGCCGGACGCTATGTAAGGCCCGAATATGAAAACGGCAATGGTGGCGAAGAAGCGCGCCCGGTGGATGTGGACATCATCATTAAGCTGAAGACCGAAAACAAGGCATTCAAAGCTGAGAAGTACGAGCACAGCTACCCGCACTGCTGGCGCACCGACAAGCCGATCCTTTACTACCCGCTCGACAGCTGGTTTATAAAAACCACCGCCCTGAAAGAGCGCATGATCGAGCTTAACAACACCATACAGTGGAAGCCCGAAAGCACCGGCACCGGCCGCTTCGGCAACTGGCTCGAGAACCTGCAGGATTGGAACCTGAGCCGCTCGCGCTACTGGGGCGTGCCGCTCCCAATATGGGCCACCGACGACCAGGAAGAACGCCTCTGCATTGGCTCGCTCGAACAACTGAAAGAAGAAATCGAAAAGTCGGTGCAGGCTGGTTTCATGAAGGAAAATCCGCTGAAAGACTTTGTACCGGGCGACATGACGGAAAAGAACTACAAGGTGTTCGACATGCACCGCCCCTTTGTGGATGAGGTGATCCTCGTTTCGCCTTCCGGCAGAAAAATGACCCGCGAGCTCGACCTGATCGACGTTTGGTTCGACAGCGGCGCCATGCCTTATGCGCAATACCACTACCCGTTCGAGAACCAGGAAGAGTTTGAAGCCAACTATCCGGCCGACTTTATTGCCGAAGGGGTGGACCAGACCCGTGGCTGGTTCTTTACCCTGCATGCCATTGCCACCATGGTGTTCGACTCGGTGGCTTTCAAAACCGTGGTTTCAAACGGGCTGGTGCTCGACAAGGCAGGCAATAAAATGTCGAAACGCCTGGGCAATGCCGTTGACCCCTTCGAAACCATCGAAAAGTACGGACCCGATGCCACCCGCTGGTATATGATCACCAACGCCCAGCCCTGGGATAACCTGAAATTCGATGTGGATGGCATAGCCGAAGTGCAGCGCAAATTTTTCGGAACGCTTTACAACACTTACGCTTTCTTTGCATTGTATGCCAACATTGATGGTTTCAAATACGCTGAAGAAGAAATTCCGTCGGAGCAAAGGCCGGAGATCGACCGCTGGATCCTCTCAGAATTAAACACCCTGGTAAAAAAAGTGGATGATTGTTATTTCACTTTTGAGCCTACCCGTGCCGGACGCCTCATACAGTCTTTTGTCGATGAGCACCTGAGCAACTGGTACGTGCGCCTGAGCCGTCGCCGTTTCTGGAAAGGCGACTATACCGAAGATAAGATCTCTGCTTATCAGACCCTTTACCGCTGTCTGGAAACCCTGGCCATGCTCTCGGCACCCATCGCACCCTTTTTCGCCGAAAGGCTGTTTACCGACCTGAACAAGGTAACCAGGCGCCACGATGCTATTTCGGTGCACCTGACTGAATTCCCTGTGGCCGACGAAAGCATGATAAACAGCGATTTGGAAGAACGCATGCAGCTGGCTCAGCAAATCTCGTCGATGGTGCTGGGCCTGCGCAAGAAGGTAAACATCCGCGTGCGCCAGCCCCTGCAAAAAATCATGGTGCCCGTACTCAGCGACAAGTTCCGCCAGCAACTACAGGGCGTTGAACAATTGATCCTTTCGGAAGTTAACGTGAAGGAGCTGGAGTATCTGGAAGACAGCGCAGGCGTGCTGGTAAAAAAGATCAAACCCAACTTCAAGGAACTGGGCCCCCGTTACGGCAAACTGATGAAGCAAATAGCGGCCGCCATAGGCGGGTTTGAACAGGATGACATTGCCCGCATGGAAACCGATGGGAAATACCCGCTTGATATTGCCGGCGAAGCCGTAGAACTGCTCCTAAGCGATGTGGAAATTATTTCGGAAGATATTCCCGGATGGTTAGTTGCCAACGAAGGTAATTTAACGGTGGCTCTCGACGTTACCATAACAGAGGCCCTGCGAAACGAAGGCATAGCCCGCGAACTGATCAACCGTATTCAAAACCTGCGCAAAGAAAAAGGCTTTGAGGTAACGGATAAAATAGAACTTTTTGTAGAACAACAACGTGATATAACGGATGCGGTGTTAAGCAATAATGACTATATTTGTTCTGAAACCCTGGCTACCCGTCTTAATTATGCCGAAGCGATTGAGGCCCCGGAAAAGGTTGAGGTTGAGATCACTGACGACGTAAAAACATTTGTTCACATTAACAAAGTAAATAATTAAACCGAAAAGCAATAAATACCCCGATTGTTATGGAAACCAAACGCGAAAAAACGAGGTATTCGGATGAGGAGCTCCAGGAGTTCAAGGAAATCATCTTGAGGAAACTGGAGGAAGCCAGGGAAGGACTAAAAGTGCTTACCGAAGCTTACACGACCCAAAACGAAAACGACACCAACGACACATCTCCCTCTTTCAAAATTCTGGAGGAAGGCTCACAGGTATTGTCGAAAGAGGAAAACGGACAGCTGGCCGCCCGCCAGCAGAAGTTTATCCGCGACCTGGAGAATGCCCTGATCCGAATCGAAAACAAAACATACGGGATTTGCAGGGTCACCGGTAAGTTAATCTCGAAAGAGCGCCTCAGAAGCGTACCCCACGCTACCCTTAGCATCGAGGCCAAACTGGGGCAGGTTAAGTAAAGGGAAAAGGTTTTTGTTTTGAAAAAGAAGCATATTCCCTGGATCGTAATTCTGCTGGTACTGCTGATTGATCAGACCCTGAAAATACTGATCAAAACCAATATGACCCTGGGTCAGAGCATCCCGGTGCTCGGAAACTGGTTCTATTTGCATTTTACGGAAAACTATGGCATGGCCTTCGGGCTGGAGTTTTCGGGCGAATACGGAAAGCTTGCTCTCAGCCTTTTTCGTATCATCGCCCTGGTGTTTATCGGCTGGTACATCCATAAGCTGGTAAAAAAAGACGCCCCGGCAGGTTTACTCATTTGCATGGGGATGATCTTTGCCGGTGCCTTGGGCAACATTATCGACAGCGCCTTTTACGGCCTCATTTTCAGCGAAAGCTTTTTTTACCAAACGGCACAGATGTTTCCCGAAGGGGGCGGCTACGCCACATTTCTTCATGGGAAAGTGGTCGATATGTTTTATTTTCCCATAATCAGGGGTTTCTTCCCGCAATGGTTCCCGTTTTGGGGCGGACAGGAGTTTGTATTTTTCCGCCCGGTATTCAACGTGGCCGACGCTGCCATTACCCTTGGGGTATTTACCATGCTCATTTTTCAGAAAAGATTTTTTGCCTTTGAAAAGCTGCAAGACCTGCACATCGACACAGGCTTACAAAAAAAGGAGGCGGCAACTTCCCAGCCCGAGTCAGGCCCAAAAGAACCGGCTCCGGAGCAGCAGCACTAAGCCCAACATTTATCTCAGCCAGCATGAGCGGTTTTTTGTTTGAACAGATTGTTTTCGGCCCCATTCGCAGCCGCCGCCTGGGCATTTCTCTGGGTGTGAACCTGCTGCCCCTCAGCAAAAAGCTCTGTTCGTTCAACTGCCTGTATTGCGAGTGCGGCTGGACCCTGCCTAAAACCGGCAAGGCCGTTTTCCCCGAAAGGGAAGAAATAAAATCGGAGCTGGAGCAGAAACTGGCCTCCATGCAAGCCAAAAATGCTATGCTCGACGCCATTACTTTTGCAGGAAATGGCGAACCTACCTTGCATCCCGCTTTCGCGGAGATCATTGATGATACCATAGCGCTGCGCAACAAATTTTATCCTGAAGTCAAAATTACCGTGCTAAGCAATGCTTCAAAGGCAGGCAAACCCCATATAGCCGCCGCCCTGAAAAAAATTGAGCAGAACGTGCTGAAGCTCGATGCAGGCACCCAAGAGACCTTTCAAAAAATAAACAACCCAAAGTCAGGTTTAACCCTGGTCGAAATCCTGGAAAACCTCAGCCTTTTCAAGGGGCAAATGATCATACAGTCGCTTTTTGTGAAGGGTACGTACCAGGGAGAAGCTTTTGACAACACCATAGAAGAGGAAGTGCTGGCTTGGCTGGGACATATTGAACGCCTTCAGCCAAAATTGGTTATGATTTATCCCATTGCCCGCGCCACCGCCACCGAGGATGTGGAAAAAATAAACCCCGATAAACTCTGGGAAATTGCCCAGAGAGTGGAAGCACTCGGCATTCCCACCGAGGTGTATAATTAAATTGCACCTTTCTGTTACCACAAAAATTTCAGTTAAACAAAACTTTCCGGGTAGCGTTTTTCAAAAGTAGCTATTACAGAATTTTCACTAATCAACCTACCTATGCTTTGCATTAAACATCCCAATACCGACCCCTGGTTTAACCTGGCTGCCGAAGAATACGTGCTGAAAAACTTCAGTGAGGATGTGTTTATGTTGTGGCGAAACCACAATGCCATTATTGTAGGCAAGCACCAGAATACCCTGGCCGAGGTAAACCTTGACTATGTGAAGGAAAAAGGAATCAAGGTCGTTAGGCGCATGTCGGGCGGCGGGGCAGTTTTTCACGATATGGGCAACCTCAACTTCACCTTTATCATGAACGGGGAGGAAGGCCACCTGGTAGACTTCAGGAAATTTACACTGCCCATACTGGATGTGCTGAAAAAACTGGATATCGATGCCCGGTTCGAAGGCCGCAACGATTTGACCATTAACGGGTTAAAGTTTTCGGGCAATGCAGAGCATGTGTTTAAGCAGCGCGTGCTGCACCACGGCACCCTGCTTTTTTCGTCGGTAATGAGCGACCTGGGCAACGCACTTAAGGTAAACCCCCTGAAATACAGGGACAAAGCTGTGAAAAGCGTGAGAAGCCGCGTAACAAACATCAGCGAGCACCTGAAACAAGAACTGGATGTGCTGCAGTTTCGCGACTTGGTTATGGAACACATTATGGATATTTATCCCGATTGTGAAATGTACGATTATACGCCCGATGACCTAAAAAACATCAACGAGCTGGTGCAGGAAAAATACTCAACCTGGGACTGGAACTTCGGCTACTCGCCCAGCTACGACCTGGAAAAAATGATCAAAACCAATGGCGGCTTCATCGAATTTCACCTCAATGTGGAGCATGGCATTATCAAAGACCTTAAGATTTACGGAGACTTTTTCAGCCGCCGAGAAATTGCCGATATAGAAAGCCTTCTGCGCGACACAAGGCACAATGAGGAGGCCATCCTGAAGAAGCTTCAGGCCATCCCTTTCGATGACTATTTTCATAACGTGAAACCCGAAGAATTTGTAAAAGGCTTGTTTTAAAGCACTTTGGGTATGTGGAAGGAAATAACAACTGTAAGGTCTTTTTGAGTTTAATGATTTTTCTGAGGCTTTTGCCTTTATGGCCCGCGCGGCCTTGCTGGCCGATGTAATGGTGGCCTTTCTCACCACCTTGCACCATGCCCTGAAAGCGGCCAGGGCCAACCCGGTCGACTCTATGAAATACGAATAATTTCCGCGGCAGCGCAAAAAACCTAAGCCTGGAAATTGGTGATTTCGTCCGTTAGGTCAAAGTCGTATTCAGGGTATTCGTAAATCGACATACGTGGTTCGGTTTCGCCCATCGAATAACCCCAAATATTGCTGTATTCTGTAATGTCCTCTCCCATATCGGCAAGCTGGTCGAGGTAATTGGCTATGGATTTTGATTCGATGATGACAAACTTTCCGATTTGGTCCACAATGGGGCTGTGGCTGCGGGTATGGTCATGATCAAACTCCAGTATGCGGCGACCCTTGCGTGTAATACCAATCACCCGAAAGGTCATGCTTTTGCCCACCCCGGGCAAGTTAAGCACATTGCGATCGGTGGCCAGAAACGGTAAATCGTTCTCCTTGCGAAGACTGTCGATATGCTGTACCATGTTTTCGGCTTCGAGCGGAAAGCTCTTGATGCGCTTACGGTCTTTAAGCGGAATAAACCCAATCACTTTTTCTTCCATTTGCTCCTGCACAGCGCGTGCGTTGGTGGCAAACTTAAAGCTGTTTTCACGATATCCCTTCACCGAGAAGGTGTAATAAGGCAGCACGCCAATATCGTTGAGCACCTGCCGTAACTTGGCGGTGTGCCCCCTTTTGGAAGCGGGGGCGGTAAATACCAGCTGGTTGGTAACAGTCCATCCGGCGCTAATCAGTCGCGACACCCCCAGTTTGGCCTCGGGTGTTACCTCCATGGGCGACTGGAAGTGGGTTTGTATCACAAATTGCTTGATGCCAATGGCCGATGCCTTGGCCTTGAAGTCAGCCAGTATTTTGACAAGCTCTGGAGTAATGCGCTGGGGCAGATAAGCGGGCAAGCGGGTGCCCAGCCTGACTCTTAATATCTCGGCATATTTTTGGCCATCGGGTCTTTGGGCATTGCGTTCTTTTTTGCGCAAGGCCATTTGATAAACTTCTTCCAGGATTTTCTGCAGCGATTCGTTGCGACTCATCAGGGCATCACCGCCGGTAATCAGAATGTCGCGCAGGCGCGAGTCTTCCTCCCAGTATTTCATGATTTGCTGCAGCTTGATTTCCCACGAATCCTTGGGCAACAGCTTATCGAGGTTGAAGTTGAGGCGGCCCCGCTGAAAGTCGTACATTCGCTGGCAGCTAGCGCACAAGCCGCCACAGGCGCGGCCCATGGTGTCGGGAATCAGGATAGCTACCTCGGGATAGCGCCGGTGCACGTTGTGGCGGGTAGGCAATATCCAGCCAGCCGCATTGGGCTTGCCGGGCTCCACAATATCTTCCTTCTCCCAGGCTACAATATGGCCAAACTCCTCTACCAACTGTTTTGAATAAATAATGTAATAACGAATGGCTTGCTCCTTGTCGCGGGCAAATTCAGGCACATTGCTGGTATTTAGCAGCGAAAGGTAATAGGGGTTGATAAAAAA
>DHFW01000040.1 GCA_002402465.1 Bacteroidales bacterium UBA4814
TTACCGCCTTTACGCCAAACTGAACAAAGGATGCCGCTTCCGCGGGAAACAGTTCAACAGAGCCCACAATGGCCTGAATCTGCTCGCGGCTAAGCGTTTGAATGGTTTCGTAGCTCTCCAGGTATTCCGCTTCGTATGGGGGCGGATCATCCTTGCCGCACGAAACGGCAAGGACTATCAAAAGCAGAAGGAGTAAATTCTTTTTTTGTAAAGTGGCTATGATTGATTTCATTTTTCTTAATTTTTAAAATTTAGTTAAATACTTATCTTCTTTTGCCCCCAAACAAGGAGCCGAGAATGCTTCGCACAATTTCCCTGCCAAGCTGGTTGCTTATGTTGCGGGTAATGGCCCGCCCGGTTTGCCTGGAGATATCCTCCAGCACCGTGGGTTGCCTTTTTGTGGTGCGGGTGGTTCTTCCTGGCTTTGAAGGAGTTGTCTTTTCTTCTTTTTCGGTTTTTTCGGCCTTGGCTTCAAGCTCTTTTTTCATCCTTTCCTTCAGTATCTCAAAGGCCGATTCGCGGTCGATATACCTTTCATAAACGCCGAATACCGGCGATTTGTTTATAAGCCGCCTCCGCTCTTCGGGGGTAATGGGGCCTATCTGGGCAGCCGGCGGGCAGATCATGGCACGCTCAACCATGCCGGGCACCCCTTTCTCGTCGAGAAAAGAAACCAGGGCTTCGCCCACGCCAAGCTGGGTTATAACCCTTTCAGTGTCGAAGGCCGGATTTTGTCGGAAAGTTGTTGCAGCAGCCTTCACAGCCTTTTGTTCACGCGGTGTATAGGCGCGCAGGGCATGCTGAATACGATTGCCCAGCTGACTAAGCACCGTGTCGGGAACATCGAGCGGGTTTTGAGTAACAAAATACACGCCAACCCCTTTAGAGCGGATCAGGCGCACCACCAGCTCAATTTTCTCGAGCAGCACCCGGGGGGTGTCATTAAAAAGCATGTGGGCCTCATCAAAGAAGAAAACAAGCTTGGGCTTTTCAATATGCGTTTCTTCAGGCAGCTGATCGTAGAGCTCGGAAAGCAGCCACAGCAAAAAAGTGGAATACACCCTGGGCGAATGCATCAGGCGGTCGGCGGTAAGGATATTGAGCACGCCCATGCCGTGGGCACCGGTAATCAGCCCGTGTCGGTTGGCCATGCGTGGCTGTATGTGCAGTTCAACTTCTGATTTAGCTATGAGGGTGGGATTGCTGCTGAAGGCCATTGTTTATTTATTAAAAATGAAAAAGAACTACCGTATTTACAATGTGATCATTCTCGACGAGAGTGGATCTATGGGAGCCATTAAGGAATACACCATTAATGGATTCAATGAGGTGCTCGAAGCCATTCAGCAGGCTGAGACGGAGCATTCTGACCAGCAACATTTTGTGACTTTTATTTCGTTCAATACCAATGGTATAAAAACCCATTTGTTTAATGAGCCGGCCAAAAAACTGAAACCTTTGAGCCGGGAAAACTTCCTGCCAAGTGCCTGCACCCCGCTTTTCGATGCCATGGGCAGCGGGCTTACCCGCCAGCGCGATGCCATTGCCGGCGAAAAGGATACCGAGGTGCTGGTAAGCATACTTACCGATGGCCAGGAAAACGCTTCGGTAGAATATAATCACCTGGCCATAAAGAAACTGGTGGATGAGCTGAAAGGCATGGGCTGGACCATTACCTATATGGGTGCCAACCACGATGTGGAAAGCTTCTCCATATCCATTGGCATTGACCACCACACTCAATACATGGCCAATGAGGCAGATATGAACCGGAATTTTAAGAAAGAACGCGCTTCGCGCACGGCTTTTTACTCCAAAGCTGGCAGGCCTGAAAAGGGTGATTATTTTCTGGATGATACCGAAGAGGAAAAGAAGGAAGGAAAAGACACGGATCGCAATTTTTTGTAATTTAGTTCATTCAAAAATAAAACTGTTTTATGCTCTCCACAAAACCCGGGAATATTCTTAAAGTTGTATTATTACTTGCTTTTGTTTTTTTTGCAAGTTCTTGCAAAGGACCCCGCCAGGAAACCATAACCGTTGATTTCAGCCAGGAACAGTCTGCCTTCGAATTATCGGATAGTGACAGCATTCCGACTTTGCGGGTGGCCATTGCCACAGTAATTTCGCCCCGCGAAAGCTTTGTGTATTATAAGGAATTGTTCGATTATATTTCTGAAAAACTCAATCTTAAGGTAGAGTTCAAGCAGCGTATGACCTACCAGGAGGTGAACCAGTTACTGGCCGAGAACCTGGTGGATGTTGCCTTTATTTGCGCGGGAGCCTATGCGTCCTCAGTCGGATCGATGGAGCTGCTGGTGGTGCCCTTGCACAACAACCTGCCTTATTACCAGGGATATGTCATTACCCAGCAAAACTCGGATATTCAGCAGTTTGAAGATTTTCGGGGAAAATCCTTTACTTATTCTGATCCGCTTTGTGTTACCGGAAAGCTTTTTATTGATGGTAAACTCAAGGAAATGGGCACCAATTCTGAAGCGTTTTTTGGCCAGGTGCTCTATTCGAGTTCGCACGACATCAGCATACAGTTGGTTTCTCGAAATTTGGTAGACGGGGCCTCGGTCAACGGCCTGATATTTGATTATCTTGCCCAGTTTCAGCCTGAGGCCGTTCAAAACATCCGTTTGATTGAGAAAAGCAACTATTTTGGGATTCCGCCCATTGTCAATTCCTTGGGCCTGTCGCGCACCCTGCGTGCCGAAATACAGGAGCTTTTCCTCGACATGCACCTGCACGAGCAAGGCCGGGAAATTATGAAACATCTGCAGGTCGATCGCTTTATCCTTACCGGCGACACCCTGTACGATGGCATTCGCGAAGCCCGTAAGTTTCTGGAGCAATGAGAAAGGTAAAGCTGCCCCTTTTCACCAAGTTTGCCCTGGGCATAAGTCTTACAGTGCTGGTGTTTGGTGTGCTCAATGCGGTGCTGGTGCGCAACTCGGTGAGCTCTTCGCTCAACACCGAGTTTGAAAAACGAGGCTACTTTATTGCCCGCGCCCTGGCCGAACAGGCCGTTTTTTACATCCTTTCGGAAGACCCGGCCGGCCTCAACTCGCTTGTTAACGAGATAAAGGCCATCGACACGACCATTCATTATGTTTTTATTATCTCTGAAACCGGCGATGTGCTGGCCCATTCTTTTCCTGAGAAAGTGCCACCTACCCTCAAAACCGCCAACATGCCCGGCCCGGGCGACGAGTTCAGCATTGTGTCGGTAAGAGATCAGGACGACAAGAGCATTTTTATCCGTGACTTCAGCGTGCCAGTGCTAAGCCGCAATGTGGCTTATGTGCGACTGGGTATCCTCGAAAACGAAATTATCAACCATGTAGTTGAAACCGTGACTACCCTATGGTTCATGGTGGGTATTTTTTTTGTGTTGGGTTTGCTTGCAGCCCTGTTTTTTTCGTATACTATTTCTACCCCCCTGAAGGTGCTGAGCAGACAGTCGCAAACTATCAACATCGAAACCATACAACTGGGCCTGGGAGTTATTCGCGATTCAACCCGAAGGCTTTCTTACAGGATACGACGAATTTTCAACAGCGACGATGAGATTGACGTTCTTTACGAAAACTACGACCATATGCTCAGGCGCCTTGAGCAAACCTACCACACCATGAACCAGTTGCAGCAATCGCTTATGCAATCGGAAAAGATGGCATCCATTGGTACCCTCACTGCCGGTGTGGCTCACGAGATCAACAATCCGCTGGCCGGCTTGCGCATAGGCCTCAACCGCATTGCACGCCGCCCCGACGATGCGCAGCAAATCATTAAGTACACAGAACTTATGCAGGAATCGCTCAACAAGATGGAGCAGGTAATTCAGGATTTGCTGACCTTCAGTCGTAAAGGCCAACACCAGTTTGAGCAAACCAACACCTGCGAAATGCTGCGCAAAACTTTGAAACTGGCAAGCTATCGTATAGGCCGGAAAAACATCGCTATCAAAATTGATGACTCCATTTGCCCGCATTACATTTATGTTGCCCCCAACCGCATGGAACAGGTTTTTCTCAACATCGTAATAAACGCCATTGACTCCATCAACGAAAAAATGGCCAGCCAATCCGACTTTAAAGGCCAAATCAATATTTTCGTTAAAGAAAACGAAACCCATACCCAAATATGTTTTTCTGATAACGGAATGGGCTTAGACAGCACGCTGCAAGGCAAGATATTCGATCCTTTTTTTACCACCAAAAAAGTGGGCGAAGGCACCGGGCTGGGTTTATCGGTTTCTTACCAAATTATGAAGGACCATGGTGGAGAGATTCGTGTGGAGAGTGAGTCAGGAAAAGGAGCTACATTTGTAGTAGTATTGCCACGGCATAATGTGTAACAGGCAATTTATTTTGCCGCTTTCGCGGAAAATCCGATTATTACCAGCAGAACTGACAATATGTTAAAAATTTTTGTTGTTGACGACGAAAGGCTGATACGGGTCACCACGGCCGACGACCTGCGTGATGCGGGCTACCAGGTGCGTGAATTTGCATCGGCCGAAGCCGCCCTGCAGACCCTGCGCGAAGAAGATGCCGAAGTAGATATCGTGATCTCCGACCTTAAAATGCCGGGAATGGATGGGCTCGAATTTATTGCACACCTTAAAAAACTGCGACCTGAGGTATATGTGCTGCTCATTACCGCACACGCCACCGTCGATACCGCGGTGGAAGCTATGAAAAGGGGGGCTTACGACTATATCAGCAAGCCTTTCAGTATGGATGAAATGCTGCTGACCATTGAAAGAATCAAAGAGCTTCAATCGGTAAAAGAGGAAAACAAGCAATTGCGTACCCAGGTAAAAAAGAAGTTCGACCTCTCATCCTACGTGGGCTCAGGGCAGGAGTCGCAACAAGTGTTTGAGCTGGTTAAGATCATTGCAGACAAGCCCACTACCGTGCTCATTACCGGCGAAACGGGCACTGGCAAGGAGTTGCTTACCAATATTATTCATTACAACAGCAATCGCAAAAACAAACCCCTGATTAAAGTAAGCTGTGCAATACTTTCGCGCGAGATTTTCGAAAGCGAGCTGTTCGGGCATGTGAAAGGCGCCTTTACCGGGGCCGACGCCAGCAAGACAGGTCGTTTTGAATTGGCCGACAACGGCACCCTTTACCTTGATGATATCGACGATATTCCGCTCGATTTGCAGGTGAAGCTGCTGCGTGCCCTCGAAGAAAGCGAGATTGAAAGGGTAGGGGGCTCCGAAACCATAAAAATCGATGTCCGGGTAATTGCCAGTACTAAAAAAGACCTGAAGCAAATGGTAGCGGAAGGCAAATTCAGGGAAGACCTTTTTTACCGGCTCAACGTATTTCCGATTAACCTGCCTCCTTTGCGCGAGAGGCCCAAAGATATTGCCCAACTCGCACAACATTTTACCGCTGAATTTTCCAAGGCCGATCCGGTAAAAATCGATGAGGAAGTGATCGAAATTCTTAAGCAATATCATTTCCCGGGCAACGTCAGGGAAATGAAAAACCTTATGGAACGCCTTGTATTGCTGGCAAAAGATGGAATCATTACCAAGAATATCTTACCCATGGAAGTTCGTTTCCCCGGCAAACCCCACACCTGCTTTTATTTTGAAAACAAACCCCTCGACGAAATTATTCGGGAGGTAGAAACCAATGCCATCAGGGATGCACTGCTCCGCTCAGGGGGCAATAAAGCAAAAGCAGCACAAATTTTGCAGATACCTGCCTCCACGCTCAAATCCAGAATAGAAAAACTTAAGTTGGACTAGTAATTTTTCAGCGACATCTCGTCACAATCGACGAAATCTCGTCGATTTTCTTGCATTAACCAAAAAGCCTCAAAAAAATAATTGAGGCTTTTTTTGTTGGTTTCCAGTATTTTATGTATATTCATAATTAGATAATTGAAAGTGGCCTGCAAATTGCTTTTTGGTGAGCGTCGTTATTTGGCATAGCGGCACCGCAATAAGGATTTGCGGAACAATTTAAATCAAGTAAAAACAAATAAAAACCGAATCTGTTATGAAAAAATTCTTTGGAACTCTGCTTGCCTTGTTTGTAGTTTTTGCTGCAACGGCATCCTCCCCGGCATTTTACTCTGCCAAGAATCATGAAATTACCATTTCCGGAACTTCTAACCTGCACGACTGGATGGCAGATGTGCCCAGCCTTAATGCAAGTGCCGAACTTGTTGTATCGGATGGTAAGCTCGAAGCCATCAACCGAATGGTGGTTGAAATCGATGCCACTGCCATTACCGGTTCGGAAGGCAACGTTATGACTCGCAAGATTGCCGAGACACTGAAGTCAGACAAGCACCCTCGCATTGTATTTCGCATGACCCGCGTGGATAATATTTCCCAAACAGGAAGCGATTTTACCGTTCGTGCAGCCGGAAGCCTTGCAATGGGTGGTGTAAGCCGTCCCATTGATTTGGAGGTGCGCGGAAAGGTGCTGCCCAATGGCGATGTGCAGTTTACTGGCGTAAAAGATTTGAAAATGACCACCTGGCAACTCGATCCACCCAGGGCCATGCTTGGCGCATTGCGTACCGCCGACGATGTTTCGGTGAACTTTTCACTGACCCTCAAAAATTAATCATTAACTCAAATTAACCATTCATTTTACACTTTTCTTTTTAACACTATGACTACAAAAGTTAAAAGTATCCTCACTGGCCTTGCCATTACGCTAATGGCCGCTCCCTTGTTTGCAAACCAGCCCGAAATAGCTTTTTTCAGGCATGCAGATCAACGTGGATTGCATGTGTTTGAAGCCCCAACGCTTGACACTGTTCCTTTTACAGGATTGAAAGTGCGCATTGGTGGTAATTTTACCCAGCAATTTCAAATGCTGAGCCACAGCAACGAGGCCAGCGCAAACATGGCTGCTTTCGGTAACTCGGAAGTGAACCTCAATCAGTTGTACCCGCTCAGCAACGGTTTTAACCTGGCCACTGCCAACCTTAATTTTGATATTCAACTCGAAGATGGCATCCGCATGAAGCTCGAAAGCTATATGTCGTCGCGCCACCACCCCGAATTTTGGGTGAAAGGCGGATACATTCAGATGGACAAGCTTCCTTTCATGGGTAACCCCGACTGGTTTACCGACTATGTAACCGTTAAAATTGGCCACTTTGGTGTAAACTATGGCGACCAGCAATTCCGCAGAAGCGACAACGGAAATACATTTCACAATCCTTTTGTGGAAAATCTGATTATGGATGCCTTCGCCACCGAAATTGGCGGTGAGGTTTATGTGCGTCCCACTCCTGAGTTTTTCATTATGGCAGGTATGACCGGTGGTATCATCAATGGCGATGTAAAGGATGTCTCTCCCATAAAAAGGAATCCCTCCTGGCTGGCAAAAGCTGGTTACGACACCCAGGTAAACGATGATCTTCGTCTTCGTCTTTCGGCCAGCCTTTACACCAACTCTGGCACCACCCGCAACACCCTGTATGCCGGCGACCGCACCGGATCGCGCTACTACATGGTGGCTGAGCCCGAGTATTACCGCAATTTCATGGCCGGGGGGGTAATAACTGCCTCTAATGAATCTAACCGCTTCACTTCGGGTCGCCTAAGCCCCGATTTCACTGGCGAAGTGACCAGTATTATGATCAATCCCTTTGTGAAATTCAAAGGCTTTGAATTCTTTGCTACATACGAAACCTCCAGCGGAAAAACCAATAACGAAACCGACAAGCGCGATGCTTCACAAATTGCCGGTGAGGTGGTATATCGCTTCCTCCCCAACGAGCAGGCTTTTGTAGCTGCCCGCTACAACAAAGTGGATGCCGACCTGGGCGGCGCAAACGGCGAAGTGTCTGTTGACCGTATACAGATAGCTGCCGGTTGGTTCCCCACCAAGAACCTATTGGTAAAACTGGAGTATGTAAACCAGAATTACAACGATTTTGTCAATACCGATTACCGTCATGGCCTTGAGTTCAACGGTCTGATGCTTGAAGCAGCCATTGCTTTCTAAAGGTTGAAGTTGGTCGCGGGTTCACTGTAAGGCGAGCCTGCGGCCTCTTTTTTCCAATTTTAATGCTATGAGAGTTACTTTTCTTCTTATGCTTCTTTTTAAAATAACCTCGGCCCTGGCCGGTTCGGGGAGTTTATATTCTTATTCCGTGCATGAAAGAAGCCGAATTTTGCTTACCGGAACCACCAATGTAAATTCCTATGAGTGCGTTTCGGACAGTGAAATTCCGAGAGGAAGCCTCATGGCAGATTTTTTACCCGGCAGCAATGCTATTTATTTCAATGATGCAATCCTTGTGCTCGAAGTTTCTTCGTTCGATTGCGGCAACCGGCTGATGAACAAAGACCTGCATCAGGCTCTGGGTGGCAGCGAGAGCCCTTTTATTGAAATCAACCTGCTGGAAGCCAGGCCAGTTTCCAGCATGCAAAGGCCAAACAGCGGAAAAATAAGGGTGGAAATTTCCATCAATATCAATGGCACAACAAAAAATACCGATCTGGTAGTTGATTATCGTAACGCCGACCGCTATAACTACATTATTTCCGGCAGCAAGGAGTTGAAAATGTCAGATTTTGGCATCGACCCTCCCTCGCCCGCCCTGGGACTGGTAAGAGTTCGCGACCAGGTAGTGATCCATTTCGATTTGCTGGTTGAAGCCAACCTGATCACCCAAAACTAATCCTTTAATCTAGCCTGCTGCCGCAAATGCGGCAAAAATGCGCATCTGTAGCATTTGTTAAGGTATTTAAATAATGATTAATTTTAAGTAAAGCTTTTGCTTTGAACAAACAATAGCTTTTGCCCATTTGTTATGATAGTGTTCATCCACTTGTTTTTTTGCTTTTAACCTCGAGAACCTTTTGTCATGTTTCCTAAAATAATATTTACCAAACTTGATAGAACCGCCCATCCACCTGCCCAAAAACCCTTGATGGCCTGGGATGGCAACTGTGGTTTTTGCCATTACTGGGTGTTGCGCTGGAAAATGTTTACCGGCGACAACGTGGAGTACCGTCCCTATCAGGAAGCTGCTAAAAGTTTTCCTGACATTGAATATAAATATTTCAAGCAGGCCATTCGCTTTATTGATCTCGATGGAAAGATATATACCGGTCCTGGCGCGGTATTCCAGGCCTTTCAGTATGGCGACCGATACCGCTGGGTTATGCCCCTTTACAGGCGTTTGGGGCTTTTCAGGTTTCTGTCTGACCACTTTTACAGCTTCGTATCGCGCAACCGCACGGTAATGTACAAAATCACCGTAAGGCTTTGGGGCAAGAACCCCGTGCGCCAGAAATATTACTGGGCTTATTACCTGGGTGGTTTGACAGCTTTTATCGCTGGACTGCTTATTCTGGCCTGACCTAAGTCAGTTTTTTCAACATTACTTATATTTTTCTAAATAAAAAAAATGTATAAAAAAGAGATTCCTCATTTTATAGGACTTGCTTATATTTTTTGTTTGGAGTTGTGAATTGTCTGAACTTACTGAACTTACTGAACCTAACTTTGAAGAGATTTTGCCGATGTCTTATTCTTACCTGGCACTTGGTGATTGGTATACCGTTGACCAATTGTTTCCTTTGGCATTTCAGATACTTGAGGCTGAATAAAATTTGTGACCGTCTTTTTTGTGCCAATTGACCTCTTTTGTTTAATTTTAGTTGTTTAAAGCAGCCCACTGACCGAAAGTTCTAATTGGGTTTTGTATTTTGATACATAAAAAATTGAACATGGAGCGCTTCTCGATATTTTTTTCCGATATTAAATCTGAAACCCAGCAATATTACGATGCTTTGGTTGCTTTTATGCCCAAGCTACTGCTGGCTGCAGTTGTGCTGGTAGCGACTTGGTTTATTGCCCGTCAGTTTCGGAAGCTAACGGATCGCAGGCTGAAAAGAAAAATGGAGGATCCCTTGCTGGCCGAATTCCTGGCAACCATGACCAGGGCCATTATTTTTATCATTGGTTTACTGCTTGTCTTTCGGATTCTTGGTTTTGGAGGTATTACCGCCAGTATTCTGGCAGGTGCCGGAATAAGCGCATTTGTTATAGGTTTTGCCCTGCGCGACATTGGTGAAAATTTCCTGGCAGGCATTCTCATGGCTTTCAAAAGGCCTTTCAGAGTGGGCGATTTAGTAGAATCAGGAAATGTACGCGGGGTGGTTGTGGCACTCAACATTCGCGACACCCAGCTCAAAACAGCCGATGGCAAGGATGTCTATATTCCCAATGCCAACATTATTAAAAATCCCCTCTTTAATTTCACCATCGATGGTTATCTGCGTTTTGATTTTTTGGTAGGACTGCCCAGTGGGTCAGATTATCAGAAAGGACTTCAAATCATTGAGGCTGCGGTGCTGAAAACTCCGTCAATCATTAAGAAACGGCGAATCCCAACTGCACATATCTCTGGCATTTCTGCAGGCAAGGTTGATGTTACGGTGAGTTTTTGGATAGATACTTTTACCGTGAAGGAAACTTCCGAAAAGATTCGCTCGGAAGTGATTAAGAATGTACAGCAGGCATTGGAAGAACAATTTTTTGAAAAATAACATATCGTTGTAGATATGAAAAAGGAGAGCATTTAATCAAACACGCATATGGAAAATTTAAAAAGGATTGCGGTACTAACTTCGGGTGGTGATGCCCCGGGCATGAATGCGGCCATTAGGGCAGTAGTGCGCACAAGTTTCAATAATGGAATTGAAGTGTATGGCATTATGCGAGGCTATGATGGCCTCATTAAAAACGATTTCAGAAAATTGGAGTCGCGCGATGTCAGTAACATTATACAAACTGGCGGAACCATACTGAAAACAGCCCGCTGCCCCGAATTCAGGGAAAAAGAAGGCCGAATCAAGGCTTTCGAAAACCTGAAAAAGAACAAAATTGATGGTCTGATCGTGATTGGTGGCGATGGCTCCTTTGCAGGGGCCAGTCTTTTATCGAAAGAGCATAATTTTCCGGTGATTGGCATTCCCGGTACCATCGACAACGACCTGTATGGTACCGATTATACCATTGGTTACGACACTGCACTGAATAATATAGTGGCAGCGGTTGATAAGATCCGTGACACAGCCAGTTCGCACAACCGAATTTTCTTCATTGAAGTAATGGGCCGTGAAGCAGGATTTATTGCCCTGCGAAGCGGCATTGCCAGCGGAGCTGAAGCCATCCTTATTCCGGAAGTTAACGGACAAATTGAGAAGCTTATGGAGCTTATGTCCAAGCGAACTCAGGATAAACGGTCGAGCATTATCATAGTGGCTGAGGGGGAAAGGGAAGGCAATATCTTTGACATAGCCAAAATGGTTGAAAAGAAATTTAAGGATGTAGATGTAAGGGTTTCCATACTCGGACATATCCAGCGGGGAGGCAGTCCAACGGCATTCGACAGGGTTACCGCCAGTCGCATGGGTGTGGCTGCAGTTGATGCCCTCATGAACGATCAGCGAAGCATAATGGTGGGGATTGCCAATAATGACATTGTCCACGTGCCCCTCAACAAAACCGTTAAGCTGAACAAAAGCATCAACATGGGGCTGCTCGAAATCGTAGATATTCTTATCTGATCAGGCCTCTTTTATCGTATTGAAACGTTCCCTCAGGTCATTGATGTCATTTTAAAGAATAAAGGTCATTTTGTTTTAACCACCTGAAAAGACAAACTACTTCAGATACTTGTCTCTGAGGTCTTCAAAAACCTTAATGTTTTCGAGGGTGTTTCCGTCCTGATCAACTACCACGGCACCCCAGCGCAGCGGTTCCCAAATGGCAGCACCTTTGCCCATGTCGTTTGGCAGGCCAAACACAATGTCGTGTACTTCGCGCTTATAATCGGTGTATTCCACCTCGTTAAGGGGTTTGTTACAGCGCTGCAGCAGGTCGTTGAGGTTAAACTTCAGGTCGTCGAGGGTGCCATGCCATCGCGGATAATAGGAAAGTCCGATGATGTCGAAGCGTACCCCGCGGGCAATCATATTGTCGAACCAGAAAATGGCTTCCTTGTTTTGTCCGCCCAGGTCCACATGCATCATAATGGGCACTTCAGGGTCAACGACCTCAACACCTTTTGCCCCAGCAATGAGCAGCTTGGCAAGTTGGTCTGGGTTGCCGATATGGCCTTCGGGCCAGATCATGCCATGGTTGATCTCGTTGCCCACCTGTACCATATCGGGCGGGGTGCCCTGATCGTGCAGTGCCTGCATTACACTAATGGTATAATTTCTGACGCTGTCCTGCAGGGTTTCAAAGTCGAGCCCTTCACAGGCTTTGGGCTTGAATTGCTTTTGCGGGTCGGCCCAGTAGTCGCTTTAGTGAAAATCGAGCAAAAAGCCCATGCCGGCATCTTTAACTCATTTCGCCATTTTCGTCCATTTTCAGGTCCACCGGCGTGCCATCAGGCAAGGCAAGGCTTCCGTCGCCTGCCAAGTAAATGCGCACCATGCCGCTGGCTGTGGTGATTTCACGGTTTATGCTGTCGGCAATGGCTCCCCGCAGCCGGGTATGGTCAACGCCATCTGCCAGCAGGGTAGTGCTGTAGGCGGTCATCATTACGGATACAGGGGTGCCTTTGTCCACATGACTCACAGCCGCAAATTCCGAAACAGGCTTCTCCGTAATACCACAGGCGGCAAAAATAAAAATGACAAGTGCGAGAAGAATTCCTTTTGCTTTCATAAATATATCTGGTTAAGGTTTTTTGGTTTTTGAATGGTAAAAACACCCCGAAACAGGTTGAATGTCAAAAAAAGTATTTTGGGAATAATCGTTTCCAAATAAACCAATTTATTGAGCTTCAATCCATTCCCCTTTAACAATTCTTGGCACGATTTATGGTTTTTAATGGCCAACTGTGAACCTTTTAAAACCTACCGCTATGAAAAAGTTTATAATCACCTCGATCTTCGCCTTCTTTCTCGCCGGAGGAAGCGCGCTCATGGCACAGGCCTCCCAGGCCGAATATCTTGGCCTGCCGGGTGATAACCTGAACTTATACGCCGTGATGGAAACCTTCCGTGAGTCGGAAACCCTTGAGGCTTTTGAAAGGGCCATCAACGACCCCGAATACATGGTCAACAACCTCGACCTTAATGGCGATGGGTATGTCGACTATATCATGGTGAATGATTATGTTGAAGGCAATATTCACTATATTGTATTGAGGGTGGCTCTGAACGCCTCTGAATACCAGGACGTAGCTGTTTTTGTTGTTGAAAAGCTGCGCGATGGTTCGGTTACCGTTCAGTTGATTGGCGACGAAACCCTTTATGGCGCAAACTATATCATTGAACCTCACTATGCTGAAACTACTAACCCCGGATACCGTGGCAATGTAACCAGACCAGCAAACAACGTAGTACATACCTCCAATGTGGTGCACACCACTTATTACGAGGTAGCCAGCTGGCCGGTGATCGTCTATATCTCACGTCCGGTTTATCGCCCCTGGCGTTCGGTTTGGTACTACGGTTACTACCCCAGCTACTGGAGCCCCTGGAGAGCGCACTACTGGCACTACTACTACGGTTATCACTACCACTGGCAAAGCCACTACTACAGCTACTACCGCCCATGGAGGACTTACCGCGGTGGTTTCTACACCAATTACTACGTTGCCAGTGTACGCCGTTACTCGCCTGTTGTGGTTGTTAACATCAACCGTGGAGTTTACAAGCCTACTTACAGCAGACCCGATACCCGCAAACAAGGCGAAGCCCTCTATGCACAGAGGGGTTCCAGCTCAGGCAGGGTACCTGCAGGCACCGGAAGAAGTGAGGCCACTGGCCGCACCAACAGCGGACAGGTTAGCCGCGATGCCAACACTGCCGGCACCCAATCGGTGAATGCACCCAGGAATGCCACTTCAGGCGCCAGCACCCGCAGCGAAGCCGTTACCCGCACTCAGCAGGAAAACGTTCGCAAGGAAGCGACTCCGGCGGTTGACAGGAACGCCCCCCGCTCGTCAGGACAAAGTGCAGCCCCTGCCCGCACGGCACCAGCCAGCAATAACCGAAGCAGTGCAGCCCCTGCCAGTGCGCCCAGCAGGCCTGCCGCAGCACAAAGTCCTGCCCAGGCACGCACCGCACCTGCCTCAAACGACAGAAGCAGCTCAGCGCCGGCCAATGTGAACAGGTCGCAGCCTGCTCCCAGCAGGGAGTCGGCCCCCAGGGTGAGTGCACCCGCTCAAAACAACAGGAGCAGCGCACCGGCACCGGCAGTTAGCAGGAGCAGCAGCAATACCCACAGTAGTGCACCAGATACTGCAGTAAGCAGCAGCAACACCAGGAACAGCAGCCCTGCGCCAGCAAGAACTAACAACTCAGACTCGCGCGGCAGCAGCTCAAAAGAATCCAATACAAGTACAAGTCGCGGTAGGTAATAATTTCCAATATATAAACACCCCAGGCGCAGGATGATCGGTTCTGCGCCTTTTTTTTTAACCTTTCAAAAATTGTCTGAAGGTTAACTGTCAATCGGGTAGTATAATTTAATGGGGAGGATGGACCTGCAAAATAATAATAATTAGGAACTTCGTTTTGTAAGCACTTTTCATTCAATTGAAATCATAAGCTAATTTATTAAGTGAACATGCAGAGTTTATTTATATTGAGTTTGGCAAAAAAGGGGTGGAGATGATGCCCATTGAAAAGGAAGCATACCGGGGCGTTATTCGACTTGAAGACCTGGCAAACATTTATGCTACAGCGGGTTCCAGCCAAGAAGCCATCCCCTTGCTCGATCAACTCCTTTCGCTGCCCGGCATTCTTTCGGCCAATCTGCTTTTGATGGATCCCACATGGAAACCCTAATGGAATCTGCCCGAATTCAAAAAACTGGCTGAAAAGTATAAAGGCTGACTCAAAGGTATTTAATTAAGCCACCAAATTACAAAATCACAAAATCTCACTAAATAAATAATCTGGCATTCAATGTTTTGTGTTATTTAGTGTTTTAGAGTTTCCGCCTGCCGTCGGGCAGGTTTGTGGCAAATATGATTTTTTCGACTTTTGAGGCGGCCTTTTTTCATTCTTCATTATTCATTTTTCACTTTTCTCATAGGCACTGAACTCCACGATCTGCCCAATCAGGTCGTAGGGGATAAACCAGCACCCGGCCATGGGTTTTATAAGCTGGCATATCGTAGGCAATGCCCTCAACTGAATCGGGGACTTTTTCCTTGATGATGGCCCTGATCGTATGCAGTATTTCCTGCACTTCGGCAGCGAAGGAGGCAATGTATTCGTCGATAGAGATGAATTTTGACGGCATCATTTTAGGGATTCTTCTTAGGACAAAATTAAACAAGATACTGACACGAATTATGCCGGTGGAGTGGGTCATTATTCCGGGTAAGGCAAAGGACATTGTTCAGGACCAGGAAAAAACCTGGTACTGATCAGATTCTAATTTCAAACGTAGTTCAAACGTAGTTCAAACGTATTTTAAACGTATGTAAAACGTATTTTTACGTTTGCACTACGTGTTATTTACGTGTCATTAATGTCTTAACTTAAAATTTGCTTATATTCGCATAGAGCTGAAGATGTATCAAAAACCTTTAAAACAAAATCGTTATGGCTTTTACGAAAGAAGGATTTTTAGGAAATTTTAAAGGTCAGCTTGGCAATACGGTGGTTTACGAAATGTATGGAAAAACGGTGATCCGCAGCAAGCCTGCCTATAAACGCCGCCCTGCCAAGGGTGCGCTGAAGCAGGCGCAGACCGACTTTTCACGTGTGATGAAGATCATGCAGGCCGCAAGGTCGGTGATCAGGCTGGGTTTCAGGGATGTGGCCGAGGGGCGCTCTGCCTTTCATACTGCCATGTCGGCCAACCTGGTGAACTATCGTAATGCCGAAAATCCCGAAGACCTGCACTGGCTGGTGGTGAGCCAGGGCGAAAGGGCAGGGGCACTAGAGGTGACAATGGAAGTACGGGGTGACAAAGCTACCATTACCTGGGGCGATCCTGAACCAGGAAAACCTTACAAGATGAACGACCAGGTGCTGCTGATGACTATCAACGACAAGACTTTGCATACTACCGATAAGGTGCAGGCAGCCAAACGATCCGAAAAAATTGCAGAGATTGTCCTGCCAGCCGTTAAGGAAGGAGAGAACATCCTGGTATTTATTGCCTTTTATAACCCCTTTGAAGCCCTGGCCAGGAAAAGCCCCAGCAATTTTTCAAAAAGCCAGGTGGTGGGTTAAGCTCGTTGAAGAGTAGGGACAGGTCGTGACCTGTCCCGGTAAAAAGTCAGGGCTTGACTTGAAGTCAAACCCTGACTTAGCTGGCATTAGCGGCAGCGCGGCAAAACATTGGTAGCTTTTGAGTGTGTGGGGTTTCTCATTAGGTGCGGCGCACAAGACATAAATTATTTGATGGTATTTTATTAATTTTGTAAAAATGGTCGATCATGAAACAAGTAGTTCTAAATATTCCTGAAAAAACCTACCTCGATTTTATTAATCATATTAAAAGCAAATTTGCCGATATCGAGATTAAAGAAAGAATTGCTGCACCTAATGAAGAAGTGGCAGAAGAGGGGGCATTTACGAGACCTTACTATTATCGGAGATAAGTTTGGCAGAAGACTGGCTGTCAGATGAAGATAACAGGTGGGATGAAGTTTTATAAGGCATGAAATATAGAAAGGCGACATTGTAATTATCGGTTTTCCATTTTCTGATTTAACCGGGATAAAGAAAAGACCCGCGCTTATTATTTCCAACGATATAGTAAACAAAACCGGTGATTACCTGATGGTCCAGGTAACTTCCAAAATACATATTGACAGGCTTTCGCTACCGGTAAAAAAAGTTGATTTCGTTGATGGTAAAGAACTTCCCTTGAAAAGCTTTATCAGGTTGCACAAAATATTCTTACTAAGCGAAAACCTTATTATTTATAAAAACACCGCTTTAAAACCCAGCGCCCAAAATTTGATCATTGAAAAGATTACGAGTTTGATAAAATAGCGGCACGACAAAAGGTAATAAGGTTTAGAGCTTGGATGGTAATGCTTTGGTTACTAAGGTGATAAGGTAAGGAAATATTGCTGCAAGGTTAAAACCTTACCTTAGTAAATTAACCAGCCTGCGAAACTCTGAAAACCTTGTTAGCTTATTTGCCTTCAAAGGTCGAAAAATTACTAGTAGGGGTGCAACTAACGGGGGTGCGACTCCAGGTCGCGCCCCGACTAAACGGGCATTTAGCGGCAGCGCCGGGAAATATTGGTAGCTTTTGAGTGTGTGGGTTTTCCCATTAGGTGCAGCGCACCGAGATATTAAATTTCGCGGTGCGCTGCACCTTGATGTTTCATAGATTTGCCAATTGCTACCAATGCAATGGTGCGCTGCACCAAAAAAGAAAAGAAAGCATTGATCCCCCTCTCGACTCCGTTCCCACTTTCAGCGGCACCTCCGCTCGAGGACCGTGGATTAGGCATTTAATGAAGAACCCGATTGGTGTCTTTTAAATCGCCAATGGGGTCATTCTCCTAACGGAAGTTACCGGTCCCCGAGCGAAGCGCAGCGAAGTCGAGGGCAATTGTTTGTCCTTTTGTGTGCCACAAAACAAAAAAGCCCTTCACAAAAACACTGTAAAGGGCTGATTATTAAGTGACTCCGTCAGGATTCAAACCTGAAACCTTCTGATCCGTAGTCAGATGCTCTATTCAATTGAGCTACGGAGCCATTTGAGGTTGCAAAGATAATACAATTTAGTTTTTTGAAAAGGCTTTTTGGAAATTTTTGAAGCCTATTTTTTCAGTGACTGACTGTCAGTATATTTCACCACTACCTTTGATCGCCATTTGCCTGTTTTATAATAGATGTAAGAGAAAAGCCAGCCAAAAAACCAGGCAATGGGAATACCCCACCATATGCCGTTGGTGCCTATCTCTAGGGATAAAAACCAGGAAGCGGGTATCCGGAATAACCAGAGCGAGAGCAGGCTGATAAACATGGGTATGAGGGTGTCGCCGGCGCCGCGCATCACGCCGTTGATGGTAAACATGCCCGAAAACAAGACGTAAAATGAGCTGACTATAACCAGGTATTCGTATCCGATCTCGATCACTTCGGGATCGGGGGTAAACAGCCGCATCATATCGCGTCCGAAGAGCCATGCCGCAAGGGTTCCCGCCAGCGATATAATGGTGGTCATGCCCATGGTCTTTCTGAGGCTCTCACGCACCCGCTCCGGCTTGTTGGCACCCAGGTTTTGTCCCACGAAAGTGGACAAAGCCATACTAAAGTTCATGGCCGGCATGGCCGCAAAGGAGTCGATGCGCCCGGCAATGGTATAGGCGGCAATGGTGTTGGTACCAAAGCGGTTTACAATACTAAGCAAGGTCATCATACCCAAAGAGACAAAAGTATGCTGAAGGCCATTGGGTATGCCAATGCGCAGGCTCTTGCGGAAAATGTCGCGGTCGAATACCAGCCCTGTGTAAGACACCCTTATGAGCTGGTGGTAACGATTTAAATAAAGAACACTCAATCCAAAGGATATGCCCTGGGCCACCACTGTAGCTATGGCCACACCGGCAATGCCCCATTTAAACACCAGCACAAACAGCAGGTCGAGAAAAATATTGAGAATAGTGGAAATGATCAGAAAGTAAAGCGGGGTTTTGGAGTCGCCCAGGCCTCGCAGCACAGCACTTACCCCGTTGTAGCCTAACATCAGCACCAGTCCCATGGCAAAAATGTTGAAATACATTGTGGCATCGGCCAACAGGTGCTCAGGAAGGGTCAGCAGCTTCCAAACGGGACCAATGAGCACCAGACCAAGAACAGTAAGGATGAGGGAACCAAAAAACAAAATGATAAAAGCGGTATCGATGGCCCGTTTCACCTTTTCGTAATCCTTGGCCCCGTAATACTGCGAAATGATGATGGTAATGCCGGTAGTAATGCCCACCACCAGGCTTATGAGCATAAAAATGACCGGGAAGGAAGCACCTGCCGCAGCCAGGGCATTGGTGCCAATGTAACGGCCAATGATAATGGTATCAACAACGTTATACAATTGCTGAAACACATTACCCAGCAGCATGGGCAGGGCAAAGACAAAAATCTGTTTTCCGGGGGCTCCCTGGGTCAGGTCGCGCATTCTGAAATGTAATTAATTAGGCAAGATAAACAAATGCGCAAAGGTATGGTTTTTAGGGCCTGCTTATTTGGTAAAAAAAAACGTAAATTTGCCGCTAATGCGGGATGTTTTGCTAATCAAATCGCGGCCTTATGGATATTTCAGTGGTAATACCTTTATTAAACGAAGAAGAGTCCCTTCCTGAACTTACCGCTTGGATTGACAGGGTAATGAAGGCCAGTAGTTTCAGCTACGAGGCGCTGCTGATTGACGATGGCAGTCGCGATGGCTCCTGGAAGGTCATAGAAGCCCTTGCAGCCACGAACCCTGCCATAAAGGGCATTAGATTCAGGCGCAACTATGGCAAGTCAGCAGCCCTTAACGTGGGCTTTCAGCACGTTTCGGGAAATGTGGTCGTTACCATGGACGCCGACCTGCAAGACAGCCCCGAAGAGATTCCTGAGCTTTACCAAATGATTACTGAACAGGGCTACGACCTGGTGAGCGGCTGGAAAAAGAAACGCTTCGACCCGGTTTCCAAAACCATTCCCACCAAACTATACAACTGGGCCACCCGCTGCGCCACTGGCATAAAACTGCACGACTTTAACTGCGGGCTCAAGGCCTACCGGCACGAAGTAGTAAAAAGCATCGAGGTGTATGGCGAGATGCACCGTTACATTCCGGTCATTGCCAACTGGGCCGGGTTTACGAATATAGGCGAAAAAGTGGTGCAGCACCAGAAGCGCAAATACGGCAAGACTAAGTTTGGCCTGGAGCGCTTCGTCAACGGCTTCCTCGACCTGATGAGCATTACCTTCGTAACGCGCTTTGGCCGCAAACCCATGCACCTGTTCGGGCTGCTGGGCACCCTGCTGTTTCTGGCCGGTTTTGTCATTGCACTATACCTGGCCTATGGCAAATTTTTCCATGAAGCATACCGCATGACCGACCGCCCCTTGTTTTATTTTGGCCTGCTGGCCATGGTGCTGGGCACCCAGCTGTTCCTGGCCGGCTTTTTGGGCGAGCTGGTTTCGCGCAGCGCCGCCGACCGCAACCATTACCTCATCGAAAAAACCACCGTAGCCCAGTGGCAAAAGTCGTAATACTCGGATCGGCACACCCCTTGCGGGGAGGCGGACTGGCCACCTTCAACGAACGCCTGGCCAGGGCTTTCGCCGAAGAGGGGCACGAGGTGGTAATATATACCTTTTCGCTGCAATACCCCGGATTCCTGTTTCCGGGCAAAACCCAGTATTCTGATGAACTGCCACCAGGCGACCTTAATATTAAAGTAAAGGTTAATAGTATTAATCCATTTAATTGGTTTCGTGTAGGATACGAGTTAAAAAAACAGAAGCCCGACCTGCTGGTGATTCGCTACTGGATCCCCTTTATGGCACCAAGCCTGGGCACCATCGCCTCTCTGGTAAAAAAGAACCGGCACACCCGGGTGGTGGCCATTGCCGACAATATTATACCCCACGAAAAACGCCCTGGCGACAAATTGCTGACCAGGTATTTCGTAAAACGAGTGCATGGCTTCATCACCATGTCGGAGGCGGTCAGAAACGACCTGCAGAAATTCGATATCGCAAAGGAGAAAAGCGCATTTTGCCCGCACCCCTTGTACGATAATTTTGGTGAACCGCTTTCGCGGGAAAAAGCCCGTGAATTGCTTGGGCTGAACCCTGAGGACAACCTGGTGTTGTTTTTCGGTTTCATACGCGATTACAAAGGACTCGATCTGCTGATCAGGGCTTTTGCTGAACCAGTGCTCAAAAACCTTCCAGTAAAGTTGGTCGTGGCAGGCGAATTTTATTCAAAACCTGAACCTTACTTTCAGCTCGAACAGGAACTTGGCCTGGAAGGCAGGATTGTCTGGCATACCGACTTTATTCCCAACGAAAAGGTGAGGGAATATTTCTGTGCAGCCGATTTGGTGGCCCAAACTTACAAAAGTGCCACACAGAGCGGTGTTACGCAGGTGGCCTATCATTTTGAAGTGCCCATGTTGGTAACCAGGGTGGGTGGCCTGCCCGAAATGGTGCCCCACCTGAAGGCCGGATATGTAATGGATGTGGAACCGGCTGCCATTGCCGAAGCCATAGCCGATTATTTCGGCAGCAACAGGCAGGAGGCCTTTAGCATCTTTATAAAAGAAGAAAAAAAACGTTTTTCCTGGAAAAACCTGGTAAATGCCATTATAGAACAAGCCAGCCGATAAAGGATCGCAAATGGAAATAAGAAATCAGTTTGAAGAGGCCATCTTAATAAAGCAGCAAGTGCTTTCTGATCATGGTATCATGGAAGATCTCGAGCGCTGCATTGGCGAAATGGTACATGCATACGATACAGGGCACAAGGTGTTGTTTTGCGGCAACGGGGGCAGCGCCGCCGACGCCCAGCACCTGGCCGCCGAACTTTCGGGCAGGTTTTATTTCGACCGTCCGCCCCTGAATGCAGAAGCCCTGCACGTAAATACCTCCTTCCTGACAGCCGTGGGAAACGATTATTCCTTCGAGCATGTGTACGAACGCATGATAATGGCCGTTGGAAAAGATGGCGATATGCTGCTGGCATTCAGCACTTCGGGCAACTCTCCCAACATTTTGAAAGCACTGGTGTCCGCCAAAAAACTGGGAATGACTACCGTGGGCTTTACGGGGAAGGCAGGCGGCAAAATGAACCAGCACTGTGATATCCTTTTTAAGGTGCCTTCAATCGACACCCCCCGTATACAGGAAATACACATTTTGCTGGGACATATCATTTGTGAAAACGTGGAGTCCATTCTTTTTAAAAAATAAAAAAATGTTCATGGCACACGGATGACGCCAATGGGGCGAATGATCGCGAATTTTTTTCGTGAAAATCCGATTGATCCGTGTTATCGGCGCTCGAAAAGGTTTTTAAATGATTAAATCAAAAATATGCGTCAAATACGATAAGACCTGGACCCTTTTTCTGGATCGCGACGGGGTGCTGAACCGGCGCCTTGTGGGCGATTATGTAAAGGAGCCCGGGCAGTTTGCCTGGATAGATGGGGTGTTGGAAAGCCTGGCGTATTTTTCGGGTGTTTTTGGACGTATCGTAGTGGTAACCAATCAGCAGGGCATTGGAAAAGGTCTGATGAAGCTGGAAACCCTTGAGCAGATCCACTCGAAAATGCTCATGGAGGCAAATCAGGCTGGCGGAAAAATTGACAAGGTGTACTTCTGTCCTGACCTGGAAAACAGCTGTAGCTTTAACCGCAAGCCCATGCCTGGCATGGGGCTGCAGGCCAAACGCGACCATCCGGAGATCGATTTCAGAAAATCCATAATGGTGGGCGATACCCTGAGCGATATGCGCTTTGGCCGGCGCCTGAAAATGGTTACGGTTCTCATTTCGTCCGATCCAATGCCCGCCCGCCGGTTCCCCGCCCTGATGGATATGCGCTTCAACAGCCTTGCATCCTTTGCTCAATATTTGAAAAGCCGGCAACCAGGGTAATATCTCGTCGATGTTACCGCAAAGCACGGAAAAATACACAATAAAAAAGGGATATTTTCGTAAATTCGTAACAATGTACCCCAGTTCTCCAATGAAAAAAATACTGCTTCTTCTTATCCTTCTCTTTGTGGGTTTCGCTGTTAGTGGCCAAACCAATCAGCGTGACGAGCAAGGCAGGCGGCAAGGCCCATGGCAGGGTTTATACCCCAATGGGGTGATGCGTTACCAGGGCCAGTTTGTCGACGATATGCCCACCGGCACTTTTCGTTATTACTACACCGATGGCGCCCTTCGTGCCGAACTGCATCACCAGCCTGGCAAAGAAACCGTTGCGGCCATTTACTTTCACCGCAATCGTCAGCGAATGGCTGTCGGACAGTTCTCAAACAACCAGAGGGTAGGCCTTTGGCGTTTTTTTTCTGATATGGGCGTAAAACTGGCTGAAAATCATTATCAAAATGGACTTTTACAAGGCCAGGCCATTACCTTTTTCCCGCAAGGGACCATAGCTGAAACGGTAGAATACCGCTCAGGACAAAAACACGGTGACTGGGTCCAGTATTTCGAAGATGGCAGCAAACGGCTGATTGCTAGTTACGAGAACGATCAGCTTTCAGGGCTATTTCAGTTGTTCTATGAAAACGGAAAACCATTGTTGCAGGCTTTTTACCTGGAAAACCTACCCCACGAAACCTGGAAGTTTTTTACCAACCAGGGAGAACTCGAAAAGGAAGTTACATATCAGCGAGGTGCATTGATAAATGAAATCATCTATATTGAAAGGGAAGAGGAGGTTATCATTCCAATGCAACCCGTCGATCCCGCTGAAGATGTTTTCAGCTCGCCGTTTTAGGGAAGGAAAATGAGAGGTTGTGGGTGTAAGAAAATTTGATAAATTGCACATGAAGATAAATAGTAATATAGGTGAATGTGTGGCAAATTTAAAACCGTCTGGCATTGCCATGTTTTTCCTTTTCCTGGGCAGCATGCTGTTTTTTATGGCGGCATGCAGCAACGAAGAGGCCACACCAGCCAATATGTATTACGAATACTTTCCTGATGTGCCGGGTCATTTTGTCATCTATGATGTGGATTCGGTGGTGTACGACGATTTTACCGGACAAACGCTTACTTATCAGTATCAGGTAAAGGAGTTGATTGAGAGCCGGTTTTTCGATGGAGAAGGGAAAGAAAGCCTTCGGCTGGAACGGTACATTCGTCAAAGCACGCAGGAGGCCTGGGAGATCAAGAACATTTGGCAGGCGAGGGTTTTACCCGCCAGGGCTGAAAAAACAGAAGAAAACCTGACTTACGTAAAACTGGTATTCCCTCCAAAACTTGGCCAAACCTGGAACGGCAACGCATATAACACTTTACCAGCGCAAAATTACCGCATTACCGAAGCCCACAAACCTTACCTCATTAGCCCTGCGTTAACTTTCGATTCGACGGTTACCGTGTTGCAAAACGACTTTTTTACCCTGATCAGCGAAGATTTGCAGGAAGAGAAATATTCAAAACACATTGGCCTGGTTTTCAAAAGATACCGAAGTGTGACCAAACAGCCTGACGGCAGCATTATTGGCGGGGTAGATTATTCATACCGGATTTCCGAATTTGGCATGGAATAATTATCTTTAGCTGGTAAAACATGAAAAATTCCGGCTATCTGTATCTTCTGGTTATTGTTTTGCTGCTTGCCTCTACGCTGTTGCAAGCCCAGGAACCTTTTGCCGGAGGGCATTTCTGGGTTTCGTTTACCGATAAGAACAACTCACCATACAGCATTGAGCGTCCCTGGGATTTTTTGTCGCAGCGATCGCTGGAGCGCCGCGCCAGCCAGCAGATTTCTGTGAACCAATTGGATCTTCCGCCAAGCCCGGCCTATATCGACAGCCTCAAGGCTGATGCTGAAGTGGAGGTTTGGTACACCAGCCGATGGTTTAATGGTGCGCTGGTTTTTACCAGTAGCGAGCAGGCCCTGGATCGCATCAACAACCTGCTTTTTGTAAGCAGCACCGAACTTGTTAAACCCTTGCCACCAGTGGCTCCTCCTGAGGATTGGCAGGAACCGGATTCGGCCCTGAAAAAGGTTCAAACGCACGCCGAACAAGCCCTTGAGCTTTATCGCGTTTTCGAAACCTTTGCCGATAAAAGGGTTGCAGCCCAGTGGGAACAATGGGTAAACGGAACCGATTTTGGCTTTTCGGCTGCCACCATTGCTCAGATAAACGGAGACCGATTAATGGCCGATGGCTACCTTGGCCAGGGAAAAATTATTGCTGTGCTCGATGCCGGTTTTATGGCTGCCGATCAGCTTTCGGTTTTTTCGCACCTATGGAATACCGGCAGGATAGGAGGTACCCGCGATTTTGTAGAACGCCAGCCCAATGTGTTCGGTAGCAGCCCGCACGGCACCTATGTGCTCTCGGTAATGGCTGCAAAGCGCCCGGGCGAGCTTATGGGCACTGCCACCGGAGCTTCTTACTGGCTGATGCGCACCGAGGAAAGTGCAAATGAATTCCGCATAGAAGAATACAACTGGCTGGCAGGTGCCGAACTGGCCGACAGCCTCGGAGCCGACATCATCAATTCCTCCCTGGGCTATACCCGCTTCGACGATCCAGTACAAGACTATACCTATGGGCAACTCGACGGCCAAACTACCGTGGTGGCCCGCGCAGCCAACCTGGCGACAGACAGGGGCATGCTGGTAGTAAACAGCGCCGGCAACTATGCCCAGCAAAACTGGCGCTACATAGGCTCTCCGGCCGACAGCTTCGGGGCTTTGAGTGTGGGAGCAGTGGAGATCAGCGGAGAAAGAGCTGCCTTCAGCTCTTTTGGGCCCAGTGCCGATGGCCGCATTAAGCCCGATGTGATGGCTCATGGCAGGCAAGTACCTGTGGCCAACACCGCCGATGGCGTTGCTCTGGCAAACGGAACATCGTTCTCAAGTCCTGTAATAGCAGGCATGGCGGCCGCTTTGTGGCAAAAACACCCTCAGGTCACTGCACACCAAATTAAAAAGGCCATTATTGAAAGCGGAAACCGGTTTCTGAAGCCTGATACTGCTTACGGGCACGGAATCCCTGACTTTGTCTGGGCCTCACGGTTGCTGCAGCATAACTTCCAGCCCGAAAGGCAAATGGTGCTTTATCCAAACCCCATTAGTCCAGAAACCTACATTAGTCAATATTCTGATGTGGACCAGCTGGTTAATATTGAAGTTTTCGATTTAAAGGGGCAGCTGATATATTTACTCGAATACAATCTTCACCCAGGATATAACCGAATTCAACCTTTCGGGCAGGCACACCATTTAAACAATGGAATATATTTATTAAGGATGACTTCTCTACAAACGGGCCAATTTTCTGTAGCCAAGTTTTTCAAGGCCTGGTAAATTGTTCCCTGACTTGTGCTTCTACTTTCCTAAAACAAGCCTTACTAAATTATTTTCTTCATTTCCATTTTCTGGAAAATTGTTTTCCAGTTTGTTGATTATCAAATTGCCGAAAATTTTTAGGGGAAATTATCTGTTTTTTTTCGTCCTTACCATTTGATTTTTCCTTGCAACAGGTAGGGGCAATGCTTTTTATGGAATCCTCAGGAAGATATCAGGTGGTATAGGTGAATATATCATTGACAAATTGAACTCCAATTTTATCTTTTATTGTACCTAAATGTGTATGCCTTGAAACAGGAACATGATTTCCTGGCCCTTTGTTTTCCAATTGTCAACTCTCCAATCAGTGATTCATGTTTTTAACCAATTTTTGATAATTGACGTTTGTAAATATTAAGGTGTTTACAATTGTAACATTAATTGGGTAATCTATTAAAATACAGGCTTGTTAACAAGTGTGATTCTTGTTCATAGTATTGAAATATTTCAATATTGTTAAGTTGCTTGAACGTTGGGAAGAAAAGATTTAAAACAGAAGAAAATAATAAGCTTATTTAACTATACATCAGCATTTAAATAAATTTATATTAAGCTTTACATTAAATATTATTTTAAAAATATAGTTTTTAATAAATTAATTTCATAAATTTAAAAAAAAAACTGTATTTCAAGTTATTATGTAATCTATATAAACATTTTGTTAAAGGTTGCTTTCGGTTTACAATTTTAATCTCTTTATTTGTTTACAACGTTGAACTTTCTTATTATACTTTTTAATACCTTTACAACTATGTAAATCCTGTTGAATGTATTGAAATATCATGATAAGCCGAATACAGAAAATAATTCAACTTAAGAAACTCACCTCTTCGGCCTTTGCCGATCAGGTTGGGGTGCCGCGATCAACTATTTCTCATATATTATCGGGACGAAATAATCCGAGCCTGGAGTTTGTGCAAAAAGTCCTCGATACTTTCCCCGAAATCAGGACCTCATGGCTGGTTCGAGGCGAAGGCCATATGTTGAAAGCCACCAACACTCTTTTTCCTGAAGAGGACTTTGATGATTTAAAATCGGAAGCATTACTTCAGAAATCCCAGGAGAATGCTGAAAGAGGGGTAGCAAAGGAAACCCGGAAAGAGGAAGATATCGGGGAGTCAAAACCTTCTCCGGGAAAAGAAATTCGAAGGCCGGAGGCCGTAATGGCGGAAATATCGCAAACTGAAGAAGGTAAAAAGTCAATTGAAAAAGCAGATATTCCTGCTGAGAGGCCTGAGGGTTTACACAAGCTGCCCGAAAAATTCGATTCAATTCATAAAAAAACAGTGCGGGTGCTAATGTTTTACAACGACGGAAGCTTTTCAGAGCATTTTCCTATAGAGTAAAAGAATAAATCAGAAGCGTTCGAGCTGTGAAAAGAAAAAATCGCTTTCCCTGAGGGCATTTTCGTCAGAGTCGCTGCCGTGCACCGCATTGTGTTCAATGCTTGCCCCAAACAATTTTCTCAGGGTGCCTTCCTCTGCTTTTGTTGGATCGGTGGCCCCGATCAGACTGCGGTAGTCATCCACGGCATTTTCCTTTTCCAGAATGGCTGCCACAATAGGCCCATCGCACATAAATTTTGTCAGCCGGTTAAAAAAAGGCTTGCCTCGGTGTACCTCATAAAACGTTTCAGCCTGTTTGAGCGAAAGCTGTAAGTACTTCATGGCCGTGATCCTAAACCCAGCCTCGTTGATGCGTGCCAGTATGGGGCCCACATAGCCATGTTCAACAGCATAGGGCTTAATCATTGTTAGTGTTATATTGCCTCTTGACATAACCTGTTTGTTTTCAGCATTAAAACCCAGCAGGGAATCAACATATTCAGATTCCATAAAAATAATTAAATTGATTGAGGGTAAAAACATAACTTCGGCTTTTTTTTTACCTTTGTTCAACTTAAAAATTTAGCCCGGATTTGGATCCAGCAAATATCAGCAAGGTAAAACAGCTTCTTTCAGACAAAGATCAGCCCATAGCCATTATTACCCATACCAATCCCGACGGAGATGCCCTTGGTTCTTCTCTGGGTATGTATGGTTTTTTGTTGCTTTCGGGTTTTACAAACCTCAGGGTCATCACTCCCAACACTTATCCTTCTTTTCTGCGCTGGATACCTTGGCAGGAAAAAATCATTATTGCTGACCAAAACCCGGAAGCCGCAAGGAAAATACTTTCTGGCGCCAGCATAATTTTTTGCCTCGATTTCAATGGTATGGGTCGTGTCAATGGCCTGGAAAATTCACTGCGTCAGTCCTCAGGCACAAAGATTCTGATTGACCATCACCCACAACCAACCGGCGAATTCGACCTCATGTTCTCTGAAACCCGGGTAAGCAGCACCGCCGAGTTGATTTATGATTTAATTGCGGCCCTTGGCGGGGAAAACATGATTGACCGAAGAGTAGCCGAATGCCTGTATGCCGGTATTGTGACCGACACCGGATCGTTCAGCTATGCATGCAATGAGCCCAAAACTTACGAGATAGCAGCCCGCCTCATTGCTCTTGGCGTGGATGCAGAGCACTTGCACCGTCTCATTTACGACACCTATTCGGTCAACCGCATGCGTCTGCTGGGATTTTGCCTCAGCGAAAGGCTGAAAGTACTCCCACAACAGGGCGCGGCATACATCAGCCTCAGCGCAGCCGATCTGGAGCGCTTTAATCACCAGGAGGGCGATACAGAAGGCGTAGTTAATTATGCCATGAGCATCGAAAACATTCACCTGGCTGCCCTGTTTATTGAGAAAGACGATCATATTAAAATCTCTTTTCGCTCCGCTGGGAAGGTGGATGTAAACCTGCTGGCCCGTAATTACTTTAACGGAGGTGGCCACCGCAATGCCGCCGGTGGAAAATATTTTGAAAACCTGATGGAGACTACCAAAAGATTTGAAAATATTTTACGCAACGGGCAGGTTTAATAAACTGAAAGTCAATATGAAATTTCAAAGGTTTTTTTTCTTCTTTCTGTTTTCCTTGCTGATTGCGGTATCCTGCAACCAGCCACAGAAAGAGCGTCGGCTGCCCGATCAGCAGGAGCTCAGGAAAACCCTGGAAGAAACCAATAAAATCCTTCTGGAATCAGAGAAACAGGAAATCATGGATTTTATTGCCCGCTATGGCTGGGACATGCAGGAAACCGGCTCCGGACTTTGGTACCAGGTTTACCACCAAGGCCGTGGCGAAAGAGCCAGCACCGGAAAGATTGCCCTAATCAACTACTCCATCAGCCTTCTTACCGGCGACAGAATCTATTCATCGGAAACCGAAGGAGCCAAGGAGTTTCGTGTTGGCCGGGGCGGAGTGGAACTTGGACTTGAAGAAGGCATTCTGCTGCTTAAAGAAGGTGATAAGGCACGCTTTATCATGCCCTCGCATTTGGCGCACGGAGTGCCCGGCGATGGCGTTAAAATCCCCGCAAGGGCAACCATAGTGTATGATGTGGAGTTGATTGAGCTGAAATAATATTTGAAAAAAAAAAACGATACCATTAAAACGAGCATGATTCGTTAAACACATAAATTACGGATGAAGATTCATCATGCGGGTTGAGTCCGATCATAAATTAAAACAAAAATTACGGATGAAAAATCTGAAAACAATTCTGGTGATGTTGCTGGCCCTTACTGTGGCAGCCTGTTCGAGCAATCCCCATAAAGGGTTTAAGAAAACCGATAGTGGTCTGTATTATCAATTTCATAACCAGAGTGATGGCGTAAAGCCTGAGGTGGGCAAACTGGTTTCCATGGAAATGGTTTACAGCGATGCCACCGGCGAAGTGCTTATGGATACTCGTTTGGATGGCCGCCAATTTGTACTTGAGTTTATTGAATCGGAATATCCCGGCGATCTTTTCGAAGGCATTGGCATGATGTCGGTTGGCGACAGTGCTTCCTTTATTTTGGATGCCGAAAAATTCTTTACCTTAACTGCCCAAATGCCCATGATGCCCGATTTTATTGAAGCAGGCTCCAGCCTCACCTTCAATATTAAACTGCTCGACGTTCTTTCCGAGGAAGAATACATGGAAGAGCAAATGCGTCTGGCTGAAGAGCGCATGCGCGAAAACGAATTGCGTGCCGGTGCCGAGGACGGGATACTGGCCGAGTACCTGGCTGCCAACAACATTACCGTGGCCCCGCGCGCGAGCGGATTGATTTTTATTGAGAAAGAAAAAGGCAGTGGCGAAAAAGTTGAACCCGGACAAACCGTTGCAGTACATTATGAAGGCCGCCTGCTAGATGGCACCTTGTTCGATTCGAGCATTCAGCGCGGTGAACCCATTGAATTTTCGCTTGGGGTAGGACAAGTTATTCCCGGTTGGGACGAAGGCATTAGCCTGATGAACGTAGGCGGAAAAGCACAGCTTATCATTCCTTCGCACCTTGCCTATGGCGAGCGTGGCGCCGGAAACGTAGTGCCGTCTTATTCCACCCTGGTTTTCGACGTTGAAGTGGTTGGTGTGAAATAAAACCTCATGAAAAAGCACACGCCAGGTATCCGGGATCATCATAGTATTCGGCCATTGCATCGAATTTTACCCCTTATCAGTGTGGTGGCTTTTATATGGCTCACGGGCTGCAAAACCTCGCAGCTAGCCACCGTGGCCGAACCTGAAAAGGTGGTTATGAAAACCACCGAATCCGGACTGGAATATCACATCGAGGCCCTGGGCTCCGGCCCAACCGCCACCGATGGTGATGTGGTTTCGGTCCATTACTCTGCCAGGCTTGAGGACGGCACTATGTTCGACAACTCCTACGACAGGGGTGAACCCATTGTGTTTACTCTGGGCATTGGTCAGGTTATTCCTGGCTGGGAAGAGGGCATAAAGCTGCTGAGCAAAGGCGACAAGGCCACTTTTAATATACCGCCACAATTGGCCTATGGCGAAAATGGCATCGGCCCCATTCCACCCAATGCCACCCTTACTTTTGAGGTGGAGCTGGTAGATATCAGCAATCCTGTGGCACCGCTCGATGTTACAGGAATTCTGCGCCAAACCACCGAAAGGGGGGTGGAGTATGCCGTGGTGCGCCAGGGACAAGGAATACAGCTGGAGCCCGAAATGCGCCTGAAGGTGCATTACAATGGTTTCCTGGAGGATGGCACCCGCTTTGATTCTTCTTACGACCGTGCCCGCCCCATAGAGTTTGTGCTGGGTCGCGGTATGGTTATTCCAGGTTGGGAGGAAGGACTTCAACAATTGCGCGTTGGCGACCAGGCACGCATCTGGATTCCTTATCAGCTGGCTTATGGTGAAAATGGGCGTGGGCCTATCCCCGCAAGGGCTAACCTGATTTTCGATGTGGAAATTATGGAAGCCGAGCCAGTGGCCACACCCAAGCCTTTTGATGTTTCAGGCCTGGAAGTGCATACGACCGAGACAGGCCTGATGTATATTGTGGTGAGAGAAGGGCATGGTCAGCTTCCCGAACAAGGTAAGGTACTTATTGTGCACTACTCGGGTTTTATGGAAGATGGCAGTCTGTTCGACTCGTCGGTGCAGCGCGGAGAACCTTTCCGTTTTGTGCTGGGCAGCAACCAGGTGATCAGAGGCTGGGACGAAGGGTTTGCCCTGATGAGAAAAGGCAGCAAGATGCGCTTTATCATCCCGCCCGACTTGGGTTATGGAGACCGCGAAGTGGGGCCTATCCCGGCAAATTCTACCCTTATTTTTGACGTCGAACTGATTGATTTTCAACAATAAAAAAATTAATTATGACATTTTTGCAGGTAACTTGGGATGTAAGCCCGGTGATTTTTAATTTGGGCCCGCTCTCGGTACGCTGGTATGGCCTGTTTTGGGCACTTTCCTTCTATTTTGGATATGAGATCATGTACCGTATCTTTAAAAGAGAAAACGTTCCGCTGATGCAGGTGGATAAACTACTGATTTACATTGCGCTGGGATCTGTGATAGGCGCCCGCCTGGGCCATTGTTTCTTTTACGATTTCGATTATTACATTAACAACCCCCTGGAGATACTGATGATCTGGCAGGGCGGACTGGCCAGTCATGGCGGCGCCATTGGCATCATTGTGGCCTTGTATTTTTATCAGAAAAATGTAAGCAGCAAGTCTTATGCATGGCTGCTAGACCGGATGGTGATACCCATTTCGCTGGCGGCCTTCTTTATTCGCATGGGAAACCTTATGAATTCAGAAATTTACGGCCACCAGACTGACTTACCTTGGGGCTTCATCTTTGTAAGGGCTGGTGAGGTGGTACCCAAACATCCCACACAATTATACGAAGGCATACCTTATCTGCTGCTTTTCCTGGGACTGGGCTGGCTGTATCTGAAAAAAGCAAAAGTATTACCACCCGCTTTCCTGCTGTCGTTATTTGCCATTGTTTTGTTTACTGTGCGCTTCCTGGTGGAGTTTATAAAGGAAGACCAGTCGGCATTCGAGGCCAACATGACCCTGAATATGGGGCAATGGCTGAGTCTGCCGTTTATTGTGGCTGGCATAGTGATAATGTTCTGGTCGCTGAAGCAAAAACCGGAGCCCATTACCATTAATGAAAACACCAAAGAAAAACCCCGAAAGAAAAAGCGCAGATAATAATCTACGACCGGAACAAAAGGAAAATGCTCGTCCGCTTATGCAGGTCGGGCATTTCTTTTTTCCAGGCAGCTATAGGCTGGCTTTTAATAAATTCTGTAGGTGTAGTCAGGTCGCAGGCCACACAAAGCATGGTTTCAGGGTTTAAGTTGCCCATCACATCCTGCAGGAGCTGGTTGTTACGAAAGGGCGTTTCCATGAAAATCTGTGTTTCTTTGTGCTTCCAGACAGCATTTTCAAGTTTTTTCAACTTGCGAACCCGCGCCGCTTTTTCGATGGGCAAATAACCATGAAAGGTAAATTGCTGCCCGTTAAAGCCGGAGGCTATCAAGCCCAGCAAAATGGAAGAGGGGCCTACCAAAGGCACTACCCGGATATTTTGCCGGTGAGCCATAGCCACGATCACCTGCCCGGGGTCGGCAATGCAAGGATTTCCGGCTTCGGAGAGTAAGCCAATATCTTTACCTTGGAGCACATTTTTCATGAAACCGTTTAGTTCCTCCGGGCGGGTATGTTTGTTAAGCAAATGAAACTGCACCTCGTCGAACGAACGGGTATAGCCTGCCAACCGAAGGAAACGGCGTGCAGTGCGAAGGTTCTCCACGATGAATTCGTCGAGCTTGTTTACCAGGGCCACGTGTCCGGCCGGCCAAATGGCAGAAATATCATCTCCTCCCAGCGAAGATGGGATCAGGAAAAGTTTTCCCGGAGCCTTGTTTATATCAGCGCTCATTGTTGAGATTTTTCAAACTTGTTTTTCCAGCCATGGCAGTTGGTTCAGGTCTGTGTTTCCGCCAGAGAGAATCAACCCCACGCGCTTTCCGCGAAAGCGGTCTGGGTTCTCGAGCATAACGGCCAGAGGCAGCACTCCGCTGGGCTCCACTACAATTTTCATGCGCTCCCATATCAGCTTCATGGCCTTTATAATGGTTTCCTCGGGGGCGGTAAGAATATCTTCCACGCCTTCCATAATAATTGGGAAGGTAAGGCTTCCAAGCGAGGTACGCAGTCCATCGGCAATGGTTAGCGGATTCTCGGAGGGGACAAACTGCTTTTGTGTAAAGGACTTCCAGGCATCGTTGGCTTGCAAGGGTTCGGCCGCAATAACCTTAGTGCTTGGTGAAAAATAACGGGCCGAAAGAATGGTGCCGCTCAGCAAGCCACCACCGCCAACCGGGGCAATGACAATATCAAGGTCGCCGGCGGTTTCGAGCAACTCGGCACAAGCCGTGGCCTGTCCGGCAATAATCCGGTAGTCGTTGTAGGGGTGTATCTCCACTGCCCCGGTCTTCTCCATTACCTTTTGCAGGGTTGCCTCGCGGTCTTGCAGAGTTGGCTTACAGAAGGTAATTTGGCCGCCATAGCCCTTCACCGCTTCCACCTTAATGCTGGGGGCATTGTTGGGCATCACAATGTGGGCCTCGATGCCACGCATGCTGGCAGCCAGTGCCAGTGCCTGGGCGTGGTTCCCAGAGGAGTGAGTGCAAACACCGCGGGCGGCATCGGCTTCGGGCAGCGTCATAACCGCATGAGTGGCCCCACGAAATTTAAAAGCACCGCCTTTCTGCAGGTTTTCGCACTTAAAAAACAGGCTGGCACCCAGCATTTGGTCGAAAGTCTGGCTGGTAAGCACCGGCGTTTGGTGTGCGTAGGGAGCAATGATGCGGCGAACGCGCTGAATGTCGGCAGCGCCCGGCACATGGTTCAGGGGAGTAGCAAATTCGTTCATTTTCTACTTTTTCATGCTTTGGGCAATCTGTTCGCAGCTGGCTTCCAGCATGCGGTACACATTCTCAAAACCGTCCTTTCCGCCATAATAGGGGTCGGGCACCTCCAGGTCTTTGCCCGGATACAGGCGGTTTAAAATAAGTTCCACCTTGCGGCGGTCCTGATCATTGCGTGCCAGGCGCATGATGTTGTTGTAATTTTCGCGGTCCATGGCAAAGATCAGGTCGAAGCGGTCGAAGTCTGCCCTGGTAAAAGCCCTGGCCCTTTGGTAAGAAATATCGATACCATTCTTTCGGGCTACTTCTTCGGAGCGCTCATCGGGTTTTTCGCCAATATGATAAGAGGCGGTACCCGCCGAATCGACAGTGCCTGTAAGCCCGTGTTCATCAAGCTTTTTCTTCATAATCCCCTCAGCCAGTGGTGAGCGGCAAATATTACCAAGACAAACCATTAAAATTTTCATAAACGAAAAGTATTCAAATTAAAAAACCCGGAAACAAAGATAATTTTTTGTTTCCGGGCCAAAACCCAAAAAAATGAAAAAGAAAAACTCAAATCTTTACTTTGATGATATTCTCGATCTCGTCCACGTATTTTTTAAAGTTCTTATCGGTATCGGCAAGGTTTTTTACCGTTTTGCAAGCGTGCAGCACCGTAGCGTGGTCTTTGTTGCCGCATTTGCTTCCGATGGCCGCCAGGGAGGATTTGGTGTAATTTTTTGAGAAGAACATGGCAAGTTGCCTGGCCTGCACAATTTCGCGCTTGCGGGTCTTCGACTGGATTTTTTCCACCGGGATGCTGAAATAATCGCACACCAATTTTTGGATGGATTCCACCGTAATTTCGCGAGGGGTGTTTTTAACAAACTTCTCGATCACCTTCAGGGCCAGCTCAGGGGTGATCTCCTTTTTGTTCATCGACGACTGGGCCAGAATGGAAATCAGCGCGCCTTCCATTTCGCGGATATTGTTGGTAATGCGCGAGGCAATCAGTTCTATCACTTCCTGGGGCATATCCACCCCATCGTTGTATAATTTCTTTTGCAGAATAGCCACGCGGGTTTCGTAATCGGGGGGCTGAAGATCGGCCGAAAGGCCCCACTTAAATCGCGATAGCAGGCGGGGTTCAATGCCTTTCATCTCCACCGGCGGAAGGTCGCTGGTGATAATAATCTGTTTTCCGTTCTGGTGCAGGTGGTTAAAGATGTGAAAAAACACATCCTGGGTCTTTTCCTTTCCGGCAAGGCAGAAAATATCATCCACAATGAGCACGTCGATCATCTGGTAAAAGTGGATGAAATCATTCTGGTTGTTGTTCCGCACAGAGTCGACAAACTGGTTGGTAAACTGCTCAGAGGAAACGTAAAGCACGGTCTTTTCGGGAAAATTGTTTTTTACTTCGATGCCAATGGCGTGGGCCAGGTGTGTTTTTCCAAGACCGTTGGCGCTGTATATGAGCAAGGGGTTGAAACTGGTTTTGCCAGGGTTTTGTCCTACAGCCAGACCGGCGCTGCGTGCCAGGCGGTTGCAGTCGCCCTGGATAAAATTATCAAAATTGTAAGAGTCAATTAATTGGGGATGAATATTGAGCTTTTTCAAACCCGGAATAACAAAAGGATTGGGTATGGATTTTCCATGGTCCTTGTTAAGGTCGATGGGCATACTTACCGGCGGGTTTTTAAGTGCTTTTTTATTCAGGGTGGGAGCATATACGGTATATGGATCGGCCGGGCTGCCATGGAAGTTGTTATCCATTATAATGCTGTACTCCAGCCGGCCTTCTGGGCCAAGTTCCCTTTTTATGGTCTTTTTGAGCAAATCAATAAAGTGTTCTTCGAGCCATTCATAAAAAAACTGGCTGGGTACCTGAATGGTGAGTACCTTATTATCGAGTTTAACAGGTTTAATAGGAGCAAACCATGTATTGAAACTGTTCGGACTGATATTGTCCCGAATGACGCTTAAGCAACTTGACCATACCTTTTCGTGAGTTCTCTCCATTATTCTGTTCCTGACACGCTATGAAAACAAATGTTGTTTTTTTCTTTACTTTTGATACTCAGTTGTTGCAAAAAAACGAAGGCGCTTTATGATTTCTTAACAAATTTTAAAGAAAAATAGTTAATAAAAAAATTTTAAGCCCCTTGATTTTTATAAATTTTTGTTGTACTGGCTTCGACAAGTTTCTCACCCGAGTTCAAATCAAAAAGCACTTCCATCATTCCAAGCCTCACGCCACCCGACCCGGTTTGGCCTATGGTAACCTCCCGGTTCAGTTTATTTTTCTCTTTCACAGGTGGGTCGAGCAGGGTATGGGTATGTCCGCCAATGATAATGTCGGTATATGAAGTTTCCTTTGCAACCAATACATCGGAGGGCCGGTCGTGGTTATAATTGAATCCCAGGTGTGACAGACAAATGATGACCTGGCAGCGGTGGCGGTTTTTAAGGGTTTCTTCGGTAGTCCTGGCTACTTCCACGGGATCGAGGTACTTTAACCCCTCGAAGTTGCTGGGAGCCACCAGCCCCCTTAGGGTAATGCCCAGGCCATATATTCCCACTTTGAGGCCGTTTTTTTCAAGCACCAGGTAAGGTTTTGTCACGTCTTTCAGGATGGTATCGGAAAAGTCGTAGTTTGAGACCACAAAAGGAAAGCTGGCATGGTGGTGCACGTTATGAAAACCCACCAGTCCATTGTCGAATTCGTGATTTCCCACGGTAGCGGCATCGTATCCCATCTGGCTCATTAGCTTAAGTTCTGCTTCACCCCCAAAAAGGTTGAAATAGGGGGTACCCTGAAAATAATCTCCGGCATCGAGTAGCAGTAGTTCGGGGTCTTCGAGCCTGAGATAGTTTACCAGGGCTGCCCGGCGCGCATAGCCACCCATATTTGGGAAGTTGGGATCGTTGGGCGGATAGGGGTCCAGGCGGCTGTGAGTGTCGTTGGTGTGCAGTATGGTGAGCCGCTTCAGGTTGCCTTTCATGGCTGCCAGGGTAGAGAACCCACTAAGGGTGGCTGCTCCTGAAATCCCCGCAAGGGCAAGAAATTTTCTACGGCTAAGGGTAAACATATTCATATTCCTTTCTTTCATTCAACTTAACTTAGAAAACAGGACTAATCCATAAAATAAATCCTGCCATCGAGCTCTGCATGCAGTTCATTACCGCTGGCGGTTTCGCGCTCCATATACATCATTATGGCATCCCTGATACGCATTCCGAGCACTTCGGTATTAATTGGGTCGAGAAAAAAACGCATACGGTCGCCGCCTTCGGCAAGATAATCAGAGGTTACTACCTTGTAATTGCGGTCAGGGTCGAAAGCCTGTCCGCCAATGAGCACATGGCCAAGTTCGCCATCTTTTATCCCAATCTTAAGGCCTGCAATGGGCATTCCACGGTCGCTGCCTGCCACATATTCGAACAGCTGTAAAGTTTTTTCGCCGCTGAGCGTTAGTACAACCATTTCGTTTTCGAACGGCATGAGCTCAAACACATTGGAACGGGTAATTTCGCCAGCCGGAAGATTGGCGCGCAAGCCGCCGTAATTGAGCAGGCAAAAATCAATACCCTGTCCATCCTCAGATTCGTACAGTTCTCCGGCCACTTCAAGCACCAGGTCAGCCACAAAGTTGTTGAGTAAGCCCTCAGGGCTGGCCCTGCGCATGGCAAAGGGCGAAAAAGCAACCACCTGGTTCATTTCCCTGGCAAACTCCTCGCGGTAAAATTCAAGCGAAGATTCAATGGCCACATCGGGTATCGGAACATTTACCGAATCGAGCAGGATAAGCTTACCCGTTACTTCCCGGGGGAGGTCCTTTTGCCGGCAAGCCGGAAGAAGGACTATAATGCTGATTAACAGGGAAAAAAATAGCCTTTGGTTTCTAACCATCACAACAACTTTAAAAATTATCGGAAATTTAACCGGGATAACAATATTATAACTTAATTACATAAAATCCAACTGAAACCGCACGAAAATCCTTATTTATAACGAGTATATTTAAGGGTTGTCAAACAGCAGTACCCCCCCTTCATCCTGTTGAATTTCAGCAAAATATAAAAAAACCAGATTATAAATAATCTGGCCTGGGCAAAATAAAGTATAAGAATTGGATTAGCGGAATATTATTTGATCAGGGGTAATCCATTTTTTGAATTTTCAAACCTTCGATCTTTTCAAAGGCCTCCCTGATTTTTTCTGCCATGCTTTGCCTGACGCTGAAGGCAAGCCTGCATTTTAAATCGAATTGATGATCGGTTTGGGGCAGGCCGTGTTCCTTTAAAATTTTCATTACCTTATTCATGCTCAGGTAATCGAAATCGATCAGATAATGCACATGAATGATCTTGGTAACGATTTGGGCATTTTGAATGGCATCGGCGGTGGCGTCCTTGTATGCATCGATGAGTCCGCGCACCCCCAGCTTTATTCCTCCGAAGTAACGTACCACTACCACCAGCACATTGGTTAGCCCGGCCGAGAGCAACTGTCCGTGAATGGGCTTACCGGCCGTGCCCGAAGGCTCGCCATCGTCGTTAATGCGAAAGTGCTCGCGCGACTGCCCCAGTATCCAGGCATAGCAATGATGGCGGGCTTCGTAGTAGTCTTTTCTAACTGAGGTCAGAATTTCGCCGATCTGTTCCTCGTTTTCAACCGGGAAGGCCAGGGCAATGAATTTGCTTCCTTTATCCTTGTAAAGGCCTTGTGAGGGAGCTTCTATGGTCAGGTAAGTATCGCCGGCCATGCCGCAGAATATCTCAATTTTTTCTTGGAGTAAAACAGGCAGTGCCGTCGGGCTTTATTCCCCTAAAGCCACAAGCAATATGGCACAAACGGCCAGAAAAATTCCCAGCCAGTTTACCGGCTGGAGCTTTTCCCTGAAAAGGAAAAATCCCGAAAGGGCCGACAAGCCAACAATGCTTACATTAAATATTGGAAAAAATACTGAGCTGTCGAAATATCCGAGGGCCACAATAAAATAATAGCTGGAGCCAAAATTGAGCAAGCCCAGCCAGGCACCGGCAATCATACTTTTTACAGAAAAGCCTGATGAAGTATTCTTTTCCCTGAGCCACGATACCAGCCAAATGCCCAGTCCAATTAAGAAACTAACGGAGAAAACTACGCCCAGAAAAAGCATGAAGTCGTTGCCAAAACCTGGCAGTTGGGTGGTGGCATGCTTGGTAAGTGAATCGTTTGCACCATTGCCGAGAAACAGGAAAATTGGCAGAATTATAAGGCGATAGTCAATTTTTGTGCTGCTTTTCTTCTTAAAAGTGAGGTAAAACGCCAGAAGAGAAATAATGATGCCGGCAAGCTTGAGGGCATTAACAGATTCGGCATACAAGAATATTCCAATGGATACGGGAATAACCACGGACATTTTGCTGATTACGGAAGTGATGGCCACACCAACTTTCTGGGCCGACAGAGCAAACAGAAAAAAAGTTACAATAAACGTAACGCCTATTATGCATGCAAAGATGAACCAGTTTTTTTCAGGCAGTCCGGCAAAAGTGTAAGTTTCGGGGTGAATGACAAAACTGAGGATGGCAGCCACCAGGTAGTTGGCGGTAATGGCTTGGGTGTTGTTGATTGAAAACTTGGTGAATAGCCGGAAGGTAATAACAATGCTGGTTGAAATTACAATGGCCAGGATCAGATATTCCATTTCGCTTGTTTGTTAATAATTAAGGTAGTTTTTGAACCAGAAAAACCCTTCGTTGCCAATGATCACATGTGAAAGGTTAGAGGGCTTAATTAGCGGTGCCTTAACTCCTTCACCAAAAAACTGCGTACCGCTGAATACCCGGGCTTCGTCCCAAAGGCCCTGGGCAACAAACGACTGAATAAGGCGCTGACCGCCTTCCACCAGCACTGATTGGATGCCCTTTTCATAAAAGTAATGCATTAAATGAGAAAGACTCACCAGGTCTTTTTCGAAAGGCAGCTTCAGATAAGTAGTTTTTTGATCTTTTTTATCCATTTGGTCGTTTAGCACCAATGTTTCTATCGTGTTGTCGAACAGGTGGAGTTTTCGGGGCAGCTTCAGCTGTCGGTCCACCACGATGCGCAGGGGCTGTCTGCCCGACCAGTCGCGCACACTCAGGCGAGGGTTGTCGGCCAGGGCAGTGTGGGTGCCCACCATGATGGCCGGCTCTTCGCTGCGCCATTTGTGCACCAGTATGCGCAAGTTCTCGCTGGTGATCCAGGCAGGCCTGAAGTCTGAATTGGGCGGACGCAGGGTGTCAATAAAGCCGTCGGCGGTTTGGGCCCATTTAAGAATGATAAATGGGCGTTTCTTTTCATAAAAAGTCAAAAAGCGTTTGTTAATGGCCTGGCACTGGCTTTTAAGCACCCCAACCGTTACTTCACAACCGTTGTTACGCAGCCGGGCAATGCCTTTTCCGGTCACTACATCGAAGGGGTCAACACTGCCAATAACCACCCTTTTAATGCCTTTGCGAATAATGAGGTCGGAGCAGGGCGGGGTTTTGCCGAAATGGCTGCAGGGCTCCAGGTTAACGTATAAAGTTGATTCGGGTAGGAGGGAGGTTTCCTTCACCGAAGCAATGGCATTCACTTCGGCATGGGGGCCGCCAAAGGCTTTGTGGTAGCCTTCGCCAATAATCCGGTCGTTATGAACAATTACGCTGCCCACCAAAGGATTCGGTGCCACCGACCCAAGCCCTTTAGAGGCCAGGTCGAGGCACCGTTGCATGTATTGTTCGTCTTTGGTCATGAACCTCATCAAGGTATTCCGGGAAAAAAGCCATGCCAAAGGTAGTATTAAAATATGAAAATTAAAAGAGTAGGGTTGTTATCAAAAGGCGTTTGTTTGGTTATTACTGAGTTTACTTTATTTCTTGTTGGTTTTTCAAGTTAGGTGTCGTCTGGTTCGCTGCTTTCGATTTCCCTGAGTATCTGAGTTAGCACATGCATGATCTTCCTTACGTCGCGATCGAGGACCAGCATGTGCCTGCGTATATCTCCAGGGTCCCTGGCTTTTTTTATCACATCCTGAAGTTCTTCAACATGGTTGGCCGTGCCGGCAAACCCCAGATAATGGAAACCGGGCTTAATGCGGTGCAATGCTTGGGCTGCGAGCTCGGTGTCTTCTTTTTCAATGTATTCGCTAACGCGTTCGAGGGTTGCGGGAATCTGCTTCATGAAATGCTGAATCATGGAGGTAGCAGCACCCGTATTGTCGTCGAATATTTCGCGCAGTGCGGCTTTTACCTCGCGCTTCATCTCCTTTATCTCGTAACCTTCGGTAAAAAGAGCCATGGTGGCTTCGTCCCGTCCTTCGGCCGGAAGTTCGAGCACCAGGTTGGTGTGGTCAACAATTTTCTGGAAAAGCACGTCGGGCTCAGAAGGCTTGGTAACGAAATCATTCATACCTGCTTCACGCACCCTGGTGCGGGTTTCGTTGTTCACATCGGCGGTAAGGGCAATAACCGGCACCTGGTGGTCGATCACATCGGAAGAACGATCGCGAATGATCCGGGTAGCTTCAAAGCCATCCATCTCGGGCATGTGTACGTCCATCAGCACCAGGTCGTAAACTTCTGAAGAAAGCTTTTCAATGGCAATCCGTCCATTTTCAGCTATTTCCAGACTAGCGTTCCACTTCTTGAAGAACTGCTTCATGACAAACTGGTTCATACGGTCGTCTTCCACCAGCAAGATCTTCATGCCGCGGAGGTCTTTCACACCTTTCACGCCTTTGTCGGCAGCCACTTCCATTTTCTTCTCGCTGATCTCCATGGGGAGTTCAAACCAGAAAGTTGATCCAATGCCTTCAATACTCTTAACGCCAATCTCGCCACCCTGGAGTTCAACCAGTTTCTTGCTAATGGAAAGACCAAGACCGGTTCCACCAAACTTGCGGAAGGTGTTTTCTTCGGCCTGTGTAAAGCTCTCGAAAATGCTCTGGCGCTTCTCTTCCGGGATGCCAATGCCGGTGTCAGAAACCGAGAACCTTAGGCGACACGTCTGTCCGCTGCGTTCCAGCATCTTTACATATACATCTATATGTCCTTCGGAGGTAAACTTTACGGCGTTGCCCAGCAGATTGAGCAGTATCTGACGCAGACGGCCTGCATCGGCCAAAACGGTTTGGGGCACGTTGGGGTTGATTCTAACAGCCACCGGGATGCCTTTTTCGCGGGCTTTTAACTCAACCGCTTTGGTAGTTTCGTTTACAAGCTGCTCAAGATTGAAGTCTGTTTTGTCTAGGTTAACCTTTCCTTCTTCCAATTTGGAAAAATCGAGCACGTCGTTGATAATTCCCAGCAAGTGATCGCTCGAAAACTTAATGGATCGAAGATTTTCGGCAACCACCTCGTTAAGGCCTTCTTCCTGCATCAGCAAGTCGGCCAGACCAATAATGGCGTTAAGAGGGGTACGAATCTCGTGACTTACACTTGAAATGAAGCTCGATTTTGCTTTTGCAGCTTCCTCGGCAAGTTCCTTGGCTGCAATCAGCTCGGCTTCGCTTTTCTTGCGTTCGGTAATATCGCTGTGGGTGCAAAGTACTCTTACAGGCTTGGAATCTTCTGCAAAAACTACCGACAGCTTGGCTTGTATCCACTTAACGGAGCCATCTTTGCAAACCATTCGGTATTCGGTGTCACTGGCCGGCACTTCGCCTTTTTTCAGTTTATCGAGCAACTCCCTGGCAAGGTCTTTGTCGGCTTCGTGCACCAGGTCTAGCCATGCTTCAAGGCTGTCTGCTACATCCGATTCCTGGAAACCCAGCATTTCTTTCCATTGCGAGGAAAGAAAAAGCTCTGCAGTTTCGAGGTTGTAATCGGCAATGCCATCCTTGGTAGCCATCAAAAGCAGGGACTGGCGGTCATCGGCCTCCGTTTCTTTTTCATGGCTGCGCTGCTCCACCTTTTCGGTAATATCAGCAGCGGTGGCCAGGAAGGCAGGCTTGCCATAGAAATCAATCAGGCGGGCCGAAAAGTCAACCCAAATTTCGCGGTTGTTTTTATTCTGCAAGCGGAATTCAAAATTTATTCCTGTATTTTTCCTGAGCAGGAACCAGTTTTCGGCATTGATGCCCGAAAGGCTGTCGGGGTGAATGAGCTGACAGATTTCCATCGAAAGAAGCTCTTGCTGGCTGTACCCACTCAGGCGCTCCATGGCGGGATTAACATATTCTACCTTGAGATCCTGAAAAATGATCATAGCCATGGGCGACTCATCAATGAGAGCCCTGAAGAAGGCTTCGCTGGTTTCAGCATCGCGCCTGGCTTTCGAAAGCCTGAGCATATACACGCCCAGGGCAATCAGAACGCCCAGCAGCAAGAGTAGGGCTACGGCATAATAAACCGTAACCTTAATCGAAACCGGCTGGAATAACAGGCTGGTCAGCCTGAGCATGCTCAACCCGCTGAAACTGGCGGTGTGGCCCTGGAAACCCAAAGCCGCAAACTCCATTGTTTTGCGGGGAGCAACATTCTCTTTGGCTGAGAAAAGAATGAAGTGCTTCTCAGAAAAAGGCTGGTGGAGTTCTGAAAAGCATTGTTGCTCGGTGTATATCTTTATTCCTTCACTGCCGGATGGATGTATCGCGGGCAGGGGGGTAGAGAAGGTGAGGTATGTAAGTAGGCAACAAAAAAAAGAGAGTAGATTTTTTTTCACGCAGTTTATTTAGTTATACATTCAATTCGCTTGTCGGACTGCCAAACTCAGGTTTGGCGTTGCAAATGTAAAACAAAAAATTCGTTTTTCAAACAAAATAGTATGATATAAATCAATTTTTTGTAGATAAAAATTACCTATATATGTAAAAACCCTTATTTTCCAAGGGTTTACACGTATCAGTGCCTACGAAAAAACACGAATTTATTTTGAAATTTTTATTTAGACGGAAAAAATAAATAAATAAAATAAACATAATTTTGTTCTAACTATTTCTAAATGAATTGAATGTTAATTTCCTTCAAAAACTTGCTTTCGAGAATTTTGGCGATTTTTTTGATTACTGTGCGTCTGATTTCGAGTTCGACGGGCAAATTTGGGTCTTGGTGGGCCACATTAATGGCAGTGCCGATCCAGAAATATATGGTATCGCTTTCCAGAAACATTTTTACAATAGAGTCGGCCGGTCCCTTGTCCAGGTCGGTGCGCGGACTGAATTTTTCCAGAATTTCAGAAACCTTACTCAGGGTAAGAATACCTTCGGTAACCAGGTCGATGCCTTCCATATAAGAAATGGGCGGCAGTTCAGGATCGTCGAAATCGAGCGTATCTTTAATGGGTATTCCAAGTTCGCGTGAAATAATGTCGGCGGTAGTGCCCCCGCAAAGGATTTTTTTGCCGTTGAAGTTTTTTACAATTTCAGCCAATTCCTGGTCTTTTCCCTGATCGAAGGGCGGGCCCGAGCACAACAATAACTGCCTGGGTTCCCTGAAGTAAATAACAGCGGCACTCATATCGTCCTTGGCCTGGTAGTTGTCGTTGCTGTGGGCTTTGTTTACGATACGCCCGGCCAGTTTAGCTGCCGACAATTCGGGCTTTTCGCTTATGCTGTCTATGACCTGCTGCTGTACATTTTCGAGCCCCCAGCCCAGCAGGTATTTGCCTTTGCCCAAGCCCGACTGTGTAATGCCATCACTCATTATTATTATACGGTCTTCTTTCTGGGCTTCGAAGGAACAGGCCTTGATTTCTTTTCCGGCATTGTTTTCCGATTCAAGCACCAAGTATTCCCAATCGGGCTTAAACAATTCATTGCCGCGTAACACAATGGGATCGGGGTTGTCGTAATTAATAATGGTAGTCTGGCCCGACTCCTCAATATCAACAATTGTAAAAGTGGCATAGCTGATTTTTCGCTCGCTGCAAACCGGAAGGGTATTCATGATGATCTCTGCGATCTTACGGGCATCTTTGTGTTCCTTGGTAAAGTTTAACCCCATAGTGGCGGTGAGGGTAGCCAGCAGGTTGGCCTTAACACCATGACCCATGCCATCGGAAAGGACCACCACTGTGCGGTTTTCTTCCTTCACCTTTTGCGACACAAACACGTCGCCACAGATGCGCTCGCCGGCATGGCTTTTCTGAAACGATCCCACCTCAATATAAAAAAGGTCTTTCATAATCCGTTTCAGGGTTTTTTAATTTTCTGATAGGTTTCTATGATCGAGTTAAGCATCTTTTCGGTGGTGCTGGCCCCTTCGCCCAGCAAAAAGGCAATGTTCTGCACCATCTTCAGGTTTTCGTCGATGACCTCGGTTACGCGGTTAATGATTTCTTCCTGCCTTACCTCGGCCACATACATATCGCGAAATACCCCACCCACAATTTTGTTTGGTTTTAGAGAATACACGCTGATGTTGAGCAAACTGTCGTCATGATTCACGTCTTTACCCACCACATTCTCGTCGTTTTCGAGCACGTAGGTAAACAAGTTATAAATAGGATAGGGGAGCAGGGTCTTTAAATCGGCTCCCACCAGTCCAGGAATTACTTCGTTAATCATTTCGGCATCTTCGCCCAGCACCTTCACAAAACTCTGGTTTGATTCAATGATTTTCAGTTTGTCGTCCACAATAACGGCGGCAGAGGGCAGGTTTTGCAGCAGGGCAGAAATGGTTTCAGTTTCCTGCTTAATTTTCTGGTTTTCCGTTTTCAGCGCTTTTTCCAGTTCCTGCAGGCTTTCGGTTTGTTTCTTCAGCTTCTCGTTGTTGCTTTTCAGGGTTTTAATGTAGTCGTTTTTGCTCTTTAGCGAGAAGGTCTGACACATTTCGGGCTTGCTGAGGCCTTGGCTAATGGAGATGGCAAAATCGCGACAACTTTTGTACCCGCATGCACTGCAAGAGGCCCTGTCTTCCAGGTCCTTGCCAAGACTTTTCATGATTTCTTCAATGCGGTCCTGGCTGGGCACGAGAAGGCGCTGGTCGTCTTTTACAAAGCTGCGCGACAGGTCGAGCGACGAAAAACGATTCATGTCCTTTTCCCAGCGCTCGGGGTCAAAATCTTTGAGGCGCTTGTTGGCATAAGCCACCACCATCGACCGGCGCAAAAACTTGTGAGAGCGGTCGGTGGTGCCTGGCCCCATAAGGCAACCCTGGTCGTAGAAAAGGCTGAAGTGCTTTTTAATGGTTTCGGTGTTTTGGCTGAATTCTTCCACCGCTTGCTGCATATTCTCCTTGCCGCTGGCCGAAATAGTGGATCCCGTGAGCAAATCGGTGCTTATGTCGGCAGCATACACTATGCCGCTGGGCAGCGGATACAGGGAGCCCAAATTACCAATGGGCGGATCAAAGTCAGAATATTCAACCTTGCCTTCCTTGATATCAAAGCGCTCAAAAAGCTGACGAAGCTCCCTGAAAGTCAGCACTGCATCCACTCGTCCGTCGTCGTCAAACAGGCTGGCTTCGTGTTTTGCCGAGAGGCAGGGGCCAAAGCAAACCACCTTAATGTCGCTGCCAAAAGATTTACGCGCCACCTTGGCGGTAGCCGTCATAGGTGTAACAATGGGCGCCAGGTTATCGGTGAGTTCGGGGTAGTACTTTTCTACAAAAGAAACCAGGCTGGGGCAGTTGGCTCCCATGTAATACTTGCCCCTGAAGTTTTCGAGCAGTTCCTTGTATTTTCGTGCCACCAGGTCGACTCCAAACGAGATTTCGCTCACGTAATCGAAACCCAGCTTGCGGATCATTTCCACAAATTTGCGGTAATCCTGTATATCCGGAAACTCGCCGCTAATGGTAGGATCAACAATGGCCGCAACCTTTTCTTCGGCCGCCAGTAATTCTATGGCCTTGTCGAGCTCACTCAGGTGCGACACGGCGTTGGAGCCGCACACCGACAGGCAACTGCCGCAACCAATACAGCGATCGTGATTTATCACCGGCTTGCCATCGCCTCGGGCCGAAATAGCTTTTACCGGGCAGGTTCGCACGCAGGCATAAGACTGGGTGCAAAGGCTGTGGTCTATTTTTATGATTTGCATAATTCCCGTTTCTTAAATGCTATACTTTTTGTTCTGTGGGCATCAAAGCCACTGGGCTTACCGCGACTCAAAAAATTGGTCCAGGATATTGATTACATTGCTTTCAGTTACCTGGGTAAACTGGGTATCGTTTAACTTAAGCATGGGGCCATGCTCGCACTGCCCAAAACAATGAGAACCCCTGAAAATAACCTGATGATGGCGACCGGTCTCTTTTAAATATTCCTGAATAAGCTGAAGTGTTTTTTTGTTGCCGCGCGAAAAGCAACTGCTTCCCATGCAAATGGTTATTTCAATATCATGATCTTCCATGACTGCCTAGCCAAGATTATTTTGTTGTACATCAATGAATAACAAAATTACTGATTCCTTTTGAATAAAAAGTTACTAACCTAACATCTCTGGCTTTTTTAAGCTAATTACGATTTAATCTAAATAATAATAAGCGCATAAAAGCCTGTTTAAAACGGTTTTGCATTAACTTAAAATCCTTTTTCTTGCTGCATAATGCTGCGAAAAGAGAAGCATAATTCATTGAGATAGCAATAATTAAACAAAAATTTCTTCTATTATTCCATAGATTTGTTTATTATTGTGAAAAAAATTACAACTTACAATTCATGCAGCCTTCTATAGAACCAATCCTTGAGAAATTCCCTAATAAACAGCGGGAAGATCTGATACCTCTGCTGCAAAAGATACAGGATGAGTTCGGCTTTCTGTCGGAAGAAATCATCACCCGGGTGGGGGCTTATTTGTCAATTTCTGTGAACAAAATTTACGGGGTGGCAACCTTTTACGATAACTTTCGTTTCGGGCCGGTGGGTCGTTACCACATCAGGCTTTGCCAGGGTACGGCTTGCCATGTGGCAGGGTCAACCACCCTTCTGCAGGAACTCGAAAAGCAACTGAAGATCAAATCGGGCGAAACTGACAAGGAAGGCCTGTTCAGCCTCGAGGTGGTTTCGTGTGTGGGAGCCTGCGGCCTGGCTCCACTCATCGAGATCAACGGCGAGTATTTTACGGGCCTGACCCTGTCAAAACTTACTGATATTTTAAACTCCATCCGAGAAAAAGACCAGACCGTTTATGAAAGCTAAAACAGCAGAAGAGTTAAAGCAGTTTCTTGTAAGGCAGGTATTGCTGAACCCACGCCGCCTTGACCTTCCACAGCTGGATAAGGAGCTTTCGTATATCAGCCGCGAAAGGGTCAGCAAGCCGGTAATTTACGTGGGTATGGGAACCTGTGGCCGCATTGCCGGGGCGGGCAAAACTTTCAGCGCCATTCGCGAATATCTCGACGATCACGGAATGGATGTGGACCTGGTGGAGGGAGGCTGTGTGGGGCTGTGCAGCGCCGAACCCATAGTAGATGTGCAGCTACCCGGCAAGGCCCGCATCTCCTTCGGCATGGTGTATCACGACCAGGTGCAGCAACTGCTCGATGAGATCATGAACCATAACCTGCCCGATGCAACCATTATTGGACAGTACGGAAACGACATTTCTCAGTTGTGGGAAGACGTGCGCCAGATTGAAGAACACCCGTTCTTTGCCGGGCAAAAAAGGGTGCTGCTCGACAACTGCGGTCTGATTGACCCGGTTTCAGTGGAAGAATACATTGCCCGTGGCGGCTACTGGGCTTTTGCCGATACCATTTCAAAGCATACCCCGGCCACGGTGTGCCAGATTGTGGAAGACAGCGGCCTGGCCGGCAGGGGCGGAGGAGGCTATCCCGCCGGAAAAAAATGGACCAACGCCCTGAAAACCATCTCCGATCAGAAGTTTCTGGTTTGCAATGCTGTGGAAAGCGACCCCGGCAGTTACATGAATCGCGTGATAATTGAAAGCAACCCGCACCGCCTCATCGAGGCCATTCTCATTGCCGCATATGCCATTGGCGCCACCCGCAGCTTTATTTTTATTCGCAAGGAGTTTACCCTGGCCATCGAACGCATTGAAAAGGCCATTGAAAACGCCCGAAATTACGGCCTGCTGGGCCACCATATCTTCGACTCGGGCGTAAACATCGACATTATCGTCAAGCAAGGTGCAAGAGCTTTTGTGTGCGGGGAAGAAACCGCCCTCAACAACAGCATCGAAGGAAAAAGGGCCATGCCCGAATCCAAACCACCCTATCCCTCCGAAAAAGGCCTCTGGAAGAAGCCAACCATTGTCAACAATGTGGAAACCTTGTTTAATATTCCGCTTATAATAAAAAACGGCCCCGACTGGTACAAAAGCATTGGCAGTGAAAAAAGCAAGGGCACCAAACTCTTTACCCTTTCGGGGAAAATAAGGCACAGCGGAACGGCAGAGGTAGAAATGGGTCAGAGCTTTCGCGATATTGTCTGGAAAATCGGCGGCGGCATTCCCAACGGAAAAAAGTTCAAGGCCATAGTTCTGGGAATCAACTCTGGCAACTATGTTATTGAAGAAACCCTTGACACAAAAGTTGATTTCGAGGAGCTTCGAAACATTGGCACTTCACTGGGAAGTGGCGGTTTTGTGGTGGTTGACGAAACCATTTGTATGGTAGATCTTGCCAAGTTCTTTACCAATTTCTTTAAAAAGGAAAGTTGCGGCAAATGCATCCCCTGTCGCGAAGGTACGGCCCGCATGTTAGAGATCATGGAAATAGCCACCCAGCGGCCCGGGAAAAACAACAACTTCCAGACCCTGGAGCGTTTCAAGGGCGTGATGCAGTTGCGTGGCCTGGCATCAGTAATTAAGGACAGCTCGCTATGTGCCCTGGGCAAATCGGCACCCAATGCCATCCTCAACACTTTGAGAAATTTCAAAAGCGAGTTCGATGCCCACATTTTCGAGCGCAAATGCCCTGCCAACGTGTGCCGCGACTTGCGTGTCTTTCTTATTGATGTGGAGAATTGCACCGGCTGCACAGCCTGCTACAAAAAATGCCCCGTCGACGCCATTATCGGCTCTGCTCGCCACCCGCACTTTATCGTGGAAGATAAATGCACTGGTTGCGGCCTGTGCTACGATGCCTGCAAATTTAACGCAGTATTAATACAATAAGCACAAAGCGTATTCTATGGATTTTCAGATAGCAGTTAACAACAGTTTAGTGGACGTGCGCGAGGGCGAAACCTTGCTCACGGCGCTTCGCCGCCAGGGCATTAAGGTGCCCACACTTTGCCACATGAACCGGTTCAGCCCCACCGGTGCCTGCCGCCTGTGCGTGGTGGAAGTGGAGGGCAAGCGCGACCTGATCACCTCTTGCAGCTACCCTGTTGAAAAGGGAATGAAGGTATTTACCAACACTCAGCGGGTTATAAAGGCACGCAAGCTTATTGTAGAAATGCTACTCTCGAATCACCCCGACGACTGCCTGTACTGCGAGCGAAACGGCAACTGCGAGCTTCAATGGCTGGCCGACGAGATGAATGTAAAGGAGCGCAAATTTTTTGCAAAGAAAAATCCCTATTTCCCCGACGGTTCGAGCACCAGCGTGTTTCGCGATCCGGCCAAGTGCGTGCTTTGCAGTCGCTGTGTGCGCATTTGTGAGGAAACCCAGCTGGTTACTGCCATCGACTTTATTTCGCGCGGCAACCAGATGCGCGTCAACAGCGCCTTTAACAAGGGGCTTAACGTTTCGAGCTGCATCAACTGCGGGCAATGCATCATGGTTTGTCCCACCGGCGCCCTAACAGATATTTCACACATTGAAAAGGTGCAGGCCGCCATCGATAAAAAGAAAAAGGAAGTCTTGTTTTTCGTATCTCCCTCTGTTACGGCCTCTTTGGCTGAGCATTACGGGCTGAAGCCAGAAAAGAACCTGGGTGAACTGATTTGTGCTGCTCTGAAAAAAATTGGGGCAGACAAGGTTTTTGACCTAGGCATGGCCTCCGATATTAACATATTGGGCGAAGCAAAACAACTGGCACTGCGCATTAAAAACGGTGCCCAAGGCCCTTTGTTCTCTTCGTGCTGCCCGAGTTGGGTAAAGTATGTGGAAGAATTCCGACCCGAACTTATTCCTTCATTGGCCACGACAAAATCGCCCCAGCAAATCTTTGGCAAGCTTCTTAAAACCTGGTACACCAAACAGAGGAAGGTAATGCCCGACAGTTTATACAGTGTAGCGGTGATGCCTTGCGTGGGAAAAAAGTTTGAAGCCTCACGCGAGGAAATGACTCACAAGGGCATTTCGGAAGTGGATGCCGTACTGACCATTCGCGAGTTGATGAGAATGATTCGCACCAATGGTATTGATTTGCGAAACCTGGAGCCAGTTCCATTCGATGAGCCTTTCCAGGGCTGCAGTGCAGCAGCCTGGAAGCTGGGTTACGCTGGCGGAAAGGCCGAAGCTGTGGCCCAGGAACTGTTTGAAAGCATGAAAACCTCTGACAAAGAAACCTTTAAATTTATTATGCCTAAAAATATTGCCGGCCGCAGAGAGTCGAAGCTAACCATTGGGAAGAAAACCTTTGGATTTGCCTGGGTGAGTGGTATTGAGAAGGCCAACAGCTACATAAATCAGCTCATCGACCAGGGCCGCACCGACATACACTATGTAGAGGTGATGGCCTGCCTGGAAGGTTGTGCCGGCGGTGGCGGTCAGCCCATTAACCGCCTTCCCGAAAAACCCCGCAACCGGAAGAAGATTTGCCAGGATATGGAAAAAATTAATCACTGGGCCAACGCATCTGAAAACTCATCCCTCGAAAAGCTAAACCGCAGCCTGAAAAACAGCCCCGACGTGGATAACCCTGAAACCTATTTCCACACGCATTTTCAACCGCGTGAGGTGTTGAAATAAGCAATACGCCCGTTATGGAACAATCTGCACATAATCAGTTTATTTATACGGTAAAAGACCGTTGTAAGTTGTGCTATACCTGCGTAAGAGAGTGCCCGGCCAAAGCCATTAAAATAGTAAACGGGCAGGCCGAAATCATCCTTTCGCGATGTATTGTCTGCGGAAATTGCGTGAAAGTTTGCAGCCGCGATGCCAAAATGTTTTCTTTCGCCATTGATAAAGTAAAAAAACTGCTGCGTGAGGAGAAACAAGTGGCCGCCATTGTTGCACCCAGCATTGCAGCCGAGTTTACCGACATCTCTGACTATCATGCTTTTGTGGGGATGATCAGGGCACTGGGCTTCACTTACGTGAACGAGGTTGCCTTTGGAGCCGAACTGGTGGCCAACAAATACCAGGAGCTGCTGCAGAAAAACCCCGACCATTCGTATATCTCCACAAGCTGCCCCTCAATTGTGAGTTTTGTGGAAAAACACCACCCGCAAATCGTTGGGGCCCTGGCTCCGGTGGTGTCGCCCATGGTGGCCACCGCCATGGTGCTCAAAAAAATGCATGGCGACGACCTGAAGATTGTTTTCATCGGACCCTGTATCGCCAAAAAAGGCGAAGCAGCCCGCGACCAGTTCAAGGGCCGCATCGACGAGGTCATTTCGTTTATTGAATTGCGCCGCATGTTCTCCGAAAAAGGCCTGACTGAATTCAATGTTGAACCTTCTGACTTTGATCCGCCCATTGCAGGGAAGGGTGCAGTATTTCCCATTAGTGGCGGAATGCTTCAAACTGTCGACCTGGAAGAAGATTATATTAAAGGAGAGATTGTGGTGGCCGAGGGGCGCCAGGACATTATTGAGGTATTGCGCGAGTTCGAAGAAGGCTATCTCGAAGCCAAAATGTTCGACTTGCTTTGCTGCAATGGCTGTATTAACGGCCCGGGAATGAGCCACAAACACCAGTTTTTCCACAAAAGAAAAAGCATCTCAAACTTTGCCAAAAGAAAATTTGACCAGTTGGATGTAGAAGAGTGGAAGCACAACATCGACACTTATTTGCAGCTCGACCTGAGTCGCACATTTCGCATCGACGATCAGCGCTTTCCCAACCCGCCCAGCAATGAAGATATAAAAAGGGTGCTTAAAAAGCTTGGCAAGGAAGTGGCCGAAGACGAACTCAACTGCGGAGCCTGCGGCTACGACACCTGCCACGATCATGCAGCAGCTATACTGAAAGGCATTGCCGAAACCGAGATGTGCCTGCCCTACACCATCGACAAGCTGCACAAGTACATCAAAGAGCTCGACATTTCGAACAAAAAACTCGAATCGACCCGGGCCGCACTGAAGCAAAGCGAAAAACTCGCTTCCATGGGACAGCTTGCCGCAGGCATTGCCCACGAGGTGAACAACCCTTTAGGCGTGGTAATTATGTACAGCCACATTTTGCTTGATGAGGTCGACCCGGGTTCACCTATTTTCCGCGACCTGAAGCTGATTGTGGAGCAAGCCGACCGTTGCAAGAAAATTGTGGGCGGGCTACTCAACTTTGCCCGCAAAAGCAAGGTACTTATGAGCAAGGTTAATGTAAATCAGCTTATTAAGGATGGCCTCCGCACCATGGTGTTGCCGCCAAACATTAAACTAATGGTGCAGATACGCACCAAAGACCCCAATATCGAATGCGACCACGACCAAATGGTGCAGGTATTTGGAAACCTGTTTAAAAATGCCGCTGATGCCATGCCCGAGGGCGGAATACTTAAGGTTATTGTTGATGACAATTCGTCCACCGGTGAGGTCATTTTCGAAGTATCCGATACGGGTACCGGCATCTCGCCCGAAAATCAGGAACGCATGTTCGAGCCGTTTTTTACTACCAAGGAAAACGGGAAAGGAACAGGACTCGGGCTGCCCATTATTTACGGCATTGTGAAAATGCATCGCGGATCGATAAAAGTAGAAAGCAACAACGACCCCGGCAAAGGCGAAACCGGCACCACATTTATCGTTACTGTTCCGCGAAAACCCCTGGAGGTGGAAGAAACACAAGCCATGGTCTAATTATTAAAATACGTTTGACATGCTAAAAAAAGAAAAGAAAACCATTCTGATTGTTGATGATGATTCGGATTACCTTTTTCAAATGAAAAGTGCCATACAGGATATGGGCTTTGAGGTAATCCAGGCCGAAACCCAAAAAGAAGCAGAAAGTATTATTGAACGCACCCGGCCCGACCTGGCCATCCTCGACTTGATGATGGAAAGCCACGACACTGGATTTATCCTTTGTCATAAAATCAAAAACAAGTATCCCGAGGTGCCCATCATCATTGCCTCTGCCGTTACGGCCGAAACAGGAATGATATTCGATGTAAACACCCAGGAAGACCAGGACTGGATCAAGGCCGACCTTTTTCTGGATAAAGGCATAAGGCTCGACCAATTGCACAAAGAGATTAATAAGCTTTTGAAACTTTAGTTATGGGAAAACTCAGGCTACTGGTCGTCGACGATGAGCCAGGCATTAGAAGCGGTGTGCTGCGCATACTCGAAAACTTTTCGGTGAGCTATCCTTTTATGGACGAAGATTTCGACTTCGATGTAGTGGAGGCACCCACCGGCGAAGACGCCATAGACCTGCTTACCAAGCACGATTTCGACATTGTGTTGCTCGACAACAAACTGCCCGGCATACAAGGCATTGAGGTGCTTGAGTATATTAACAACAAGCAGCTCGACGTGGTAGTGGTTATGATCACCTCCTACGCTTCGCTCGATTTGGCTGTAAAGGCTACCCGCAAAGGAGCCTATGATTTTGTGCCAAAGCCCTTTACGCCCAAAGAATTGCGCGCCACCATCGAAACCATTACCAAACAGCTTTTCCTGCGCCGCATGACACAAAAACTCAATGTGGAAGGCAGGCAAATCCGTTTTCAGTTTCTCTCGGTGCTTTCGCACGAACTTAAGGCCCCCCTTAATGCCATTGAAGGCTACTTGAAAATGATGCAGGAGAAAAAGTTGGGCGAATATATTGCCGATTACATGGAAATAATCGATCGTTCGCTTTTCAGGGTGCAGGGTATGCGAAACCTCATTCTCGATATGCTCGATTTTACGCGTATTGAGTCGGGCAAAAAATCCAGAAATATAGAATCTATAATGTTATGCGAAATTGCCCAGCAGTGCATCGACTCTTTTCAGCCCCTTAGCATACAAAAAGGCATTGATATTTACCTGAATTGCGGCGCAAAACTACCCATAAAAGCCGACCGCAAGGAAATTGAAATTGTGTTGAATAACCTGATAAGCAATGCCATAAAATACAACAAGGAAGGTGGCCGTGTCGACCTGAGCCTGGGTATAGAAGGAAACCATGCAGTCATAAGGGTAGATGACACCGGCATTGGCATGAAAGCCGAAGATGTGGATAAACTTTTCGAAGATTTTGTGCGCATTAAAACCGAAGAAACCAAAAATATTAGCGGAAGCGGGCTTGGACTTTCCATAGTAAAGAAAATCCTCGACATGTACGAGGCCCGGATCATGGTAGAAAGCACCCCGGGACAAGGCAGCAGCTTCATTGTTTATTTCCCATTGGATAACCAATAAAACATTCAAAGTACTATGCCAAACAAAAAAAATGAAGATTTACCGGGCAAAACCGTTGAAAGACTTAGCCAGTACCGCCGTTTGCTGTTTAACAGTCTGCAGGAGGGTAAAACCAATATATACTCGCACGAGCTAGCCCGACTAATGAACCTCACCCCAGTGCAGGTGCGACGCGACCTCATGCTAATAGGCTATTCGGGAAGCCAAAGTAAAGGATATATTATTAAAGACCTGGTTAACCTTATCGGAAAAATCATCGACAGCGACACGGGTCAGCGCATTGCCATTGTGGGCATGGGTAACCTGGGTCGTGCCATTACCAGCTATTTTCTTGGAAAACGTGAAAAACTGTCTATCGTGGCTGCTTTCGACAACGACCCCCAGAAAACCGACCGAATAATTGCCGGAGTGCCTTGCCATCATATAAACAAGCTCAAGGAAATCGTACCGGCCGAGAGTATCAGCATAGCAGTGCTAACGGTGGCTCCCGAAGCCACCTACGAAGTAGCAAAGCAACTGCTGGAAGCTGGCATAAAGGGCATACTCAACTACACTTCGGTACCCCTAACCGTGCCCGAGGGCGTGCATCTCGAAGAGTACGATATTATTACCTCGCTTGAAAAACTGGCATTTCATGTAAAATAATAGGCGTAAACCCGGAAACTGCAATGCTTAAAAAATTAAAATAATGAAGGTATTTCACGACACGGCCCAGGCGGCAGGCAGAATCAGAAATGCTGTGGTTACCACCGGATCGTTCGATGGGGTGCATATCGGGCACAAGGTCATCATTAATCGCCTCAACCAGATTGCCCGCGAAATTGACGGAGAATCGGTGCTGATTACTTTTCATCCACATCCCCGCAAGGTGCTTTATCCGGAACAAACCGACCTGAAGCTGATCAACTCTCAGGAAGAAAAAATTGAGTTGCTCCGAAAGGCAGGTTTACAGAACCTGATCATAGTGCCCTTTTCCATCGAATTCTCCAAAACCAGTTCACACGACTTCATAAGCAAAATACTGGTGGGGCAGTTGCAAGCAAAAGTAGTGGTGGTTGGCCACAACCACCATTTCGGGCACAACCGCCAGGGCGATTACGAATACCTGCACCAGCTTGCCTCCGAGCTGGGCTTTTCTGTGGAAGAAATTCCGCTTCAGGATATTGAAAACGAAACCGTTAGCTCCACTAAGATACGAAAGGCCCTGTTTGAAGGCAACATCCAGAGGGCCAATGCCTACCTCGATCACCAGTATATCATTAGCGGAAACCTGAAGCAAAACAGCCATAAACTGGTTTCGGAAGAGATTCCCTTTTATACCATCGAAATTACCGAAGAAGAAAAGTTGGTGCCACCACCCGGGGTGTATGCCACCAACCTGTTTTTTGAAGGCAAATGGTTTAAGTCGGTCACGTTTGTGACCGGCAGCAATACCCCAAACCAGCAAGTGGCCTCACACCTTATTTACGACCGGATAAATCTACACGAAAAAAAAGGCACCCTCTATTTTTACAAAAAGGTAATGAATTTACCCCTTTCGGGCAATGGCAGCATTGACCCCGATTATTTTGAAGAAGCAAAAGAAAGGGTGAAGGACCTCATTTACTAAAACAGACCCTATGGCCACAAAAACGCCTATGACCATAACTTTTCTCGGAACCGGAACCTCTACCGGGGTGCCCGTAGTGGCCTGCAACTGCGAGGTGTGTCGCAGCACCGACCAACGCGATACCCGGCTGAGGACCTCTGTCATGGTAGACGTTGGAGGCCATAAACTTATTATCGACTGCGGCCCCGACTTCCGCTACCAGATGATACGTGAAAAAGTAGAAGACATTTCGGCCATTCTTTTTACCCATGGCCACCGCGACCACATTGCAGGCATCGATGATGTGAGGGCATTCAATTATGTGCTCAATAAAACCGTTGACATATACGCCAGCCAGGAAGTGATCAACTCCATAAACAAGGAATTTCCCTATATCCTTACCGAAAAAAGATTCTTTGGCGCCCCGCAGTTAAACTTCAACGTCATTGAAAACCAAGCTTTTGCCGTAAACGGAATCAATATTCAACCAGTGGAAGTTATGCACCACAAACTCAGTGTTTTCGGTTTCAGGATTAGTGGTTTCACCTACATAACCGATGCCAGCTTTATTTCAGAAACAGAAAAGCCAAAAGCCATAGGTTCGGACATCCTGGTGGTGAATGCCCTGCGAAAATCAAAGCACATCTCTCATTTTTCGCTCGATGAAGCTTTAGAACTGATCAGGGAGTTAAAACCTGGCAAGGCTTACATTACCCATTTGAGCCATTTTATCGGACTGCACCAGCAAATACAGGAGAGCCTGCCACCCAACGTGTTCCTGGCTTACGACGGCCTGAAACTGGAACTGTAAAAAAAGCATTTTAGGTATTCGTGGTATTTAAATCTTTATTTGCAAAAATTACCTATTCAATCATCTTTTCCACTTAAAGTTTCAGTAAATTTGCAGAAACTATAAGACTTTCCTGACATGATATACCATCCTGAAAAATACCGGATAAAGGATGAGCGAATGAAACCGTTTATAAATCCCGATGAAATCTGGGACTATATAAACAACACCAAAACTGACAAACAGCGCGTTCGTGAGGTCATTCAGGCTTCACTGAATAAAAAGCGCCTTTCGCTCGAAGAAACGGCTGTGCTACTCAATGCCACCGATGCTGACCTCATCGAGGAGATCAAGGAAGGTGCCAGGCAGCTTAAAGAAAAAGTTTATGGCGAGCGCATTGTACTATTTGCCCCCCTTTATGTGGGCGACCTTTGCACAAACAATTGCCAGTATTGCGGTTTCCGCTCCACCAATAAAGACGTAAAACGCATCACCCTGAGCCACGACGACCTGGTGAATGAAACCCTGGCCCTGATTGACCAGGGACATAAGCGCCTGATACTGGTGTATGGGGAGCACCCGAAATACTCTGCCGATTTTATTGCCGAGACCGTGCGCATTGTTTATACGGTGAAGCACGATAAAGGCGAGATTCGCCGCGTGAACATCAATGCGGCTCCTTTTGACATCCCAGGTTTCCGCACCATAAAAGATGCCGGCATTGGCACTTTCCAGATTTTCCAGGAAACCTATCACGAGCCCACCTATGCCAAGGTGCATCTGGGAGGAGTAAAACGCAATTACGAGTGGCGCCTCACTTCCCTCGACCGCGCCCAGGAGGCCGGAATTGACGATGTGGGCATCGGCGCCCTTTTCGGATTATACGACTGGCGCTTCGAGGTCATGGGTCTGGTAAGGCATGTGAACCACTTCGAAGCCGTTTACAACGTGGGACCGCACACCATTTCTTTTCCAAGAATTCAAAATGCGCTTTCGCTAAATATCGACAGGGATCACCTGGTGACAGATGAAGAATTTGTGCGACTGGTGGCCATACTGCGCCTGGCAGTGCCTTATACAGGCATGATCCTTACTGCCCGCGAACCCGCACATACCCGCGACCAGGTGCTGCGATTCGGCGTATCGCAAATCGATGGCGGTACCAACCTGGAGTTGGGAGGCTATTCAAAAGGCAAAAAAGAAGGCGACCAAGACCTGAGCATGGAGCAGTTTCAAATCAATGACACCCGCTCGCTCAATGAGATCATGGACGAGCTGATCCGTACGGGCTACATTCCTTCGTTTTGCACGGCTTGCTATCGACTTGGACGCACCGGCGAGCACTTCATGGAATTCAGCGTGCCTGGGTTTATCAAACGATTTTGCTCACCCAATGCGCTGCTCACCCTGGCCGAATACCTCGAAGATTATGCTCCTGCCGAAACCAAAGAAGCTGGGTACAAGCTGATTGACCAGAAAATTGAAGAACTGGCCAAAACCACCAAGGTGGAAAGCCTGAAAGAAAAACTCAGCCAGGTGAGGGCCGGAAAAAGAGATCTGTATTTCTAAAATAAAACAAGAGATATGAAGCACACCATGGTTTTAGGAATTCTGGTTTTTGACCGCATTAAGGAGGCTGGCAAAACCCAAAAAGTTTTGTCGAAGCATGCCTCCCTCATACGCACCCGCCTGGGTTTTCATGAACTCTCAGAGGCAGTGTGCAGCCGATTGGGAACCATTTTGTTGGTGCTCGAAGGTCAACCTGAAAGCTGGGAAGAATTTGAAAAAGACCTGGCCGAAATCGGCGGCATAGAAATACAAAAAATGAAGTTCGATCATTTGTTTAAATAAACACAATAAAATGTCAGAAGTCAGGATATTAGGCGTCCTTGTTGAGGAGAAAAGTAAGGCCGCCATCACCGTGCAGGAAATCCTTACCAAGTACGGATGCAGTATAAAAACCCGTTTGGGATTGAATGACTTGGGTAAGGAAAACTGCAGCAGCTGTGGGCTAATTATTCTCGAGCTCATGGGCGATGTGAATGAATCAATGAGGCTTGAAAACGATCTTTTAAACGTACCTGGTGTCAGGGTACAAAAAATGGTCTTTTAGTTGTTTTAAGAATATTAACTGGGCCTAACCCGTTAACCCCCTGAATCTGCAAATATGGCAAAACTGGTTCATCTTTCTGAAGCTGCCTCTCTGGCCATTCATGCCATGGTTATGATTGCGCGCAACAAAAACCATGTAAACGTAAACACCCTGGCCGAAGAAATGGGAGCCTCGCGCAATCACTTGGCAAAAGTGCTGCAGCAGCTCGTTAAGTTCAACTATCTTCGATCGGTAAGGGGGCCCAGCGGCGGGTTTATGCTCAATAAACCACCTGCCGACATCTCCATTCTTAATATCTATGAAGCCATAGAAGGTAAGATCGACACACCAGAATGCCCGCTGGACAGGCCCATATGCCCCTTCGACAAATGCCTTATGGGAGGTCTGATAAAAGATGTAACCCTGCAGTTCAAGGAGTACTTCCAGGGGCAGACACTCGAAAGTTATATGCCTGAAAGGTTTGGCCCGGGTTTAAGTTAAGCAATAAATGCATTTATTTGCCAGCAAAATGAAACTTCTGGGCTGGCTCTGCTTTTATACTTTTGTTTGGGCAGAAACTTGATTATTTTTGCTGAATCCTACACGTTTCCACAAAATGTCTGATGCTTTTAAAGACACCCTGCTTGATAAGATTCAGTCACCTGAAGACCTGAAAAAGTTGTCGGCCGATGAGCTGGTGCTTCTTTGCAGCGAAATCAGGCAGTTCCTTATTGAATCCGTCAGTACCAATCCCGGCCATTTTGCTTCCAGTCTGGGTGTGGTGGAGCTAACCGTAGCCCTTCATTACGTTTTTAACACCCCATACGACAAACTCATTTGGGATGTGGGTCACCAAGCATACCCGCACAAGATTCTCACAGGCCGGCGCGATCTTTTTCATTCAAACCGGCGCTACAAAGGCCTGAGCGGGTTCCCGAAAATGAGCGAAAGTCCATACGATGCTTTTGGCACCGGGCATTCTTCCACCAGCATCTCGGCAGCCTTGGGCATGGCCATGGCTTCGCACTTAAAGCAGGAGGAAGACCGCCAGCACATTGCCGTGATTGGTGACGGAAGTATGACCGCCGGACAGGCTTTCGAAGCTTTGGACCATGCAGGGGTCTCAAATACAAACATCCTGGTAATCCTGAACGACAACGGCATTGCAATCGACAAGAACGTTGGGGCATTAAAGGAATACCTTACCGATATTACTACCTCCAAGACCTACAACCGCCTTAAGGACGAAATCTGGAATGCGCTGGGAGCTTTCAGTAAGTATGGTCCTGATGCGCGCGGGATGTTGCAAAAACTCGAAGCAGCTATAAAAACTACCGTGTTTAAGCAAAGTAACCTGTTCGAGTCGCTAAACTTCCGGTATTTCGGCCCCATCGACGGGCACGACGTGCAACACCTCACCCGCATCCTAACTGACCTTAAGGAAATAAAAGGGCCTAAACTTTTGCATGTGATAACAGTAAAAGGTAAAGGTTATCCCTATGCAGAAAAGGAGCAGACACGTTTTCATGCTCCCGGTTTCTTCGACAAACTCACCGGAAAGAGCGTGATTTCGGTTACCGACAAAGACCAGCCGCCCAAATACCAGGAGGTGTTTGGAAAAACCATACTGGAGCTGGCCCGATTGAATCCTGCCATTGTGGGTATTACTCCGGCCATGCCTTCGGGCTGTTCTCTCAACATTCTCATGAAAGAAATCCCCGAACGGGGTATTGATGTTGGAATTGCCGAGCAGCACGCGGTTACCTTTTCAGCCGGGCTTGCCGCCCAAGGGCTTATCCCTTTCTGCAATATTTATTCTTCGTTTTTTCAGCGAGCCTACGACCAGGTGATACACGATGTGGCTCTGCAAAAACTGCCCGTGGTCTTTTGTCTCGATCGCGCCGGGCTGGTAGGAGAGGATGGTGCCACCCATCACGGGGCTTTCGACCTGTCGTTTCTGCGTTGTATTCCAAACCTCACCATTGCAGCCCCAATAAATGAAGAAGAGCTTCGCAACCTTATGTTTACCGCCCAGAAAAACCCGGCAGGCCCTTTGGTGATTCGTTATCCGCGTGGAAACGGCGTGCTCAGAGATTGGCAGCGGCCTTTTGCTCAACTGCCCATTGGCAAAGGCCAGCAGTTGCTCAAAGGAAATCAGGCGGCCATCGTATCCATCGGACACCTGGGTAACTTTGCCATGCAGGCAGCCAGGGAATTAAAGAACTCGCACGGGTTAAGCATTGCGGTGTTCGACATGCGATTCCTGAAGCCTTTCGACGAAGAATTGCTGCACCAGGTATTCAGCCGTTTCAATACAGTAATCACCATTGAGGACAACGCTTTAGCTGGTGGTATGGGAAGCAGCATATTGGAGTTTATGTCAGACCATGGATACCAGGCTAAAGTAAGGCGATTGGGCATACCCGATTATTTTGTAGAGCAGGGAAGCCTGGAAGAATTGTATGCAGAGTGCGGCTATGACGTGGAAGGCATAAAAAAAGCCATCCTGAACGAATGCCAAATCTACTTAAAGCCCCAAAAACTTAAAAACTTTTAACCGTGGAAAGTATTGCTGAATGCTTTTCTGATCACAGGCAGATTATCTTTGCTTTTGGGCTCACACTATTTGCCGGCCTCTCCACAGGTATTGGAAGTGCCATTGCCTTCTTTGCCAAGCGGACCAATACCAAGTTTTTGTCTGTTTCCCTGGGTTTTTCGGCAGGTGTTATGATTTATGTTTCTTTTGTGGAGATTTTCTTCAAGGCCAAGAACATTCTTATAGCCGAAAACGGTTTACAAACAGGCTACCTGCTCACCCTGCTGGCTTTTTTCTCCGGCATGATTCTCATTGCAGTCATCGACAAGCTGGTGCCCTCTTTCGAAAACCCTCACGAAATTAAGATGGTAGAGGAAATCAGGGAACAAACTGAAGACCAGCAAAAGCGCAGTAAGCTTTACCGCATGGGTATGCTGTCGGCTTTTGCTATTGCCATCCACAATTTTCCTGAAGGCCTGGCCACCTTTATTGCCGCCTTACAAGACCTCTCGCTGGGCATTCCCATTGCCATTGCCATAGCCATTCACAATATTCCCGAAGGCATTGCCATTTCGGTGCCCATACACCATGCCACCGGAAGCAAGCGCAAGGCCTTCAAATATTCCTTCCTCTCGGGCCTGGCCGAGCCCATTGGCGCCATTGTGGGTTTTGTTTTGCTTACTCCGTTTATGAGCGATTCGCTGTTTGGGTTTCTTTTTGCCGCAGTGGCGGGAATTATGGTGTTTATCTCGATCGACAACCTTTTGCCTGCAGCACGAGAATACGGCGAACCCCACCTCTCCATTTATGGCCTCATTGGTGGCATGGCCCTTATGGCGGTAAGTTTGCTGTTGTTTACTTATTAGGTTTCAGGTTTCAGGTTCCTTGCAGGTTTCAGGTTCCTTGCCAATCCCTGTATCTTTTCTAATTAACAATTAACAATTTATTACTAACAATTATTTAAGGCTTGTATAAGTTTTTGAGCGGTTTTGTTGTAATAACGTTTTTCACGAAAGCCTACCACCCATCTTATTCCGCTAATGACATTGGTAAGAAAAATCTCATCGGCTTCGGGCAGCTCCCATTTCTCTACCGGTCTTTCTTCTACCTGAAAACCTTCCGCTGAAGCGATTTCAATTATTACTGAACGCATAACACCCTCCACACAGGCCTGATCTAAAGAAGGCGTGATGATCCGCTGGTCCTTCACCAGAAATAGGTTGGAGCTGGTGGCTTCGGCCAGCAGGCGTTCATCATTTATTAGCAGGCAATCGTCAAGTTTTTTTCCCTTGCTGAAGAGGCCCGCCATAACATAAATGAGGGCACTTGCAGTTTTTATATTGCTCAGGGCATGGCAAGGCTTATAGAAATCTTCAAACACATCTACCAGAAGTCCTCTCCGGTTAAGCATATATCCGCTGCCCTGCACCTGATTGGTTTCGATCAGGAAGGTGGCCGTGTTCAGCTTGGGGGTGTAATAACCGCCTTCGTTGCGAAAGAGCGAAAACCGGACCCTGCTGGCAGTTTCTTCGTCGTGATTGTGCCGGCAAACCTCAAGTATATCAGAAACAAAGAGCTCGTGATGATAGCCATTGGGCAGCTGTAGTTTCAGCAGTTCAGCCCCCTTGGTAAGCCGCTTAAAATGGCGCTCTGACCAGTACACTTTCCCGTTTTCAACCCTGATGGTCTCGAACAAACCATCGCCGTAGCGGAAAGAGCGGTTTTCGGGCGAAAGCCCAAACCCATCGCGCGGCATCAAGTGCCCGTTAAAAGAGATCATTTCAGCCATAAGGAAAAAACATCAGAAAATGTAATTAATAAAGCTGGCTATGAAATCCGGATTAAGCACTGCTATATACGCAATGCCATAAATGGCGCCCCAGAAATGCACATCGTGGGCCACCGTATCGGCACCACGACGAGCCATCCAAACCGAATAGCCCAGATAAAAGAGGCCGAAAATAAAAGCCGGGATGGGAATAGGGATAAACATAAAATAAACGCTACCCTGCGGGTGCAGAATAATGCTGGCAAAAAGCACCGACGACACCGCCCCGCTGGCGCCCACCGCGTTGTAATAATAATTTTTCCGATGTTTAAAATAGGAGGGAGCCACGCTGCACAAGAGTGCCGTTACATAAAGCAGTGCGTAAAAAAACCTGCCCATGGCGGCAAACTCCTGCACCAGAATATTCTCGACCAGCGAGCCAAATGAATACAGCACAAACATGTTTACCAGCAAGTGCATCCAGTCGGCATGCAGCAGTCCATAGGAGAAAAAACGGTACCAGGTTTTGTGCTGTCTTATCTCGTAAGCATTGAATTTCATCCGCTCAAAGGCAATTCGGTTGCGAAAAGTGGTGTAGGAAACCAGCACTGTAAGAATTATAATAAACAACGTAATACTCATAAATGCTTTTTTTACAAAGATACTTTTTCCTGCGCATTTTTGCCGTTTTGTTACAATGGGCTAACTTTGCCCACTTAAATCTGGTGATGAAAGCAGAAAAAAACATCCTTTTGTGGGATTGGAATGGCACCCTGCTCAACGATGCGGAGATTTGCCTGCAAGGTATCAACATTCTTTTGCAGAAAAGGCAATTGCCAGTATTGAGCATGACCCGTTACCGGGATATCTTTACCTTCCCCGTAAGGGATTATTACCAGGCTGCAGGTTTCGATTTTGAGCGCGAAGCTTTTGAAATCCCCGCCGAAGAATTTATTGAACATTATAAGCGCCTGTTGCCCAAGGCACTGCTGTTTGCCGATGCGAAGGAAACCCTGAAGCATTTTCAGCAAAATGGATTCAGGCAATACATTGTTTCGGCCATGGAGCAGAAAGCCCTGGAGAAATCAGTGGCCGACCGCGGAATTGCCGGTTTTTTCGAGCGAATTAGCGGAATAGAAAACAACTTGGCTTTTTCAAAAGCACATCGGGCAAAAGAACTCATTGAAAGCGAAGCCATTGAACCCGAAAATTGCTTTATGATTGGAGACACCCTGCACGATGGAGAAGTGGCCCGTGAACTCGGTGTAGATATCATTTTTATAAGCCACGGCCACCAAAACGCCAAACGCCTCAGCCAGAACGGAAGTCTGCTTTTTCCCGACCTGACCACCCTGGTTGAATTTATAAATGATGATTTATGATTTAGGAATATTAAGTCAAAAACCTCCCTCAGCCCCCTCTAAAGAAAGAGTTTAGGTACCAAGTAACTTTGAACATTGAACTTTGAACCAGAAGCCAGAAATTACCGGTACTGGATGTTCATTTCATCAAAGATATCGCTCTGGATAAGTTTGACAGCTTTCTGATAAGCATCGTCCATTTCTGTTGCCACCTGTATATAGGCGCTGAAGTCGAACAGGTTGCGGGCGATGAGTCCTTTAACTTGAATCTTTAGGTAGGGGAGGGTGTTTCCCAGGTCTTCTTCCTCTGGCGTAATTCCTTCTTTTTCTGCGGTTTCGTAAAGCTGGTTCAGCAGCTCATCAGTAACCTCAAAATGGTTTATAAAGGCATTTACATCGGGATAGCGGCGGGCAAGTTCTTCGCGCCTGTTGTTTGTGTATTCAATGCCAAAAGTGTTGAGGATGCCTCTGCGCACCAGCCTGGAGTAAAAATCAGAAACCCTAGTGGTATCTAGTGGGATAAACACATCGGGCATGATGCCGCCACCGCCATAAACCACGCGGTTATTTATCTTGGTGAAATATTTCAGCGAATCGGGAAAGCTGATATTTTCGGGGTTCACCAGTTCGCCCATACGCAGCCGCTGGGTAAGATCTTCAAAATATTTATCGTTGCCCTCGTCGTAAGGCTTCTGAATGGAGCGCCCGGTGGGCGTATGGTACCTTGCGGTGGTAAGCCTGATGGCCGATCCATCAGGCAGGGAGAAGGGCTGCTGCACCAAGCCTTTGCCAAACGAGCGACGCCCAACGATAAGTCCACGGTCCCAGTCTTGCACCGCACCGGCCAGAATTTCGCTGGCTGAAGCGCTGCCTTCGTTAATCAGCACCACAAGCTTCCCTTTTTTGAATGCCCCGCGCGAGGTACTGTTACGCTCCTGCCTGGGCGCAGCATTACCTTCGGTGTAAACGATCAGCTTGTTGCTTTCCAGAAACTGGTCGGTAAGGTCGATGGCCACATCTAAAAAGCCGCCCGAGTTGTAATTCAGATCAAGAATCAGATGTTCCATGCCTTCTTTTGAGAGTTGATCCATGGCTTCGCGAAACTCACGCATGGTGGTACGGGCAAAGCGGTTCACTTTAATGTATCCTATGCCAGGGGCGGCCATAAAGGCGGCATCAATGCTGTTAATGGGAATGCGGTCGCGGGTAATGGTAAAATCAAGAATGCCCCGGGCCCCACGGCGGAATATGCCAACAGTGACCTGCGAGCCGCGATGCCCGCGCAGGCGGTCCATTACATACTGGTTGGTTACATGACTTCCCGATGAGGGCTCACCATCGATGGTCACAATCTTGTCGCCGGGCATGATGCCCACCTTTTCAGATGGCCCGCCAGGAACGGGGCTGACCACCACTATGGTATCGTTTATAATGTTAAACTGAACGCCTATACCTTCGAAACTCCCTTGCAAGGGTTCATTGGCTGCACGAAGTTCTTCGGCCGAAAGATAAACACTGTGGGGATCGAGCTCGCGAAGCATACCCTTGATGGCATCTTCAACCAGCTTTTCTTCTTCAACGGGCTCAATATAGGCAAGCCTTACCACCTGCAAGGCACGTACCATTTTCTCAAACTGCAGGTTCTCGGCCTGGCCAAAAGAAGGCTTCAAAAAAGAACCGGACAAAATGATCAGGACAAAAATACTCTTAAGGGCAAAAGAGGAGAATTTCATTATATGGAGATATTTAAATAAACAATAGGGTCAAAAAACACTGCAAAAATGAACAAAAACTAAAACACACAAAAACCCCAACTGTTTAAAACTGCTAAAAAGACAGGAAATTGTGAACTTGTTCAAATCTGGTTCGAAAATGAAATACATAAAACAAACGGTCAAAATTAGTTGTTTTCGGGCCAAAAAACCTAATTAAATCTGAAAAAGGCTTTAAAAGCCTTTGTTTGTGAGCAACATTGTAATTACTTTTGAAACACTCTTATTCAAAAAAATTCATTATTGAACACGGGGCTTTCACATATTGATCAAACGGGCGGCGAAAAAAACCGCTTGTTTCGCAGCCTGGTTATACCCCTCGCTTTTGTGATTTTGATGTGGCTCGTAAAGTCGTTCGAGATGTTTTTCGACTTCGATTTTGCCCGTTATGGCATTTTTCCGCTTACGCTGAAAGGCTTACGCGGCGTTATTCTTTCACCCTTTATTCATGGTGACCTCAAACACCTTCTCAACAACTCCATTCCCATACTGGTGCTGGGCAGCGCGCTGTTCTATTTCTATCGTGAGGTGGCCAAAACCGTCCTGGTACTTTCGATCTTGATTACCGGCCTTTGGGTTTGGGTTTTTGCCCGCGAAGCTTATCATATTGGTGCCAGCGGCGTGGTTTACAGCCTGGCAGCATTTCTTTTCTCTAGTGGGGTCATAAGAAAACATCCCCGCCTTATGGCCATTTCGCTGCTGGTGGCTTTCCTTTACGGCAGCATGGTGTGGGGCATCTTCCCCATCAGGGAAAGAGTTTCCTGGGAATCACACCTGATGGGAATGCTGTCTGGCATTATCCTGGCCATAAATTTCAGGCAATACGGCCCACAGCGCAGAAAATACACCTGGGAGCTGGAAGCAGAGGAGGAAGAAGAGGAATTGGCTGATGACTTTGCAGAAAAGGTCATCCGCTCGCTGGAGGAAGACCACAGCATACCGCCCGAAGAACCAGGGCGTTTTTCATCCGATCCGAACATTAAATTCAATTACAAGCCGAAAGACAAACCGGATGAATGATGATTTAGGATTTAGGATTTAGGATTAAAATCAATCATCAACCGAAACGCTGAAGGCATGAGCTCAGCGAAGCTAATCATCAATCATTAATCATTATCCATAAATCCTAAGCCTGGCGGTCGATTTCCCGCTGCACATCTTTTTTCTTGAGGGTTTCGCGCTTGTCGTATAGTTTTTTGCCTTTTGCCAGGGCAATCTCGAGTTTGGCCAGTCCACGCTCATTTATAAACAGGAAAGTAGGTACCAGGGTCAGCCCTTTCTCTGCCAGCTTTGTTTTTAGTTTGCGGAGTTCGCGGGCGTTGAGCAGCAGCTTGCGGTCGCGTTTGGGCTCGTGGTTGTTGTAGGTGCCGTACTCATATTCGGCAATGTGCATGTTTCTGACAAAAAGTTCATCACCAACAAAAGCACAATAAGCCTCATTGATGCTGGCCTTGCCGGCGCGAAGCGATTTAATCTCGGTACCTGTAAGCACAATGCCGGCAATAAATTTTTCCAAAAGGAAATATTCAAAGCCCGCTTTTTTGTTTCGTATGTTTATCTTTCCGGCCATAGCGCTGTTGGGGTGCAAAATTACGAAAAAATTGACAGGATAGCGCATTCTGCTAAACCCCAACGGTAGGTGAAAAATATTCAAGGCAAGGAAAAAAGTCACCGATCAGGAGTTTATTCGAAAATACTGTACCCTTTTAAGGTCGTTGCATCCTATAATTAAAAACATAACTAAAACAATATTTACACGTAGTTTATACGTAATTTTACGTTTTAACTACGTCTTAACTACGTGTTAACTACGTTTAAACTACGTTTTTGGTACAAAGAAAAAAGAACTGAGATGGGGTCAGGCTGGGGCCTGTTTCAACCGAAAAGAGTTTGTAATTAGAAATCCCCGGACAAAAGGTGAACGGGAGGGCAGGGGCTGCCCAGGCAGGCCGACCCCAGGGGGGCACAGGCAAGATGCTTATCGGAGGTAAAGCGAAACCGTCCAGACAATAATCCCTGCCATGATCAGGTAGGCCAGCAGTTCATAAAGGAAGGGAGGCAGAACCCTGAAAATAGGGTTCTTGGGCTGGTTCGTCTCGTCCCAGCTGCGGGTAATGTATTGAATGATTTTGCGAAACATCTGATTTTAGTGTAATAATGATCCATACAAAACCTGTCTTGTCTTTCGGGAGGCAAGTTGGGTAAGCAAGTTACTTAAAAATGATAAAACTTGCCTTGTAGTGAGTTCATCTGGCTTTCCTTTAAATCATTGCTGATTCTATTTCCTAAAGTCTCTTTCATTTTTCTTACCTTGGTTTTGTAAGCGGGTATCTTTTCCAGCAGGCAGAAAACTCAGGGCATAATTAGCCGATATTTTGGTTAAATTACTTCATGCAATGTTTAAAATTCTTCAGAATACTTCAAAAATTTTTGAACTTATTTTGCTTCCATGCGTTTCCGGGTGAAATGCTTACATGTACTTTTTTAGGTGAGAATTGCCAGTTGTGGCCATTGATTGAGCATATCAAAAACCAAAGGGGTTTTTTTTAAAACCAGTGGCAATTCACCTTCGCCCAAAACAATTGATAAAAAAGTTGGTTGTTAATTAAAAAAACATACTTTTGCAAAAATTTTAATCCCCAGTTATACTATGTATTGGACGCTGGAATTAGCCTCAAAACTCGAAGACGCTCCCTGGCCCGCCACGAAGGAGGAACTTATCGACTATGCCCTTCGCTCGGGGGCGCCTATGGAAGTGATTGAAAACCTGCAGGAAATCGAAGATGAGGGCGATGTTTACGAAAGTATTGAGGACATCTGGCCCGATTACCCCACCAAGGACGATTTCTTTTTTCACGAGGATGAGTATTAACACAAGTTTTTTGAAAAAACAAAAACCGGCCCGGCGCCGGTTTTTTTTACCCTAATATTCATAGAGCCTTTCTTTAATTTTTGGGCTAATTGGATTACCTTTGCTATTCTGAAGAAAACTTCATTTGATACTAAAAACGACCATACCATATTATGCTCAGCATTGTAAAAAAACTCTTCGGAAGCAAGACTGACCGAGACTTCCGTGAGATAAAACCTCTTCTTGAACAGACTCTCCAGGCCTACGAAACCATTAAGCAACTCGACAACGACCAACTCCGCGCCAAAACCCAGGAGTTCCGACAGCGCATAAAAGAAAATGTGCAGGCCGAACAGGATCAGATCGACCAGCTGCGCCGCCAGATCGAAGAAGACTTCGCCATGGACGTGGAAGAAAAGGAGCGTCTCTATAACCAGATCGATGCTCTTGAAAAGGTGCAGGACGAAAAAACCGAAGAGGTGCTGAAGCAAATCCTGCCCGAGGCTTTTTCTGTGATCAAGGAAACAGCCCGTCGCTTTAAGGAAAACACCGAAGTGAAGGTAACTGCCACCGACATGGACCGCGAGCTGGCTGCCACCCGCCCAAGTATTACCATTAGCGGAAATACCGCGGTTTACCAAAACCAATGGATGGCAGGAGGCAACATGATCACCTGGGACATGGTGCACTACGACGTGCAGCTCATTGGCGGTATTCATCTGCACATGGGCAAAATTGCCGAAATGGCTACCGGTGAAGGTAAAACACTGGTGGCCACCCTGCCGGTATATCTCAACGCCCTTCCGGGAAAAGGTGTACATGTGGTTACCGTGAACGACTACCTGGCCAAACGCGACTCTGAGTGGATGGGTATGCTGTTTGAGTTTCACGGGCTAAAGGTCGACTGTGTCGACAAGCACGAACCCAACTCGGCCGAAAGACGGCGCGCCTACCTGGCCGATATTACCTATGGCACCAACAACGAGTTTGGCTTTGACTACCTGCGCGACAACATGGCCCGCAACCCCGAAGAACTGGTACAGCGCAAACACAACTACTCTATAGTGGATGAGGTTGACTCCGTACTTATCGACGATGCCCGTACGCCCCTGATCATTTCAGGTCCTACGCCCCAAGGCGATAAGCACGAATTTCAAGAACTGAAGCCTAAAGTTGAGCGCCTGGTCAACGCCCAGCGATCGCTGGTAACCAATATGCTGGCAGAGGCCAGGAAACTTTTGCTGGGAGGCGAAGGACAAACCGACGAGAAAAAAGGAGGGGAGTTGTTGCTTCGCTGCCACCGGGGCCTGCCAAAAAACAAAGCCCTTATTAAGCTACTCTCTGAGCCCGGCATGAAGTCGATCCTGCAAAAGACCGAAAACTTCTATATGCAGGAGCAAAACAAACATATGCATATTATCGACGACGAGCTTTATTTTGTTATCGAGGAGCGAAACAACTCCATTGAACTGACTGAGAAAGGCATTGACCTGATTACAAGCCAAACCGACGACCCCAACTTCTTTATCTTGCCCGACATGGGCTCGGAAATCGCCGAGATCGAAAAATCGGGGCTCTCGCACCAGGAAAAGCTGGAGAAAAAGAACGAACTGCTCAGCGATTTTTCTGTCAAGAGCGAGCGTGTGCACACCATAAATCAGCTGCTAAAGGCTTACACCCTGTTCGAGAAAGACACCGAATACGTGATCATAGACAACAAGGTAAAGATCGTCGACGAGCAGACCGGCCGTATTATGGAAGGCCGCCGTTACAGCGACGGGCTGCACCAGGCCATCGAAGCCAAGGAAAATGTTAAGGTGGAAGCCGCTACACAGACTTATGCCACCATTACACTGCAAAATTACTTCAGGATGTACCGAAAGCTGGCCGGTATGACCGGTACAGCCGAAACGGAAGCCGGCGAACTCTGGGATATCTACAAACTCGATGTAGTGGTTATCCCCACACACAGGCCGGTAATTCGCCTCGACCGCGAAGACATGGTGTTCAAAACCAAGCGCGAAAAATACAACGCCGTTATCGACGAAATCAGCGAGCTGGTCAATGCCGGTCGTCCGGTATTGGTAGGTACCACTTCTGTGGAAATTTCTGAGCTACTCAGCCGCATGCTTAACCTGCGCAAGATCAGGCACAACATCCTCAACGCCAAGCAGCACCAAAAGGAAGCCCAGATCGTGGCCGAAGCCGGCAAGTCCGGCACGGTAACCATTGCCACCAATATGGCTGGTCGTGGAACCGACATCAAACTCGGGCCTGGGGTAAGGGAAGCTGGTGGTTTGGCCATTATTGGCACCGAACGCCACGAATCGAGGCGTGTGGACCGCCAGCTTCGCGGTCGCGCCGGACGACAAGGCGACCCAGGCTCCTCCCAGTTTTTCGTCTCGCTCGAAGACGACCTCATGCGCATTTTCGGATCCGAACGTATTTCAAAGATCATGGACCGCCTGGGTCTGCAGGAGGGAGAGGTGATTCAGCACAGCATGATCACCAAATCGATAGAGCGCGCGCAGAAAAAAGTGGAAGAGAACAACTTCGGCATCCGAAAACGACTGCTTGAATACGACGATGTGATGAATGCCCAGCGCGAAGTGATTTACCGTAAGCGCCGCAATGCCCTTTTCGGCGAACGCCTCGCGGTAGACATCGCCAATATGATGTACGACACCTGCGAGCAAATGATCATTGAAGGGCAGGAACAGGGCGACCACGAAACCTTCGAAATGAACCTGCTGAAAACTTTCGGCATTGAATCGCCTTTCGAAGCTGGTGAATTTATCGATACCAAAGCCGAAAAACTTACCGAGCGGCTGTATTTAAAAGCCGTGGAGAACTACAAGACCAAAAACGAAGGGATTGCAGCCTCGGCTTACCCGGTTATCAAGGATGTATACGAAAGGGCTGCCGCCCAGTACGAAAACATTGCCATACCCATAACCGACGGGCACAAAAACATCAACGTAGTGGCCAACCTGAAAAAGTCTTACGAAACCCAGGGCCGCGAAGTGGCACTGAGTATCGAAAAGAGCATAACCCTGGCCATTATCGATAATGCCTGGAAAGAGCACCTGCGCGAAATGGACGATCTGAAGCAGTCCGTTCAGGGCGCTGCCTACGAGCAGAAAGACCCGCTGCTTATCTACAAGTTCGAGTCGTTCGAGCTCTTCAAGCGCATGATCACCAAAGTGAACAAGGACATTATCTCCTTCCTGGTGAAAGCCAGACTTCCCATACAGAACGCCGACCAGGTGCAGCGGGCTGCTGCGCCCGAACGCACCGACATGAGCCGCCTGCAAACAGGGCGCAGCGATGTTCCCGGCGCAGGTCAGCGCAAAGCCGAACCCGTCAGGGTGGAGAAAAAAGTGGGACGCAACGAACCCTGCCCCTGCGGAAGTGGAAAAAAATACAAACACTGCCATGGAGCTGGCTCATTAAATATAGCATAGTTATGTTTATTTCTGAAACACAACTCAGGGTAAGATACGGCGAAACCGATCAAATGGGCTTTGCATATTATGGAAACTATGCCCTTTACTTTGAGGTGGGCCGTGCCGACGCCATGCGTAAGCTCGATATGACCTATCGCCAAATGGAAGAAAAAGGCGTGTATATGCCCATTGCGCAAATGACCGTAAAATACCTGCGGCCGGCTCGATACGATGACCTGCTAACCATAAGGACCATTGTAAGAGAGATCCCTACCTCACGAATGATCTTCGACTACGAAGTTTACAACGAGCAAGGCACCTTGCTTTGCAAAGGAAATACGGTACTGGCTTTTATTAAATATGAAACCCACCGTCCTTGCCCGGCTCCCGAATGGTTCCTTGAAAAACTGATGCCTGAAATGGAGAAAAACAAACAAGCAAGCAACGAAATCCCCGAATGAACATGGATATGGAAATTTTTCTGGGCGAAAACCAGCGAGTAGATGCCCATTACAAAGGCTTTGTAATATCGTCTGACCAGCCTGTTGGTGCAGGCGGCGACAACAGCGCACCGGCGCCGTTCGACTTATTTCTGGCTTCCATCGGCACCTGTGCCGGTTATTACGTGAAAGCCTATTGCCAGCAAAGAAACCTCCCTGATCAGGGTATCCGCCTGGTGCAAAAAATGCACCGCAACAAAGAAACTCGCATGATCAGCGCCATTGAAATCAACATCATTGTGCCTGCCGATTTTCCCGAACGCCACAGGGAACCCCTGATCAAAGCCGCCAATGCCTGTGCCGTAAAGAAACACATCGCCAATGCCCCTGAGTTTATTGTAAACACCCTGTCAGAAAAAAACCATGGGTAAGAAAACACTGGTACTGGGCGCCAGCCCCAATTCGGCACGTTATTCGAACAGGGCCATAAAAAAATTGCTGGAATACAACCACGAGGTTTTTGCCATTGCAAAAAGAGCTACCACCATAGAAACCGTAGAAGTGCAGACCGGCCAACCCAACCTGAAGGGCATTCACACCGTTACCCTTTACCTTAACCCCGACAACCAGGAAGAATACCTGGATTATATCATTCGGCTGAAACCCAAACGGATAATTTTTAATCCCGGCACCTGGAACCCAAAGCTTGTCAAATTGGCCAGGGAGGCTAATATTGAGATTGAGGAAGATTGCACCCTGGTGATGCTCGATATGGAATTGTTTTAGAAATAAAAAAAATATAAAGATCAGAATAATGGATACCAAGAACCTGGGATTTGAATCAAAACTAATTCACGCCGGAGCTTTTGAAGATCAATTTGGAAGCGCAACCGTGCCCATTTACCAGACTTCAACTTTTAAATTCAAGAGTGCCGATCATGGCGCGGCTTGCTTTGCTGGTGAGTCGGATGGTTATATTTACACCCGCATCAACAACCCCACTATCGATGCCCTCGAAAAGCTGGTGGCTGAACTCGAAAATGGCTACCGCGCCATTGCCGTAAGCTCGGGTATGGGAGCTGTCAATACCATTTACATGGGATTGCTCAGCCAGGGCGACCACATGATCAGTTCCGCTGCTGTGTATGGGCCATCCAGGGTAGTAATGGAAAAACATTATTCGCGCTTTGGAGTGGAATCGACTTATGTGGACACCTCAAATGCCGAAAATATCCGTAAGGCCATAAGACCCAACACCAAAATGATTTTTATTGAAACCCCGGCCAATCCCACTATGGACATTACCGACCTGGCCGAAGTGGTGAAAATTGCCCGTGAGCACAACCTGATCACTGTAGCCGACAACACCTTTTGCAGCCCTTATCTGCAGCGTCCGCTCGATTTTGGCTTCGATGTGGTGTTTCACAGCATCACCAAGTTCATGAATGGGCATGCCGATGTGGTGGGCGGCATTATTGTAAGTCGTGAAAAGAAGTTTGACAGCATTTTGCGTCCCATGATGATAAACCTGGGCTGCAACATGGACCCCCATCAGGCCTATCTGGTTATCCGCGGCCTGAAAACCCTTTCGCTGCGCATGGATCGTTCGCAGCAGAGCGCACAAAAAATTGCGCAATACCTATCCGACCATCCAAAAATTGAGTGGGTTAAGTATCCCGGGTTAAAGAGCCACCCCCAATACGAACTGGCTGAAAAGCAAATGGAAGGTTCGGGGGCTATGATCAGTTTTGAGCTCAAAGGCGGAATAAAAGCCGGAAAGATACTGATGGACAATGTAAAACTATGCTTGCTGGCCGTTTCGCTGGGCGGTGTGGAAACATTGATTCAGCACCCTGCAAGTATGACGCACTCCAAAATGGCTGCTGCCGATCGCCTCAGCGCTGGCATAACCGATGGTTTGGTGCGTTTTTCAGTGGGCATCGAAAACGTGGAAGACATCTTGGCCGACTTGGAGCAGGCATTGGCACGCATCTGATTTTCACTTTTTTTAGTGATTTTCGCTGCAGACGAATTGCCGTAGTTTTATAATTTTACACGCTCCGGTCCTGTCTAATTTCAATCAGACCGGTTATTGACCATGCAAAAACTCCGCAACATATTCATTCTTTTGCTTTGCCTTAATGTGGCCCAGGCTGCTTTCCCGCAAAGGGTAGGGGTAGTGCTCAGCGGCGGGGGTGCCAAAGGTGTGGCCCATGTGGGACTTCTGAAAGCACTGGAAGAGAATAACATCCCCATCGACTATATTGCAGGAACCAGCATGGGAGCCATTATTGGCGGAATGTATGCAAGCGGCCTTTCGCCCGACAGCATCGAAAAAATTGTTACCAGTACCGAGTTCCAGTCGTGGGCACTGGGTACCATCGACGAGGAATACAACTTTTATTTCAAGCAGTTGCCCGCCAACGCCTCGTGGTTATCACTCAAGTTTAAAGTAGACTCCGTTTGGCAGTATCGCCTGCCCAGCAGCCTGGTTTCGCCTGTTCAAATGGATTTTGCCGGGGTGCAGTATCTATCGGCAGCAAATGTGGCTTCGGGCGAAAACTTCGACAGCCTCTTCATCCCCTTTCGTTGCGTGGCCGCCGACATCGAACGCAAGGAGCCCGTTATATTCCGTAACGGAAAAATTTATCCCGCTATCAGAGCTTCCATGACCTTTCCTTTTGTGTTCAGACCCATACGCATCGATGGCCGACTCTTATTCGATGGGGGTATTTACAACAACTTCCCGGTTGATGTTATGATCGAAGACTTCAACCCCGACTACATCATTGGAAGCGTGGTAGCCCAGAACTTCAAGCCTCCGACAGAGGACGACATCCGGTCGCACCTGGAAAACCTGGTGGCGTTTCAAACCGATTACGACATTCCGCCCGAAAAGGGAATTCTTATCAGACCAGACGTTCCCCAGGTAAATGTCACTGATTTTTCCCGTTCCAAGAGCATTCTTGATTCAGGTTATGTGGCCACCCTAAGGGTAATTGATGAAATTAAGGAAAGTGTTGCCAGGGAAGTTTCCATTGCTGATCGCGAAGCCAGGAGGGAGGCTTTTAACGCAAAAAAACCACCCTTGGTGGTCGACCGGATTTTTATCAGGGGCGTTAACGAGGCCCAGATGGATTATGTGTACAAGCTACTATATGAAAGAAAACCAATGCCCATTGAGGATATCATGGTTGAATATTATAAACTGTATGCCGAAGAACATATTGAATTGATAATTCCCTCGGTAGAGTATAACCACAATACAGGTTACTACGACCTTTACCTGGACATTACGCTCGACAAAAACCTGGTGCTCCAGCTTGGAGGCCAAATCTCCATTAGTCCGATCAACCTCACTTTTATGGAAATCCAATACCGCCATCTTGGATTTAATGCCTATACCGGGATAGCTAATGCCTTTGTAGGAAGGTTCTATAACTCCATCCATCTCATGGGCCGAATGGGGTTCCCTAGCAAGCTACCTTTCTTTCTGCAGGGAAATTATACCCTTAATAATTTCAACTTTTTCCAGACCAACACCCTGTTTTTCCAGGATCAAACACCAGCTTATCTGCGCGTTCATCAGAATTTTCTGAATTTAAATGCCGGGTTTCCGGCCCGCTACACCGGGAAAATCCTTGCAGGCGCCTCCACCGGCGTTACCCGCTATAATTATTACCAGACCAACCAGTTTTCTCGTACCGACACCACCGACCGCACCAACTTCAGCTTTTTCAGCCCTTACGTTGTTTTTGAGCGCAACACCCTAAACAACAAGCAATATGCCAACAAGGGCTCCTTCATTTCAATTGGCGGACGTTATATAACCGGGCTGGAAAAGCACCGCCCAGGATCAACTTCGCCCTTGCTGGCTGACTCGCGAAAAAAACACAATTGGTGGCAACTCAGGGCGGAGTATCAAAACTATTTCACCCGAAGCCAGAACATCACGCTGGGTTTGCATTCCGAACTCATGCTCTCTAACAAAAGCTTGTTTAGCAATCATACCAGCAGCCTGCTTACCGCGCCGACTTTTGACTATGTACCCGAAACAAAGGGTATTTTTCTTCCTAAATACCGCTCTAACAGCTTTGCCGTGCTCGGGCTGAAAGGCATTTATTCCTTGGGGCGAATTATTGATTTCAGGGTTGAGGGATACCTTTTTCAACCCTTCCGGGAAATCCGAAGAGGACCCGACAGCCTGCCATTCCTGGGAAAAGCTTTTGAGAAACGCTACTTCCTGTTTTCTTCTTCACTGGTCGGTAATACGCCACTGGGCCCGGTATCAATTACCCTGAACCACTACCAAAAATACGAAGTCCCTTTCTCATTTTCGCTCAACTTCGGGTATCTTATCTTTAACCAGGGTCCACTGCATTAAGTCTCTTAACCTTTAATTGGTTAAAAATGAACAAAAAACATTTTCGGCCCTGTTAAAATATTTATAATTTTGTGGGCCCTGTGGAAAAAGTGGCTTGCTAATACCGGTATTTTGGTTTACACACTGCGTTTTAGTGTTTTTAGCGAAGTTTTGCACAACAACTTTAATTAGTATTAATTCATTTAATTTTTTTCTTCATGGAAAAGAAGGAACAACTGGACCCCAAAGCTGACAAACCCGTTGAGCAGCAAGGGGATGAGAGTCTGAAAGCTGAAACTTCAGCACCAACCGATGAAAAACCCACCAGCCAGGCATTACCAGCAAAGGAAAATGAAACTCCTGAAGCCGAACGGCTAATCCAGGAAGCTGATGAAGATCAGGTGCCAGAGCCTGAAGCCTCGGAAGAACCCGAAAAAAAGTCTGAAGGTGCCCCTGAGCCTGAATCCCCTGAAGCGGGGGCAAAAGAAATTACTGAGGAATTAAAAGAAGCCGAACCTGAGGCCGGGGAAGCCCCGGAACCCGCCCCTGAAGCGGAACTCATGGCAAAGCCCGAAACGGAAATAACCCCCGAACCAGAAGCAGAGCCAATACCTGAGATAAGAGAGGTTAAATCTGCATTGGAGGAAACCTCAGCAGAAGAACCTGTAACTGAAGAAAAGCCAGCTGAAGAGGTCACTGAAGCAAAAGTTGCAGCGGTTGTTGCCGGCGCAAAAGAAGGCAAAGGCAAGGACGATGAAAACCATGATGAAGACGAAGAAGTGGAAGAAGAAAGCGATTTTGAAGAAGAGAGCGAAGACCACAACGAGCGCTACGGCAAAATGAAACGCGAAGAGCTGGTGCTGGTGCTCGAAACCCTGGTGAAGCACGAGGACGTTAATTATATTAGAAAACACATTGGTTATATAAAGGCAGCCTACCGTAAGCTGCTCAAAGACGAAAGCCTGGACCATTTCGAAAAATCTATCTCGTTGGCGGAAGAGGCTGCTGAAGGGGCAGAGAATCATGAAGTTCCGGTTGATTGGTTAACAGAGCGCTTCGATGCGGCCATGGCCGTTTATAAGGAAAAGAAATACGTTTTCGACCAAGCCCTGGAAAAGCAAAAACAGGAAAACCTCGAAGTCAAAGAGAAGATACTAGAAGAGTTGCGCAACCTCATTGAGTCGGAAGAAGAACTAAAAAAGACCTACGACCAGTTCCGCGAACTACAGGAAAAATGGCGCGACATTGGCGCGGTGCCGCAGGCTGCAAAAAATACCCTTTGGAATAATTATCATTTCCTGGTAGAGAAATTTTTTGACAAGGTAAAGATCAACAAGGAGCTCAAAGACCTTGACCTGAAGAAAAACCTGGAACAGAAAACCGAGTTGTGCGAGAAAGCCGAAGAATTGCTGCTGGAGCCTTCTATCGTTAAATCGTTTCAGCAACTGCAAAAGTTGCACGAAGCCTGGAAGGAAACCGGGCCGGTTCCAAACGATAAAAAAGACGAGATTTGGGAACGATTCAGGGCTGCCACCGAAAAACTGAACAAGCGCCGCCAGGAATACTACGATGGACTCCGCGAAGAGCAGCAGAAAAACCTGGCTGCCAAGCTTGTGCTTTGCGAAAAAGCTGAGCAGATTGCTGCCAGCACCCCAGAAACGCCTCGTCAGTGGCAGGAGCTTACCAACCAGATCAACGAGTTGTTCGAGATGTGGAAAACCATTGGCTTCGCGCCTAAAAAGGTTAACAACGAAGTCTGGAACCGTTTTCGGGCGGCCCTCGATAGCTTTTTCCGCAATAAGAAGGACTTTTTCCAGAAATTTAAGGAAAACCAGACCGAAAATTACAACCAGAAGCTGAACCTGTGCTTGCAAGCCGAAGCCCTGAAAGAAAGCACCGACTGGCGTCGTACTACCGACGAACTGATTGCCCTTCAACACGAATGGAAAAAGATCGGCACCGTGCCCAGCAAGTTCTCCGACAAAATCTGGAAGCGCTTCAGGGCTGCCTGCGACGAATTTTTTAAGCGCAAATCTGCCTATTTCTCGAATATTGGCGAAATGCAGGAAGAAAACCTTCAGAAAAAAAAGGACATCATCGAGCAAATAAAAAACCATTCGTATTCCGACAATAATGCCGAAAACCTCCGGATCATCAACGAATATCAACGGCAGTGGATGGAGGTTGGTCATGTGCCTATTAAACAGAAGGACAAAATACAAAGTGAATACCGCAAGGTGATCGATGATCAGTTCGAGAAACTGGGCATTAGCAAAAAAGCCAAAAGCACCCTCTCGTTCCGTTCAAAGATCGAGAACATAAAAAACACCCCCAATGCCGATCATATCATTTACAAGGAAAGAAACTTCATGCTGAGCAAGATCAGCGCTTTGCAAAATGATATAAAAGTGTGGGAAAACAATATTGGATTTTTTGCTTCTTCTAAAAAAGCGGATATCTTGAAAAATGAATTTGAGGATAAGATAGAGAAAGCAAAACAAGAAATTACCATACTGGAGGAAAAGCTAAAAATCCTAAGAGATTCCTAACAAAAGGGCCAAGTTTTTACCCTGCTTTTTTGTATTGAAAAATTAAAAGTCTTTTCAAAAGTTATTCACTTATGTATTTTCAAACTTGAAAAAATGAAAAGGTCAGTTATTGTTCTTGCTATAATCATGCTCGCTGGCGGCAATTTACTCCTGGCCCAGCCGCGCTTTGGCCTCAAAGCGGGCCTCAATTTCGCCAGCCTTTCCAGCACCGAAACCGGCGAAACACCTTCTTATACCATCGATGCTTTTTCTGATTCCTACACCGGTTTTCATGTGGGCGTCACAAGTATGTTCATTTTCAGGGGTTTTTTTTTCCAGCCGGAATTGCTCTATACCCAGAATGGCCGCGATATGCGCCTTGGATTTTCTGCTGAGGAAACCGATGATGAATACTTTGTTCATAAATACAGTCACCTGGTGCTGCCGTTGCATGCCGGGGCAAAATTTGGCCCATTAAGGATTGGGGTAGGTCCTGTTTTTTCATACCTGATCAACAACTGGAACGACCTGGATGTGGAAGTTGAGTTTGAGCAAGACCTCAACAAGCTTACCATGGGCTACCAGTTGGGTGTCGGCCTGAAACTGGGCAAACTGATCCTCGATTTCCGCTACGAGGGCAACTTTACCCAGCTTGGCGAGGGCGTTACCATTGGTGATCAAACCATTGGTTTCGATACCCGGCCCCAGCAGTTCATTTTGGGTTTGGGCTTGCTTTTTTAGGAATATTACCTGAAGATAATGGCTTTTACGGGCGAGATGCGCGAAACGATCATCGAGGGCATAATCAGCATAAGCATGCACACTGAAAAAGTTCCTGCGTTGAGCAGCAGCACATGAACCAGCTCGAGGTTAATAGGCACCTGCGACACGTAATAAGAGTCCTGGGGCAAGGTTATGAGTCCAAAATGGTGTTGCACCAAACAAATCAGAATACCCGCCACATTGCCCCAAAACAGGCCCCTTAGGATAGTAAACCCGGCATTATACAAAAAAACCTTTCTGACAAGGCGGTTGGATCCCCCGACCGCCTTTATTATGCCAATCATATTGGTCCTTTCGAGCACGGCAATAAGCAGGGTGGTAATCATGTTGATGCCGGCAACCAAGGCCATCAGGAAAAGGATCACATACACATTCATGTCGAGCAGGGCCAGCCAGTCGAATATTTGCGGATAAATATGCCTGATGCTGCGGGCATTGAGATCGTATGGAATCAGGTCGTAAACGGCCTGGTTAATTTTATCTAAATTGGAGAAATTGTTTACCAGAATTTCAAAGCCTCCAACCTGGTGGTCGCTCCAGCGGTTCAGATGCTGAATATGGCGCAAATCGCCCAGTATAAAGATTTTATCGAGCTCTTCCAGGCCGGTTTCGTAAACGCCGGCCACTGTAAAACGGCGAATGGCGGGTGGCTCCTGGATAAAATAGACAAAAATGGTGTGGCCGGTTTCCAGCTTAAGGCGGTTGGCAATAAACTTCGAAATAATTACCTGGTCGGAGCGTGCCGAATCGGAAAGCAGCAGCGGCGAGCCCTCCACCATGCGGGGAGCAAAAAACGACCAGTCGAAATCGGGTCCGATGCCTTTCATGACAATTCCATGAATGTCTTCATCGGTTTTAATAATACCGGTTTTGGTGGCAAACTCCTGCACATGCCTCACGCCAGGCAATTCTTTGAGTGGCTTCAGAAAGTCCTGATCACGGCTGATAGGAGCAGGCTCGTATGACACGTTGTAGTCGAAGTTTGTAACCTGAATATGGGCACCAAAGCCAATCACTTTTTCCCGAATCTCGCCCTGAAATCCTGTTACCACTGCCATGGCAATAATCATAACGGCAAGCCCCAGGGCAATACTCAATACTGAAATTTTCCGGATAAGGCCGGTATATGATTTTCCCTGCTTGCCGGGGCTGATTTTGCGCGCTATAAAAAGGGGTGTATTCAAGTTTTTCTTACAAAAGTAGGCTTTTTTCAAAAAGAAAAAGGCGGAATCTTCCAAAGGAAGCATTCCGCCTGAATTTTTCGTTATACCCTTTTAAAGGGAAAAAATCAGACCACTTTCGCTGGCACTCACTTTCACCTCCTGATCTTTTGATATTCGCCCGGCCAGTATTTCTTTGGAGAGTTGATTAAGCAAGCTGCGCTGAATGACCCGTTTAAGGGGGCGCGCACCAAATTGTGGATCGAACCCTTCGCGGGCAATCCACTCAATGGCTTCGGGCTTAACATCCATTTTAATACCATTTTCAGAAAGCATTTGCTGCACCCTGTCAATCTGAAGTTTAACAATACCTGCAATTTCTTCCTGCGTAAGCGGTTTGAACATGATAATTTCGTCCACGCGGTTGATAAACTCAGGCCTAATGGTGCGTTTCAGCAGTTGGAATACATCCTCGCGGGTTCTTTCGATAATTTCTTCGCGGTTGGAATCGGTGAGTGATTCCATTTTTTCCTGTATCAATCCAGACCCAATGTTGGAAGTCATAATAATGATGGTGTTTTTGAAGTCGGCTGTCCGGCCTTTGTTGTCGGTAAGGCGGCCATCTTCGAGCACCTGCAGCAAAATATTGAACACATCGGGGTGGGCCTTTTCAATCTCGTCGAGGAGCACCACTGAATAAGGCTTTCGCCTGACCGCCTCGGTGAGCTGACCGCTTTCTTCGTATCCCACATAACCGGGCGGTGCGCCAATGAGGCGGCTGACGGTATGCCTTTCCTGGTATTCAGACATATCGATGCGCACCATGGCATTTTCGTCGTTAAACAGAAACTCGGCCAAAGCCCTTGCCAGTTCTGTTTTTCCCACACCGGTGGTTCCCAGGAAAATGAAGGAACCAACCGGACGTTTTGGATCGTGCAGGCCGGCCCGGCTGCGCCTGATGGCGTCGGATACGGCGGCAATGGCTTCGTCCTGTCCAACGACACGCTTGTGCAGCTCATTTTCCAAGTGAAGCAGTTTCTCGCGCTCGCTCTGAAGCATGCGGTTTACCGGAATGCCCGTCCAGCGTGAGACCACATCGGCAATGTCTTCGGCACTTACCTCTTCTTTAATGAGCGCTGAGTCGGCCTGCATTTCCTTCAGCCTAGTGTTGTACTGCTCAAGCTGGCTCTCAGCTTCCTTAATACGGCCATAACGCAGCTCGGCTACCTTTCCAAAATCGCCGTTGCGCTCGGCCTGGTCGGCTTCGAAACGAAACTGCTCAATAGACTGTTTGAGCGTTTGTATTTGCTGCACCACCTCCTTTTCGGCCTGCCATTTGCTGGTGAGGCGGTTGCGCTCGTCCTGAAGGTTGGCCAGATCAGCAGCAATGGCCTTGAGCTTGGCTTCGTCTTTTTCGCGTTTAATAGCCTCGCGTTCAATTTCGAGCTGACGGATGCGGCGTTCCACCTCGTCAAGTTCTTCGGGAACAGAATTCATTTCGAGACGCATTTTCGAGGCAGCCTCGTCGATGAGGTCGATGGCCTTGTCGGGCAAAAACCGATCGGTAATATAACGCTGCGATAAGTCTACGGCAGCGATGATGGCTTCGTCCTTGATCCTGACCTTGTGATGGGTTTCGTAGCGCTCTTTCAGCCCCCTGAGGATGCTTATGGCATCGAACTTGGTGGGTTCATCCACAACTACGATCTGGAAGCGCCTTTCGAGGGCTTTGTCCTTTTCGAAATAACGCTGGTATTCCTTCAGGGTGGTGGCGCCAATGGCCCTAAGTTCGCCCCTGGCCAGGGCCGGCTTCAGAATGTTGGCGGCATCCATGGCGCCATCGCCGCTTGCACCAGCGCCAACCAGGGTGTGAATCTCGTCGATGAAGAGTACAAACTCTCCATCGCTGGTAACCACTTCTTTTACCACCGCCTTCAAGCGTTCTTCAAACTCGCCTTTGTATTTGGCCCCGGCAATGAGGGCGCCCATATCGAGCGAGAATATTTTTTTTGATTTCAGATTTTCAGGCACATCCCCGTTTACAATACGATGGGCCAAACCTTCGGCAATGGCCGTTTTTCCAACACCCGGTTCGCCAATCAAAATAGGGTTGTTTTTGGTGCGGCGCGAAAGGATTTGCAATATCCGGCGAATTTCCTCATCTCGGCCAATCACCGGATCCAATTTCCCCGAAAGGGCCAGGTCATTAAGGTTGCGAGCATATTTGTTCAGCGCATTGTAAGTGTCTTCGGCGGTTTGGCTTTTTACCGAAGAACCCTTGCGAAGCGCTTTGATAGCCTCGCGGAGGTTGGACTGAGTCAGGCCAGCATCCTTGAGCAACTGAGCCACGCTGTCGTTTCCCGAAAGCAAGCCCAGCAGCAAATGTTCTATGGAAATAAATTCGTCGCCAAAATCCTTAAGGGCGGATTGAGCTTTCTGCAAGGTCTGGCTACAGGCCGATGACAGATACCCTTCACCACCGGCCACTTTGGGGTAGCTCTGTATTTCGCGGTCGAGCACCTGCTGAAGCGCCACAAGGTTTACGTTGTTTTTTTTCAGCAGGTAGGGGGCCACATTCTCGTCAACAGCCAGAATGCCTTTTAGCAAATGGCCGTTTTCAACTGCCTGGTGCTGGTATCCCATGGCAATTTCCTGGGCCTTTTGAATGGCTTCCTGCGATTTTATGGTAAAATTATTCAGGTTCATGATGATTTAAATTTGGGATAAACCAGTCATCAAAACCTTTACCAAGGGGTTAGAAAGACTTGTTTAAGCCATTTTGACACAGAAATAAGGTGCAGGGTGTCATTTTTTCAGCAAAAAGAGGAAGCCTCAAAAAAATTTAGTGTTTTACTAATTGTTTTGTAATATTGCTGCTTCTTTTATTGCAAAAACAATACTTTGGCCGGCTAACACTTAAATTTTAAACAAGTGAAAAAACTTCAACTGCACTGGCAAATTCTGATAGCCTTGGTTCTGGGCGTTCTTTTCGGGGTTAGCTTTCCCGATCTGATCAAATACGTTGAATGGATGGGCATCGTATTTTTGCGGGCTTTGCGCATGATTATCGTTCCCCTCATTTTTTCGTCTATAGTGTCGGGTGTTACCGGCCTCGGATCGGGTGAAAATTTGGGGCGCATGACCATGAAAACCATTGGCTATTATTTGACCACCAGCCTTTTTGCCATTTTCACCGGTTTGATTCTGGTTAACCTGATCAAGCCCGGGGTAGGAGCTGACCTTGGCCTTAGTGTAGTGGTGGAAGGCCTGGATGTAAGTCGCGATTCTTTTGGGCAAACCCTGATTAAAATCATCCCCACCAACATTATCGATTCCATGGCCAGGGCTGATTTGCCTGCCATTATTTTCTTTGCTATCATCTTCGGATTCTTTGCCACCCGCGTTGCGCCATCCTATCGCGACCCCATTGTGAATTTCTTCAATGCCATATTTGAGATCATGATGAAAATCACCATGTTTGTGATAAAGTTTACTCCGTTTGGAGTGTTCGGTATAGTGGCTGCCCTAATCTCAGACCATTCTGATAATTTGCTGGTTATTTTCGGGCGTATGGGCATTTATATGCTCACGGTAATTGGCGCCCTGGCCATACATGCCTTTATCACGCTACCGCTAATTGTCAGAATCCTCGGCAAATCAAATCCCGTGAAGCATGCCCGGGGTATGTCGGTGCCCCTGCTTACGGCCTTTTCTACCTCGAGCAGCAGCGCCACCCTGCCCTTAACTATGGAGGCTGTTGAGTTTAACAGTGGGGTTTCGAACAAAACCACCAGTTTTGTACTGCCCCTGGGCGCTACCATTAATATGGATGGAACGGCACTTTACCAGTGTGTGGCTGTGTTGTTCATTGCCCAGGCCTATGGGGTGGAACTAACCATTATCCAGCAGCTGGTGGTAATCCTCACAGCCCTGCTGGCTTCCATTGGTGCTGCAGGAATTCCCATGGCCGGATTGGTTATTATTACGGTCATACTTTCTGCAGTGGGGCTTCCGCTGGAAGGAGTGGGGCTTATCCTGGCAGTAGACCGTATTCTCGATATGTTTCGCACCGCAGTAAACGTATGGAGCGACTCTTGCGGAGCCGTGGTAATCGCTAAGTCGGAAGGGGAGATATTGAAAGTTTAGACCTGCGGGTTTTTCATAAAAAGTCTTGTTAAAATATTGCCACATAAAAAGTGGCCAACAAAGACATCTGCTCAACCACCAATTACTGCAGAAGATTTGATTAACAGTCACATTGATCAGCTATATATTAATAAAATATTTTGATTAATACTCTTGTTTTTGTCAGACTTTTATCGTTATTTTGTATCCGAATTTTGATCACTCATCAAACTAAACCAAAACAAATGAAAAAAATTTTTGCATTGATGACCATTGCAGGTATGTTATTCTTCTTTGGATGCGGCTCGGCGAACCAAGAAACAGCAGCAGAGGAAGTTGAAGCTGTTGAAGAGGTAGTACAAGAAGGCGTTGAAGAAGTCGAAGAAATCGTTGACGAGGCTGTTGAAGAAGTCGAAGAAGTGATTGAATAGATCCTGCATTAGAATTAAAAAAAGCCCGGCCAGTCCGGGCTTTTTTTATGGGCAATTTTACCTGGCTTGCCGGCAAAACTTCAGTAATAATACGGATATTTCACAACGATCGGTTTCCTACATTTGAAAGCCGACAAGTTGAATCCATATGAAACACACTTACCCTGTGGCAGCAAGTTCTCTGCTTTTGCTGCAACATCAGCCAGTGATCGCTCCAGCGCTTACCCAGGCACTCTCACCCCTCAATTGCCAGGTTAAAGTAACCAGCAATGCCAGTCAGTTTATTCAGTATTACACCGAGAGCAGGCTTAACCCATTTCTGATTTTCGAGCAAAACCCGGTGAGCTGCTTGTTGCTCGACTTACTGCATTCCAGCAAAAAAACACTGGAAGTGCTTGCTGAACTTAGGCAGCGGTTCTCAGAATTGCCACCTGTGGTGGGGCTCTGCCATCAGCAAACTGCCCGCCATACAAGCAAATACCTGGAAAAAGGTTTTGACGAAATGATTGTATTTTCTACCGAAGAGAGACACCTGCAAGCCAGCCTGATGAAATATACAGGAAGACACGCAAGCAAGTCAGGTAAAAATCAAAATGTCAGTCTCAGTGATACCTTTGACCACTTACCAGTAATAAACCTGAAGACTTACGGGCTTTTTGCCGAACTGGCATCCATGCAACAGTTTCCGGTGGAAAGTTTGTTTTTCTCTTTTATGGAAGAAATGGACGGCTTTATAAACCGCCTGATAAGCCATTACGAGCAAGGCAACAGCAGAGATTGCGAAAAGCTTGCCGTGTCTATCAGAAGCCTGAGCGGCACCCTGGGTGCTTCGCAATTGAATCAGGCTGCAAGGTTTTTTGAGGTTAAACTCAAGGAAAAGCAATGGAAGGAAGCCGGGCGCTGGCTGCCTTATCTTATTGAAAAATATTTGATACTGAAAGATTATATGGAAGGAATGCCTGCACTGATTGAACGCAAACCTGCGCTGGTCTGATCAGAAATGCAGATAATAATCGCGCGTCCAGCTTTGGTATTCCTCTGTAAACTTGTGCCTGTGGCCGGTTTCAATGATCAATTTCTCCGGTTTCATTTGTCCTTTTAAGGGAGAAAATCCAAGGATAACTCTTTTGGGTTTCACACCCGGCTTGGGAAATATGCGAAACAACCTGCGGCAAAACAATTCTTCCTTTTGCGCTGCTTCAAGCCAATACTTTTCTTGCTCTGCCGGGGCCACCATCAAAAAGTTTCCAATGATAGAAAGTTTGTTTTTAACACCTGCCAGAAGCTCGTCGGGTGGCAGGCTTTCGGCATGTCGCGCTATGTTGCGCCCGGCATCCGGACTCAGCAAGCTGTTAAGAAAAAAAGGGGGATTGCACACCACCAAGTCGAACCTTTGTTCATTACTGACAACAAAATCCTGGAATCGCGCATGGACCACCCTGATTTTTTCAGGCCATGGACTGTCTTGCACGTTCTGTCTTGCCACGGCTACTGCCTCCGGATCAACCTCAATAGCCGTAATTTGTCCCCTTGACTTTTGGGCAATCATCAGGGCAATGAGTCCACAACCCGTTCCCACATCAAGAATGTGGTCGGCGGAGAAAGTGGCAGCAATGCTCCCAAGCAGCACCCCATCGGTACCAATTTTCATGGCACAACCGGCATCGGTAAGCGAAAACTGTTTAAAACGGAATCTTTTTTCCCCGGAAGGGGTAAGGGGGCTATTCATTGAGATACAAATCGATAAGCCCTTCGGGGGCATTGATATGGATCTTTTTGTTTTGACGATCGAGACGCTCAATTATTTGGTCGTTGGCTGGGATCAGCACTTCCTTCTTACCCGCCTGGATCTGAAAAACCGGATTACCCGGAAACTCCAGCACACCGGTAATTTTCCCTAGATCGCCATACTGTTTATCGATGACTTCGTAGCCCACAATTTCATGAAAATAAAAAGCATTGCCTTTGAGTGGGGGCAGCAGTTCAAGGGGCAGATAAAGTTCTGAACCGGCCAGGTGCTGGGCTTTTTCGGGGGTGTCCACATCCTGAAACCGCACCACGGCTTCAGGGCTATTGGGCCGGAGAGATATTTTTTGCACAAAAAAAGGAATCAGTTTCCCTTCCAGAAGAATGAAAACTGATTCCAGTTCTTTATAATATGACGGGTCATCAACATCGAGGAAAATAAAAACCTCTCCCTTGTACCCAAATGTTTTGGTCACATAACCCAGGTAATAGCAATCGTCTTGTTTCATCCGAAAATACCAGGTTATAAAGCCTTTTGCTACTCAGCAGCGGGCTCCTGTGTTTCCTGCGCGGGAGCTTCAGCTTCAGGGGTTTCGGTTGCAGCTTCTTCGGCAGTTTCTTCAACAGCCTGTTCCACGTTGTTTTCTTTGGCACGTTTTTTAGCCAGTTCTGCTTCGCGGGCTTCTTTTATCTTACGCTCTTCTTCAATACGCTTCTTGTGAAGTTCTTTCTTCGACAGTTCTTTGTCTTTCGACATCTGCTCCAGCTTGATTTTCTTTTCTTCTTTCCAGGCATTGAAACGTTCTTCTACCTGCTCCTCGGTAAGGGCGCCTTTGGCAATACCCTTGATGAGGTGGTGTTTGAGCATAACGCCCTGGTTCGACAATATACTGCGGGCAGTATCGCTGGGCTGAGCCCCAACCTGCACCCAGTGAAGAGCACGATCAAAGTCAATCACAATAGTAGCCGGGTGGGTCATGGGGTTGTAAGTGCCAAGTCTTTCAATAAACTTACCATCTCGGGGTGCACGACCATCCGCAACTACCAGGTGGTAAAAAGGCTGGCCTTTTTTACCTTTACGCTGTAGTCTGATTCTTGTTGGCATTGTAAAAAAATTAAATTTAAAAAGTTGTTTTTACTGAAAAATTCAGGGGTGCAAATATCAGACTTTTTTTTGAAATAAAAAAGTTTTAAAGCTTACATCTTACAAGTATTCAGCGGGTAAATGAGGGGGCTGGCAATCTCCGTGCAGAAAAAAATTTAAAGGTTAATAAAAAACCGGGCATTGTGCAAAAATAACAGGCCTGCCTCCGCAGAATTTTGTATATTTTTATCTTCCAAAATTTAAGGATAATGAGTTTACCCGATTTTACTCACCTTCACGTACATACGCAATATTCGATACTCGACGGGGCTTCGCAAATTGAGCCTTTGCTGCAAAAAGTCGCTGACGACGGCATGAAAGCCATCGCCATAACCGATCATGGAAACATGTACGGGGTGCTTCCATTTGCAGAAACTGCCCGTAAAAAAGGCCTTAAACCCATCATTGGCTGCGAGGTATATGTGGCCGATGGCAGCCGCCTGGAAAAACGCGGTCGGGAAGACCGCAGCGGATATCACATGATCTTGCTGGCCAAGAACCGCAAAGGATATGAAAACCTCTCGCGTTTGGTTTCCATTGGTTTTCTCGAAGGGTTTTACTATACCCCGCGCATTGATAAGGAAATCCTGAAGCTTTACCATGAAGGTCTTATTGCCTCATCGGCCTGCCTGGGTGGCGAAATACCACAAGCACTCATGGAAAAAGGCTTTGATCAGGCCGAAGAAGTGCTGAAAGACTTCCTGGATATTTTTGGAGAGGATTTTTACCTGGAGATACAGCGCCATGGCCTGGCAGAGCAGGAACCCGTTAACCAGCAGCTGCTTGAGCTGGCCAGAAAATATAAGGTTAAGGTAATTGCCACCAACGATGTACATTATGTAAACGCCGAGGATGCCCGCGCCCACGATATCCTCATATGCCTGCAAACCGGCAAGGACCTGGATGACGAAAACCGTATGAAATACTCCGGGCAGGAATACCTGAAATCAAGGCAGGAAATGGCGGAGCTTTTTGAAGATGTGCCTGAAGCCCTCTGCAATACGCAGGAAATAGTGGATAAGGTGGAGGAATACGACATTACTACCAAAAAAATCTTGCTGCCGGTTTTTCCCTTGCCCGACGGCTTTGAAAGTGAAGACGATTACCTGCGCCATCTCACCTACGAAGGCGCTGAAAAGTTGTATCCTGAATTAACCGATGAAGTCAGGGAGCGCTTGGATTTTGAACTCGACGTGATTAAAAATATGGGGTTTGCTGGCTATTTCCTGATCGTGCAGGATTTCATCAACCAGTCGCGCGAGATGGGGGTGGCCGTGGGGCCGGGCAGAGGCAGCGCCGCCGGATCGGCCGTGGCATACTGCACCGGCATTACCACCATCGACCCTATAAAATATAACCTGCTTTTTGAACGCTTCCTCAACCCCGAAAGAGTCAGCATGCCCGATATCGACATCGACTTCGACGACGAAGGTCGCGAAAAGGTGATGGAATATGTTATTCAGAAATATGGCCGCGAGAAAGTAGCCCAGATCGTTACCTTTGGTACCATGGCTGCCAAGTCGTCCATTCGTGATGTGGCCAGGGTACTAAAACTGCCCCTTCCCGAAGCCGACCGACTGGCCAAGTTGGTGCCGGAAAAACCGGGCGTCAGCCTGGCAAGCGCTTACAAGGACGTCCCTGAACTGGGACAGGCGCTCAAAGACCCCAACCCTCTGATCCAGGAAACCCTCAAATACGCCCAGATACTGGAAGGCTCGAACCGGCAAACCGGCGTGCATGCCTGCGGGGTTATCATCGGACCCACCAACCTGGTGGACTGCCTGCCCCTTAGCACCCAGAAAGACTCTGACCTGCCTGTAACCCAATATGAGGGAAAGTTTGTGGAGTCGGTTGGAATGCTTAAAATGGACTTCCTTGGACTGAAAACGCTGAGCATCCTGAAAGAAGCCGTAAAAAACATTGAAAAGACCCACGGAAAAACCATTGACGTAGAAAATATTCCCCTCGATGATGAAAAGACCTACCAGCTTTACCAACGGGGCGATACGGTGGGCACTTTTCAGTTCGAGTCGGGCGGCATGCGCGAATACCTCAAGGAGCTTAAACCCACCAATATCGAAGACTTGATTGCCATGAATGCCCTGTACCGTCCGGGCCCCATGGAATTTATCCCTACTTATATTAACCGCAAGCATGGCCGCCAAAAGACCGAATACCCGCATCCCTGGCTCGAAAAAATCCTGAAGCCCACATACGGCATCATGGTTTACCAGGAGCAGATCATGCAGGCAGCCCAGATTATGGCTGGGTTCTCGCTGGGTAGCGCCGACATTTTGCGGCGTGCCATGGGCAAAAAGAAAAAGGAGGAAATGGACCGCCAGAAGTCATTCTTCATTGACGGGGCGGTGAAAAAAGGCATCGACAAAGACAAAGCCTCCAACATATTCGACGTTATGGCCCGCTTTGCCGAATACGGCTTCAATCGCTCACACTCAGCGGCCTATTCGGTACTGGCCTACCGCACGGCTTACCTCAAGGCCAACTATCCGGCCGAATATATGGCAGCGGTGCTTACCAACAACTTTAGCGACATCAAAAAAATCACCCAAATGATGGAGGAGTGCCAGCGCCAGAAAATCCCCGTGCTGGGCCCTGATATCAACGAAAGTCTCTTCAATTTTGTGGTAAATAAAAAGGGTGAGATTCGCTTTGGCATGGGTGCCGTAAAAGGAGTGGGAGAAGGAGCCGTAGAAGCCATAGTGGAAGAGCGCGAAGCCAACGGACCCTACGTCAGCATATTCGATTTTGCACGCCGGGTAAACCTGCGTGCTGTGAACAAACGCGTTTTTGAATCCCTGGCCAGGGCCGGAGCGTTCGACTGCTTCGAGGGATCGCATCGTGCCCAGTTCTTTTTTTCCGACGACAACGGCACCTCCAGCTTTATCGACAAAATCATTAAGCACTCCAACCTGATTGCCCAAAGGGAAGGCACCTCGCAGATGAATCTTTTCAATGAAAGCACCGAAGCAAGTATTCCCGATCCAGAACTGCCCCAATGCCCCAAATGGAGCAAGCTCGAAATGCTTAAGCAGGAAAAGGAAGTAACGGGCATGTACATTTCGGGCCACCCGCTCGACGACTTCCGCATTGAGATCGATGCCACCTGCAATGTAAACATTGGCGATCTGAGCAACCTGGGCGCCCTGAAAAACCGCGATGTGTCGTTTGCCGGCATCATCACCTCGGCCAATCACAAAATCGGGAAAAATGGAAAGCCTTTTGGCAGTTTTGTCATTGAAGATTACTACGATTCGCTGCAACTTTTTCTCTTTGCCGAAGAATACCTGAAAATGAAGCACTTCCTGGAAGGACAGACCTTTGTTCATGTCAAAGCCCGGGTGCAAGAAAGATATGGCTCGAACCACCTGGAAGTAAGGGTAAAAAGCATGAGCCTGCTTACCGAGCTGGCCGAAAAAAGCCTGTCAGACCTGATGCTTTTCCTTCCGGTAAATGAAATCAACGAACGTATGGTTACCAGGCTGGTGGATGTGGCAAGGCGTCATAAAGGAAAATCAAAGCTGAAGGTTGCCTTGTTTGACCGGGTTGAAAATGCTACTGTGGAAATGCTTTCACGAAAAATAAGGGTGGAACCTATTGGGTTTTTAAAAGAGCTGCTGAAAGATTATGAACTGACCTACCGTCTAAACTAAAATTCAAAATACTTACAATCAAGTGTTTATAAAGATACTTGTAAAATCATGTATATGTGTGTTTTTCCTTTGTGGTTTTCTGAAATTTCATTAGGTTTGTAAAAGAAGATTTTTTCATCCATTAAAACATAAGCTATGGCACTTGAAATTACGGATTCTAATTTTGAAGAAGTTGTATTGAAGTCAGATAAGCCTGTTTTGGTTGACTTTTGGGCTGAGTGGTGTGGTCCCTGCCGTATGGTTGGCCCCATTGTAGCCGAAATTGCCCAAGAGTATGACGGCAAGGCTGTGGTAGGTAAACTCGATGTGGATAACAACCCCGGAGTGGCTACTCAGTATGGCATTCGCAATATTCCCACTATTCTTTTTTTTAAGAATGGCGAGGTTGCAGATAAGCAGGTAGGTGCAGTACCCAAATCGGTACTTACCGCAAAAATTGAAAAACTGCTTTAGTTTAAGGTCGTTTTTGATTAATAGGGCAGGGGTGATGGTGATTTTCCGTCACCCCTTGCAATTATAAGCATCGAACAATGATACAGGGAAGCGATCCGGAAATGCCTCAAAAGTTTGGGAACCTTGAACTGCTTGCCAGGCAAGTGGTTGAAGGTTTTATCACAGGCTTGCATAAAAGTCCGTTCCACGGCTTCTCCGTTGAGTTTGCTGAACACCGCATTTACAACCCCGGTGAGAGCACCCGCAACATCGACTGGAAACTATTTGCCCGCACCGAAAAACTTTTCGTGAAGCGTTATGAAGAGGAAACCAATCTTCGCTGCCAGTTGGTCATCGACAATTCCTCGTCTATGTATTTCCCGGCCTACGGGCAAAGCGGTGCCACGCCCTCAAAAATCGGTTTTTCTGTCGAATGCGCCGCGGCTCTCACCTACCTGCTGCGAAAGCAACGCGATGCCGTGGGGCTGAGTATAATTTCAGAACAAACCGAACTGCACACGCCGGCCCGGTCGAACAGCGTGCACCACCAGATGCTTTTTGCTGAAATGGAAAGGCTCTACCGCCGCGAAAACCACAGCCTGAGCAAACGGAGCAATACGGCCGAACTGTTGCACTACCTGGCCGAAAATATACACAAGCGCTCACTGGTAATCCTGTTTACTGACATGATCGACAATACCAGCAGCCCCCACGAACTTTTCTCGGCATTTCAGCACTTAAAGCACAACAAGCACGAGGTAATTCTTTTTCATGTGCATGAAAAAACCAAAGAGCTTGATTTCGGCTTCGAGAATCGCCCGGTAAAATTTGTTGACATGGAAACCGGTACCGAGATAAAGCTTAACCCCGCCGATATTAAGGAACAATACACCAAGAGCATGGCCGAACGATTTAATGAAATAAAACTGAAATGTATGCAATACCATATCGATTTTGTGCCGGCCGACATAAATCAAGGTTATGAACAGGTGCTGCTGTCCTTCCTTGTAAAAAGATCCAGGCTGTATTAATTATTTTTTAGATACTTATCTTTATTTTATTGCTTTCCGGAGTTCGAATGCCGCCAGTTAAAGACCCTGGGTTTTTTGGCTCGCTTCGCTGGCACGAAAGAGCCATCAGATTCGTTTCTTTTTTATATATTTACCTTATAAAAATTGATTAAGAAACCCATTCTTGTCTGATCTGGTATGTTGTTCGAAAACACAACTTTTATCCTTCCAATGCATCTGGTTCTGGGTCAGGATCTGATGATAATTTTACGGCTAGTGCTTCATTTGTTGGTTTTTTCGCTAATCATTATGCTAAACTACTGGCGCCTGCAAAACAAGAAGAAATACGTCAGTTTACTTGAGCGCTACCTGGGTGAAATGGAAAAAAAGAACCTGGCGCTTCAGAAAAGTGAAAAAAAATGCCAGGATCTGCTTAACCATTTATCGGAAGGATTTCTGATGGTAAACGAAAAGGGCAAAGTGCTTTTATCTAACACCAGGGCCTCCATTATTTTGGGTCTTCCGACCGCAAAAATCATTCACCAACCGCTGCCTGATTGGCTTCTCTCGGGCAACAAAAATCCCATGACTGCTAGTGGTAACATACGAAAGGGATTGAATCTGACCGACCAGCTGCAGATTACCCATGGCGACCAAACCCGCTGGATTCGCGTTAAATGGACTTACCATCCCACCGAGCAGGGCGAACCCGGTGCAGCCCTGGTTTTGACCGACATTACAGAGCTCACGGAATGTGAAGAGAAAATTCAGCAACTCATCATTGAAAGCAACGAAAAAAACAAGCAGATCAACTGCCTGTTCGACATTTCCGACATTAGCGGGGTACCCAACATTACTTTTGATGGCATCTTTGAACGCTCGCTCATGATTATCCCCAATGGGCTGAAGTTTGCGCACGATGCCTGGGTGGAAATCCTTTTTGAAGGCAAGCGATTTGTATCAAAAAACTTTAGGGAAACCCCTTGGAATTTCACTGCACCCATCAAAATCAATAAAAAAAAGCTGGGCCATATCAGGGTCGGTTACCTCGAGGAAAAACCCAAAACCACGCGTGATGCTTTCCACCTCAACGAAAAACTTTTGGTTAAAAACGTGGCCGAAAAGCTGGCACAGGTGATCGAACTGATGAATATGGAGAACAAGCTCAGGGAATGTAACGAAAAGATGCTGTCAACCGCTTCAAAGAAGAGATCATTAAAATATTAACAAAAAAAAATGACCATTGCCCGGGTTACCTGCAACGGTCATTTTTTTTTGAAGAAAAGCAGTATTACGCATGGACGTTTACAAACTGGCCGCTGCTGTATTTGCCAACGTCCAGGTTGGCTTTTATTTCAGTAAAGGCATGGAGTGTGTATTCCACATCTTCGAGGGTATGCAATGCCGTAGGGATAATACGAATAATGATAACCCCCTTGGGAACCACCGGATAACTCACCACTGAGCAAAAAATATTGTAGTTTTCGCGCAGGTCAAATGCCAGGTTGGCTCCTTCGGTAGGATCGCCATGAAGGAAAATTGGTGTCACGGGCGACTGGGTATTGCCGGTATTAAATCCGCGCTCCTTCAAGCCCTTTTGCAGGGCGTTGGAAACGGTCCAGAGTTTTTCGCGGAATTCCGGGTGATTGCGCATCAGTTCCAGCCTTTTGAGGGCCCCTATTACCAATGGCATGGGCAGTGACTTGGCAAAGATTTGGCTACGCATATTGTATGCAAGGTAAAAAACCACCTCTTTGGTAGATGCCACAAATGCGCCAATGGAAGCAAAAGCTTTTGCAAAGGTGCCAAAGTAAATATCCACCCCATCCATTACTCCGAGTGCTTCGTGTGTTCCGCGACCATTGGGGCCCATAATACCTATACCGTGGGCATCGTCAACCAGCAGTCGGAAGTTGAAGTCCTTCTTCATGGCAACGATCTCATTGAGTTTGCCCAAATCGCCCGACATACCAAACACACCCTCGGTAATTACTAATATGCCTCCACCAGTTTCGTTGGTAATCTTGGTGGCTCTTTCGAGTTGCTTTCGCAGGCTCTCCATGTTGTTATGCGGATACACGAATCGCTTGCCGAAATGCAGACGAACCCCGTCGATAATGCAGGCATGCGACTCAGAATCGTAAACAATCACGTCGTGGCGGTCAACCATGGCCTCAATAATAGAAACCATGCCCTGATAGCCGTAGTTGAGCAGGTAGGAAGATTCTTTGCCCACAAACTCAGCAAGTTCCCTTTCTAATTGCTCATGCTGATCGGTTTGCCCCGACATCATACGTGCGCCCATCGGAAGGGCAAGCCCATATTCAGCAGCCGATTCTGCATCGGCTTTTCTTACCTCGGGATGGTTGGCCAGGCCCAAGTAGTTGTTCAGACTCCAAACCAGTTTCTCTTTTCCGCGAAACTTCATCCGGGTAGAAATCTCGCCTTCCAGCTTCGGGAAAGTCCAGTATCCATGAATACTTTTTGCATATTGCCCAATAGGCCCCAGGTTAGTAGTTGTTTTGTTAAAAACGTCCACGCTAGAATATTTTTGGTTAGTAAAAAGCTGTGCAAACTTAATCTTTATTATCGTATTGACCAATAGTTATTTTTTTGATTTTTTTAACAATTACGAGCGATATCAGGCTCTATAACAGGCCCTTGAAAAAAACCACCGGATCGGGACAAATTTTGCGGTATTTTTCTTTTTCTGAAGCCAGGCACACCCCCGGGAAGTCGCCTTTTTCCCCCATCACATCGGTAATAACCTGAAAGTGGAGGTGGGGCGGCCAGTCACCGTTAATCGGAAAATTTCCAACCTGGCAGAAGGGTGTACCCGGGCCAATGCGGTCGCCGGGGTGAAGGCCCATCAACGATTCGAGAGACAAATGCCCGTAAAGGGTATAAAAATGCCTGCCGTTGATTTCGTGCTCCAGGATAATGGTTGGACCATAATCGCCAAAATTGGCGTTATTCTTAAGACTATGAATCCTTGCATCGAGGGGAGAGAGAACGTCTTGTCCGGCGGGTGCCCAAATGTCCACACCCAGGTGAATGCTGCGGGCCGGTTTATTCGCCTGGGTAAACAAAGGACTTCGGCGATAAACCTCCCGGTCTTCCAGGTATCCGCCATAACCATATTGCTTGCCGCTGGCTTTCACTTTACCAAAAATATACTCATCAAGTTGCCCGGTGTTGCTGAAATCGAAACGATCCAGATCAGGATTGCTGCCCGAGAAATCAAGCAGATAAGTATTTTCCAGGCTAAGGTCGGGCTCAAAAAGAGGGTGAAAGGAGCCGTTCAGGGTGTTCAGCATTTCAAAAAGTTCCATAAAAGGTTTAGTTGAATTTTTCGTTAAACAGTTTTTCCAATGCAAATAACTCATCGCGCATCTTGGCGGCTTGAAAAAAATCGAGGGCTTTGGCGGCTTTTTCCATTTCCCGACGGGTGCGGATCATGGCTTTTTGAAGTTGCTCACGGTTCATATACCGTACCACCGGGTCGGCTGCAATATCCGGGGCTTCATTTTCCAGGTAGGCTTTCTGAGCGGCCTTACCCATGCCGGCCACCGAAGTTTGCCCGTGGATGGCTTGCACCGACTTTCGGATCTGCGCCGGGGTAATATTGTTTTCCTGGTTATATTTCAACTGTTTTTCGCGCTTGCGGTTGGTTTCGTCTATGGTGATTTGCATGGATCGTGTAATTTTATCGGCATACATAATCACCTTGCTGTTTAGGTTTCGTGCAGCCCGGCCTGAGGTCTGTATCAGCGATCGCTCCGAGCGCAGGAAGCCCTCCTNNGGTCGAGCCCCTCGCGCAGCAGGTTCACGCCAATGAGCACATCGAAGTTGCCCAGGCGAAGGTCGCGCAAAATCTCCACCCGCTCCAGGGTATCTACGTCAGAATGAATGTAGCGGGCTTTTATTCCGGCATTGAGCAGGTATTTGGTCAGCTCTTCGGCCATGCGTTTGGTAAGAGTAGTAACCAGCACTCGCTCGTCTTTGCCGGCGCGCTGGCTAATCTCTTCCAGCAGGTCGTCAATCTGGTTCAGGCTCGGCCGCACATCGATCACCGGTTCCAAAAGCCCGGTAGGCCTGATAAGCTGCTCCACCACCACGCCCTCGCTCCTGTGAAGCTCATAATCAGATGGAGTGGCGCTTACGAAAATTACCTGTCGCATGATCTCTTCGAACTCCTCAAACTTCAGCGGGCGGTTGTCGAGGGCGGCAGGCAGCCTGAAGCCATATTCCACCAGGTTTTGCTTTCGGGAGAAGTCGCCTCCATACATGGCCCGTATCTGAGGAATGGTCACATGGCTTTCGTCGATCACCATGAGGAAGTCTTGCGGGAAATAATCGAGCAGGCAAAAAGGCCTTGCACCTGTTTTGCGCCCATCGAAATAGCGTGAATAGTTTTCTATGCCCGGGCAATATCCCAGCTCGCGAATCATTTCCAGGTCGTAGTTCACCCGGTCTTCCAGCCGCTTAGCTTCCAGCTCGCGACCCTGATCGCGAAAAAAAGCCGTTTGTTTTATCAGGTCGTCCTGAATCTGACGGATGGCTGCCTCCATGCGGTCTTTTGAGGTGACAAAAATATTGGCAGGATATATGGCCATATGGTCCATTTCCTGAATTTTCTTTCCCGAAACGGGATCGATCGTCTCAAGCGATTCCACCTCATCGCCCCAAAACACAATTCGATAGGCAATATCGGCATATGCCGGGAACACATCCACCGTGTCGCCCTGCACCCTGAAACTGCCCCTGGTGAAATCGGCTTGGGTGCGGCTGTATAAACTTGTTACCAGCTGATGCAACATTTTGTTGCGGCTGATAACATCGCCGCGCGAAAGGCGAATTATATTTTCATTAAAATCATCGGGGTTTCCAATACCGTAAATACACGAAACAGAACTTACCACGATCACATCGCGCCGGCCCGACAACAAGGCGCTGGAAGCGCTCAAACGCAGCTTCTCAATCTCATCATTTATTGAAAGGTCTTTCTCAATGTAGGTGTTAGTGGTAGGGATAAACGCCTCGGGCTGGTAATAATCGTAATACGAAACAAAATATTCGATGGCGTTTTCGGGGAAAAACTGCTTAAACTCCCCATATAGCTGAGCTGCCAGGGTTTTGTTGTGGCTCAGTACCAGGGTTGGCTTCTGCACTTGCTCCACCACATTGGCAATGGTAAAGGTTTTG
>DHFW01000029.1:0-652 GCA_002402465.1 Bacteroidales bacterium UBA4814
GGCAAACCCGACAATTACAATATGATGACAGCCAGCTGGGGATTTGCCGGGGTGCTGTGGCGCAAACCCGTGGCCGTGGCCTTTATCCGCCCGCAACGCCACACTTTTGGCTTTATGGAAAACCAGGCATATTACTCCCTCAGCTTTTTTGGGGAAGAGCACCGCGATATTCTTAATCTTTGCGGCTCAGTGTCGGGTCGCGACCTGAACAAAATGGACGTGGATGATCTCACTCCCATGGAAACACCTCTGGGTAATATAACCTTTGAAGAGGCGCACTTGGTGCTCGAATGCCGAAAACTATACTATGACGACATAAAACCCGAACTGTTTCAGGCTTTTGAAATTGAAAAGATTTATCCTAAAAAAGATTATCACCGGTTCTACATCGGCGAAATCGTAAATGTGTGGAAAAAGACCCCTTGATCTGCGCTAAGCCGCATGCTTTTTAAGCATTCACTTTTTTTATCAGGCGAATACTTCTTACTTTTGATGATTGTTTGGCTGGCAGGCCGCCCAATACATTACAAACCCTTACCCATCGCAAGCCCATGGGCACAATTGAAAAAATTACCAAAAGAATCCGGACTTATTTCTTTTTGAAGGAACTAAAGAAAGTGGTTCGCAAAAAAAAAGTGATAGGGTTTGATGC
>DHFW01000029.1:718-11983 GCA_002402465.1 Bacteroidales bacterium UBA4814
TACACCATGGCCCAGCTGAATTTTTCCTATTGCCACCGCAGCGACTTTTCTCTAACTTTTAAGCTTAAAAGCCCTCAGTTACAAAATTTTTCGCGTGCAGGCTTTGACCTGATAATGGACCTAAGCCCTAACGATCTGTTTTTTATGAAGTTCCTGGCAGGGCTGTGCAATGCCACTTTTAAAGCTGGCACCTACACGGAGGAGTATGTGGATCTGTACGACCTCATGATTCGTGAAAAGGATGACACTGGCATTCATGAATTGATAGAACACATGTTGCATTATTTGAAAATCATTAACCCCGCCCACAATGATCAGTAAATTCAAAGGAACCGGTACGGCTATAGTCACCCCATTTCGCAAGGAAGGAAACATCGATTTCAAATCTTTTGAAGGGCTGGTAGAGTACCAAATCAAAAATGGTATCAACTATATCGTGTTTATGGGCACCACCGGCGAGTCGGTGACACTGAACCGCGACGAACGCGCGGCGGTAATCAACATGGCCGTGGAGATTGTGGATGGCCGTGTGCCTGTGGTGATAGGCATTGGAGGAAATAACACTCAGGAGATTGTCAATTCCATAAAAGAAACTGATTTTAACGGCATCGACGCCATCCTTTCCGTTAGCCCCTATTACAACAAACCCCAGCAAAAAGGTATTTTCAGGCATTACAAAACCATTGCCGGTGTCAGCCCTGTGCCGGTGATCATTTACAACGTTCCTTCACGCACGGGCTCAAACATCACGGCCGAAACCACCCTTCAGCTGGCCCATGAGGTACCCAATATCATGGCCGTGAAAGAAGCTTCGCGGGACCTCTGCCAGTGCGCACGGATTATCAGGGACAAGCCGGAAAACTTCCTGGTCATCTCGGGCGACGATGTTACTGCCCTTTCATTTATGGCTCTGGGCGGCGATGGCATTATTTCGGTAATATCAAACGCGCTGCCTGCCGAATTCTCTGCCTTGGTAAAGCACTGTCTTAGCAACGAATTTGAAAAAGCCCGGCAAATCAGCTTCAGGCTTATGGATATAATTGAAGGGATCTATGCTGATGGCAGTCCTTCGGGCGTTAAAGCCCTGCTCGAAATGAAAGGACTGTGCAACAATGTAGTAAGGCTGCCGCTGGTTAAGATCAACACAGCCTTGCAAAATCAGCTTGCACAAATGTTGCAGGCATTGGAAAACTCGCCTATTCTAAAATAATCTACATATTTACCCCCCAATTTACGGATTACTCATTCTTACTACATCTCTGTTTTGAAAAAGTTTGGTTTTGTTTTAATGCTGTTTTTCCTTAGCCTGAGCCTTGTTGCCCAGATGCCTTCAGGAAAGACTGCACAGGAATTTCTGCAACGCAAAGGGGAAGTGTATTTCTCTTTTGACATCCCCGAAGGGGAAAAGCTCGTTGAGGTCTTTAACATGATGAGCGTCGATAACCTTGACGGGAATACCGTTTATGCTTACGCCAATGCCAGCGAATTTGAACAGTTCCTCGCGTTGAACCTGCCTTACCAGGTGCTCGAGCACCCGGGCGATGTGAATGTTGATGCTTACATGAAAACATGGGAGGAACTCCAGACCAAGGATTTTACTGATACATGGGATTTTTACCCCACCTACGAGGCATATGTAAATTTAATGTCCTCTTTCGAGGAAGAGTATCCGGAATTGTGCGAGGTTTTTAACATTGGCTCAACAGTAATGGGGCGCAGCCTGTTGTTTGCCAAAATTTCGGCCAACGTAAATCAGCGCGAAGCCGAACCCCGCTTCATGTACACCTCTACCATGCACGGTGACGAAACAACGGGCTTTGTGCTATCCCTGAGGCTGATTCACTACCTCCTGAGCAACTACGGGACCAACGATGCCATTACTTATCTGCTCGACAATATGGAGATTTGGATCTGCCCCAACGAAAACCCTGATGGCACTTACCGGAGCAACAATAATACGGTGAGCGATGCCCGCAGGTACAATGCCAATAATGTGGACCTGAACCGGAACTATCCCAATCCTGTTTTTACCGAACAACTGCCTACACAGCCTGAAACCCAGGCAATGATGAGTTTTGTGGATACCATGAACTTCACCATGTCGGCCAATATGCACGGAGGAATTGAACTTGTAAACTATCCGTTCGACAGCTGGAAAAGCAACATCCCGGCAAACCGGCACGCCGACCACAACTGGTGGTATTTCGTTTCGCGCGAGTATGCTGACACTGCCCAGTATTTCAGCCCCTCGGGTTATATGGATGACATGAACAATGGGGTAACGCATGGGGGGGACTGGTATGTGGTAAACGGCAGCCGCCAGGATTATGTAACCTACTACGCCCGTGGGCGTGAACTCACCCTCGAGCTGAGCAATACAAAATTGCCCGCCGGATCGCAATTGCCCGGATTCTGGAATTACAACTACCGCTCCCTGCTCAATTATATGAGGCAGGCCTTGTATGGCATCCATGGAACGGTTACCGACGCCACAACGGGCGAGCCTCTCGAGGCCATGATCGAAGTGCTTAACCACGACCAGAAAAATTCTGAAGTGTATTCCTTGCTTCCGTATGGAAACTTTCACCGGCCCATACTAGCAGGTACTTACAACCTGAAGGTGACCGCGCCTGGCTATCCGCCGTTGGAAGTAACCGGGGTTACCGTTCAAAACTATCAAACTGTTTTCCTTGATATCCAAATGGGTGGCAGCATCTATGCCGATTTCACCGCCGAGCCCATGTCTATTCCCCAGGGCGGCTATGTCGATTTTACCGACATTTCGCTGGGCGACATTACGCAGTGGGAGTGGAGCTTCGAAGGAGGCGAGCCGGCCCAGTCAACTGCTCAGCATCCCAAAAACATTGTTTTTCAAGAGGCCGGGCTGCATGCCGTTAGCCTGACCGTAAGTGATGGAACAGATACCGACACCCGGGTTAAAAATGCTTTTATTAATGTGCTGCCGGTTGCTGCCGATCAGAACCACCTGATGAGCAACGCCACGGTGGCTACCTGCGGCGGCAACTTCTACGATTCAGGCGGCCCCTCGGCAGAATATGGCAATAACGAGAACTACACCATGACTTTTGTGCCCGCCACACAGGGCGACAGGCTCAAATTCACCTTTTCGCAGTTTTCCATTGAGGCCAACTCCTCCTGTTCTTACGATTGGTTAAAGATTTATAACGGGCCCGACAAAAGCGCACCCCTGATTGGCACTTTTTGCGGAAGTAATTCGCCAGGAATAATTACTTCTTCCCACACCTCGGGTGCCCTTACCTTTGAGTTTCATTCTGATGGCAGCGTAACAGGTGCTGGCTGGGCTGCCGCCATAAGCTGTGAACCATACAGCCGAAGGCTTTTTGTAGAAGTTTCCGGCGACGGTGGCTTTGACATGGCCGGTACGCCTATTAGTGGCAGCAACCCCTGGCAGTTTGCTTACGGCGAACAGGTTACTCTCACAGCCACAGCAGGCAGCTCTGTTTTCAGTGCCTGGGTAATAAACGGTCAGCATTACACAACAGAAAGCATTGAGCTGGAACTGAACGAAAACTTAAATGTAGAGCTGGTGTTTACAAGCTTGGACGGGCCGGTTGCTGTTTTTGAACCTATGGAGCTCGACTTTGGTACCACAGCCCCGGATGCTGAAATTATGCGGGAACTAACCATTTCGAATACGGGTAATGAAATACTTACTGTGGTTTTTGAAGAGTTCACCGGCGATCCGGTATTTTTTGTAAGTTTTCCTACATTGAGTCCGTTTCAGGTTGCACCTGGTGAAAATTCTAAAGTGCCTTTTTCCTTCCTTCCCGCTGAAGTGGGAGAATATACCGGTCATGCCGTTTTCACTACAAATGATCCTGAAAGGCCTGATGTTATCATTTCTCTTTTGGGCAATGCAGTGCTTGAAGCTGCCATGCTGTTGGCCATAGAGCAGAATCTCGACTTTGGTCAGGTGCTTCTCGAGCAGTCATCACAACGTACCCTAAGCCTCCGTAACTCCGGCAACATACCATTGGAAATCACCGAAGCGGTTTTCACCAATGAGGCCTTTTATACCACTGCCGATTTCCCGGTAACGGTTGAAGCCGGAGCATTTCTTTACCTTGAGTTGGAGTTTTCTCCCATAGAGGTTGGTAACTACCAATCTACCATCAGCTTTCAATCAAATGCCTTAAATAATGATGATGTTTTGGTTTCTTTAACGGGCATTGGCTTTTCTGACGTTTCTGTTGCAGAATTGGCAAAAAATGGTGTTTCGGCACGGCTGTATCCAAATCCCGTAAAGGAAAATACACTGCTAGAAGTGAGCCTGACAGAGCCCGGCCGCGTGAGAATAGGTCTGTACGATCTGGGCGGCACCATGGTGGGCAATGTTTTTGAAGGGCTTATGGATGCGGGCGTTAGCAGCCTTGAATTATCGGGCTTCACCGCGAATTTGCCATCTGGCATTTATTTGCTGCGCATCACCCACCCCAAAGGGATTACCACCTTACGGGTGGTGAATATCAGGTAAATTTTTACCTGCCCCTACAGGGCGAAAAATGTATGCTTATTTTTTAACCCGGGACGTTGCCCCGGGCTGAATTAATCTGGGCTTTCAGCCCGATAATCGTCCCAAATGGGAGTTTCAATTCAAACCAGTGAGTTCCCCAGGTTTATCAGAATCAGAAATTTTTGCATATAGGCTTGGTTTTCGTCCTGAAGGGACAATTTATTTCAACCCATGGCAAAGCGAAGCGGCGCCATGGGTAATATGTTTCCATGAAATATACGGGCTGCAAGCCCAGCTTATTTTTTGCGGCTTTCTTTGCGTGTTTTCCTTTGCGTGCTTTGCGTGAAATGATTTTTCCTCGTTAATCCGTCTTGCGTATCAGCAGCCATGTGTCCGCATAAGGGGGATACTCCTCGCGGATTTGCAGCACCCTTGATCGGGCGTTGTCTTCACTGGTGAAAGAGTTGACCGACACCCGGTGAAAGCCCGTTTCCGAAAGCAGAATTACAGGCGTGAAACCTTGTTGCCTTAGCGTTTCAGAAAAACGCTTGGCGTTGTCCTCGCTCTGAAAGCTGCCCATGATCACAAAATAGGTGTTGGTACCCTGGCTGATGTGGTCGGCTTCCTGGGTAAAGGTAAAACGTTCTTCGCGCACCGGGATATCGGCTTCGGCTCTTTCTGTTACTGGAAGCATTCTGTTCGACTTGCACGAGGTGGCGCCTATTGCCAGCGCCAGCATTATAAAAATGGCGGTTTTGTTCATTCTTTTGGGGGTTTTAAAATCACGTGAAGATAATCAGAAAACAGATACTGTAAACAAAGCTGAAAGCCTGAGCAACTAATTCTTTTTCAGGTTTTTCAGCTGCGCTTCAATTACGCTGATGCGTGCCTGTGCATCAGCCTGCTTCTTGCGTTCCATGGCCACCACCTTCTCGGGTGCCCCTGCCACAAAGCGCTCGTTCGAGAGCTTCTTTTCGACCGTGGCCAGAAAGCCCTGATAGTATTTCAGGTCGGCTTCCAGCTTTTCTATTTCAGCGCCGATATCCACGTTTTCGGAAAGCGGAATGTAAAACTCGGTGCTGCGCAGAATTATGGTAAACACATTGGCCGGTTTTTCTTCCACGTATGCCAGTTTGCTCAGGTTGCACATCTTGGCCACGGTGCTGTCGAAGGTGGTGTCGGGCTTTTCATCATGATTTTTCTTGATGTAAAGCTCCAGGCTGTTCTTAAAGGCAATGTTCTTTTCCTGCCTGAAGTTGCGAATGGCCATGATCACCTCTTCGGCAAATTCAAAGCCTTTGAGGATATCTTTTTTGAAAGATCCGCCTTTGGGGAAGGGTGCGATCACAATGCTTTCCGGATCGCTGTCCTTACGCAGGCGCTGGTAAATCTCTTCGGTGATAAAAGGCATATAGGGATGCAGCAGGCGCAGCAGCTCGTCGAAAAAGCCGATGGTGGCTTCGTAGGTTTTGGCATCGATGGGTTGCTGGTAGGCGGGCTTCACCATTTCGAGATACCATGAGCAAAAATCGTCCCATATCAACTTGTAGATGCTCAGCAAGGCATCGGCAATCCTGAACTTGTTCAGGTGGTCGTTAATGGTTTTGATGTGCTGATTCACATTGGCATGGAACCATTCAATGGCCACCTGTGCCGTGTCAGGCTGCGGAATGTTCGGGTCAACGGTCCAGCTTTGAGTGAGGCGGAAGGCGTTCCATATCTTGTTGGAGAAGTTGCGTCCCTGCTCGCAAAGTGCCTCGTCGAACAGCAGGTCGTTTCCGGCCGGCGATGAGAACAGCATGCCCACGCGCACCCCGTCGGCGCCGTATTTCTCTATCAGTTCCAGGGGGTCGGGCGAGTTGCCCAGCGACTTCGACATTTTGCGGCCCAGCTTGTCGCGCACGATTCCCGTAAGGTACACATTTTTGAATGGGATTTCCTTGCGGTACTCTAGCCCGGCCATGATCATGCGTGCCACCCAGAAGAAAAGGATTTCGGGCGCGGTCACAAGGTCGTTGGTGGGGTAGTAGTATTTAATGTCGGGATTATCAGGATGAATAATGCCATCGAACACTGAAATAGGCCACAGCCATGAGCTGAACCAGGTGTCGAGCACATCTTCGTCTTGCCGAAGGTCGGCGGCCTGGAGCCTGGGATCGTGCTGGCGGGCCAGCTCAAGCGCCTCTTCGGCATTAATGGCAACCACGATGTTGCCATCGGGCAAGTACCAGGCAGGAATACGATGCCCCCACCACAGCTGCCGGCTGATACACCAGTCGCGCACGTTCTCCATCCAGTGCTTGTAAGTGTTCTTAAATTTGGGCGGGTAAAATTTTACGGTGTCGTTCATGACCACCTCCAGGGCTGGCTTGGCCATTTCTTCCATTTTCAGGAACCACTGCAGCGAAAGTTTGGGTTCAATCACCTCGTCGGTGCGCTCCGAAAAGCCCACGTTGTTGGTGATCACCTCGGTCTTCACCAGGTGACCTTTCTCTTCCAGCGCTTTGGCAATCTTTTCGCGCACCACAAAGCGGTCTTCGCCAATGTAAATTTGGGCGCTCTCGTTCAGGGTGCCATTGGGATTGAAGATATCGATGCTGGGCAGGTTGTGCTTAATGCCCAGGTTGTAGTCGTTTATGTCGTGCGCGGGGGTAACCTTAAGCGCGCCGGTGCCGAATTCGCGGTCCACATATTCGTCGAAGATAAAGGGCACGGGGCGGTTGATCAGCGGCACCAGGGCCTTCTTGCCCTTCAGGTGCTGGTAGCGCGGGTCATCGGGGTGCACGCAAATGCCGGTATCGCCCAAGATGGTTTCTGGACGGGTGGTGGCAATGGTCACGTAATCATCGTCGGTGCCTTCAATGCGGTATCGCAGGTAGTAGAATTTCGACTGCAGCTCCTTGTAGATCACCTCTTCGTCCGAAAGGGCCGTGAGCGCTTTAGGGTCCCAGTTTACCATGCGCACGCCACGGTAAATCAGGCCTTTTTTATACAGGTCAACAAACACGGCGATCACCGAGTCAGACAGTTTAGGGTCCATGGTAAAGGCCGTGCGGTCCCAGTCGCAGCTTGCGCCCAGCTTCTTGAGCTGCTCCAGTATGATGCCCCCGTGCTTCTCTTTCCATTCCCAGGCATGGGCCATAAATTCTTCGCGGCTCAGGTCCGACTTGTCTATGCCTTCTTCCTTGAGTTTGGCCACCACCTTGGCTTCGGTGGCAATGGAGGCGTGGTCGGTGCCGGGCAGCCAGCAGGCATTAAAGCCCTGCATGCGCGCGCGCCGCACCAGCACATCCTGTATGGTGTTGTTGAGCATGTGGCCCATGTGAAGCACCCCTGTAACGTTGGGCGGCGGAATCACTATGGTGAAAGGCTCGCGCTCGTCGGGCTCCGATTTAAAATAGCCCTTCTCGAGCCACCACGCATACCACTTGTCCTCAGCCCCTTTCGGGGAGTATTGCTTGGGAATTTCCATATCAAAAAAAATCAGTCGGTTATTTGCAAAAAAACCCTGCAAAGGTAAAAAAAAATGGGCTGAGAATGGGAGGAGAGGTGCATTTCTGCGGGGCCGAAAATCCCCTGGCAAACAAGCTTGGTATGGTCGCTTGCGCTGAAAAATAAACGCCATAAAATGCCGGTCTTTTACCTATGAAATTTGGATTTATAAAAAATGTTTTTAGATTTGTGGTAGATTATGCTTGTGCAGAACTTCTTGATGATGGATCTCTAAAAGTTCTAGATCAGGTCTATAGTAGTCCGAGTTATGCTGCTTTAGCAGGCATTCAGGATGCTGGAAGCGAAAGAAAAACCGTAAATGGCTGGATTAGCTGGAAAACTGAAACAGGAGAAACTATTGCCGAATTAAGGGAAAGATTTTTAAGGGATAGTTAAGTTGTGTCATCAATATTTTGATTTTCTTTTTAATTTGTGATTTCCTTCTTTATGCAGGGCTAAAGCACTAAACATTGCTTTCACCCACACCAATTTCTCCACCCATCGGTATAAAAATCACCTTCGGTCGTTTCTTGCCAATGCAAAGTTCTTTCATTATTTTTACTTTTGAAAACCAATCTGTACGATTGCCCGATTAATAGGGGGCTAAACCATAGGTAGAACCAAAATTGTAAAACCTATTGATTTTACAAAAACAGGAGGTCTGTAAAAGCCAATTAACAGGGTATGCTAAAACACGAAATAAACCCGGATTATCCGGAAATAGAAGAGATAATACCAATACTACAGGAGACCTTTTTAAATTCAGGTACCACCATTTATAAAAAACGGAATGAAGTAAAAATCATCGATTTTAAAGGCACAAAATTGTGCATAAAATCCTTTGGCAAGCCCAACATCATCAACTATTTTGTTTACTCTTTTATTCGTGCATCCAAAGCCAAAAGAAGCTACAAAAACGCGCTTACTTTTTTAAAACATGGCATTTCAACTCCCCAGCCGTTAGGTTATGCTGAATATTACAATAAGAAAGGCTTTTTAGTTAACAGTTACTACATTTCCATATATGAAGAACACGACTTCACCATGCAGGAAGTTTTACAAAAACAGCCGGCAGACAAAACCTTAATCATCCAGCAATTTGCAAAGTTTGTTTATGCAAAAATCCATAAACAGGGATTTTTGCATCTTGATTTTGGGGAAAATAATATCCTCGTAAAAAAGAACAACGATAAATACGAATTTTCAATCATCGATTTAAACAGATTAAAATACAATAAAAACATATCTTTAAAAGAAGGATTGAACAACTTGAAACGACTAAAAGGTGAGCCGGACGACATGGATCTTTTTTCAAAAATTTATGCAGAAGCCAGAGGAGAAGATGTTACAAAAGCGGTGAGACTTGCAGCCAGTTATAGAGAAAAATATCGCCGCAACAGAGCTTGCAAACGTTGGCTTTTAAGCCCGCTAAAAAAAAAATAATTGTGAAATAAATAATAACCAGTTATGGTTTTTCCATGCGCTGGATAATGGAGTCTATTTTATTTAACACCATACTGATGGTGATTCCGTTCATACATGCAAAATCTCCCCTATGGCAGGATTTATTGCCAAAAACAGAACAAGGCCTGCAATCCAAATCTATTTGTACAGCCCAACTTTCAGGCATCTCGTAACCATAAAACCCTGCATATGGATGTGTAGCTCCCCAAAGGCTGACAACTTTTGTATTTACCAAACGAGCCAGATGCATGTTGGCTGAATCCATTGAAACCATAACATCCAATAAAGACATGGCAGTGAGCTCTTCTTGCAAAGATAATACGCCTGCTAAACAATAGACATTCCCCGCCAGTTGGCTCCACTCTTCAAGCTTCTCCTGTTCTTTTCCCTTACCTCCAAAAAGAAAAACAGAATAACCTTTATTTGCCAATTGAACTATTAGCTCCTTAACATATTTTTCCGGCCAGGCTTTCCAAGGATGCCCGGCAAAAGGAGCGACCCCTATTTTAGGTCGCGGACTGTTGAATCCTGAATGAGGCAATGCAATCCCATCTCTTATAAAAACATGAGAACCATTGAAACCATTAATTGAAAAATGCATACCTGCCTTTAAGAAAACATCCTGATACCTTTCAAAGGTTGATTTTAAAGGTTTGAAAACTTTATTTGATTTTCGTGTAAGGGCCTTTTTCTCACTACGTCCTTTATTAATTTTATAGACAGGTATTCCTTTAATACGAAAAAGTAATGTCAAAATCTTAGTCCGTAAAACATTGTGCAAATCAAGCACACAATCAAATGAACCAAAGTGAGTCCTTAAATCACAAAACAATCTCCATAATCCTTTAATTCCCCTATGTTTACTACTTGGTTCAAAAAGGAAAAACTTAATTTGATCAAATGGTTCAACAAGCCCTGCTGCAAAATCACGGGAAACAAATACTATTTCTTTATCGGGATAAGCTTTAAGGAATGATGCAATTACAGGAATAGTCATTGTAACATCGCCAAAAGCACCGAATCTGAGTATTAATATTCGCTTTTTATTATCCACTACTTTGTATATAAAACAGGGTTTAAAGATGGGTCATTATACATTTTCATCTGTTTGTAGAGTTTCATATATTTTCGTCCAGCTTCAATATCGTCCAGTAATTCATCGATGGCCTTACTTAAATCTTCCCTTTGCGTTAATAATACATTCAATTTTTTCTTACAATTATCAATATGGGATTCACTTGCATCTGAACGCAAGGTCTCTTGTCTCATGTGATAAATTTTCAACGCTAAAATAGATAATCTGTCGATAGCCCATGCAGGGGTTTCAGTATTAAGCCCTGCATTATCAAGAACCTTCACATCTTTATATTTATTCATGAAATATCCGTCAATATATTCAACTAAATCGGTTCTGTCCTGATTAGAGGCATCAATTCTGCGCTTAATCCTTAAGGCCTCATCCGGGTTTATTGCCGGATTACGAATTATATCTTCAAGATGCCATTGAATGGCATCAATCCAGTTTTTAGAGAATAACAAAAATTCTATTGAACCTTCATTATAAGGATTAACCGGAACTGCATCAATGTTATCAAATTCATGATAATGACTTATTGTTGCATCAAAAATTTCATTGCAAGTTTTACTAAAGCTCATAATATTATGTACTCAAGTTTCGCACATTCTTTTATGTTTTTTATATCAGTGATGTGCGTTAACTGACATTTTCTTGGTTTTGCCCCCTATTAATCGGGCAATCGTATATTTTGATTTTCAAATATATAAATTTTTTCACTGTTATCCGACTAAATTCT
>DHFW01000048.1 GCA_002402465.1 Bacteroidales bacterium UBA4814
TCCCGGTGATCGACGTGCGCTCACCCTCAGAGTATGCCCAGGCACATATTCCCGGGGCTGTTAATCTGCCGCTGTTCGATAACGAAGAGCGACGTGTAGTAGGGACGCTTTACAAAAAATCAGGACGTGAAGCGGCCATTATGGAAGGCCTGGATTTTGCCGGTAAAAAGTTGAAAAAGGTTGTAAAGCAAGCCCGAAAAATGGCACCGGGCCGCAAGGTATTGCTGCATTGCTGGCGCGGTGGCATGCGTTCCGAGAGCATGGCATGGCTGCTCAACCTGGCAGGATTTGAAGTTTTCTTGCTCAAAGGGGGCTATAAAGCCTATCGCCGCCACGTAATTGACCTTTGGGAAAAGCCCGCCAGCATTATGATCCTTTCGGGAAAAACAGGGACGGGCAAAACAGAGATTCTGTGGGAAATGCAAAAGGCAGGACAGCAAATCCTCGACCTGGAAAAAATTGCCCATCACAAGGGATCAGCCTTTGGGGCCATTGGCGAAAGCCCCCAACCCACCAACGAACAATTTGAAAACGAGCTTGGCGACGCCTGGATGAAGCTCGATCACACCAAACCCATTTGGCTTGAAGATGAGAGCCCCTCCATTGGATCCATCTTTATCCCGGTAAAGCTTTACCAGCAAATGAACCTGGCTAAGGTGGCGAGGCTCGAAATGTCGAAACCCCTTCGCGTTAAGCGCCTGATAAAGGATTATGCCAGTTACCCCAAGGAGCTGCTCATTGGCTCCATTAAGAAAATCGAAAAGAGACTTGGCGGCTTGCAGGCCAAAAAAGCCATTCAGGCCATCGAACAGGATGAATTCGGAACAGCCATTGACATTGTGCTCGATTATTACGACAAAGCTTACACCTACGACTTGGGAAAAAGGAAGCCCGAACAATTTTTGCACCTGGAAACAGATACGGATGATGCGGCCGAAAATGCCAAACTGGTATTGGAATTTATACACGCAAATGAAATCAAACAGTAATGGCAAACGATAAACCCATATATCTCGATTACAACGCCACTACACCCATTGACCCTGAAGTGGCACAGGCCATGCAGCCATACCTTGCACAATATTTTGGCAATCCGAGCAGCGTGCATCAATATGGCGTGGAAACCAAAAAAGCGGTAGAAGTGGCCCGTCAGCAGTTAGCTATCTTGCTCAACTGCCAGCCCGACGAGATCATTTTTACCAGCGGTGGCACCGAAGCCAACAACTACGCCATAAAAGGCGCTGCCTATCAGCATCGCGACAAGGGCAATCATATCATTACCACTTCCGTGGAACATCCGGCCGTGACTGAAGTTTGCCAGTTTCTGCAGACCCAGGGTTTTCAGGTTACCTATGTTCCGACAGATGAATTTGGATTGGTGGATACAGCTGACATTGAAAAAGCCATAACACCCGGAACCATTCTCATCAGCGTGATGCATGCCAACAATGAGGTGGGCACCATTCAACCCATTGAAGAAATTGGCCGCATTGCCCGCAATCATAGCATTTTGTTTCATTGCGATGCGGCGCAGTCTGTGGGAAAGATTGAAACCGATATGCAAAAAATGGGTGTGGACCTGCTGTCGGTGGCCGGACATAAGTTCTATGCACCAAAGGGCATTGGCGCCCTTTACATCAGGCGGGGCGTAAAGCTGCAAAAACTTATCCATGGGGCTTCGCACGAGCAGAACCTGCGTGCAGGCACCGAAAATGTGCTGGAGATCGTGGGCCTGGGCAAAGCCGCTGAAATTGCACGGCGCGACTTCGCGATCAACACCCGCCAAATGCGCCTGACGCGCGACCTGCTTTTCGAGCGCCTGAAAGAGGCACTTCCGCAAATCAAACTGAACGGTCACACCGAGTTCCGGCTGCCCAACACCCTTAGCATTGGTTTCCCAAACATGGAAGCCAACACCCTGCTCGATGAGCTGCAAGGGATTGCCGCCTCGGCCGGCGCCGCCTGCCATGCCGACCAGGTGGATGTATCCGCGGTGCTTACTGCCATGAAAGTGCCCATTCAGTATGCCATGGGTACCATTCGCTTTTCAACGGGAAAAAACACTACAGCGGAACAGGTTGAAGGAGCCGCCCGGATGGTGGCTGAAGCCGTAAAAAAAATGAGCCCCGGAGAAGTCGAATTTGAGCCTGCCATGATTCAGGAAGGCCCGGTGCGCCTCACCCAGTTTACCCATGGTTTGGGCTGCGCCTGCAAGATCAGGCCCCAGTACCTCGAAAAAGTGCTGCAGGATATGCCTGCAGTTTTCGATAAAAATGTGCTGGTGGGAGCCTCCACTTCCGACGATGCCGCGGTTTACAAGATCAGCAACGAAGTGGCCATTGTGCAAACCGTCGATTTTTTCACGCCTATTGTTGACGACCCTTATGCCTTTGGCGCCATTGCCGCGGCCAACGCCCTGAGCGACATCTACGCCATGGGCGCCAAACCGCTTTTCGCACTTAACATAGTTGGGTTCCCCAGCAACCGCCTGCCCATGCAGGTGCTGAAAGACATCCTGAAAGGCGCCTCGGACAAAGCTGCAGAGGCCGGTATTCCAATCCTTGGCGGACACACCGTGGAAGATACCGAGCCAAAGTTCGGCATGGTGGTTACGGGACAAGTGCATCCTGAAAAGGTGCTGGCCAACGCCGGTGCAAAACCTGGCGATGTGCTGATCCTGACCAAATCCATTGGCACCGGCATCATTTCCACGGCAGTGAAGCGGGGACTGGCTGATGAGAAAACTGCACGCACCGCACGTGAAGTAATGGCCACCCTCAATGCAGCCGCTGCCAGAACCATGGAAGACTTTCAGATAAATGCCTGTACCGACGTTACCGGATTCGGGCTGCTCGGCCACCTGAAGGAAATGCTCGAAGCATCAGGGGTAAACGCCAGCATTTTTGCAGACCAAGTGCCACTGATTCCGGGAACAAAAGAACTGGCCATGTCGGGCGCCATTCCCGGCGGCACCAAAAACAACCTGGAGTTCGTTTCAAAACTGGTGGACTGGTCAGAAACCATTCCGGAAGTTATGAAACTGATCCTCTGCGATGCTCAGACCTCTGGTGGGTTGCTTATCTCCTTGCCCGAAGATCAGGCCGAATCCTTCTTAAAAAACCTGTCAGAAAACCAAGTCACAGGAAGTGTTATCGGCAAGATCACGGAAACAGGCGAAGGCAGAATCATAGTGGATTGATGAATTATGATTGATGATTGAATTTCTGAATTTCTGACTTCGGACTTCGGACTTCTGGCTTTTTCCTAGAGCAACTGGATCCCTGCCTCCAGGCACTGCGCAAACATCTCTTCGGGCCAGATGCCGGCCTGCACTTCGCCAATGTGGACTTTATGCAGCAAAAACATGCAGGTACGCGACTGTCCAATGCCGCCGCCCATGGTAAAGGGCAACTTCCCTTCGAGCAACGTGCGATGAAACAACAGGTCCTTTTTATGGTTTTCCTTACGGATATCGAGTTGTGTTAAAAGCGTAGCCTGATCGACCCGAATGCCCATGGATGATACCTCAAAAGCTTGCTCCAGCTCAGGATGCCAGAAAATGATATCGCCGTTTAAACCCCGGTAACCCGGCGTGGTTTCAGTGGTCCAGTCGTCGTAGTCGGCCGCCCGGCCATCGTGTATGGTGCCATCGGCCAGCGCCCCTCCCACCCCGATAATAAACACTGCGCCATGTTCTTTCGCAATGCGGTCTTCGCGCTCTTTGGGCGTCAAATCCGGGAAACGCTGCCTTAGCTCCTCGGCGTGAATAAAGGTGATGAAGTCGGGAAGGCGTTTTTTCAGCACGGGGAATTCTTTAGAAATATGCTCTTCTGTCCTTTTGAAAACCCTAAAAATCCGCTTTACGGTACGCTTCAGGTACTCCAGGTTGCGGTCAGATGGTTTTATTGTAACCTCCCAGTCCCACTGATCCACATATACCGAATGCAGGTTGGTCAGCTCTTCATCGGGCCTCAGGGCGTTCATGTCAGTATAAATGCCTCTTCCGGGCTCCAGCCCGAGAGTCGCCAATTTCATGCGCTTCCATTTGGCCAGTGAGTGCACCACTTCGGCCCTTTTCTCCTGCATATCTCTGATGCCAAAAGAAACCGGACGTTCAACACCATTCAGGTCGTCGTTAATACCCGTGCCTGAAAGTACCATCACCGGGGCGGTGACCCGCTGCAGATAAAGTTCGTCGGCAATAGCCACTTCAAAATAATCCTTCAGCCGTTTAATGGCTTTTTCCGTGGTCAGCACATCAAGGGCTGGCCGGTAATCCGTTGGAAGTTTTAGTTTGCTCATATTACATTATTTTTAATTGATTCAAAAAAAAAGGCCTCCCGCATTGGAAGGCCTTGAAAGTGGAATTATCTTTAAAAGAATACCCTAAACACAAGCCTCCCGCTCCAATCCATTATTCTGATTGAAGTGATTAAAGAGGTTATTGTTATTTTGGGCGAATAAAATCATTAAGTCGGGTTTGTTTTCGGTGCAAACTTAATCAAATATTTTAATTCGGCAATTTTTGGTAAAAAAGCAGGAACCATTTCCTTAAAAAAAGGAAAGGTTTAGAGGTCAGGTTAAATATGCCTAACTTTATGCAGTATTATGGCATCTCAATCATTTCGGATTTTTTAATAATCATGTTCAAAGATGAAACAAGCAGTCAATTGGGCCAAAACTCGCAAGGCCTTTGGGGTAACCCGCGAAAAGGCTTATTTTCAGAGCGCGGGAATGTCGCCCCTTCCCCGCAAGGTGTTGAAAACCATTTGCAAATCGTACGAAAAGATATACTTGCACGGCGACGAATACTGGCCCCAGGACCTTGAGCAGGTTGGCGCTTTGCGCGAAATGCTGGGCAGACATATCAACACCGGCGGCCAGAATGTGCACTTTCTGAACAATACATCCCTGGCTTTCTCTATGGTGGCGCTTTCGCTGAAAAAGGTGTTTGGCGAGGGTTTTAACCTGGTATCGTTGGAAGATGAATTCCCGGCCACCAATGTGCCTTTCGAATACCAGGGCATCCAAATGAAGTATGTAAAGCCGGAAGAAGGCCGGTATTCTGTTGAACGCATTATGGAAGCAGTTGATGAGCACACCCGTGGCATTGTTTGCTCTTATGTTCAATATGGAACCGGCTACCGGCTCGACCTCGAAGCCCTTGGTAAGGCAGCCAAAGAAAAGGGATTGCTTTTTATGGTGAATGCCACCCAGGGTTTCCCCATTTTTCCCATTGATGTGGAAGCCATGCAAATTGATGTGCTCACCGCTTCGCTGCACAAGTGGGGCTGCGCAGCCCATGTAGGCAGCTTGTTTTTTACTTCTCCCGCTTTTCGCGAACGCTTCCCCGCCCCCATTGCCGGCTGGCTGTCGGTGTTGCCCCCGCCCAACGATTTTATTCCCACGGCCAAAGGCGAGCCCCTCCATATTTATGCCGATGCCAACCAGTACAACTTCGGGACCATCAACTTCCAGGGGTTGCTGGGCCTGAAGACCGCCTTTGAGTTTATGGAAGAAATTGGCTGGGAGAATATCCGGAAACGGGTATTGCAGCTAACAGACAGGGTAATTTCCAGGCTAATGCAAATCGAATGTGCAGAGATCATAAGCCCCCACTGTCAGTCCTTTGAGCAGTCGGGCATCATCAGCCTTAACCTGAGGGGATACAACAATGCCGATTGTGTGGCTTACCTGAACCAACGTGGTATAGTCACTTGTGTAAGGCAACACAACATTCGTATTTCATGCAATTTTTTCAATAACAGAAAAGATGTGGATCGCCTGGCGGAGGGCATCCGGGAGTTTATTGCAGAAGCCAAAAAGGGCGAATAGTTTACGTATCGCACCTGCAGGGCTTACAAATTTATGTTTGCCTTTGACACAGGTTTAGCACCCTGAGCTTTTACCCTTTACCTCTGTGGAGATAAATAATCTGGGCTTACAGCCCGGATTTTTCAATGGACCATTTAGCCCATGGCGTCGCTTCGCTTGCCATGGGCTAAAATAATCTGTCCCTTCGGGACGCTTTCGGCTTGAAAGGCCGGATTAACTCAACCCAATGGCAACGCCTTGGGTATTTAGTACAAGTAAACCATTTCGCCCTGAAAGGGCAAGTTAATTAATTCCGGTAAAGTTATTTAACCCACCCCCAGCCAAGGCTGTGGTTATTTAAAACGATAAATCCGTTGGTTAAAGCCAACGGGAATTGGTAAAAATTTCGTCCGCCGCTTGCTGCACGATCTCCCAGGCCTTTTTCACATGCCGTTCTTCAGTAGTACGTGAACCCAGCGCAAGGCGTATGGTATATTTTCCCTTCAGGCTGGTGTGGGTCATAAATACATCGCCATTGGAATTGATCTTTTGCAGCAATTTCTGGTTCAATGGGGTCAGTTGTTCTTCATTCATTCCTCCTGGATTCAGGCGGAAACACACCAGACTTAACTGCACCGGGGCCATGATCTCGAAGCGCTTATCGGCCTTTAGCCAATCGGCAAACAAGGCGGCCAGCCTCACGTGCTCGCGCACCATGGCCTGTATGCCTTCTATGCCATAGCTGCGAATCACAAACCAGAGCTTCAGCGCGCGGAAGCGCCGCCCCAGCGGAATGCCCCAGTCGCGGTAATTCTTCACCTGCTGATCGGCTGCTGTTTTCAGGTATTCGGGATGGATCTCGAAGGTCTGTATCAGCATGCCCGGGTCCTGCACAAAATAGGCCGTGCAGTCGAAATTGGTGAGCATCCATTTGTGCGGGTTGAACACAAATGAGTCGGCAAGTTCGGTGCCTTTCATGAAGCCGCGAAGTTCGGGCACCACGGCGGCAGTTCCGGCGAAAGCCGCATCCACATGAAGCCATACATTGTACTTTTTACAAACGGTGGCAATGGCATCCACCGGGTCCATGGCCATGCTCGAGGTGCTGCCAATGGCAGCCACCACGCAGGCTGGCTGATATCCGGCTGCCAGGTCTTCTTTTATGGCCTGCTCCAGGGCTTCGGGTATCATGGCAAAGGCTTCGTCGGTGGGGATAATGCGCAAATTCTCCTTACCATAGCCAGCGATCTTAACCCCTTTTTCGATGCTCGAATGTGCTTCGGTGCCGGCATAAACTCTTAGCTTTTTTTCAATGCCTTTCAGGTTCGATTGCAGCCCCGTGGCTTTTTCGCGGGCGGTAAGCAGGGCGGCCAGGGTTGCCGAAGAGGCCGAATCCTGAATTACTCCGGAAAAGTTTTCGGGAAGGCCGATCATCTGCCGAAGCCAGTCCATAACGCGCTCTTCGAGTTCAGCAGCTGCAGGCGATGTTTGCCATATCATGCACTGGGCACCCAGTCCGGCGGTGAGCAGCTCGGCCAGCACCGACTCCGGACTGTTATTGGCCGGGAAGTAGGCCATCCAGCCGGGATGTTGCCAGTGCGTGATACCAGGCACGACCTGCTGCTGAAAATCGCGAAAAATGTCGCCCATGGGCTCGCCCTTAACAGGCGGAGAAACCGGAAACTGCTTAATTATTTCGCCGGGCTGAACGTTCGGTTTCACCGGGTACATTTCGATGTTTTCAAAATAATCGGCCAGCCAGTCAATAAATTCATGGCCGTATTTGCGGAAGTTTTCCGAGTCCATATTTTGGGAGATTAATTACAATTATTCCAAAATTAGGCTTTTTCAGGCAAATGACCATTGGGTAGGAAAAGCGTATAATCTTTGGCTGTATTTCAGATTCTAAAGCATGAAGAAAAGAATTTATTAAAGACCAAACAAAAATTCGTTGGGTTTCTCAACCGATGTTTTATGCAGTTCTTAATATCTTCTCCATCTTCCGGCCTTTGGCCAGTTCGTCTACTAACTTGTCGAGATACCTAACCTGTTTGGTCAAAGGGCTTTCAATTTCTTCAATCCGGTAGCCACAAATTACGCCGGTTATCAGTTGAGCGTTTGGGTTCAGTTTTGCATTCTGGAAAAAAGATTCAAAAGTTGCTTTCTGCTCGATCAATTCTTCCAGCTTCTTTTGGTCAAAACCGGTAAGCCATTCAATAACCTGGTGCAACTCTTCCTTTGTACGGCCTTTACTCTCAACTTTTGTGATGTAGTGCGGATATACTGATGCAAAAGTCATTTTTGCCATTCGTTCATCGTGCTCTGGTGTTGTTTTCATGTTTAATTAAAAATCAGTTTGTTGTAAGAAAATCAAGACGCATTGTACAAAATTTTTTTCAAGTTAAGCTGTTTTTTTTTAACAGAAATTTAAGGGTTTATTAATTCCTGTCCAAATTTTTCAGACCAATACAGTTTATTTACTGTCGGTGGCGTCTTTACGCTTGCATGTAACTCATTTATAACGATGACTGCATCATACTAATTCAACCATTTCCAAGAGCATTGGTATGACAAAATCATACTAATTAAATTTCACGGCCTAAAAATATGTAATTACCCTTAATTTTCAAAGGGAAAAGGAAATTTTCGGACTTTTTTACGAAGCCTGGAAATAAGCAAGGAAGGGAAATGGGAGGTTTACTCTATCACCATCTCCACCTCCGACACTGCCGCTGCGAGGAAGAAGCCCAGTGCGCCGTTGTTGATGTTGCCGGGTACGTTGGCCGGGGGGCCGGTGAAGGGTCCGCCTACGGTGCCCTGGTTGCGGCGCAGGGCAATCATAAACTGAAAGTATTCTTCGGAAATGCTGAACTTCTGCACGCGGATGCGGTCGCCGGGCTGAGGGGCTTCATCGCCCGAACGGAAAAGGTAAACGGGTATGCTGAGGTAGCGGCCATTCACCCCCTCGTCGTCGCCGAAAGGCACCTTGTTGATGGAGTCGGTTACCAGGGAGTCGTTATAAAAAATATGATACATGAAGAAGTCGCGGGTTTGGGGCGGGTCCAGAAAGTGAATCACCAGGAAGTCGCGCCCGGGCAATATGGGGTGCGGCAAACGCGAAAGGCTGTCGATGGCGGGCACTTCGCGCAAATGCGCACTGGCAAGGTATTCCGTATTTTCGTGCAAGATGCTGAGCTGGTAGGTGCTTCCGGGCATGCCGGCAAAGCCCTGGGGCAGCATGTAGTGCCCGGCGTTTTCCTGCGTTAGTTGCCATTGCTGGCCGCCATCCGAAAGGGTTACAACGGCATCAGTAACGCCGGGGGCCGGCTCATTGAAAAAATAGCTGCTGCTTTGGGTAAGGATCACCCCATGCGGGCCATTCTGGTCGGTGATCATGCCTTCGACTACCAGGCGGGTGTTGCTGGTGTTCAGGTCGAGTTCGATCTTTTCGCTGCACGCAACGAAGGTCGCAAGTGCGATCAAAACCAGGGCGATATGCTTTACATTGCGTTTCATGGCTTAGAAAAAGAAGTTGTAGGTTACGGCCGGGATAATGGGGAACAGATATACCTTGAAGGCATCCACCTTCCCGGGCTGGGTGTTGTCGGGTCTGAAGTCGAACATCCAGGTGTTTTTGCGATAGTAGGCATTGTAAACCGAGAGGTTCCACTCGCCGTGGAAGCGCCGGTCGGGCCGCTGCTTGCCGCGTATGGTGGCTCCCACATCGAGGCGGTGGTAGTCGGGCAGGCGGTAGGCGTTGCGCTCGGTGTAAACCGGCACGATCTGGTTGCCGTATTCGAAACGCCCCGATGGAAGGGTAACGGGTGCACCCGTGGTATAGACCCAGGTGGCCGAAAGGCTTACCCGCTGTGAAAGCTGATAGGTGGCCACCAGGTTGAGGTTGTGGGTGCGATCGAACGACGAAACGTAGGGATTGCCATGGTTAATGCTTTCGATCTGGCGCTCGGAGCGCGAAAGGGTATAGCTGATCCAGCCTGTGAGGCGCCCTTCGAGCTTGCGCAACAGGAACTCGGCCCCGTAAGCCCAGCCGCGGCCAAAACGGAACTCGCCCTCGATCTTCGGATTGAGCATGAGCTGGGCGTTATCCTTAAAGTCGATCTGGTTTTGCATGTCCTTGTAAAACAGCTCAACCGATGATTCAACAGTCTGGCCTTTAAGCGGAATATTTTGAAAATACCCCACCGCATACTGGTTGGCGATCTGCGGCCTGACCATTTGCGAGGAGGGCAGCCAGATGTCGAGCGGATTGCCGCCGTTGCTGTAGCTGGCCAGGTGAATGTACTGCAAGTTGCGGTTGTAGCTGGCTTTGAGTGATGCATTCCCCGAAAGGGAAAACCGTAAGCCAAGCCTTGGCTCGAGACCCGTCCAGGTGTTGTATATCTCACCACCCCGGTACACGGTACTGTCCACGTAGTTGAAGTTGTCGTCGAAATTATATACGGTGGCCGGCCCAATGCTCTGGAATGCCGAGAAACGCAACCCGTATTCGGCCGACCAGCGCTCGCCCATTTTTTGCTCGTTGCTTATGAAAATGCCGTGTTGTAATGCATCCGAACCTTCGGCACCAATTTCCCCGAAAGGGCTGTCATCGTCAAGGCCCTTGAAAACGCCGGGGTTGAAGCGGTGGAAGAAGCTGGAGAAGCCCATCTTTACCGAGTGGTTTTCATTGGGAAACCAGGAGAGGCCGGTTTTGAGGCCGACATCGTTGTTGCCCGCTTCCCACAAAAAACTGGTGTTGCCTCCCTCCTGCCGCAGCGAATAATCGTAGCCGCCATAGACCAGGCTGGCATCGAGCAGCCAGTTGGGATGCAGAATGTAGTTCCAGGTAAGGGCGAAGGTGGTGTTGCCCCAGCCCATGGTAAAGGGCGACTGATCGCCGAAGCGGAATATGTCGCGGCCGTTGTAGGTGGTGATATTGAGGCGGTTTCGCTCGTTAATGCGGGCAAACACCTTCATGTTGAGGTCGTAAAAAAACAGGCGGTTGTCAATGATGTCGGGGTTGTTGGCAAGGGGTATGAAAATGTCGGCATAGGAGCGCCTGCCAGCGGCAATGAAAGAAATCCTGTCCTTTACGATGGGGCCTTCGAGCATGAGCCTGCTGGAGATGCTGCCGATGCCACCCGAGCCGCCAAATTGCTGCATGTCGCCTTCCTTTACGCGCACATCTAAAAGCGAGGAGATGCGTCCGCCGTATTCGGCAGGGATGTTGCCCTTAAAGAGGCTGATATCTTTGAGCACATCGTTGTTGAAAACCGAGAAGAAGCCCATGAGGTGGGAGGCGTTGTAGATTGGGGCCTCGTCCATCAGTATGAGGTTCTGGTCGATGCCGCCGCCGCGCACGTTAAAGCCAGAGGCGCCTTCGCCGGCCGACTGCACCCCGGGCAAGGTTTGAATCACTTTCAGTATATCCACTTCGCCCATAAAGGCGGGCACCTGCCGTATGGTCTGGCTGGGCAGGCGCACCACGCCCATCTCGGTGCGCTCCACATGCTCGCCGGGCCGGCGGTCCTGTATCACCACTTCTTTAAGCAGCTGGTCTTCGGGCTCGAGGGCAATGTCGATGTTGTACTGGGTGCGGACTTCAATATTCAGGATGCGGGTTTGATAACCCACAAAGGATACTTCGAGGGTGTGTGTGCCTGAGGGCAATGCAATGTTGTAGTAGCCCATGGGGTCGGCGGCAGCGCCAATGCGAAGATCGCGCGCAAACACGGTGGCACCTGGCAAAGGTTCGCCCGTGGCGGCATCGGTAATGCGGCCACGCACTAAACCTTCGGGCAAGGTTTCTTCGGCCACGACCGGAACCGCCAGGATAAATATGAATAGTATGAGGAATAATTTTTTCAATAGCAGGTAAAACGGATAGATTGAACCCGTTTACCTCAAACAAAAACCGGGCGCAAAAGTTTGCTCCCGGCACGGTAAAACAAGCAGGTTTTAGAAAGGAAGGTCATCTTGTCCCTCCAAAGGCTCCAATGGTGTATCGCCGGGAGGAGGAAAGTCAGGGGCTTCATTCGCCGGTGATGAAACTTGTGTTTTTTCTATCTTCCACGCCTTTACGGAAGTGAACCATTTGCCATTGTATTCGCGGCTTTCAATATCGATATGGGCGGTTACCTCTTCGCCATTCTGAAGGGCTATCTGGTCAATCTTTTCACCCCAAAGGGCAATGCACACCTTTCGGGGGTACTGCCCCGGGATTTCCAGGATAAATTCCTGACGGCGCCAGGTGCCGTTGCGTCCTTGTCCGCTTTGTTCCGGTAAAATCTCTATTACTTTTCCGCTGATTTCCATTCTTAAATTTAATTTTGATTGATTAAAGGTTCAAAATTACAATTATTATCGCAGCAGGCATCCAAATGATTTTGGTAAGAAACAAACGATTTGAAAACAAGAGACTACTCGGCAGGTAAGTGTTGCCTTTTTGACTGAAGATAGTTCTCCACTTCGCGGTTAAAGGCCGCCTGCAATTGCCTGACAACAGGGTAATCGGGCGGATAAAGCCATTCGTCAATACGGGATACGGGCAACACCTTGCGCGAAGTTCCAGTTATGAACACTGCATCCATTTGACCCAGGCTGTTTTCAGGCACTTTTTCTTCCCTGAGCGGAATGGCCAGCTCTTGGCAAAGTTTCATCACATGCTTGCGCGTAATGCCGGGCAACACATCGGCCAGCGGAGGCGTGATCACTTCCTCGCCCCGCACAAAGAAAACGTTGGAGCGGCTGCCTTCCGTTATGCAATGATCCTGATCGACCAGCAAGGTTTCATACACCTGCTGCGTTTTTTTCACCTCGTTGGTATTGCTTCTGAGCTTCACATCCATCACCTTGGCATTGGGATTTTCCCTCACACCATAATGCAGCGCCAACGCCACCCCGTTCTCAAATTCTGACGCCGAAGGGTACTGATGTTCCATAATGTAAATCATGAAAGCCGACTCCCGGTCGTTTTCCGCGGGCAGCACCACTACCTTGATATTGCCTTCCTGCAAGGCATTGGCCTCGATAAGACGCTGTACCTGTTGTTCGAAATCTGAGGGAATCGCTTCTGCCGTCAAACCGCTCAGTTCAACCGTTTGCCTGAGCCGCTCCAAATGGTCTTCAATGAACAACGGAAGACCATCAATGACACGAAACACCTCATAAATATATTGTGGTTTCGAAAGAAAGGACTCGTCGAACAAGGTGCTTTCGATCAATTGCCCGTTTCTGAGAAAAAACTTATGAATGCATTCAGGCATATCCGGAATTTTGCGGCAAAGATAAGGGTTTTTGAGGCTTTCGGAATTTTATAGCTAAAAGTAAGACCAAAAAGAACCAGATGTTTTTTAGCGGTACGAAAACCATATTAGCCTGACAGATAATCAGCTTTACCTCAATTGCTTTAAAAACAAGCATTTCTGAGAAAAATTCAGGAAAAGTTTTTCTTTATTATTTCTATTTTTAAACCGTTAAACCCTCATTAAATTTCGCTGTCTAAAATAGCAAACTTATCCTATGCAACTGAAGAGACTTTTTTTCCTGACCATTTTAATGACGCTTTCCGCCCTGGCTATTTCACAAACCGCCAGGGTTGTTGGTTTGCGCGACAACACTCCCGCGGTGTTTGCCTTTACCGGCGCACGTATTGTTACCGAGCCCGGTAAGGTGCTTGAAAACGCTACCCTGGTGATCCGCGATGGCATCATCGAAGACATCGGAACCCGCGTCAGTATTCCTGCTGATGCCGCCATTATCGACCTGAATGGCAAGCTTATCTACCCCGGCTTCATCGACCTGTATGCTGTTTGGGGCCAAAACGACACTGTTCAAACAGCTCCATCGGGCACCGCATACTGGAACCCACAGGTAAGAAGCGATTTTAGCATGGCATCGGCTATGAAACCTTCAGAAAGAGATGCCGCGGCTTTGCGATCGCAAGGGTTTGTGGCAGCCAACCTGGTGCCGGCACATGGCATTTTCAGGGGTACGGGTGCCGTGGCCCTGCTGGGCGAAGGCGACCCAACCCGCCTGATTATAAAGTCCGAAACAGCACAGGTAATCAACTTCATGCCTCCGCGCGGACCCTCACGGGGCTATCCCACTTCGGTGATGGGTGCGATTTCATTAATGCGGCAAACCCTGATCGATGCCCAATGGTACCGCGAAGCCCATACAGCTTATTCCCGCAGCCCGCAGGGGAAGCAAAGGCCCGAAACCAACAAAAGCCTTGATGTGCTTTCGAAAGCATTGGCCGCCAGAACCCCTTTTATAATTGAAGCCACCGATGAGAATTATTTCATCAAAACCAATGAGATCGCACAGGAGTTTGGTCTGAACTTGTGGATCAGGGGCAGCGGAACTGAATACCGCAGGCTCGATGCAATTGCCGCTACCAAGGTTCCGGTGATCGTGCCGCTGAACTTCCCGGCCACACCTGCTGTGGATGCGCCCGAAGATGCCATGAACCTTTCCCTGGAAGTTTTGCGCCACTGGTACCTTGCCCCACAAAACCCGGCACGGCTGGCCGCGGCTGGAATCAGCATGGCACTTACCACCGACGGCCTGCGCGACAAAAGTGAATTCCTGAAGAATTTACAAAAAGCCGTTAAAAACGGCCTGGATGAGCAAGCCGCCCTGGCCGCCCTCACCACCAACCCGGCGCAATTGCTGGGCATACAAAATAAGTACGGCACCCTGGCAAAAGGGAAATCGGCCAGTTTTGTGATCACATCAAAAAATATTTTTGAAGAGCCAACATCCGTTGAGCAAATCTGGATCGATGGCAAGCAATACGAAGTGAAGCCACAGCGCGAAGATCCACGCGGCAATTGGACGGTTACCACGCCCGGCCAATTGTTTAACGTGCAGTTCAGCATCAGCGGCGAATCACCACGCTTAACCGCAGATGTTAAATTGGGCGAGAAGAGCATTCGTTCCCAGACTGTCAGGTTCGACAACCATCGGCTCATCATTGCATTTGTTGGCGACTCCCTTGGAATTACAGGCAACATTCGCCTTTCGGCAAACCTTGCCGGTGATGAGTTGCTGGGCGTGGCCGAAACAGCCGCTGGCAGCATTTATTCGTGGACCGGCCTCCGCAGCGAAGCCCCCAACGCAGAGAGGCGACAGCCCGAAACCCCGAAAACTGTCCTGACGCTCGAAGACCGCTTCCCATCCATGGAATATGGCGTTGCCCGCATTCCGGAGCAGCCGCGAAACGTACTCATTCAGAACGCCACCATCTGGACCCAGGGGCTGCATGGCCGGATCGACAATGGTGACCTGCTCATAAGCCAGGGAAAAGTAGTCAGGGTCGGCCATGAACTAGTGGCGCCTTCGGGCTCCATCATTATCGATGCCACCGGCAAGCACATCACCCCCGGATTGATCGACCCCCACATGCACTCGAGCATTGGCGGAGGTGTAAATGAAACAGGCGACGCCATCACCTCCGAAACACGCATCAGCGATGTGTTCAATGCCGACGAAATCTGGACCTACCGCCTGCTGGCCGGTGGTATGACCGCCGGAACGCTTTTCCACGGCTCGGCCAATCCCATTGGTGGCCAAAATACCATCATCAAGATGCGCTGGGGCAGCCTGCCTTCGCAAATGATCATCGAAGATGCCAAGCCCGGTTTGAAATTTGCCCTTGGCGAAAACGTAAAGCGCAGCCCCAACCGCTACCCCAACACCCGCCTGGGCACCGAGCAGATCATTAAAGATGCCTTCCTGGCTGCCCTCGAATACGACAGGCAATGGAAAAACTATAACCCGCGCTCGGGCAATATCCCACCCCGCCGCGACCTTCAGTTGGAAAGCATCCTGGAGGTGCTGCAAGGCAAGCGAGCCGCTCATGTGCATGCGTATCGCGCCGATGAAATGCTGATGATGATGCGCCTGGCCGAAGAATTTGGCTTCAGGGTAGCCTCGTTCGAGCATGCCATCGAAGGTTATAAGGTGGCCGACGAGCTGCGCGAACACGGCGCCGTGCCAATTGTTTGGACCGACTGGTCATCGTTTAAGGTGGAGGCTGCCGACGGCATTCAACACAACGCAGCACTGCTCAACCGTGCTGGGGTAACTACCACCCTGCACAGCGACAACACCCAGCTATCGACCCGCATGAACTGGGAGGCTGGCAAAACCCTGGCACAGGGCGTCAGCGAAGAAGATGCCCTCAACTTCATTACCCTCAATCCTGCCAAGGTGCTGGGCATCGACCATCGCGTGGGCTCCATCGAGCCCGGCAAAGATGCCGACTTCGTGATATGGAGCGGGCACCCATTGTCAGGTTTCACCCATGCCGAGCAGACCTGGATCGACGGCCGCAAGTATTTCGACCGTGAAACCGATCAGCAGCTGCGCGATCAGGTGCAGCACGAGCGGGCCGTGCTCATTCAGCGAATTTTAGAAGAGCCCGCCGAAAGCCGGCAGCAGGCCGCCCCCACCCGAGGACGCAGGCCCATGGAAGATGAACAGTAATCAGCAACGCAAAAATTCATGATCATGAGAATCCAAAATATAATGATTGCCCTTTTGTCGGTTTTCTTTTTACCCCTTTCGGGGAAAGCCCACACCCCTGCCCCACCACAACAGCAACCTATTGCGCTGGTGGGCGGAACGGTGCATACCCTCAGCGGGGAAGCCATAACAGGCGGCACCGTGCTATTGATTGATGGGAAGATTGAGGCCGTAGGACTTAACATTGAACTCCCTGCCGGCACCCAGGTGATCGACACCCGCGGCAAGCACGTGTATCCCACCCTGATCCTGGGCCGAACCACTTTGGGTCTAACGGAGATCGGTGCCGTGCCGGTGACAAGCGATCTGAATGAAGTGGGCAACATCAACCCCAACATTAGGGCAGAAGCGGCATTCCACCCAGAAAGCAGCCACATTCCCGTTGCGGCGGTAAATGGTATTGGAGTGGCAGTAACAGGACCAACCGGTGGCATAATTTCTGGGCTGACTGCAGCCATGCTTACCGATGGCTGGACATGGGAACAGATGACCCTGAAAGCACCCCTCGGCCTGAGCATCAACTGGCCAAACATGGCCGATGCCAGTGCCCGCGATCAAGCCTTGAAAGAACTGAATGATGCCTTCGACAGCGCACGCCGTTACATGTTAGCCCGCAAAGCTGCCGGCAGCAACCAGGCCATCGATATCCGCTGGGAGGCCATGATGCCCGTGCTCGAAAGCAAACTGCCCGTTATGGTCAATGCTTCCGAACTGCGGCAGATTCAAGCGGCCATGGCCTGGGCCGAAAAGCAAAATGTGAAAATGATACTGGTAGGTGGCCGCGACGCCGCTTACGTGGCCGATCAGCTTAAGGCCAAAAACATTCCGGTGATGATTACCCCGGTGATCGGCGCACCCTCCAGGCAGTGGGAAGGATATGACTTTTCATACAGCTTGCCGCTGAAGCTGCATGAAGCAGGGGTTAAATTCAGCATTGCCGGCGAAGGCTCCGCAGCAGGCGCAACACGTTTGTCGAAACACGCAGCCTCGGCGGTGGCTTTTGGCCTGCCCGCTGAAGAAGCCCTGAAAGCCATTACCATTTACGCCGCCGAGATTTTGGGTATTGATGACCAGGTGGGAACCATAGAAGCCGGAAAAGACGCAAGCATTATGATCACTAACGGCAACCCCCTTGAACTGAGCACCCAGATCGAACAAGTCTTTATCCAGGGCCGCAAAATAGACATGACCGACAAGCACCGCGAGCTTTACGAAAAATACCTGGAGAAGCACCGCCAGGCAGGAGAATAGAAAAACTATAAATCTTTTGTATTGTTAAGACTTATCCACCTAATTTTGGGAGTAAGGGCTTTCCGATAGGTAATAAAAAATTACAGGAGAACCCTTACTTCCAGCCTCAACTAAGGAGCTGGTTGAAAAGTCGTAAGACACGCCCAGCCTAAAATCAAAAATGGATAATCCTGCAATCACTTCTTCAAACTGATACACCAAAGCTGCTTAGTAGTTCTTATTGACTGCTATTCCATTACAAGGGAAATCTTGTTAGGAAAGTTGGTATGGTCAAAGTTTAAACAAAGTTGGTTTCAGGTGGTCATAAAAAATTGAGAAAAAGTGTAACTTTGCATTCGAAATTTTCGGGACGTTAGCTCAGTTGGTTTAGAGTGCATGCTTGACAGGCATGAGGTCGGCAGTTCGATCCTGCCACGTCCCACGAAATTGGTTCCGTAGCTCAGTTGGATAGAGCAACAGCCTTCTAAGCTGTGGGTCCCAGGTTCGAATCCTGGCGGAATCGCTTGATAATCAATAAAAAATCGGCTTATGGCCGGTTTTTTGCGTTTAATTGCTAGCCAAATTTCTTCATTTTTTCTTCTGATATTAGGTTCAGTATTACATTCAACTTTTTTATTTTTCAAAAATCTAAAAAAAGCAATTATTATATATAGATCGGGAAACCTTTGAAAGGGAAAAAAGCATGAAAAGTTCCATCCTTCTGGCAGTCATCCTGCTGGCTGCCACATCTCATATCAATCTTAATGCGCAACAAATTCCGCAAGAGATGCGTGGCATTTGGGTAGCCACCGTGGCCAATATCGACTGGCCCTCACGCCCCGGCCTTGATGCTGCTACCCAGCAAGCCGAAGCCATTGAAATTCTGGACCGGCAGAAGGAGCATGGCATGAATGCCGTATTCCTGCAAATCCGCCCGACTGCTGATGCCCTCTATGAATCAAACCTGGAGCCCTGGTCGCGCTTTCTGAGCGGACGGCAGGGTACATCTCCTTCTCCTTACTACGATCCGCTGCAGTTCTGGATTGAAGAAACCCACAAGCGCGGGCTTGAGCTGCATGCCTGGATCAACCCTTTCCGGGCTACTTTTAGCGCCAACGAAAACCTTCACCCACTCCACGCCATGATACGCCACCCCGAGTGGCTGCTGCAATACGGCGAACGCTATTATTTCGACCCGGGCATCCCCGAAGTGAGGCAACACCTTTTAAACGTGGTAGCCGACATCGTGACCCGCTACGACATTGATGGCATGCACATGGACGATTACTTTTACCCGTATCCCCTTGCCGGCATTGAATTTCCCGATACGCTGTCGTTTCTGCGCTACGGCTCAGGAATCCGCAAAGAGCGTGACGACTGGCGGCGCGACAACATCAACAAGGTTATTAAAGGTCTGAACGATACCATTAAGCATCATAAGCCCTGGGTGAAGTTTGGGGTGAGCCCTTTCGGGGTTTGGCGCAACAAAGCCACCGACCCTCGCGGCAGCGACACCCGCGCAGGGGTGCAGTGCTACGACGACCTTTACGCCGACATTCTGCTTTGGGAAGAGCAAGGATGGGTGGACTACGTTTTGCCGCAGATTTACTGGACTACTCAGGATGTTCCGGCCAACTTCATAAAACTCATCAACTGGTGGAACGAAACCGCCCACAACCGCCACCTGTATATCGGCCATGGCTTCTACCGGATCAACCAAAGAGGATCCTTCTGGGAGAACCCTTCAGAGATTCCCAATCAGATTCGCATGACCCGCGAGCTGGAATATACTCTGGGCAGTGTACATTTCAGTTCACGGCATTTTAACCGAACCGATTTACTGGGAGTGGCCGACAGCCTCAAGAATGACCTTTACTGCATGCCAGCCATTACACCAAATATGGCTTGGGTCGACACCAAGGCACCTGATCCGGTTTACATTTTCAGTCAAAGGGGAAGAAATATCAGCTGGCAGCCGGCACTGGCAGATAGCCCGCTACAAGAAAGCAAACGTTTTGTCGTCTTTCTGGAACCGAATAGCAAAAAAGCCGAAGAATGTGGACCAGTTTGGTTCATTACCGGCGAAAACCATTTTGAATTGCCAAGACGTCCCTGGAGGCAACGCGCTCGCTTTAATATGAGCATTATAGCCGTGGACCGAATGAGTAACATTAGTCCAAAAAGCAAAATTGTCCGAGTTCGGTATTAAAAAATTTTGTGGATCTTGTTATAAGTCCTTTGTGGACCTTTGTGGAATTGCTATTTAACAAATTATTCTATTACAAAATATCCCCAAAGAAGGCTCAAAAATCACAAAGCCTTATAATTCAATGCCTGCCCTGGGCGGAGTCGAGGGGTTCATTCTTCACTTTTCTTTTTAAAGGCCTCAATAGCCTTAATCTCTTCCTCAGTTGCCAGAGTGGCCAGGTATTCTTTTACCAGCGCGGGAGGCTCATCATTGATTCCCACAAAAACCATGGCCCCACTGTTCATGCAGTAGCGCAGCCCGGTAGGTGGCGGGCCATCGTCGAACACATGCCCCAGGTGTGAACCGCTGCGCGAGTCGACCACCTCGGTGCGAATCATGCCATGAGAGCGGTCAGTACGGTAAAAAACGGCTCCCGGCACAATGGGTTCGAAAAAGCTTGGCCAGCCGCAGCCCGAGTCATACTTGGTGTCGGAAACAAACAAGGGCTGTCCGGTGGCTGCCGAATAATATATACCTGCCTGCTTGTTGTCGAAGTATTTGCCGGTATAGGGCCGCTCGGTTCCGGCATTGCGCAAAATGTAGTATGAGTCGGGCGCCAGCAAGGCGCGCCATTCGGCCTCGGTTCTCGATACTTCATATTGACCCGGGTCGTTTTCTTTAACATTTACGGTCATATCATTGGTGTTTTTTTGATTTTGGCAAAAAGAGAGAATGGGCACGCTAAGAATTAGCGCAAACAAAAAAAGTCTGTTCATGGCAAATCATATTTACTTAATCAACTATTTGAATTATAAACAATAAGACAATGGGGCTTGTTCACCCAAATTCCTGAAATTAGAGACAGAAAATTGGTGGATTTTCCCTTTGTTTTCCATCAAATGTTTATATTTACTGCGCATTCCCATGCAAAAAATGTTTCTTTCGCCTGGCAGGTCTATCAGGGGTTGAAACCGGGGATTAACAAAAAAAGCAAACCAAGATGAACGAAGTCATTCATGCTCAAACCCGACGCGATTTTATCCGCAAGCTGGCCATTGGCGCCGGTGGGTTGGCGCTGGTAGGTAATTTCGGGGTGGTGTTTCGACTACATGGTGCCACCGGCAATATGCTCCGTGGTATTGTGGTCGATTTTACCAAATGTACCGGCTGCCGCACCTGCGAAACCGTTTGTTCAGCCTTTAACTACCCCGTGGAGGTAGACGGCGAAATGCTTAACGGCCTGGGCAACCCCTGGCTGTCGAACATCAAAGTGCACTGGTACAACCCCGATGTGGACATCCCCATGGTTTGCTCGCTGTGCGAGGATGCGCCCTGCATCGAAGCCTGCCCGGTGGAGCCAGATGAAGTGACCGGCTTGAAAGCCATGTACCGCGACCCCCTCACCCAAACCATCCGCAACAATCCCGACACCTGCATTGGCTGCCGCCGCTGTGCGAGGGCTTGCAGCCGCCAGCGAACCGGCGTCATTCAAATGGATGCCAACCGCAGGCCCTTTGGCATGTGCTCGCTGTGCAACGGCGATCCCAAATGCGTGAAGTACTGCTCGTTCGATGCCCTGAAATATGTGGAGCTGCACGATGACACCGAGTTCCGCAAAATGTCGCCCGATGCCGTGGCGCGCATCCTGATCGAAAGGTTTTACGACATCAGGATTTGATTTTCCCCGAAAGGGAAATAAAAAAGAAAACCTGTAAAAAACAAAGAAAGAAAAAATGAGCGCCAACGGATATTACGGAATTTTGCTTGATGTAAACCTTACCACCCGCGAGGTGAGCCGCTTCCAGGTACCTGAAAAAGACCTGAAAATGTTTGTGGGCGGCCGTGGACTGGGTATGAAAATATTGTGGGACCGGCTGAAAGAACCTGGCATTGACCCATTGGCACCTGAAAACCCGCTGATGATCATGCCAGGGCCATTTTTAGGACTGCCCATCCCGTCTGCTTCGCGCACCACGGTCATTTGCAAGTCGCCACGCACCTCGCCGATCAGTTCGCCATTTGAAAAAGCCTCTGGCATAAGCTATGCCAGCATGGGCGGCTTCATTGGTCCTGAGATACGATTTGCCGGCTACGATGGCATCATCATCCAGGGCAAAGCCGACACCCCTGTTTACCTATATATTAACAACGACCAGGTGGAGATACGCGACGCCAGCCAGTTCTGGGGCATGGACACCGACGAGTTCGACAGGAAATTCATTGAGCACCTTGGCAACCGCCGCTTCCGCAGTTGTTATATTGGCACAGCCGGCGAAAGGCTCAACCCCATGGCCTGCATCATCAACACGGCTGCCCGTGCGGCCGGACGTGGAGGCACCGGCTGCGTGATGGGCTCCAAGAACCTGAAAGCCATTGCGGTGCGAGGCACCGGCCAACCCAATGTGGCCAATCACAAGTACTTTCTTGAGCTGCTCGAAAAGGCCAGGGCCGCTTTCGCGGAAGATACCGAAAGCCGCCGAAACTGGCGCTATGGAGGCACGGCCAACTCCATCACCTCTGCCAGCGACCGTGGCGTGCAAGCCGTGAAGAACTTTTCAGAAGGCACTTTCGAATACGCCCATAAGATCGGCGCCAAAGCTGCCCGTGAGCAAATTTGGCAACGCGACTTCTCTTGCTTCTGCTGCAAGCTGGCCTGCAAAAAGAGTGGTGTAGCCAAAGGCGCATACGGCGGACTGGTGCACGATGGCCCCGAATACGAAACCGGCACCATGCTGGGCGCCAACCTGCTGATTGACGACATCAATGGCTTGAACAAGGCAATATTCATTGCCGACGACTACGGCATGGATATCATATCAGTAGGTAATGCTATTGGATTCCTGATGGAAGCCTACGAGAAAGAGCTAATTACTAAAGAATTTCTCAATGGCATTGACCTGACATGGGGCAACGTGGATGCCACCATAGAAATGATACACTTAATGGGAAAAATGGAAGGCATTGGCAAAGAAGCATCGCAGGGAGTGAAGCACCTTTCAAAGCTGATTGGTCAGGAATCGCACAAGTTTGCTATTCATGTGAAAGGCCATGAAGTGGCTGCCTGGAACATTCATGCCCGCCCCGAATGGTTTGGCATTTCATATGCCACCTGCAACCGCGGCGCCTGCCACATGCATGGAGGCAGCCCCTCGGCGCAGAACCAGCTGGCCCTGCGCGACTCCATCGGCGCCTGCAACTTTGCCAGCAGCTGGTTCCGCAACGAACTGGCTTTCCATAACTTCATGTCGGCCATTACCGGCATTGAATGGACAGCCGAATCTTTTGAACAGGCCGGTGAGCGTATTATTAACATGGAGCGCCTGTTCAACCACCGTGAGGGATTCTCCAGGGCCGACGACTGGATCCCCGACCGCTTTTTTGAAGACGCACCCACACATGGACCTTCAGAAGGGATATTGGTGGAAAGAGTTGCCTTTAGCAAAATGCTCGACGACTATTACACGCAGCGCGGCTGGGACCCTGACACGGCATCTCCTTTGCCAGAAAAAATGGCGGAGCTCGGACTGGATTTTGCAAGAACTTAGGTCCTGTATCTTTTACCTGCCGATTTTTTACTTTTTTTAAAGCAACTAAGGGGTAGTGGTTTAAGTTAAAAATTATGAAAAAGGCCATCTCATTTTTTGTTGCTTGCTTATTGCTTGCAGGAGGTTTAAAAGCACAGTCAGAATTTGAATACACTGTATCGCTGATTCCTGTCGAGGTGCCGGAATTTCCGGGTTTGCATTCTTTTGCTTATGGCCAGCACAACGGCAAATGGCTGCTGATAGGAGGTCGCCGCGAGGGCATCCATGCCCGACAACCCTTTGCAAGCTTTCCGGCAGAGAATAACAACACCGACCTTTTTGTAATCGACATTGCCACCCGTCAAACCTGGACTGCGAAAGTTAGCCAGCTTCCAGCAAGTATTGCCGAACAGCTACAGTCGACCAATATGAACTTTTTTCAGGCTGCCGACACGCTCTACATCACTGGCGGTTATGCCTATTCGGCCTCGGCCCGCAATCATATCACCTTTCCAAAACTGACTACCGTATTGGTGCCCGACCTCATAGAGGCAATTATCAGTCAGGAGCCTATCCAGCCCTTCTTCCGCCAGATTGAAAACAATATCTTTGCCGTAACCGGGGGCCAGCTTGGAAAGCTTGGAGATACATTTTTTCTGATTGGCGGACACCGTTTCGACGGGAGGTACAACCCCATGAACAATCCGACTTTTCAGCAGGAATACACTAACCAGATCAGAAAATTCACTATCGACAACAGCGAAGGGCAGCTGTCATTCGGTAATTATGAGACCATCACCGATGAGGTTCACCTGAGGCGACGGGATTACAACCTGCTGCCCATGATTTTTGAAGATGGCACTGAAGGCTACACTATTTCTTCGGGCGTGTTTCAGATCAACTTCGACCTGCCTTTCCTCTATCCTGTTGAGATCAGGCCCGACAGCTATACGGCTGTGACCGACTTCAACCAATACCTTAGCAATTACCACGGCGCCAAGGTAAGCCTTTTCGATAGTGAACAGAACCGCATGCACTCCCTTTTCTTTGGTGGCATCAGCCAGTTCTTTTTCGAAGACGATATCTTTTACCAAGACGATTTGGTGCCCTTTGTGAAAACCATAAGCAGGCTGACTCGCGAAGCCGATGGCACCTGGCACGAATATAAACTGCCCGTTGAAATGCCTTTCCTGCAGGGTGCCAGCGCAGAGTTTATTCCCAACAAAGACCTGCCCCACTTCGACCACGAAGCGATAAAACTCAGCCATATTTCATCTGACACCATTTTACTGGGCCACATTGTGGGGGGCATTTTCAGCCCCGAGCCCAATCCTTTCAGCTTCAATCAAACCTATCTTACCGAAGCCGATTATTCCATTTTTGAAGTTAAGCTCATAAGAGAGCATGCCCCCTCCGGAGTCGAAATCAATGGGAAAAATCCATACAAGGTCGAGGTTTTTCCAAATCCGGCAAGCGACAGGGTAAGCATCAGGTATGAAGCACGAAACACAAAACCTGCCGAGTATTTTGTAACCACTCCCGAAGGACGCTTATTAACCAAAGGCATTTTTGAACAACAGCAGCAAGGCAGCAACCTTCAAACCATCAACCTGCCTGCCCATAACGGGTTGATGCTGCTAACCCTGGTGTTCGAAAACAGATTTTTCGTAACCAAACAAATTATTAAGCAATAGCCATTGCGGGCCAATAATGGCTGCCGGCAAAAGGCAATAATTACACCAAGAAAATTATGATTATTTACAGCAACAACAACATTCACAAATGGGCCTGGTGGCGAAAGAAAAGCAAATTTCTCTTTTGCATTAGCTCAGGACTGGTTTTTGGGGCAGGTGTTACCTTGCTCACGCTGATTCTTAAACTGTTGCGGGAAGGCGGCATGGATGTTACCAGCTCCTGCCTGGCGGTTTTTAGTGGTAGTTTTGTGGCCGGAGCCCTGTTCAGCATCATCCTCTGGTACCAGAACGACGACCGCTACCGCGAATACCTCAGAAATAAGCAAACAGAAGAATAATGGCTTTTCAGCAAATAAACAGCCTTTTCGGTGATTAATTCACCGAAAAGGCTGTTTATTTTTCCCTTTACGGGAAACTATTCGTAACTTTATGTTTCATTTCCAAATTGAACCATCATACGGCCCATAAAATTTCAAAAACACTCAAACTATGAAGAGAATCTTTACCCTGATTTTTGTTGCTTCAGCCCTTTTTGCGCAAGCCCAGTATGCCACACCCGGCACAGGCGTGCGCTGGGACCTTGAAACCCTTGCCGAAAACTCGGGCGGTGTGGTGTTTGAAAACAACGGCCATTACGAACTCAATGGCAGTGTGGTGATCAGCGCCAACGACACCCTCGAAATCCTGACCGACCTTACCCTTTTACTGCACGACCTTTCGTATATCGAGTCGCATGGCGTGTTTATTGTCGATGCGCCCGATCAGGCGGTGTTTTCGGCCATCGACCCCGAATCGACCGGCATCAAGTGGCGCGGCATACGCCTCTATGAAGGCCATTACACCTACCTGCGCAACGCCACCTTTGAGTATGGCGGCGGCATTAAGGTTAACAATGGGGGCACCTTCCATATGGATGCCTGCACCCTTCGCTACAACTATTACCTGTCCGGTTCAACCAGTGGATCGCTGGCTTCGGGCGGAGCGCTCGACATTTCAGGACCTGCCACCATTGAAAACTGCTCGATTTACTCCAACCAGCGCGCAGCCATCGCTTCCGCCTCCAACGTAGCCAGTCCGATCATTTTCCGTAACAATTACCTTTTCGGCAATACGACCGAAAACTCCAACCGCCCACAGATCAATCTGGGCCCTGCCGGACCCGGTAATACCACCCATATTGTGGGTAATACCGTAATCGGCAATGGCTTTGTACAGTCGGGTGGCATCGCCTACTCTTCCCTGCTGGGCGTAGCCGGCGATGTGGTGATCGACTCCAACTACGTGGAAGCCAACCGCTATGGCATTACCATTACCGGAAGTGGAATGAATGGGTGGATACGCCACAACACCCTGATCGACAACAACATTCAAAACAACCCTGACCTGGGCGGCAGCGGCATCAACCTTACGGCCAGTGCTGCGGCGGCCTATCAGCACGTGATGGTTACCGGCAACGTGATTGAAGGCAACCTCTGGGGCATTACCATCATTGGCTACCCGGTGGTAAACATGGGCAACAACGACCCCGAAAACTATAATCCGGGCCTCAATGTTTTCAGCGGAAACGGAAACGGCGGGGTTACCTACGATCTGTACAACAACGGCCCGGTGAACCAGATGGCAATGGGCAACCTGTGGGATGTGGCGGTGCAGGATGCCGAAAGCATTGAAACCGTAGTGACTCACCAGGCCGACGATCTCGCACTTGGGCTGGTAACCTTTATGCCTGCTGCCCAAAAAGTGACTTTCTCGGCCACCGGATCGGGCAACCTCCCGCTCGAAGGCGCGAGCATCGAAATTGCAGGTGAAACCCTCACCACCGATGCCAATGGTGAGGCCACCCTGCTATTGGTCAACGGCTCCTACCCCTACCAAGTAACCGCCACTAACCATACTACTGCCACTGGCGAAGCTGTGGTAAACGGAGCCGACTTGGAAATAACCATTACCCTGACCTCCACCGTGGGAATAACCGAGTTGAAAGGCTTTCGAATATACCCAAACCCCGCCACTTCTTACGTAAGGATAGAAGGCGCCAGCATACAGAAAGCCGAGCTGCTGCAGTTGACAGGTGTGGTGGTCAGAACCTTCGAAAATCCCACCGGCAGCCTTAGCCTGCAAGGCATCAGGCCTGGCTACTATTTCCTCAGGCTTTACAGCAATGGAGAAGTGATTGTTTATCGTTTAATGATCAGGTAAATTGAACCTGCCAGAAATAACAGATTGACCCTGAACGGTTGAACCCAAAAGAAGCCCGCTGAAAACTTATAATTCAGCGGGCTTATTCTTTGCACATTTCTTTTTATTGCAGCAATACGGCCACAATTGCTTCGCTTTCTTTTGAAGCTTGTTTCATTACTTTGGGTACTACACCCTTCATCATGCCACCCACAAGGCCGGTGTTCATCCAGGAAACGTAAGTCTTTCCGTCGGATTTTTCGCAGACAGCCACCCGGCAAGGCAGCATCGATGTGACAATCCTTTCCTTGTCGCGGCTCAAAATTTCGTAGGCATGTTCAGGATGGCAAATTTCAAACACTTTTGCCTGCAACACCTCTTTCCCAAAGTTGGCCATGGTGTTCTGCATATCATGCGTGGCAGAAATTCTCCAGCCACTCGCCAGGGCGGATGCTTCAAAAACCTGCACCGACTGCTCAAAATCATACTTGCTTTGCTCCTCTTTAAGCATAACCGATTGTGCCGAAAGGAAAATAATAATCCCGGTTAGGATGATACCTGACAGTATTCCTGCCAAAGCAAATAAGGTTGTTTTTTTCATGTCTAATGGTTTAAAGTATTTAGTTTTTTACAAAGATAATTCTTTATATTTAACTATATACATTTTTGGTTTTGTTAACAATGTGAACGGTTAAAGCATTGGCTGTTAAAGCTTTTGTCCGGGATAGGGCACAAACCCCTTTTCCCCTTTTACAGGTAAAGGCAAATCAGGAAAAATCTACAACTTAATTTGAAATGGGAAGAGGAAAAGTTTAAGTCAAACCTTGTTTTTGTGGAAGCAGGTCTTTGATCTCCCGGTAAAGTTAATCAATCAACCTTTTGTCTTTCCCGCAAAAAAGCGGGATTGTTCAGAATATGCTTTGGCTTCGCTCACTCCCCAAAGCATTTCTTCACGAAAATCCTTGTTTTTGTGGAAGTAGGTCTTTGAGATTATCGGGTGTAAATCTTTGGGACGATAGTAATGGAGTCTTAATCCTTGTTTTTGTGGAAGTAGGTCTTTGAGAAAGCTAAAATACGCCATTGGTTTGGGCGGCGAAGGTCTTAATCCTTGTTTTTGTGGAAGTAGGTCTTTGAGTTTTCAGGCAAGACACACGTTGTCGAATTGCCTATAAGTGGTCTTAATCCTTGTTTTTGTGGAAGTAGGTCTTTGAGCTTTAAAAATAAAATATCATGACAGTCATTAACAAAAGTCTTAATCCTTGTTTTTGTGGAAGTAGGTCTTTGAGAAGAAATTGAGTTAGCGAAGAAGGACGGCAAGCCAGTCTTAATCCTTGTTTTTGTGGAAGTAGGTCTTTGAGACGACAGTTCTGATGCTCGTTGTGATTATTCAGAGTCTTAATCCTTGTTTTTGTGGAAGTAGGTCTTTGAGCGAGTGATTAGGACTTATGAAAGGGGTGATACCCGTCTTAATCCTTGTTTTTGTGGAAGTAGGTCTTTGAGTACTTAAAATATTACGTGCCTATGTTGAAAATTAAGAAAGTCTTAATCCTTGTTTTTGTGGAAGTAGGTCTTTGAGGACTTCGGAGAGTTCACTATCACGAAGGGCGTGAGAATGTCTTAATCCTTGTTTTTGTGGAAGTAGGTCTTTGAGAGAACGGCAAGCCACTCCCAAAGGATGAAGGTGATCCGAGGTCTTAATCCTTGTTTTTGTGGAAGTAGGTCTTTGAGAAAACTTGCATGCGGACTTCAATTGGGGTGGAAACGTCTTAATCCTTGTTTTTGTGGAAGTAGGTCTTTGAGAATGTGTAAGACGGCCCCTGGCTTGTTTGAGCTTTCAGGTCTTAATCCTTGTTTTTGTGGAAGTAGGTCTTTGAGCGAATACGAAAACGGTTCAATTAATCTTGAACACAAAAGTCTTAATCCTTGTTTTTGTGGAAGTAGGTCTTTGAGTTAATGTCATTAACTAACTTTAAAACTGAATGGCTACACGTCTTAATCCTTGTTTTTGTGGAAGTAGGTCTTTGAGAACACTTGCAGACGACTATTATGCTGGAAAAGCAGACGTCTTAATCCTTGTTTTTGTGGAAGTAGGTCTTTGAGTTTGAGTTGCTTATTCTGTAGATATGGGTGATTAAGGTCTTAATCCTTGTTTTTGTGGAAGTAGGTCTTTGAGTATTTTGGTAGTAGGTTCTTAAATTGCCCATAACGGTCTTAATCCTTGTTTTTGTGGAAGTAGGTCTTTGAGGCTGGTCGTCTGTAACTATAACAAAATACGGCTCTAAGTCTTAATCCTTGTTTTTGTGGAAGTAGGTCTTTGAGTCAAAAACAAGTTTCAGAACTAATTTAAGCGGCGTTGTCTTAATCCTTGTTTTTGTGGAAGTAGGTCTTTGAGGGCTAATCTGCAAATCATGAAGTCGGTTGTTGGCGTCTTAATCCTTGTTTTTGTGGAAGTAGGTCTTTGAGAGGAGCGCAAGTTTGCGCTTGCTCAGAAGTACAATGTCTTAATCCTTGTTTTTGTGGAAGTAGGTCTTTGAGACGAGTGTAATCCAAAACTTTACTTTCAAAAGTGGAAGTGTCTTAATCCTTGTTTTTGTGGAAGTAGGTCTTTGAGTTATGCTTGCGCAAAAATATGGAGTAACCCTGTCGGTGGTCTTAATCCTTGTTTTTGTGGAAGTAGGTCTTTGAGTGTCATTAAATTAACTAATTGACTAAAAAAATGGAGTCTTAATCCTTGTTTTTGTGGAAGTAGGTCTTTGAGCGGTCATGAAAGGGCGGGGTCAAAAATCATGAAGGTCTTAATCCTTGTTTTTGTGGAAGTAGGTCTTTGAGATTTTTACAGTGCAGTGCGTAACGGCTTCGGCTCAATAGGGTCTTAATCCTTGTTTTTGTGGAAGTAGGTCTTTGAGACTATCATTTCGGCCTCAATACGGGTTTGTTTTTTGATGTCTTAATCCTTGTTTTTGTGGAAGTAGGTCTTTGAGTTCATTCCTAAAACTTACGAAAATGGAAAATTTGTCTTAATCCTTGTTTTTGTGGAAGTAGGTCTTTGAGGGTGATTGACGAGATGAACGAACAACACGTTAAGAGTCTTAATCCTTGTTTTTGTGGAAGTAGGTCTTTGAGCCAAGGATATCGGCTTTGATCATTTGGTTCAGCTTATCGTCTTAATCCTTGTTTTTGTGGAAGTAGGTCTTTGAGTGCAATTTATGCAATTCCTTGTTTTTGAGCCTATTTAAAGGGATAAACTGTTCGAATCGGTATTTTTTATTAAAAAAACAGGTCATTTTTTGGACTTGCAAAGTTAAGCACAATTTACAGCATTTTTGGTTATCTTTTTATTATCAAACAAAAAAAACTTGCAGGGCATTGATTACTTGCCGGCCTTTGTACTGGCGTTTGGCTGCCTTTACCTTTACCCTGACACCCAGTCTCATTCCTTCAATGGGCCCTTTCAATTTCCTTGTCCTGAAGTATATGCTTTTGCCCTCACGGGTGGTAATGAAACCATCGCCATTCAGGCCTTCATTCAAAACGGCTGTTATCGTTCCTTCGTGCCAGGTTTCCATTTCAGAAATATCTTCATCTTTTGCCTGCTTTTGCATTTGCTTTTCCCAAAAAACCGCACATTTTTCATAGGTTTCTTTCAGATTGTTTTCAGTTACCGCCATTCCGGGCTGCTGGCTGAGCCATTGCAATTCTGATGGAATCTTCCAGCCCTGCTGTTTTCGTGCATCAAAAGCAAGTTCCAAATGCCACAGCGCTGGCCCCGGCATTGCCTGCAGATAAAACCATTGTGCCATCCGACCATAAAACCCGGCCTTATAGGCCGTTTGTCCCTGCGAAAAAAAACCCCGCCCCCAGGCCAATAAAGCTTGCCCTTCTTGCCCTGCCTGCAAATACATTTCCCCCAGCTCAACCCACAGAAACCAATCCTTCTTTTTTCGGGCTATTTCAAGCATCTTTTTTGCCGCCTCCTCGTTTTTGCCTAGCTGCTGCAGACAAAGGGCAAGCCTCCTGGCTATCCAAAGCCTGCTACTCCCCGAAATATTTCTACCTTCCTCCAAGGCCAGCTGGCACTTCGCCAAGCAGGCCTCAATAAGGCCCGAGGCATATAAAACTTTGGTGAGTTGCATATAATATTTTTCACGGTCTGATGAAAAAAACATTGGCCTTCCACTTTTGGAATTTGAGGCCGGCAACTCATTAGGCTGATCTGAAAACATCTCCGGCCCAAGCTTTTGGATGAAACTCAGAAAACCTTCGTGAACCCCCTCCTTCTTTGGCTCAAGAACCCTGCATAGCTCAAAAAACAACCTGCTGAATAACAGGTAGTCTTCAGAAGGTTTTAATTGTTGAAGCAAAAGAATTGATTTTTCTATGGTTTTACGATCCTTGTCTGTAACCTGGTCATCCTTCTTGAAATTCCGGAACCAATCGTAAAAACACCAGCCTGCTTCATTCAGCAATGCACGGGGTGCAGCATCAGAAAAGGTAAAACCCAAATATTGAAATAAAAAATCAATACCACTTCCTGCTTTACCCACTTTGCGAAGGCAGTGAAGTATGTTACCCACAAGGTACTCGTTAGCAAGCACTTCTTGAGGATTAAAGCGGAGATGTACCTTTTGCTTATAAACCTCCAGGGCTTCCCCGTATCGTCCTTTTTTCCTGCATTCAAATATGCTGCGGTTAATTTGGTCAAGACTGGCTGTTGACATTGAGGCAGCATTAAAAAAACAAGGTATTGCGATTTTCGAGAATGAGGTCCAGATCAATTTGCTGCCCAATGATTTTCATTGCCCTGATTTCATCCACTGACACCGGAACAAGAAAAACACTGTCGTTGTTATCATAGATTTCCTGCACTTCCTTAATGGTATTGTATATTTCCTGAAACCTATCCCTATGCGTTTGGGCAAGAAATATTGATTTTTGAACCCTGATGCACCCTTTCCTGATCAGGTATTTGGCAATTTGGTGCCTTATCTTATGATCCTCGATATCATACATTACAAAAAAAATCATTTTTGCCGGGTTGTTATGATGAAGTCTGTATAGCTCAAGAATTTGTTTAATCCGTTGTTCAAGGTTGTTAATTGGAACCGGGTCTTCTGCTCGGGGGCTTTGCAAGGGTTTTACGTTAGAAAGCCCCGCGTTTTTTATCATCCGCAGCTTTTCCAAAAATGTCAAGGGTTTTCGCTTTTTCACGGGCATTTTAAAGGGGATTTTCCGGTCCGAAAAAATACTCACACAAAATGCCATAAACTACTTCTGCCAGCTCAGGATCGCTTTTATTTACCGGCGTTTTTACTATTTTGTAACCGTTCTTGCCGAAAAACAGGTTCAGTTGGGCCCAACGGTCCTCCAAAGTAAAAACCATTTTTCGCCCGTAATGAATGGATGCGCTCTCTTTCAGCTCGATTCCAAAAGCCCTGACTTTCTCTTCCACCTTTTCAATGGCCTGGTCAACCTCCCGGGGAACAAAATAGGTTTTTTCCGGTTTTGTCTTGAAGTTAGGATTTAGTTTCTTTTTTATCTCCGTAAGCAAATCGCTGGTCAATGGATTCTCCTTCTCCTTTGCCACAGGAGGGCTTTCCTGTTCCATCTCGCGCAAAAGTGTCATGGCCCTTTCAACCGCCAGATGGCTGTCGAAATCTATGATGCTTTCCATCCTTACTGGCAAGGCTTGCGGATTAAACCAAGCCTCTGCGTCAACGCTTAAAAAACAGGCTCTGGTGGCATCACTGGTAACTTTATCAACAACCTGTTCGAGCCCGTGCTTTGCAGAAAATTGCCTGATAAACAATTTATAAAACATTGAAAATTGGTGCCGGTCATAACATTTCTTCTCCAGCATGAAAAGAAGTTTTAGCCCGTTGTTCCCGGGAGAAGTAAAAGCAAGCTGGATGTTGGGATCAGATTTTAGTTTTTCCTTTAATTGAAGGGGCATCAGTTCCTTTTCAGAAAGGTGATCAAGGTCAAGGATAAAGCAATCGATGGAGGCAAAATTCTCCAGCCTTCGGTAAGCCGGATGAAAAATACCGCAGGTAACATAAGGCAGCATCTTCTTCAAAGCCTGATATCTCTGGGGTTGAATGCCTGCAACAGTTCTTAATTGATTAATTTTCGACTGCAAATCACCCCCCGGCTGGCTTACCATCCTGAACAGTACCTCATTTTCAATCTTTTTCAGCGGATCATTTGCGCTGGTAATATTTTGACCTAATTGAAGCATATCAACAACCTTTAGCTGTTTAAAAAAATCTGTGCAAGGTTTTGAGCATATAGCTCTATATGGGTTTCCCTTGAGCGTTGAAATCCCTTAAGGTTAATTATTTCTGTCAAATAATCATTGATGGATTGTATTAAGATCCTTTTTCCCAAGTTTTCCAGCCACCAAGAGCCATCTGCTTTTTGACTGAAGCATTCCTGATCGAAAACCTGTTGCAGACATAAACTTACAACCACATAATCAACCCACACCCTGAATATTTCAATGACATCGAAAACCAGTGCCGGCCTGTTGAAATCATCGCGGTGGTAAACTCCTATATAAGGGTCGATGCCCGCTTTTATCAGGGCTCCCTCCACTTTGCCATACATCATACCATATCCATAATTGAGCAGGCAATTGAAGGCATCCATGGCCGGGTGCTTTGAACGCTCTTCAAAACGATATTCATGCGGCAAAAAACTTTTAATTGATTCAAAATAAACTTTTGAAGCCACACCTTCCCAGCCCCTGAGGGTGGGAGCAACATCTGAAAGGGCCTGGCTTTCCAGATCATTGACTTTCTTCTTGTAATCTTCTATTCTGTGAATTCCCTTTTGAAGAATGTGTTTTTGAGTCTCATCCACCTGGTCAAAGCTTAGTAAAAATCCAATCTGGTTGTCCATTTTTTGAACAACAAGCTCCTTAACCCATCCAAAACCCTTTGGACTGTATAAAAAATCAAGTTGTTTCCGCCTGATGTTACTGATTGAACCAAATTTGATGCTCCAGACCCGGCCCGAAGGTTTGCCAGAACGATCAATGAAAATGACGTCTATTTCGTGTTCAATGGCCAATAAGGCAGCATCCGAGCTGATGCTTGCCCCTTTGCTGATGATGATCCGTTTCAGCTTTTGTGGGTTAATGCTTTGTTTCCCCTCAGGATGTACCACCAAAAAAATTCCATTTTCAACCCTTAGTGCAGTTCCAAATGTGCTTAAAACCAATTCCATTAGAGATATAATTTAATTTAAAGATGCCGCCGAGGCAAAAACACTACCTTAAATAATGGCCCAGTTTTCAAGGAAATTCAATTCCTGTTCTGAGCGGGTGATGGCCGTATAGGTCCATTTAAACTTCAGTTCGGGCTCTGTGGGGTTCCACAGGCCTTTCTCAAGGATGATAAACACCCTTGGCCACTCCCCGCCCTGTGCCTTATGGCAGGTTACGGCATAGCCGTAGCGGGCACGTATGGCATTCAGATAAGGGTCGGTTAGCATAAAAGTTTTGAATTCTTCGCTGTGTTTTTTAGCGTCAATGCCTTTTTGCCGCATGCGTATCATGAAGTCTTGCGTGAGTTTAAACTCGGCTTCATTGCTCAGGCGCGAGGCAGCCAACTCCAGGTAATCTTTAATGAGCAGGCCGCGGAACAGGCGTGGACCGGCAGGTTCGTTTACCCTGGCTTCAACGGGAATAAACCGGAGACCTGCGTGGTACTCTTCAGGCCCGGTCACCTGCAGCACCTCAATGTGCTCGCCATTGGCAATGTTGTATTTGTAATTGTTTTGTTGCACCATAAGCACTTCGCCTTTAACCAAAGCGGCGGCACCGCCGCCGTGCAACAATGCCCTGACCTGCCGGTTCACTTCGGTGGCCAGCCTGTTGCTCAGGGTAAGAAATATGCAGCCTTCATAGCCAAAGCGCCTGAACTGCCCGGCAAATTCGCTGATCATCTGGGTGTCGAGTGCAAACACCCTGATGCCCTGGTGCCCGCCTGCCTTTAACTGCAGCCTGCCCTGGAAGTTACCCGAATGGATGACCTGCAGCAGCCGCTGTGAGTTTTCGTAAATGGCCGAACCTGCAGGGTAGCGCATCACCTGTTTCAGGTTCAGGGCGCTGCCCCTGAAGCCGAATTTTTTAATAAGATAGGGCAGCGACAGGGCAGGCGACAACCTGGAGTTAACCGGGGGCAACTGTGCGCTGTCGCCCACAAAAATGACCTTGCGGCTTCCGCCATAGCGCATAAAGTCGTCGAGTACGCTTCCTGTGCCAAAAAGGGTCAGGGCATCCGACAGGGGCTTGTCGGAGATCATGGAGCTTTCATCCACCACATACACATGGTCGGCAGAGGCAGTATTTATGTTAAGTCTGAAACGTATTCTTTTGGTCTGGGTGGCTTCATCAAGTTCGCTCACATCGAGGCTGTATATCTGGCGGTGCAGCGTCTCGGCACTGAAGCCGGTTTTTGATGCCAGCACCTTGGCAGCCCTGCCGGTGGTGGCCAAAAGGGTTAGGGGTATTTCATGGTCGCTGCAATACTGTGCCAGGCTCTTTACCAGTGTGGTCTTGCCCGTGCCGGCATATCCGGTAAGCACAAAAACCTGCTCCTGGTTGCCCGAAATAAATTTTTTGAGCATCTCAAAAGCCTGCTTCTTTTCGGGGTTTAGCTCAAGGGTGTAGTTTGTGGTCATTGGCATGTAGGTTTTTACAGCCCGGGCAGGCTTTGCGGTAACTGAAGATCAGATTCCATTTGATTAAGGCCTGTAGCGGCCTGGCATTCATTAAAAAACTGGCTGGTCAGGTTAAAGAATGAACTGAAAGCCTGCTTCGATACTGGTGTAAAACCATGTGCCAGCAATGAATTATTGCGCGAAGTAATTTCGAAAAGGATTTTGTTGCGGTATTTTTCAAAAACCCCGCCCACGGCTTTTTCAGGGCCATCGAGCACGCAAATCAGCTCATAGCTTTCCATAAGGCCGAGTTTTGCCATGCCGTTTTCGTCCTTTTTGCTGTTGTAGCGTACTCTTGCTTTTTCAGGCAGGGTGTCAACCTCCACACTGCCGGTTTTAATCTGGTGCTCGGTTAGCAGGTAGGTTTGGGCAAAAAGCTCAAGGGCCCTGTAAATGCGGCCCACCCCGTCATCAAAACGGTTCTGAATGCCCCTGCGATGAGCATTGAGCATCAGGTCGTTAACCAGGTGAAACCGCCCTTGGTTTAAATCAACAAAGTTTTCGGGTGCAGAAAAACCTTTATCAAGCAGCTTGCGTTCGGTTATTGTTTTTTTCAGGTTCTGGAAATGATTTGGATAAAACTTTTCGAAGCCCTGAAAAAGGTCGAAAGCCTTTGCATGATCAAATTTATCCCAGGCATCGAAAAGCTGGCAAAAGCCGTAAAGCTTCTGAAGCTTATTCCTGCTCTCAACAGAAAAATGCAGGCCGGCTTCCAGTAAGTCTTCAATCAGTTTTCTGGCAGAGGCATAGGAGAATTTTGCTACCAGGGCGTTGGCCTGCTCCAGTTGCCGCTCCATTACAAATGAAAACTTGTTGAGTGTAACGGCTGTTTCGGTAAGGTTCTTTACTTTTCTCAGGTCGGCCCGCGCACCGGTAACCAACGAAACCCTGACGTTTTCAAAATCAATGGCGGCCGAAAACAAGGCTACGCTCATCGACTTGGTGCCTCCTGTATAGTCAGCAAGTATTTCGGCCACAGGCCATTGGGCAATTGCCTGCTTAATTTTATCCTTAATTTTTTTGTAGGCTTCGCCCGGATCGTCTTCTTCGCCGGGGTCAAGGGCAATCACTTCATACTGACTGTCAGCAAGGCCAGTACTTTCGGGAATGGTACTGCCGGTTTGGCAACCCTGCCCTGCCCCGGTTACCATCGAAATGCTGCCGGGCGCCTTACCCGAAGTGCCTGTGGAGCAAACAAAATACACAAACCCGGGCCTATGATGATCAATCGCTTTTATTATCGGCTCACACGAACCACCAACGGTAACGAACAGTATTTTTTTTATGTCGGCTGAATGGCTTGACTTTTCGTTTATCATGGCTTTTATTATCTTTAGTGAAGCTTTTATTATTTTCTTTTTCAAATTTAAAGCATTGTCCCCAAAGGACATTTCCTGAGTAATTTAAAACGCAATTATTGAAACAGTTTTCCTTCCAGTACTTTTTGGCGGTCATCAATGCCTTCAATGCCCAACACTTTCATTTTGCGGCGAAGGTCTTTATGGAAATTTAGCGGTTCCACAGAAAGATCGGCAAGTGTGGCCAGCCTTGCATGCGAACGCAGGCCAAAATTTCGGTTCAGTGCGCTTAGTTTAAACAGGATATTGTCGAGCAGGGTTTTGTTAAGCCGGGCTTGCCCCATGCTAACCTTGGCTTCAACCAGATAAAGTTCGTTTTCGCGGGTAAAAACCACATCCAGCTCGTTGTCAAAACCGGCACGGTGGGGCTCCGGAAAGTTGTTGATCTTCACCCGCGATTCAATAAAACCTTCAGCCAGACTAAATTGCTCGCGCAAACGATAATGAATATATTGCTCAAACCAGCCACCCGTGAAAAAATCTTTGAATTCGTTATCGCGCTGCCCGGCAACCTGTTCGGGCTGAAAACCATTCTGCCGGTATTCTTTCATAATTTGCTTCAACATCCGGTAGTCGCGATACTCAGAGGCAGCAAGAGGTTCATAACTAATCCCGCAGGCACCCAGATACTCTTTTACATTTAAGCGAGCGATCAGTTCAGATTCTGAATTTCGGGGAAACAACTCCCTAATCACGTTTTGGCCTATCGGCAAATAAAACACCTGGTTTCCGGGCCGGCTGAAAAAATTATGGGCCACCAGGAACATGGGCTTGGTGCCACAGGTAATATTAACCAGAAAGCCCGACTCACGGCCGAAATGTTGTTCGAAAAAAGCCTCCATGCCTGCAATGTCGGTTTCATCAGGCACCATCAGCTCGCGGCACTTACTGCTTTCCAAACCGGCAGCTTTAATCAGGGCTTCGGTTTTGCCCTTTTGCTGCATGGCGGCCGTGCCAATAAAAATAAATTCACCGGCCTGATGCCCAAACTCTTTTATAAACAAAAGGTTGGGAATGGTTTGATCAGAAATGAGCGAGATAATGGAAGCCATTCATTTACCATTGAGTGGTTTGTTCGCACTATTCCTCTTTGAGCATTTCCTGCCAGGCCTCTTCGCTGTATATCTTTACAAAACCCATAGGAAAAAACAGATTTTCTGTTCCCTCATCTGTTTCAAATCTTGAGAAGGAAATTTTCCGGGATTTGTATTTTTTCTTTCCGGCAAAGCGACCACCTTCATGAAATCCCGTATCGGTAAAATCCTCAAACTGCCAGTTTCCTGTAATGGCATGAAAACCAGTACCAGCCCCCATTTTCAAAACACAAGACTTATTATCATCAGGAATGGTGGCCAGTATTTCGTTCAGTTCATCCACTATTGAATCAGATTTTTCAGCAGGGAAGGTTTCGAAAAATTCAATTTCTGACTGTATGTATTTTCGGGTGGCGAAATTGATCATTCCAAAGAGTTTTTCCAGCGGGTTTCCGGCCATGATCAGACTTCCGTTTGACGGTCTGGGGGTTTCGGGGTATTTGCCCATTAAATCCCAAATGGTTTTATTTGTTTTTACCCGAAATGTCGCCCAGTCGTTAATCTCAAGGGTTTCGAAGGTCGATGAAAAACCCTGGGGCTTGAAATCTTCATTGGTTGGTCCTTGTTGTGCATGCTTCCAGCCGCCATACCATTCACGTTCCCTGCGGTCTTCAAAAAGATTGAAAACCTTGGTGTTGAAAAGAACGGTATCCTTGAACATGGCATCCGTAACCTGAATAAAACGCATCAGGTTGTTTTCGATTTTGCCGAACAAGGATTCGTCCATCTTGTTACCAAGGCCACGCGTGTCAGCCGATTGGTTCAAGCGGTCAATCTCTCGTTTTATCCTGGGGTCATTGTGGTATGCCCAGCTGAAAATAGCCGACCTGATGGCACCCTTTATGCTGCTGCCCGGAATGTAAGGCTCGCCAAGCCCTGTGCGGATCATGGTTTTTATTTCACCTTCGGGCTGATATGGCATATAGTAAGCTTTCGAAAACTTGCTGAAAGGAATGTGGCGGGTATTTGCCAGGTAATCGAAAAACTCTTTGGCTTTTCCACTTTCAAGCGCATTGGTATATTGATTAATCTCATCTTCAGAAAGAAACGATCCAAGTTTTTCAAGATCAAAAACCATTACCGTCTTGTTATTACTTTCATAAAGATAATGTACTCCGTTTACCCAGTATTTTTCCTGCCCGCCACCAACGTGAACCGGGCTTAAAACATGGATATAGAGTTTTGCTGTATCATTTTCCATCATTTTTTCCTTTAAAGGTTCACAGGAATGAAAATGCTTTTCCCTACCCGCCAAACAGGATGTTCAACCTGCTTCATTCCTTCCGGTAATTCAGGCCTCAAATCAACTGTTTTGCCTGCCTTGAAGCTATTCTCAACCACTGCTCTTGTCTTCGGTAACGAGAACACAGAGCCTTCCCTGAACATCTGAATGCTTTTCTTGCGGTAGGTCATGTAGGGCTGGGTGGTAATCCAGCCACCCCTTCTGATCAGCTCAAAACGGCTGTCCTCATTAATCATTTCCTTAAGCAATGCGGGGTTTTCAGGGCAAAACAGCGATAAATTCGTGCAATATTTGCTTAAAGCAGGAAGCTCCAATTTCAACTCTCCTGTCGCAAAGCGGAAAAGGCCATTGCCAACGTGCCTGTCTGTTCCGATGCCTTCGTCCTGCAAATATGAAACGGCTGCTTCAACGGCCTTTTTAATTTCAGCAGAAGAATAATCGACCAGAAAATAAAAGCCTGAATTGCCCCTGAAATGGATGCGTTCGATGTAATAAGGCGTTGCATTACCTCCTTCTCCATATTTGGGAACGCTTACCCTGGGATAAACCGAGGTGGAGATAAAATCAGCGGGCACCTCCTTTTCAGAAAGGAATCGTCCCCTGGCAAATCCGGATAGGTCAGACCCTCTCTTCCCTTCCAGAAAAAGTTGACGGTAAAGAATGAATTCAACGTATTCAACTTTCTTAAGGGCCTTATGTTTTTCAAGGGGTGCGTTTCCCAGAAGATCGATCATTGGTTTTGGAAGGAAATTAACCACCGGACCGCCTTCTTTTTCCTGGTAAAAAGGAAAAAGGCTTGAAATAACAAAGCCGGGATCCTGGTCTGGTTTTCCTGGGATCAAATGCTCCATCCCCAGTAATCGCCATGCCTGGAAAATGGCCGAATACATGGTGTCGGAATGAACCACCATCTCGCTGGTCCCGTAATCGGCCCTTAACCCTCCAAGGTGAAGTGGTGTGGTAAAATGTAACCGAATGATTTGCATGTCGGTGGTTTTTTAAAATTTCAGTTCAGCCGGCACGGGCACTTCAGTGTATTCCTTTTCCTTCGAAATATCATTTTCGGCATAAAAGCCGGCCCCGCGTTCAATTACTTTTTCAACGCCAAATGCAATCTGTCCGCTGCCCCTGCTGCCACTACCTCCCAGATAATCGTCCTGCAAAAGCCGCATGCCATTGAAAACCAGGTTTAGCATTTCCTTTTCGTCATCCTCCTCAAAAACGTTAACCACCAGGTTCAGGGTAAACTCCACTCCTGCAGGCACTCTTTCAAGTTGCCTTGGTGAGGCTGCTGCAGTGATTCTATCTAGAACAATCTCAGTCTTTGCCTCTGTATAAGGCAAATCGGTTGCCTGGTTTTCTAGCAGCTTCCCATCCTCATCGATAATGTTGCAGTCACGGACAATTAACTTGGAAGGTATGTTGTCCTCATCACCGCTGGCCATACCAAACAAATTCAAAATAGGTAGTGCTGCCTTCCCTGAGTTTTTATCGGTAGGGCCGTGCTTAATCTTCCCCCCCATCGGCACTGTGCCTGCAACTCCAAGACTCTGCTCAAGCAGACTGCGGATTTTTCCTTTCAGCGAACTTCCGGGAACATAAGGTTTGTTATCGAGCGGATTGCGAATGATTGAGTTGTCGAGACCGCCAATCTGAATGGTATTGTTTGAGCCGCCTATATGAAGGCCAGTAAGGGTTTTAATCTTCCCCGAAATCAATACTTTTTTTGCAAGTTTCTTTTCCATTTCTGTATGTTTTTAGTCTTTTCCACCATTTGATTTATGATATGCAACCACCGCTTCCATAAAGGAAATAAAGTTATTGTAGGTGGTCTGGTCGTTGACCCCATCCATAAGATGGTTCGTTACCTGCTGAAAAACAGTAATTTTTGAATTCCTTCCTGCCCTGGCAACTGAATAGGCAAGTTTTGGTTTCAGCATGTGGAAGGCTCCTTTATTCTTTTCAAAGCCTTTCATCTGAATCCTCCTCATCTCTCCGAAAAAATTCCTGACCTGCGAGGTGGTCATTTGATTGATACTAGGTCGGCCATCAGGTTGAATGTCAACAAGAATCTCTCCTAGTTTCTCGGCAAAGTCAACTGCTTCTTTGGGTAACCCGTTGGCTTCTTTCAGCCAGCCGGAGTCCAGGTCAATGGGTATTCCTTGAATTCTCATAGTTATTAAATTTAGGTTTGGTTTTTATGTTGTTTTTTCTCTGCTTCTGAAATCGGCCCACCTTGCGGCAATACAAAGAAGATCCAGTGCACGGGTGGTTTCAAATCTGAAAGACTTAAGCTCTCCACTTTCAAGCCTCAAGTTTTCAAAAGAGCCCGTGATCATAAGCGTTTTTAGTTTATCCAGCTCCTCTTTTACTGTTGAGTCAGATTTTTGATATCGCGCAAAAGCATAAGCTGAAAGCCAGCGCCAGTCTTGCCGGCCGTCGTCCTTAATCTTTCTGAAAATAAAGAATCGCTGTAACAATGACTTGGCAATTTTACCATCCTTAAGCCACCTGTAAAGTTCAGCAGAAAGGTTTTTTACGAAACTAAACTCATCGCCCCAGGCAACGTTTTCACCAAATAAATTGATGGCGTTTTTTGTGGGTGGAGTTCCCCTGGAAATATCTCCGCCAAATGCTTTGGCCTGATCTTCCGCCTCCCCGGCCATTTGTGCAGCCTTTGACAACGGGAATTTGCTTCCTACCAGTGCAACACCTGCCGAAAGGCTTATATCATCCCGGTTACAGACAAACTTCCTGAAATCATTTCTTACGGTTTCAGCAAATTCTATGATCAAATCCCATCTGCCAACCGCAAATACATCATCACCACCCGAATAAAGAATGTTGATATCATCACAGAATTTCTCCGAGTTTCTTATGGTGTTGATATAACCGCTGAAAAACAGGTCTAATTGGTTTGAAAGGGTCGAATAAACGGATAGGTTTTTTCTTTCTTCCGGAATACCTTCAATAAAAAGACGGCCAAGGTTGTCAACATCCATCCTTAATATGCCAAGCCTCCTGAAACCGGAGTCATTATCTCCAGCCAGCTCCTCAAAAGTCTTATACTCCCTGTTTCCTTCTTTCATGGCCTGCTTGTTGCCGCCATAAAAAGAAAAACCATAAGATGAAAGCTTGCCCTTTAATTTATTAATTTGGTTGAAATTTGTGTTGTTAAACCTCCTCACCCTCGCCACATCAGCCGAAGAAATAAACCTGAACTCAGACTGATCGCCGGTCAACTCTTTTTCATCAAAAAGATAATGGTGTACTTTCAGATTAAGCGGCTGAATGGATTTTTCCTTCCATGCTTCATAAGATTTTTCACCAATTTCCCTGAAAGTGATAAAAAAGTCAGCATCCTTAAGTAAATGCCCTATTCGGGTTTGCTCAAAAACAGGCTGAGAAACAACTACACTTTCATCGCCAAATTTTTTCAGCGTTCTGGCTTCTTCTTTTTTCAGTTCAACACCGGTGACTGCACAAACAAACGAAGAGTCAAAAATGCCTTTTGGTGGCTCAAATAACTCATCGAACCTTTCAACTAAAAGGTCTTTAAGCTTTCTGTTTTTCTGAAAAGCAATTTTCTCAAACAAAAGTTTCCAGACCGGCCCAAGGTTGTTTGCCTGTGTCAGTTTGCCACCGGCATTATTCAGATCATCCCTGAAGAAAACCTTAATCTGGTTGTTGTAACCGAATTCCACGAAATCCATGCAAACAAAAAGTTCCCCATGATGAATCTCGAAAAGGTTTTCTTCAATTTCTTTCTTCAGTGCTTTTAATGATGATTTCACCGATTGGGTATTCGGCAGAATCATAAAGAATTTGCCCCCGCTCGAATAGACTACATGGGCAAGAGAAACCTTGCAATCATCAATAATCCTTTGAATGATCGTTTCCGTAAGCAATTGAATGTAAAACGACCTTCCTTTAAGACTTTTTGCAGCCTTGGCCGAAGCAATGTTGTAAATGAATTTTTGTATGCCGTTTATATCCCCGCAAAACAAAAGCAAGGGTGGTTCTGCATCAGGATTTTTTACCAGATCAAAGAAGTCTCTTGGTTGAAAGTCCTTCTCAACAAGTTTTTCCACGTGTTTTTCTGAGAAGAAATCAAACAACGACTGGGCTATGGCTGCGGTCGACTTAAGGTGATCATAAAGCGTGGTATCAGGCATCTCTCCCCGCATAGTGCTGGCTGGAACCACTGTTAAATATTTCTTGAGCAAAAAAAGCAGGGTTTCTGAAAAAGCTTCCAGTCCTCTTTCGCCCTTTTCAACAGGAATTTTCTCAAACTCCTCAGAAAACTCCTGCCATAATTTCTCGTAATCGCTTATCCCCTCCGATGTTTTCTTCGGAAAAATACGGTCATCATCCAGGGAAATGGCTTTTAAGCTTACCCAAAAGTCCTCGCCTGCCTTATTGTTTCCATCCGACCTAAGGTAACTGAAAACCGGACTCAGGCGAACATCGCGAAAGTCAGCGTAACTCGTTGAGGTCATTCCCTGGTAAGCCTTGTTCCGGTCAAGCCCTGAGCTCCACCAGTCAGCTAGTTGAACGAGTCTTTGCAGGGTAGTGTTAGGCTTATGATGATAAATGGCTAAGTTCACCAAATTATCATTCGTTTCTCTTTCCACTGCCCAGTCACCAGCCTCGAGTCCCAATTGTTTCAGTTTTCCGTAAATCTTTTCCAGAAAACCCGCAGTCCAGATTACGTGCTGATAACCAAGCCTGCCTTTTTGGGCAACCGGGCAGATATAGTCAGAAATTCCTTTTGCCTGCTCACTGATTTTTTTAGAATCCTTTACTGGCTGGTCGCTGCGCTGAAAAAACTTTCCAATATCATGGAGCAGGGCTCCAAGAAATAACTCATACCGTTTTATGTCCTCCATACTATTATATTTTTCTAAATTATTCAGTTATCGATTCTTTTTCTCGTCTTTGCCTTACCACCCCATAACCAACGCTGACACTTTTGCCAAGTCCGATATGGTTGGGCAAAAACACATTGCAGGTAAAATTAAGGTTAAAACCAAACAGTTTTTTCCCTTTCAGTGTGACGGGCCGCACATCTTGGATTTCAGTAATATGAAGCTCTACCGGCTTGTCAATCTTCCAGTCAATACCTTTGGCCATTGATAGGATATTTCCCGTAAGGATTCTTTCAAGAAATTCAATTTTTTCAGAAAGGCCTTCGATCTCTATGTATTTTTTTACATTTTCCTGGTTCAGTGCAATCCAGTTTTTTATGCTGTAGCGGAACTTTTTGTCCCAAACCTGCAAGGTAAACTGGTTCATATTCAAACTTGAAATCTTCATTTCGATCCATCGATCACTAATTTTGATGTCCCAGCTTTTATTGTCGAAGAACTTATGGATCTCATCAACACCATATTCTATGCATAGAATACAAGGCTTCCCCCCAATGGTCTTGTACTGGATAAGAGGGTATTTATAAAGAAAGGCATCCTCTGCTAAGTGATTATGAAACAGAGTATTATCTCGTCCGGCCTTTTCAATAATCGCGCCTCTGAATGCAGGTATTTCATAGGGCTTTATTTCAGCATCAAATATCACACTGAGGAAACGAATCTTTTTCAAAATATTCTTTTTTACATTAATTGAATTCCGATTTCAATAATAGTTTTTTTTATCTTAAAACAAAAATGTTTTAGTTAATTTAGAATAATTCTAAATAGGGTTAACCTTACATTAATTTTGTCAATCAAAAGTATTTTCAGGATTTACCCCAATTTTACTATGGCTTTCTTCAAAGTAACTCCCACTCAACACTAATCCAACTCAAAAATTCAGAAATCAGTCAGAATCAGGTTTGGACCAAAGAAAGTCCTGATCTTCCTCCTACCATGCTCTTACCATGCTCTTGTGCGATGGGAGTTGAAAGGACTAAAAAAAGAAAATGGAAGGAAGGTGGCAGGATTTTTTGGCCTGATGGCCAAAAGAGCTCGTCGCTAGCGCTCCTCGGTTCGAACCTGCGACCTAATTTGGTAGAAATAAAAAAAAGACCAAAGATAATTCTTTGACCTTTTGTGTCGGGGTGGCAGGATTCGAACCTGCGACCTCCTGCTCCCAAAGCAGGCGCGCTGACCGGACTACGCTACACCCCGAAATTTTAATATTTAAAGAACCAACCGACCTTCCCGATCCCTATCGGGACGCGTTACCGGGCGGAGTTTATCCCGATCTTTTTTCGGGACTACACCCCGAAAAAATGGTGAAAAAAAGCGGAGAGAGGGGGATTCGAACCCNNCTGGTTTCAGCCACTCACCCACCTCTCCGTGCTCTGTGCTGAATCTTTCTGTTACTTTTTATTCACAAAATTAGAAAGATCGTTTTTTTGAGAGTGCAAAGATAGTTAAAACATCAATCACGGCAAATATTTGCGAAAAAAAATGGGAAGCCCAAAAAAGCTGTTAGCTTTTGGCAATTGGCAAGATAATCTGCTAATCCGCTAATCATCAAATCTGCTTATCCTCTCATCTCTTACGATACCGGATGGTCCTCTCTAAACCTTTTCAGCCGGTATTCGAGGTCGGGAAACTGGTCGCGATGCACCAGCGATACGCAGGCGCGCAGGCCTTCGAGGCGCTCGCTGCCGGTGATGGCCAGCGATATGGCGCTGATGCCATAATACACCAGCTCCTCAATCAGGTCGGCACCCGAAAAGCCCGGGTAGGCAATGGTGAAATAGAAGCCATCGGCCAGGGGCTTATCCTCATCCATGTCGTAAACGAGGTGGAAGCCGTTGTCGATAAACAGCTTCTTCATCACCTTTGCTTTTTCGCCATAGTCCTTTACCACCTCCACAAAGTTAAACTCACCGTCGTTGGCTGCTTTCAGAATGGCCAGCAAGGCATATTGTGCGGAGTGCGAAGTGCCCGAACTCAGGGCATACACCGTGCCGAAGATCATGGCGTTGCCAAACTTGTTCGAGTTATAGTAGCGGCACAGGTCGTCGGCCTGGGTTTCGAACAGGTGGTCGCTCAACACCATCATGCCGATGCGCTGCCCGGCATAACTAAAGGCTTTGGAGCTGGAAATAAAGAGGATATAGTTTTCAGTATATTTTGCCACCGAAGGTTGATATGGTGGCACTCCGGGCTGAGAGTAATCCTGGCGGAAATCCATGGCAAAGTAGGCCAGGTCTTCCATCACCACTACATTGTATTTGTTGGCCAGCTCGCCAATAATGCGCAGCTCTGTATCGGTGAAACAGATCCAGGAAGGGTTGTTAGGGTTGGAATACAACAATCCGGCAATATTGCCTTTGGCCAGTTTTTCTTCCAGCTTTTCGCGAAGTTTTTCTCCCCGGTATTCATACACATCAAAGCTATCCACAGAAATGCCCTGCACGCGGCACTGCTGCTTGTGAACGGGGAAACCCGGGTCAATAAACAGGATGGTATCTCTCTCCTTGTACATACGGGTAATGGTAGTAAAAGCAGCAAAACTGCCCTGCATGGAGCCTACGGTTGGGATGCAACCGCGAGGGTTTACATCTATTTCCATAAACATTTTTACAAAGCGCGAAATTTCTTCCTTCAGGGGTTTAATACCATCGATATCGGGATAAATGGCGGCCACCCCTTTTTTCAGGGCTTCGATCTCGGCATCCACGCCAATCTGAGTAGGTGGCAAACCCGGAATACCCATTTCCATACGCACATATTTCAGGCCGGTGGCTTGTTCAATATTATCCACCAGGCGCTTGATTTCGCGAATGGAAGCTTTTCCAACGCTGGACAAGCCCATAAGTTTTACTTGTTCCTGTACTTTCTCAAAAGGAATAGGTGTATTTTTCATGATACTAAAAATGGTTTTTATATAAGGATTTTTGTTATTTGTATTCTTGCCGGATAAATTATAAAACACAATAAAACGTAATAAACTACAGCCGGCATTGCAACCGGATTGGGCTGCAAAATAAGAAAATCCCCGCGATTAAAAAACCCTTTGGGTAAATAAAGTTTGGAAAATTCCATATACATTTATCCATTAAAAATTACCTCAATGTCTTCACTTTTCATCCAGCAACTTCTATTATCCATGATAATTGCCGGTTTGTGGATCGGCACTGTTACGCTGCTTTCGGAGCGGCTGGGTTCGCGTTTGGGAGGAATGATCAGCAATTTACCCAGCACCATACTGGTATCACTGCTGTTTATTGGCATTACACAAAGCCCGGAGTTTGCCGCCGAGGCTACGGTGACCGTTCCACTGGGTATGACCCTGAGCACCCTTTTTCTCTTTGCCTTTATTGTACTGATACCCAAAGGCCTTCCATGGGCACTTGCCGGAAGTCTGGCCACCTGGCTGGGGCTGGCCATTCTTTCGTCCTTTTTTCAAGGCGTGGGCCGCGTGGGGTGGACCATCGTTTACTTTGTGGTAGCCATTGGCAGCTGGCTGCTGGCCGAAAGGGTGCTTAAAATACCATCGGCTCCAAAAACCGGTAAGCGTTACAAGTGGTGGCAGGTGCTCATCAGGGCGGCCTTTGCAGGTTCCGTGGTGGGAAGTGCCGTGCTGGTGGGGCGCAGCGGGTCGGCATTCTGGACCGGCATCTTTGCCACTTTCCCGGCGGTGATGCTCTCCTCCATGGTGATACTTACCCTGGCAGCCGGACCGGCTTTCGCACGTGCCCTGGGCAAGATTATGCTGCTGGCCAGCACCAACATTGTCATTTACGGTTTCTTTGCCGGATATCTTTTCCCCCTTGTGGGGATGGCCTGGGGCACCCTCGTTTCGTTTATAATTGCCACCGCCTGGGTTTGGCTGCTGAAGCCACTCTTCGACCGAAGCAAATAATTTAAGCCTTTAAACCTTCCCCAAAAAAAATCATCTTATTATTTTGGTACTTTAAAAAACTAACCGCATTACAACTATGAAGAAAAACAGTCTTGTGTTTCTGTTTGCCGCAGCCGTGTTGTTTCTTTCCGGCAAGGCACTTTCTCAAATTCAGTATCAGCTCCCACCAGCCGAAATCATCGAGTTGGTTGATGCACCTTCCACGCCAAGCATGCTCATCAGTCCCAGCAACGAGGCCGTGCTGCTGGTTACCAACCCCGACCTGCCTTCTATCGACGATCTGGCGGCTCCGGAGCTTCGCCTGGCAGGCATTCGCTTCAACCCCGCCACCAATGGCTCGAGCCGCGGCCGCTTTGGAACAGGGCTTACCTTTACCAACATTGACGGCAGTAATCCGCGCCCGGTACAGGGCTTACCCAAAACACCCAAAATCAGCAACACCTCCTGGAGCCGCGATGGCAGCATGGTGGCCTTTACCCACACCACCGCCACAGGTATTGAACTTTGGGTGGCCGATGTGCAAACCGCCACAGCAAAAAAGCTTACCGGCGAAGTGGTGAACGATGCGCTGGGAACCACGTTCAGCTGGTTGCCCGATAACAAAACGCTGATCTATTCGGCAATTGTTGAAGGCCGTGGCCCCGCCCCAACCCGCCCAACGGTGGCAGAAGGACCGGTGGTGCAGGAAAGCCTGGGCCGCAGGGCAGCCGTTCGCACCTTCCAGGACCTGCTAAAGGATGTTTACGATGAAGCCATTTTCGATTATTATGCCACTTCACAGCTGGTAAAAGTGGACCTGGATGGCAACAATCGCCGGTTCGGACAACCGGGGGTCATATTGTCTTACAATCCTTCGCCCGACGGAAACTACCTCATGGTTACCCAAATCATGAAGCCGTATTCATACATTGTGCCCATGCACAGCTTCCCCCAGAAAATTGAATTGCTCGACATGGAAGGCAACCTGGTTCGCCTTTTGGCGGAAGTTCCACTCACCGACAACCTGCCCCAGGGCTTTGGTGCGGTTCGTACCGGCCCCCGCAGTTTCATCTGGCGCTCCGACAAGCCTGCCTCGCTCTACTGGGTAGAAGCCCAGGATGGCGGCGACCCCGCAGCAGAATCTGAATACCGCGATCAGCTATTTTATCTTGAAGCACCTTTTGTGGGTGAGCCTATCCCCAGCCTGCAACTCCGCCTGCGTTATGCCGGCATTACCTGGGGGCGCCACGACTTTGCCCTGGTGGCCGAGAGCTGGCGCGCCACGCGCATGATGAGGCTTAGCTCTTTCCACCCCACCGATCCATCCCTGGCCATGAGTCTGCTTTGGGAGCGCTCTTTTGAAGACCGCTACAATGACCCCGGCAGCTTCCAGACCACCCTCAATGAATACGGCCGCTCTGTGCTGCAATTCGATCGCCGCGGACGTATCCTGTACCTGTTCGGACAGGGTGCTTCACCCGAAGGCAACCGTCCATTTGTTGACGAATACGACCTGCGGACGGGTCAAACCAAACGCCTGTGGCAGAGCCAGGCACCCTGGTACGAATACCCGGTGCGCCTGCTCGATGCCGACCGCGGTCTGGTTATCACACGCCGCGAATCGGTGGAAGCACAACCCAACTTCTTTTTGCGCGACTTGCGCCGCAACCGCATGACGCAGATCACCAATTTTCCCGATCCTTCGCCAAAGCTGCGCGAGCTTCAGAAAGAACTGGTGCATTATGAGCGCGCCGATGGCATTCCCCTTTCGGGAACACTTTATTTGCCGGCTGGTTTCAGACCCGGTGTTGACGCACCCCTGCCCACCATGCTCTGGGCCTATCCGCGTGAGTTTAAGAGCGCCGATGCGGCAGGGCAGGTTTCCGGCTCGCCCTATACCTATACCCGCGTAGGAGCTACATCTGCCGTAATGCTGGCCACCCAGGGTTACGCCGTGCTCGACAACGCCAGTTTCCCCATTGTGGGCGAAGGCGATGCCGAGCCCAACGACACTTTCGTGGAGCAGCTGGTCGCTAACGCCGAGGCCGCCATCAACAAGCTGGTAGAAATGGGCGTAACCGATCCGAACCGTGTGGCCGTTTCAGGGCACTCTTATGGCGCATTTATGACCGCCAACCTTTTGTCGCACAGCAACCTTTTTGCAGCAGGTGTTGCCCGCAGCGGGGCCTATAACCGCACCCTCACTCCCTTTGGTTTCCAGGGCGAGGAACGCACCTACTGGCAGGCACCCGAAACATACCATCGCATGTCGCCCTTTATGCATGCCGATAAGATGAAAACTCCCATGCTGCTTATCCATGGTATTGACGACAACAACTCCGGCACCTTCCCCATTCAGAGTGAGCGCTATTATGATGCGCTTCGCGGACATGGAGCCACGGTAAGGCTGGTCATGCTTCCGCACGAAAGCCATGGCTATTCCGCCCGTGAATCGGTGCTGCATATGCACTGGGAATGGATCGAATGGCTCGACAGGTATGTTAAAAACCGGCAATAAATTAAGGAAGTGATCCTCTGCAAACCTAGGGTAAACTGCTGTTTTGAAAATTGAATCAAGTGCATTCTTCCTGGTTTGGGGTAAATTATTCCGACTTAAACTTTTTTTAAAAATCAGTCACTAGGCTGATAATTTCGTAACTATTTTGTTATATGCGGGCTTTCAAAATCATTTTCCTGGAAGTCCGCATTTTTGCTGATATTTGCCAGTTGCAAAATAGTAACATTTTTGTAATTTAAGATCTCACTATAAGCATCATTTTTCCGGATAACAGATTGAATAGAAAAAATCTAAATAACTAAGTTTTTTTAATGGTTTCATCAAGGCTTTTCTTTTTTTTCTGACTTGCTGCATTTTTTGTTTCCTGCCTGAAATAAAAACGTTTGCCCAAGAGCATGGAGCCAATCAGGCTGAAGAACTTTCAGCCAAAGAAATTATTTTTCTTCTAAAACAAAAACATAACACCCGAATCTTTTTTAATGAAGAATGAGCCCACTCCAATAAGTGGTTTTTTTATAAAGGTTATACATAGACTAAACCGAACATAAAAATAATACTTGCGAAAATCGGTTGTTTTTTAAGACACATATTACCTGAGAACATGTGATATGCATATGACACACTCAAATTAGCTGTTTTAAGCAATGATTGAAACGTTCTTTGACATATTTTTTGCACGAAATTCATAATCCTGACCAGGTTTATCCACAAGCACCTGCAATTTGCCCACGCTTGTTGTTTGAACAGGCCCCGGTATCTGGTTTTGTTGTTTCGCAAGGGGAAGGCAAGATGGAAAATGGTTGCCTCCACATTTTTTCGTTTATGGAGTTCTTCCTGCGGTCATTGTCGCATCTCTCGTCTTAGGCGGGATGCCCTGATGGCTGCTTGACCAAAGCATACCACTTTGCCCTCGGAATTACGAATATAATACCGGTCTTCTTTGCTGCTTTTGATTCTTTTGGCTTTGTTTGCAAGTACAGTTTCGCCCGTATCAGTGTCTGTTACCATCAGCCCCTGA
>DHFW01000043.1 GCA_002402465.1 Bacteroidales bacterium UBA4814
TCAGAATTTTAGTCGGACACTACTGCTTTTTTATATCTAATTCTGAACAGAATCGACGATGGCTTTGAAGGCCTCGGGATTGTTCATGGCCAGATCGGCCAGCACCTTGCGGTTGATCTGGATATCCTTGGCGTTTAATTTACCGATAAATTGTGAGTAGCTCATACCGAACTGCCTGACACCGGCGTTGATGCGCTGAATCCACAGTTTGCGGAATTCTCTTTTCTTGGCGCGCCTGTCGCGGTAGGCATAGCCTTGTCCCTTTTCCCAGGTATTCTTGGCTACGGTTAATACGTTTTTACGTGCACCAAAGTATCCTTTGGTGAGTTTTAGCAGCTTCTTGCGCTTGGCTCTTGAAGCTACCTTGTTAACTGATCTTGGCATAACTTTTCGTTTTTTGTTCGTTTAGCGCTTTCCTCACGTGGGAAAGACTTTTCTGGCTAAACAAAGGTTAATTTTAATTGAGTTTCTAAAGGTTGAGCATCGCTTTGATGTTCTTCTCATCTGCCGGGCTTACGAGGCCTGTCTGGGTCAGATTTCTTTTTCTCTTGGTGCTTTTCTTGGTCAGAATGTGACTTTTGTAAGCATGTTTACGCTTCACGCGCCCGGTAGCGGTAAGAGTGAACCGCTTTTTTGCACCGGATTTGGTTTTCATTTTTGGCATTACAAAACAATTTTCGGGTTATTAAACAATGAACATTAGTTTTTTTTGGGTGTTTTTTTAGGAGCGATCAGCATGGTCATTCGTTTTCCCTCAAGCTTGGGCATTTGTTCTACTTTACCTACCTCTTCCACTTCCTGAGCAAACCGCAGCAGAATAACCTCACCTTGTTCCTTGTAAATAATGGAACGGCCTTTAAAGAATACATATACCTTAAGCTTTGAACCTTCTTCCAGAAACTTAAGCCCGTGCTTAAGTTTAAAGTTGAAGTCGTGTTCGTCGGTATTTGGCCCGAGCCTGATTTCCTTAACCACGATTTTTGCGGCGTTGGCCTTTATCTCCTTTTGTTTCTTTTTCTGCTCGTAAAGAAACTTTTTGTAGTCCATGATTTTGCACACGGGCGGGTTGGCCGTGGGGGCGATCTCTACCAGGTCAAGGCCTTGCTCTTCGGCCAGGGCGATTGCCTCCCTGATGGGTAAAATGGCGGGTTCCACATTGTCGCCAACCACCCTTACAACGGGGGCTTTGATTCTTTCGTTAATGGCGTGCGGGTCTTCCTGTTTTACAAAACGCCTGCCTCTTGGCCTGGGATTGAATGGTGCTGCTATGCTTCGTTCCTCCTTAGTTTAGTTAATATTTATGTATTAAAATTCAGTGACGCTGTTGATTTCGTCCTGAACAAGTTTTACAAAATCTTCCATAGTGAAGGTCCCAAGGTCACCCTGTCCATGCTTTCTTACAGAAACGGTTCCTTCCGACTCTTCTTTTTCTCCAACAATCAGCATGAAGGGAATTTTTCGGGTTTCCGCATCGCGGATTTTCTTTCCCGTTTTTTCACTGCGCTCGTCAATGAGGGTGCGAATTTCGTAATTATTCAGCAAATTTAAAACTTTTTTCGCATAATCCTGGTATTTATCACTGATTGGCAGGATGATAGCCTGATCGGGGGTTAGCCAGAGCGGGAAATTTCCGGCGCAATGCTCAATTAGCACAGCTACGAATCGCTCCATTGACCCGAAGGGTGCGCGATGTATCATAACGGGTCGGTGCTTAAGGTTGTCGCTCCCCACATATTCCAGTTCAAAGCGGTCGGGCAGGTTATAGTCAACTTGTATGGTACCTAGCTGCCATTTGCGGCCCAGGGCATCTTTTACCATAAAGTCAAGTTTGGGTCCGTAAAAGGCAGCTTCACCAAGTTCTACGGTTGCTTCCAGCCCTTTTTCGCTGGTGGCTTCAATTATGGCCTGCTCAGCCTTCTCCCAGTTGTCGTCAGTGCCAATGTATTTTTCGCGGTTGTTAGGGTCGCGCAGCGAAATCTGCACGCTGTAGTCCTTAAAATCGAGGGCACGGAAAATATACAACACAATGTCGATTACCTTAATAAACTCTTCTTTCACCTGGTCGGGGCGGCAGAAGATGTGGGCATCGTCCTGGGTAAAACCGCGCACGCGGGTAAGGCCGTGCAACTCGCCACTTTGCTCATAGCGATAAACAGTGCCGAATTCGGCCAGGCGCACTGGCAGGTCTTTGTAGGAGTATTGCCGGGTTTTGAAAATTTCGCAGTGGTGGGGGCAGTTCATGGGCTTCAGCATAAACTCCTCACCCTCGGCAGGGGTGGAAATGGGCTGAAATGAATCTTTGCCGTATTTTTCGTAGTGACCACTGGTAACGTAAAGGTTTTTACCTCCGATATGAGGCGTAATAACGGGCAGATATCCGGCTTTTCGCTGCACCTTTTTCAGGAATTTCTCCAGGTTTTCGCGCAGCTCGGCGCCTTTGGGCAGCCAAAGCGGGAGCCCTTGTCCTACGTTGGCTGAAAAGGCAAACAGTTCGAGCTCCTTTCCGATTTTGCGGTGGTCGCGCTTCTTGGCTTCTTCGAGCATCACCAGGTATTCGTCCAGGTCTTTCTGCTTGGGAAAGGTGATGCCATACACGCGGGTGAGCTGCTTGCGGCTTTCGTCCCCACGCCAGTATGCGCCTGCAATGCTAAGCAGTTTCACAGCCTTTATGGGGCTGGTGTCGGGCAGGTGAGGGCCGCGGCAAAGGTCGGTAAAATGCCCCGATTCATAAAAGCTGATGGTACCGTCCTCCAGGTCAGTGATCAGATCTACCTTATATTCGTCGCCTTTTTGGGTGTAAAAATTCAGGGCATCCTTTTTGGCTATTTCTTTGCGAATGAACGGCAGCTTTTCGCGGGCCAGTTCAAGCATTTTCTTTTCAATCTTTTCAAAATCGTTGCTTGAAAGGGTTTGATCGCCCAAGTCGATGTCGTAATAAAAACCATTCTCCACATCAGGGCCAATTCCAAACTTGGTGCCTGGGTAAAGGGCTTCAATGGCGCTGGCCATTAGGTGAGCCGAAGAGTGCCACATAGTGGACTTGCCCTCTTTGTCGTTCCAGGTGTGAAGTTTTATGCTGGCATCTTCGCTTATGGGGCGTGTCAGGTCGCGCACCTCGCCGTTTACACTGATAGCCAGCACTTTGCGTGCTAAGCCCTCGCTAATGCTTTGGGCAATCTCCTGGCCGGTCACACCTTTGGGGTACTCACGAACGGAATGGTCTGGGAATGTTATTTTTATCATGACTGAGCTTTCGAAAATTCAGGGTGCAAAAGTACAAAAAAATAGCCTGAATTTTTGGCTATTTCAAAAAAAACGCAGGGGTTTGGGAAATTATTTCAAATTATTGCTGGCATTGGGCTTCATTCGCTTGATCAGCCTCAGTGAGTGGGAGTACCTTCTGGTGTCGCGGTTAAATATGCCGTTGTGGTCCACCAGATCGATGCGAACTTTGCCATGGGCATGAATAATGTGGCCCTCGTTGATGAGCATGCCCACATGGGCGATTTGCTGTTCTTCATTATCGAAGAAAAGCAGATCGCCGGGCATGGCTTCGTTTATGAGGTGAATGGTCTCTCCTTGTGTGGCCTGCACGGCAGCATCGCGCGGAATTTTAAGGCCGCCCATTTTAAATACTAATTGCATTAACCCCGAACAATCGACTCCCAAAGGCGAGCGGCCGCCCCACAGGTAGGGTGTGTTTAAAAACATTAATGCAAAATCTGTTAATTGCATGGGTTTGGCCGGAAACTCACTGGCCACCGACCCGGCATAGTGATATACTTTTCCGGCAACTGACAGGATGCCTTTTTCATAAAAGTAAAAACTACTACCTGCACCAATGGCAAAACTGGTATTATGGGTGCGGTCTTCGAGGAGCTGTATCAGATCGGTACTTACCGCCACCGGGCTCTGCAAAAGATCGCCAAAATCGCTTTCGGAAAGCAATTGCACCTGATTAGCGTTTACCCAGCCTAAGTAATGATCGTAAAGCATACGCACCTGAAACCATTCTTTTTGTCGTTCCACCACTTCAAAAAGATCGCCAAACAACAACTGGCTAACCAATTCGCTGCGGTGATCGGGCTCCGCCCTGAGACCTGCCAAACTTAACAGGCATATTCCGTGATCCATAAAAAATCGTATTTTTCCTGCAAATATATGACTTAATAACAGATTAACCCAATGGTTGCCGAAAGGTTTAATGCATGCAGGAAACTATCTTTGAGATTAATTGTTAAATTCGCAAGTATAATATACAGAAAATGAGTAAAGCATCAGATTGGCTTCAGAAGCACTTTTCAAGCATTTACAAGGCCTTGCTGTTTCTGATCAGCATTTTTTTGATCGTTCAGTTTTTTCCGCGGCAAACGCGCTTTGGATATGATTATACCCAGGGGCGGCCATGGCTTCACGACGACCTTATTGCACCTTTTGACTTTGCCGTGCTGAAAACCAATGAGGAGTTACAAAAGGAACAGCAGGAAATTCTGAAAGATTTCAAGCCTTTTTTCCGCCGGCATGCTGATGTGGCCGAAGAGCGAGAGATGCGGTTTGTGCAGGAGTTCGATCAGGCTTGGCAGCAAAGTTATGGTGAGCAACAAGGCGACCTTCGCGAAAAGAACCTGGAAATGGGTTTTCAGTTGCTCGATTCGGTTTTCCGCCGTGGCATTATTTCTTGGGAAGGGGCGCCTGGCGAGCCAGAACCCGATAATGAGATCAGGCTGATAGAAGGCCGCACCGCCACCTTGCACCGGGTGGCCGACTTTTTTACCATGCGCGATGCCTTTTTGTGGATTGCCAGCCAGCTGCAGGATCAATCCGGTTATGATACCGGGCTGCTGCTTCCCCTCATAGAAAATGCCATGGCCCCCAACATTGTTTTCGACAGTCAATACACTCAAATGTCGAGAGAGGCGGAGCTGGAGCGCATTCCCCTGAGCCGCGGCATGGTGCAGCAGGGCGAGAAAATTATTTCGCGCGGCGAGCTGATAACCGCCGAGAAATACCGTCTGCTTGAATCCTTCAGGGCCGAATACCAAAAGCAGGCAGGGCAGTCGACCGTGGAAGTGCTGCTATACGTTGGGCAGTTCTTACTGGTAAGCATTTCTTTTGTGGTGCTGGCCTTGTTTTTGTTTTTCTTCAGGCGCGACGTATTTTTCGATAACCGCAGGCTGGTGCTCATCTTGTTGTCGGTTTTCCTTATGGTAATGATAACCAGCCTGGTGGTAAGGCACAACGTGGATTTGCTTTTTCTGGTTCCGGTGTGTATTGTGCCGGTGCTCATACGCGCCTTTTTCGATAATCACTTGGCTCTCTACGTGCATATCATTACCATAATCATCATTGGTTTTCTGGTGCCCCGAAGTTTCGAGTTTGTGTTTTTGCAGTTCATTGCCGGTATTGTGGCTATATTCAGTATGGTTGGGCTCAGGCGGCGCTCACAACTGTTTTTTACGGTAATGCTGATTTTTCTTACCTACTCGGCCGTATTTTTTGGATTGTCGCTGGCACATACCGGCACTCTGGAAGCCATCGAGTGGATTAATTTTGCCTGGTTTGCCGGAGCGGCCATGCTTACCTTGTTTGCCTATCCTTTAATTTTCATGTTCGAGCGGCTCTTTGCACTTCCTACCGACTTTTCGCTGCTTGAGCTGGCCGACACCAACAACACCCTGCTGCGCGAACTGAACTTGAACGCCCCCGGCACCTTTCAGCACTCACTGCAGGTTGCCAATCTGGCCGAGGAAGCTATTATTCAGATTGGGGGAAATAGTTTACTGACCCGTACCGGGGCGCTCTATCATGATATCGGGAAAATGAACAACTCCATGTTTTTTACCGAGAATCAGGTAACAGGCTTTAACCCGCACGACGATATCCCTCGCGAAGAAAGCGCACGTATCATCATCAATCATGTGATTGAAGGAATAGAAATGGCCCGAAAAAAAAATATTCCTGAATATATTATTGATTTTATCCGCACCCACCATGGCACCACCACGGCACGCTATTTTTATTCCATGCACAAAAAAGAAAACCCTGGCGAAGAGATCGACATTAAGGCTTTTTCCTATCCAGGCCCCAGGCCCTTCAGCAAAGAAACCGCCGTGGTGATGATGGCCGATTCTGTGGAAGCCGCTTCACGCAGCCTGCGCAAGCCCAACGAGGAAAACATCAGCGAGCTGGTCGATAAAATCATCGACACACAGATACAAGAAAACCAGTTCGACAATGCCAATATTACCTTTAAGGACATTAGCTCTATAAAAAAAATCTTCAAGCGGAGGCTAATGAATATTTATCACGTAAGGATTGCCTATCCGGGCCTGAACTGAGCCACGAGTCTTTTGCCGCACAATTCCAGATAGCTGAGGGTTTCGGGTCCTAAGTTAAACAGCACATCGATCACACTCTGGTTGGAGAGGAATCCGTGTTTTTCGGCAAAAGCCTGAAAATATGGAGGAAAGAGGTCTTTGTTCTGCTCAGGGTTTATGGTTATTTTAGGAGAAATAATCTCTCTGAGGTCTATTTTTCCTTCCGGCTTTTTTTCAAAAACCTCGGTTCTGGCGGGCCTGGCTGTCAGTCCGATCTCAGTCGAAAGGGCTTTCAGCAGGTTTTCGTTCCAATCAACAAGCAATTCCGGTGGTTGTCTCACGAAAAATGGTTCGAGCAGGTCCTGGTAAAACAAGAAAAAGGCCGACTTGCTGAAGGCCGAAACAATGCTTCGCCAATGCTGCTTTTGCCAGGGCAGATGTGAACTGATTCTTATTAATCGGGTAGGGGTATGGTTTCCCAATGGTTTCTCCACCGGGATGCTTAGCGCCAATGCCCCATTGGCTGTAGGGATGCCGCAACGGTTGCGCCAGGTTTGCTTAGGGTAAGTTTCGTTTATTTCAATATGCGCTTTCGCGGAAACCGCCAGCCACGCCATGTATTCAACGGGCGGCAGGTAAGCGGAAGGCAGCAGTATTTCCGGGCGATGGGTATTCAAAACCAGAATTTTCCTCAAAGTTAAAGAAAATAGTGCAGGGGCAGGGCATAGGCCGTCGACCAGAGGCGCAGGGCACAGCGAAAAGCGGAAATAAGTAGCGGGCAGTCATTTTTGCGCGGGAGCGCAGGCAATCAAGTCTCTGAAGTCTCTTAATTCTCTTTTTCGGCCCATGCACCATACTCCCTGCTCTCTGCAATTAGCCCCATGCAATTAATTTGTAACTTTAGGCCATAGAAATCAGATGTGTATGAAAATTCTTGACGCCCCGGAGATTCGCAAAGTTGATGCATATACCATTGAAAATGAGCCCATAAAGTCCATTGACTTAATGGAACGTGCTGCACGTCAATGCTTTCTGAGCATAAAAAAACGGTTGAAATCCAGGCAGAGAGTCATGCTTTTTTGTGGCATGGGCAATAACGGGGGCGACGGTCTGGCCATTGCCCGCATGCTGGCCGGAACCGGTCATGAAGTTGAGGTTTATAAGGTATTGCATGCCACACAAGCATCTACCGATTTTTTAATCAATGAAAAACGACTGGAGAAGGTGCGCCGGGCAAAGCTTTTTGAGCTGGACAAATATTCAGTGCTTCCTGAAATAGAAAAAAACGACCTGGTAATCGATGCCTTATTTGGAAGCGGGCTAAACAGGCCGTTAAAAGGGCTGCCGGCCAAGGTAGTTCAGCACATCAATGCTTCGGGAGCAGTGGTGGTTGCCATCGATTTGCCCAGCGGTTTGTTTTGTGAAGACAACCGGGGCAACGATCCTCAAAGTATTATACGCGCTGATTACACCCTAACCTTTCAATTGCCTAAGCTTTCTTTCTTACTGCCTGGCAATGACAGGTATGTGGGGCACTGGGAAGTGCTCGACATTGGGCTTCATCCAGAAGCCATTCAACAAGCAGAAACCAAGAACTACTTGCTGGATGTAAATGGGATAAAATCGTTTTACCATCCGCGCCGCAAATTTTCGCACAAAGGGCACTATGGGCATGCCTTACTGCTGGCTGGCAGCTACGGCAAGGCCGGAGCAGCCATCCTGGCCGGGCATGCGGCATTGCGCACAGGTGTGGGCTTGCTTACCGCCCATTTGCCAGCAGGCCTGGTCCCTATCATGCAGGCCTGTCTGCCCGAAGCCATGTGCACGGCCGACGAAGGGCATTCTATCATTACCCATCCGGGCGATGTGTCTAAATTCGATGCCATTGCCATAGGGCCGGGCATCGGCAAAGATACTCAAACGGCCAATGCCTTTAAACTACTGATTCAAAATTCAACCACTCCCTTGTTAATTGATGCTGATGGGCTGAACCTGCTGGCCGAAAATCCCACATGGATGTCATTTCTGCCCGGGGGTTCAATACTTACACCCCATCCAAAAGAGTTTGAACGCCTGGCTGGCAAGTACAACGATGACTTTGAGCGCCTGGAAATTGCCCGGGCTTTTGCGCTGAAATACCAGGTTTACCTGGTATTGAAAGGTGCGCATACCATGATTGTAACCCCCGACGGGAAAACTTACTTCAATACCACGGGAAACCCGGGCATGGCTACAGGCGGCAGTGGCGATGTGCTCACGGGCATTATCCTGGGATGGCTTGCACAAGGCTATGCCCCTTTGCAAAGTGCGTTAATGGGAGTTTATCTGCATGGACTGGCTGGCGATATGGCAGCAAGCCGTATGGGATTTGAGGGGATGCTTGCCGGCGATATTATTTTTCATTTGCCAAAGGCAATCAAGCGGATTTTCTATTAATATTAAAGAATCCTTTCCGTTTTTTGTAGCAAATACACTTTTCTGAAAGGTCTGTTTTCAGGGTTTTTAGTTATTCTTATTTAGACTGAATAAAAATAATATTTTGTATCTTTGCCCCCCGTTAACAGGGCGTAGCAATTAAACAAAACAACGCAAGTTAGTGTTAAAGAATTGCACTAATCAACCCAGTAATTTTTTTTGAAATGGAAGTACTTGAAACCAAAGAAATAAAGAAAAAATTTTCTATTGATACTGTAGATAAGGACACGCTGAGAAAGTGGTACCGTTTGATGATTTTGGGCCGCAAACTCGATGAGAAGGCGCCAAACTACCTCAAGCAGGCCCTCGGCTGGTCGTACCATGCTCCTTATGCTGGCCATGATGGCATTCAGCTTGCCATCGGTCAGATTTTCGATCGCGAAACCGACCATCTCTTCCCATATTACCGTGATATGCTCACGGCACTTTCTGCAGGTCTTACCGCTGAAGAGATCATTTTAAATGGTATTTCAAAAGCCACCGACCTTGCCAGTGGAGGCCGTCACATGTCGAACCATTTTGCCAAGCCCGAATGGAATATTCATAATGTTTCTTCTGCTACAGGCAACCATACCCTTCATGCAGTGGGCGTAGCCCGCGGTATGAACCGTTACAAGCACAAGGGTGTTTCCATTAGTTCGCAAGGCGAATCTTCGGTATCTGAAGGTTATGTTTACGAAGCCATTAATGGAGCCAGCAACGAGAAACTTCCTGTTATATTTGTTTTCCAGGACAACGGCTATGGCATTTCGGTTCCAAAGAGCGACCAGACGGCCAACCGCAAAGCTGCCGACAATTTTACCGGTTTCAAAAATCTTCGGATTATTCACGTAAACGGTCGCGATGTGTTCGATAGCATGAATGCCATGCATGAAGCAAAAGAACATGTGTTAAATGCCGGGGAGCCGGTCATTGTGCATGCCAGCGTGGTTCGTATCCATTCACACTCCAACAGTGACCGTCACGATCTTTATCGCGACGAACGTGAGCTTCACTGCGCCAAGGCAAGCGACCCCCTGCCAAGGTTTGAAAGAATTTTGATTGGCAATGAAATTTTTACCAACGCCGAGCTGAAAGAAATTGAAAAAGAGGTGAATAGCGAGGTGGCCGAGGCACACAAAAAAGCCATGGCTGCTCCGGATCCCGATCCAAAGTCAATTTTTGATTTTGTAATTCCCGAGCCTTATGTCAGTAATAAATATCCTGAAGGAATACACAACCATGATGGGCCGAAAAAGAAGCTCATTACTGCACTGAACGAAACCCTCAAAGCCGAGTTTACCCACAACCCCGACACCTTTATTTGGGGGCAGGATGTGGCCAACAAGGACAAAGGTGGCATTTTTAATGTTACCAAGGGTATGCAGCATAAATTTGGCAAAGCCCGTGTTTTCAATGCGCCTATTGCCGAAGATTTTATTCTTGGCACTGCCAATGGTATGAGCCGCTTTAACAAGAAAATCCGCATTGTGGTCGAAGGGGCAGAATTTGCAGATTATTTCTGGCCTGCCATGGAGCAGTTTGTCGAAATGACGCACGATTACTGGCGCAGCAACGGAGCTTTTGCTCCCAATGTAACCATTCGTCTGGCCTCAGGCGGGTACATTGGAGGTGGATTGTATCATTCGCAAACCATCGAAGGTGCGCTTGCCACTTTTCCCGGAATTCGCATTGTTTACCCATCGTTTGCCGACGATGCGGCCGGTTTGCTGCGCAGCGCCATGCGCTCCGAGGGCCCTACACTTTTTCTGGAGCCCAAAGCGCTTTACAACGCCAAAGAGGCCGAAACCCCTATACCTGACGATTTTGAAGTGCCTTTTGGAAAAGCCCGGGTGCGTCGCGAAGGCAAAGACCTCTCGATTATTACCTACGGCAACACCACCCACATGAGCATCAGGGTGGCAGAAAGAATAGCCAAAGAAACCGGCAAGGAAATCGAAGTAATTGATATTCGCTCACTCATCCCACTTGATAAAGAAGCAATTCTTGAATCGGTGAAGAAAACCAACCGTGTGCTGGTGGTGCACGAAGATAAGGTGTTTGGTGGTTTTGGCGGCGAACTGGCTGCCATCATTGCCGACGAAGCCTTTAGGTACCTGGATGCTCCTGTAAAAAGGGTGGGTTCTACCTTTACGCCCGTTGGCTTCCATCGCAACCTCGAGAAAGCGATTCTGCCTTCAGACGAAAAGATTTTCGAAGCAGCTAAAGAGCTCCTCGAATTTTAATCTCCTGATAGTGTTTGTTGTTTAATTTTGGTTTGTAAGGCCCTTCCGCTTGGAGGGGCTTTTTATTTTACTGCAATCCGGGGGCTGGCATGTATCCGGCATAAACGGCTACCAATCCAAGAAAAATACTCAGGGAGGTGTACTGGAAAACTGGCAATATTCCCCATGGCGCAACAGGGTGATATTTTCAAGGCCGAAAGAAGAGAGGTGGTAAATTCACCGCAAAAACCCGTTGCCAGAACTCCCCCCATGATTTTGCCAAGGGGTGAGGATGGTCTGTAAGCCCCCGCAAAAAGGCAATAATAAGGCAGTCGGCAATACTTCCTAAAAAAACCACCTGAGCCAATCAGCAAAAGATACTTAAGCATTCGCAAAGTATTAAAGGTGTCAAATTTAACACCAACCTAAGGATTGGCAAGCCGTAAAATAAATCTTGCTATACTTTGAAAACAATGAAAAAAAGCCCGTTTGCCAGAAGGCAAACGGGCTGAAATATTTAATAAAAGAGATATGTTACTTGGTCATTCCTCCACAAACGGGCAGCACTTGACCCGTAATGTATGCCGAAAGGTCTGATCCAAGGAAAATGCAGGCGTTGGCCACGTCTTCGGGGCTTCCAGCACGGCGGAGCGGAATTTTCTCTGCCCAGCCTTTTTTCACGTCTTCGGGCAAACCGGCGGTCATGTCGGTTTCAATAAATCCGGGAGCGATGGCGTTGCAGCGAATGCTGCGGGGGCCTAATTCCTGGGCCACCGATTTGGTGAAGCCGATCATACCCGCCTTGGAAGCCGCATAGTTGGACTGGCCAGCATTGCCGCCCAAACCAACCACCGAGCTCATGTTGATGATGCTGCCGCTACGCTGCTTCAGCATGTATTTTTGCACCGCCTTGGTCAGGTTGAAGACCGACTTCAGGTTAACTTGGATCACAAGGTCCCACTGCTCTTCGGTCATTCGCATGAGCAGGGTGTCGCGGGTAATGCCGGCATTGTTTACCAGTATGTCGATGCGGCCAAACTCAGCAGCCACATCATCGGCCAGTTTCTCGCTGGCAGCCAGGTTGCTGGCATCCGAAGCAAAGCCTTTGGCTTTCACACCAAGGGCTTCCAGCTCTTTTTCAAGGGCTTGTGCCGCCTCATCGTACTTAAGGTCAGAAAAAGCCACGTTCGCGCCTTGTTTTGCAAAGGCAATTGCAATGGCCTTACCAATACCGCGTGCACCGCCGGTTACCAGGGCCGTTTTTCCCTCTAAAAGCTTCATAATGTTCAGGTTTAATTAATTTTATGCAAAAAGATAATTTCCAAGATTATACCCACTTCAGAAGGGGCAAATCCTGGCGATGAGGCAAATATTTTCCTTTTGGGAAAACCCGGAAAGCATAGTTAAAAATACCTGCTTTTTTACTGGGCACCTCACATCTAAAGGTAACAAGAATTCCGTTCTTATCTACTCCAACCTTTTCCATTTCGTACACAGAAATAGCCTCTTCCTGGTCGTCCTTTATAGATTGTCTGACAAAAACCACTTCCACGCCCACATCTTCGTGATCGAGTTCACTTATATTCAACACAATTTCGGCTTTAAGTTTTTCGCCAAGCTTCAGGGCATTGTCGGCGGTGTTCGTCATTTCGATGCTTTCCACCTCGATGGTATCCCAGCCTCGCATTACCTGGCTTTTCCAGCGCCATTTGTCGCGTGCATTGGCAAAGTTGTTGGTGCGGAAAAAATCAGAGCTTTCGAATAACTTGTTGTAGAAGCGCTCAAAGTAGTCGTCCAACATGCGTTTGTTGACATAATGCGGAGCAATGCGTGCAATGTTGTTCTTCACCCAGCGGGTCCACTCAAGGGGGATTCCTTTTTTATCGCGGGTATAAAACATGGGCACGATTTCGTTCTCGAGGGTGCTGTAGATGGTTTCGGCATCGAGCTCGTCCTGGAATATCTGATTGTCGTAGGTACGTTCTTCCTTAATTGCCCATCCGGCCTCCGGGGTATATCCTTCGGCCCACCAGCCATCGAGCACGCTGAAATTCATTACGCCATTGAGCACGGCTTTCATGCCGCTGGTTCCTGAGGCTTCGAGCGGGCGGGTGGGAGTGTTTAGCCAAATGTCGACACCCTTGGTAAGGGCGGCACCCAACTGCATATCGTAATCTTCGAGAAAAAGCACTTTACCCTTAAATTCGGGGCGCTTCGAAATTTCCACAATATGCTTAATGAGGTCCTGCCCGGCTTTGTCGGCGGGGTGGGCTTTGCCGGCGTATATAAACTGTACCGGCATTTTGGGGTTGTTAACAATTTTAGAGAGCCTTTCCAGGTCGTTGAAGAGCAGGTGCGCCCGCTTATAGGTGGCAAACCGCCGGGCAAAGCCAATGGTAAGCACCTTGTCATCAATTCCTTCCAGGGTCTGGTAAATTTTGCGCGGGTTTTCCTGGCGGCGCGAAAGATTTGCCAGCATTCGCTCGCGGATATAGTTCATGAGCTTTTTCCTCAGCTCGTTGCGCAGGCTCCAGATTCGCTCATCAGGTACTTCGTAAATTTTCTCCCAGATTTTGGGATCAGAAACATTTTTCAAAAAGTCGTGGCCAAAGGTCTCGGCATACAGTTGCTGCCATTCCTTTGCGGTCCAGGTGCCATAATGAACGCCGTTGGTCACGTAACCTATATGCAGCTCTTCAGAGTAAAAACCCGGATACAGGTCCTTAAACATGTTACGCGACACTTTACCATGCAGGCGGCTCACGCCGTTAACCTCCTGCGAAAGTTTAGTGGCCAGTACACTCATGGAGTACTGTTCGTTCCCATCGGAGGGGTTCATTTTTCCGAGGCTCATAAAAGTTTCCCAGCTAATGCCCAGGCGGTCGGCGTAATGGGGCATGTAGGTACGCAGCATGTCTTCGCTGAAATGGTCATGGCCTGCCGGCACCGGGGTGTGGGTAGTAAACAGGCTGCTGGCTCTTGATACCTCCAGGGCTTCATTAAAGGAAAGTTTGTCGTTCTGTACCAGCTTGCGTAAGCGTTCAAGTCCGGCAAAGGCAGCATGGCCCTCGTTGAGGTGGTAAATGGCTGGTTCAATGCCCTGGGCATCGAGGAGCCTGATGCCGCCAATACCCAGCAAAAACTCCTGCTTGAAGCGGTTTTCCCAGTCGCCACCATAAAGCTGGTGGGTAATAAAGCGGTCGGCCGAGACATTTTCAGGAATATCTGTGTCGAGCAGGAAAAGGGGAATGCGGCCCACCTCGATCTTCCACACCTTGGCATGCAGGTTCCTTCCGGGGAAAGCAATGCTGATTTTTATCCACTCGCCTTCGGCGTTTCGCACCGGCACGGCGGCCATATGGGCAAAATCGTGGGGGCTGTAGTTGGCCAGCTGTTCTCCGCTGGTCGACAGGTTTTGCGAGAAATACCCGTAGCGGTATAGCAAGCCAATACCAATCATGTCGATGTTATCGTCGCTGGCTTGTTTCAGGTAGTCGCCTGCAAGCACGCCCAGGCCGCCAGAGTATATTTTCACGGAAGTGTGCAAACCATACTCCATGCTGAAATAAGCAATGGTATTGCTGGTTTTTTGTTTTCCGGCCTGCATGTAGGCCTCAAATTGGGCCACAACCCGCTGGTACTGCTTCATAAAACCCTGATCGGCAAGCACCTTGTCGTAGTCTTCGGTCGACAGGTGATCGAGCAGCATATTTGGGTTCTTCTCGCACTTTACCCAAAGGTTGGGATTAATGGATGCGAACATTTCCTCAGCTTCGTAATTCCAGGTCCACCAAAGGTTTTTGGCAAGTTTTTGCAGGTGTGCCAGTTGTTCCGGTATTTTAACCTCCACCAAAACCTTTTTCCATTTGGGTTTTGCCGAGGGACTCACGGATTTTTCAATGCGTACGAGTTGTTTTTTTCCTTTAAAAAGGTCGGCACGCGAATTAACCTTGTCCAGAATCAGGTCGAATACCTGGTAGTAATTATTTATCAGGTTTTCCCAAAGGGCTTTTTTTGCAATTTCCTGGGCCATATGCCGGGCTTCGAGCTGGTTGGCGTGTGCCAGTGCATTTAGTTCGTCGGAAGGGTCCGTCAGGCTTTCAGAGCCTTCGGCGGTAAAGCAATCTATCATGTGGGCAGCTATGTTGTTTACCGCTTCTTCGGTATTGTGGTCGGTTCGTTCAATTACGGCCAATGCGTTGCCCCTTTCGGGGAAATTGGCTTTGGCCCAAATGCCGAATCCGGCAAGCGAGGTGGTGATGGTGGGCACCCTGAAAGCCAGGCTTTCGAGCGGAGTGTAGCCCCAAGGCTCGTAATACGAGGGGAAAGCGGTAAGATCCATGCCAATGAGGGTGTCGTAATAGTTGAGGTTGATTACCCCGTCATTGCCATTGAGATAAGCCGGTACAAAAACCACTTTTACTTTATCGCCGGGCTGGTTTTGCAGCCTGGCTTTTTTGAGTTGATGCAAAATTGGATCAAAGTCTTCGTTTACCAATTTGTGGGTAATATATTCGTAGGAAAGTGGCTGGTTAAAGTCTGGCTGATTCAGTCGTTCAGCCACTTCGGGCCGCACCCCGGTTTGATTGGCCGGAATTAAAATAAAGGCTACAACGGTGTTCTTCAGTTTTTTGTCCTGGTTAATTTTTCCCAGGGCGTCGATAAACAGGTCGATGCCTTTGTTTTTAAACTCGTAGCGGCCACTGGTGGCTACCAGAAAGGCATTTTCGGGTATCTGCTGATTAAGCAGGCCTTCGGTTACATTGCGCAGGCGCTGTCGGGCTTTTATCCTTTTTTCCGCGAAAGCGGCTGGTTCGGGAATAAAAGAGTTTTCGAAACCATTGGGTGTTACCTTGTCGGCGGCTTTGCCCAGCAAAATGGCGCATTCATTGGCCGTCAGGTCGCTCACAGTGGTAAAACCGTCGGTGTTTTTGGCCACGGTAGTTTCCATACTGTGCTTGGAGATGATGCCAAGCTCACTGGCTTTGTTTTCGGGATTGATGTTTTTCAGGTCGGAATACAGCGGCATGCCATGTCCGGCCATCGAACGAGCCAGGGTGGTGGCATGAGTGGTAAACAGGGTGCCCACTTGTGGCACGCGGTCGCGCAAATACAGCACGCCTGATCCGGTCATCCATTCATGAAAATGGGCAATAATGCGGTCGTATTCCGAAAGGTGGAAATGGTAGAAACTTTCAATGATTTGCCCTGCTGCATAACCAAACATCGCCGGTTCGGTATAGTCCCACTGTCCGCTCAGCGAGTTGAGGCCAAACTTAAGCCAGAAGTCAGAAAAAATCTTGTCTTTTTCTGAAAAGAGGGGCGTAAAATCAACCAGTACGGCAATGGGTTGGTTGGGTATGTTCCAGCGACCAATGCGGAAATGAAGCCCGTTTTTGTTGGCCTGCTTGCGCCAGGCACGATACAGGTACTTATCCTCAATAAATTCGGGATTGCTGTGGGTTTCTTTCCAAACATCGGGGCCAATGGTAATATATTTGTCGTGGAATTGCCTTGTGAGGGTGGTGGCTTTGGTACTGATTACGGTGTGAATGCCACCGATTTTGTTACAAACTTCCCAACTTACCTCAAACAGGTAGTCAGGGGTCTTCAGGTTTTCTGACATATAATTTTGAATTATAAAATACGATTAAAAAGGAGCGTGAAATTACAAAAAAATCTCCTAAAAGGAACGATGACCATGATTCCGGGGCTCCTAAAAGATTAACAAAAAGGATTAAGATACTGAAAGACAAAAAGATATGTCTTCAGGAAAAGTGAAATTGGCAAAAAGAATTATTTTGTTTTGGCTTTCGGTTTTGCAGTGGTTTTTTTGGCAGTTGCCTGGGTTTTTGCCGGTTTTTCCTTACTTGTTGTGGTTTTTGCGGTGGTTCTCGTTTTTTTGGCGGGGGCATCAACAGTTTGCTTTTTGCTTGCGCCGGCTCTTTCTACCCTAATGGTGAAGTCAGAAAGTACGTTCATGTAGTTTATAAACGCGTCGTAGGGTGAGTTGAAAGGGTTGACCGTGCGGAAAACCATGCCATCAGAGAACCACTTTGTTGACATAAAGTTAAAGTGATCGCTGGTTTGAAGTTTCTCCCATTCCTGCTCTAGCTGGCTATTTCCGCTATTTTTGACCCATTCTTCAATTTGAAAAAGTTTATCGAAGGCTTCTTTTTGCAGTTCGTTACCCAGCCAAGCGGTGAGGTCGCGTTCTTCGTCGGCCCAAGAAATGGGGTAGGGCACATGCAAGCCAGAAACCGGCTGCAATTTACCCGAAACCTCCGATACGGTTTTAAACTGGTGTTTGGCTTCCTGAATCAAGTTTGCGGCAAAAGCCTTCATGAAATCGAAAATGCCTGTTTCGGCCCACTGATACTCGCCAAAGGTTTCGTAATTAAGGAAAATATTTACCACTTCTTCACTGTCTTTCATGGCGTTTATCCATCCAAGGTATTTTTTGGCGGTCAGGGGCCACTCGCTCCAGCGCTGTTCAGAGAAGCGGAATGCAAGGTCGTCAGACATCTGGAAGTTGCGCATCAGAAGCTTAAGCTTGGGATTGGAGGCACTGCAATACAAAAAGTTGGGGCTTTTCCAGCCCAGCACATGCTTGGCGCCTTCGGTTATCATGGTTCTATAACCAAGGTCGTAAACCATATTGCCTATTTCGTCCGAATAGACCAGTTCTGTGTTTCGGAAAGCTTTTGGTTTCTGGCCAAACAACTCCTGGATGCGGCTGGCATGTTTTTTCACCTGGCGGGTAAACTCTCCGGGGCTTTTGAGGGAGGCCAGGCTATGGGAATAAGTTTCGGCAAGAAACTCCACACAACCTGTTTGGGCCAGCTCCTGGAAGCTTTTGAGCGCTTCAGGTGCATACATTTCGAACTGCTCAAGGGCGGTGCCCGAAATGCTGAAGCTTACCCGGAACTTCTTGCCATGCTTGCGTATCATGTCGAGCAGCAATTTGTTGGCCGGTAAATACGATTTTTCTGCCATCTGTTGCATTAAAAAACGGTTGGCGTAGTCATCAAAATAATCGTGCTTGTGCCCGATATCGAAAAAACGGTAGGTCCTGAGCCTGAATGGTTGGTGAATCTGAAAATATAAACAGATAGACTTCATTGCTGTGGATTTTGTTTTTTAATGCACTGGAAATTATGAAATATTCGGGGTTTTCTTGAGCAGGTTTTCGTATATGTCCTTCACTTTTTTCCCGGCCTGGCCCCATTTAATGCTTTCTACCTCTTCCTTGCCGCATTCCTTAAACATTTCGGGCAGGGACTTGTAGTGCAGCAAGCCGTATATGGCATCGGCCATGGCATCGATATCCCAAAAGTCGATTTTAATGGCATATTTTAGCACTTCGGCCACACCCGATTGTTTTGAAATAATTACGGGCACATTGGAGCGCATGGCTTCCAGCGGAGAAATGCCAAAAGGTTCTGATACGGATGGCATCACATATACGTCGCTCATGCCGAACATTTTGTCCACATCGTCGCCTTTAAGAAAGCCAGTAAAGTGGAATTTGGTGGCTATTCCGAGGCTTGCCACGCGGCGGATCATTTTTGGCAACAGGTCGCCGCTTCCTGCCATTACAAATCTTACGTTGGGGTCGCGCTTCAGCACTTTATGGGCAGCTTCGATAAAGTACTCGGGGCCTTTCTGGAAAGTGATGCGCCCCAGGAAGGTGACGATCTTTTCGTCCACTTTTTTCCCGGCTTCCAGAAACTGACTGGGGGTTGCGGGCTCCACTCCGTTGTGCACCGTAATCACTTTTTCGGGTGAAATGCCGTAGCGGTTTATCACCACATTGCGAGTAAGATTGCTCACGGCCACCACCATGTCAGCAGCCTCCATTCCGGCCCTTTCAATGTCGTAAACAAGTTGGTTTACGTTTTCGCCTGAGCGGTCGAACTCTGTGGCATGCATATGCACCACCAGGGGCTTGCCGCTGATGCGCTTGGCCTCGGCACCAGCCATGTAAGTGAGCCAGTCGTGCGAGTGAATAATGTCGAACTGATGTTGACGGGCTACCTCTGCACCAACCAAAGCATAGCGTTTCACCTCTTCCATGAGGTTTTTTCCGTAACCTCCCTGGAAGGTGTACTTATGAGTTTTTATGCTAAGCTGATCGGCTTTTACGCCTTTGCTAAGCTGCTCGGTAATACGGAAATATTCCTCGTCATCGGCATAGGGTATGAGCGTGGAGTCGATTTCAAGGTAGCTGAGTTTTGAGATCATCTCTCTGAACAGTTTGTCTTTAATGTCGATTAACACATCGGAGGCATTTACCAGCCTGATGTTTTGGGTTTCTTCATCGCCCCAGGCTTTAGGAACCACAAAAATGATCTTCACATCATGCTTCATCAGGGCTTTGGTCAGGCCGTAACAGGCAGTTCCCAATCCGCCGGAAATATGGGGAGGAAACTCCCATCCAAACATCAATGCTTTCATATTCAAATTTTATTATTGAAAAATGAAAATTTTACATCTATCGCTTTTTTCTTTTGCTTTTAGGGGCATACACCATTTCTGTCAGGTGGTTTATTCTAATAAGTTCAGCCACGCTGGGGGCAAATGAAATGGCTCCTCCTCCTGCATGCGGAGGGTCACCATCGTATAGTTCAGAAACGGTGCCTATGCCTTCTTCCATCATGGTTTCTTCAAAGCCGTGATAGAGTGCGCGTATTTCATCGAGGCCCAGCTCACCATATAGTTTTAAGTAACCTGCAGCATAGTGCCCCAACAACCAGGGCCAGGCAGTTCCCTGGTGAAAGGCGCGGTTACGCTCGGCCTCATTGCCACTGTAACGGCCTTTATACTGGGCATCTTTTGGCGAGAGGGTGCGCAATCCCCTGGGGGTGAGCAGCTCTTTTCGCACCACGTCAATCACCATTCGGCGCATTTTTTCATCGAGTGGGCAATAGGGCAATGAAGTGGCAATAACCTGGTTTGGCCGAACCTGAAGACTGGGACCGCTGTCAGTAACATAATCCGACAGGCAATTGTTCTGGGTGTTCCAGAAAATTTTCGCGAAGGCTTCTCCTATGTTTTTGGCCACCGGGGTCCATTTGTTAATAAAAGCCTGGTTTTTTACGCTTTCTGCCAGCTCCAGGGCAAATTTCACGGCATTGTACCACAGGGCATTCACTTCTACTACATAGCCAAAGCGAGGGGTAACCGCCTTTCCATTCACCTCGGCATTCATCCAGGTAAGGTTGGGCGCAGTATGGTCAATATAAATGAGTCCGTTTTCGCGCATGGCAATGCCATTTTCGGTTCCCTGGGCATAGGCTTCCAGTATGGTTCGAATGTTTTTACCGTGGCTTTTCCAGATTTTTTCCAAGCTTTCGCCGGCCTCGGCGCAGTGCTGCAGAGCCCAGAAATACCAAAGCGAGGTGTCGGCCGACTCGTAAGAAGTGGCCTGCCCCCTTCCGTATTCAGGAAAAAACGGCCCTTTCATTTCCGATATCATGGTGTTGATGACGGCCTGGCAAGGGCCTGCCATGCCAGGTTCCAGGCCCAGGCCGGGCAGCGAAATGAAGGTAAAGCGACCCATACGGTCGTACCAGGGGTAACCCGCAACGATGTCGGTTTTTCCGTCGTGGCGGTATATGAATTGCTGTGCCGAATTGGCCAGGCAGTTTTCGAAGGTGCTGCGAGGAGTGCGCCGTTTGAGCTCAGCATTGAAGAGGCGGGTGAGCGAAACAGGGTTAATTTGTCGCGTAGAAGCAGAAAAAATGATGCTTTCACCTTTTTTAATGTCTGCTTCAAAAAAACCGGGCACGTAAAGGTCTTCGTGGTGCTCGTAACCCCGCTCTTTCTCCTGGGTATATTCAAGGTCCTTATACCAATCGGGCACATGGGTATACTCCACGTTTTTTTTCGAGAACTGAAAATACAGGTTGGAATAGCCTGCATACATGCGGGTGCGGATTCCGTTGGGAACTTCTTCGTACTTGGTGTCGAGGTCGATGTTTTGTTTGCTGAGCCTGTGCACGCTCCGGAAGGCCAGGAAAGGCTTAAAGCGCAGACGGGTGGGAGAGTGGGCTTCCACCAGGGTGTATTTGATCAGCACCCGCTGTTCTTCGGTAACAAACATGGTTTCTTTGGTCAGCACCACACCGCCTACCCTGATGGTAACCACCGGGATGATGTCGGCGCTGAAATCGCGAACATATTTGTGCCCCTTGGGGTTGTAGGTACCCGGGTAGCGGTTGACGCCGATGTTAAACTCCGCATGGTGCTGAATAATGGTTTCATCCACTTTTGAAAGCAAAACGTGGTTGTCGCCATCCAAGGTTGGCTGCGGGCAAATCAGCAAGCCGTGATACTTCCTGGTGTTGCAGCCGATTATAGTAGTGCAGGAGAAGGAGCCCGCACGGTTCGAACGGATCATCTCCTTGTTTAGCGAATATTCAAGATTGATCAGTTGGCTTTTGTCAAACTTAATATATCCCATGTTTCAAGAAATTTTTTAGGAAATTTTAGAAAGGCAGGGCACCAAAATATGCCGTATGGAACAAATTTACAGATTTTTTTTAATTCAATTTTTTATTCATCCGAATTAAGATATATTTAATATGGCAGCTTTGATTTTTTTCTTTCAAGAAACAAAAAAAGCCGCCTTGGCTGCAGACGGCTTTTGAATTCATTACCTGAAAAGCTTAGTTCATACCTTCCTGGGTAAAGTCTATTTCCGAGCCAAGCAAGCTATGGGGTATCATATATGCAATAAGGGTGACTACTGCGGCAGTGATCACCCACCAACGGTTGTAAGGGTTTTTGCGTACCTTAATAAAGGCAAACAGCCAGAACAGGAACATGACCAGGGTTTTGTTGTCGGTAAGGTCGGTTCCGAAAGGCCAGCCTGTCCAGAAATCGCCGAAGGCAAATTTTTGAACGATAGGGCCAAAAAACAGTCCTCCGGCAAAGAGCAGTAAAAGCGTAGCCAGGGTCATGCCATAGGTTTTTTCTTTAAAAATGGCTGCCAGGCCCGTTCGTGTGCTCAGGAAAATGGCCGCAAACATAAGCATTATGTGCGGAATCATGGCCCGGGCAGGCACGTCGTTTCTAAACCTGATTACAATGGGATCGGCGGTTAAAACGGCTTCTTCGCCACCATAGGTCAGGATTATCTGGTAGGCCACCTTTCCGGCAGCAGGCTGCTGCGGGATGTAGGCTATGAGTTGGTCGTCCTCGCGAACCATAGGGGCGGTAGTCCATTCATCATGGCTTGGGGTGCGCTGGTAGCGGTACACTCCTTCAATTTCTTCGTTGGGTACCGTTACCCTGACGGGGGCATCTGCAGGCCTGGAAAAGGTTCTTATCAGGCTGTATTCAATGCTTTCGCCGCCAAGCTCCACTTTGCCTTTGGCCGGCTTGGTTGGGCCCGTGTTTCTCGTGTACATTACGCTGCCCAGGGTTATCAGCAGGGCCAGCAGCCACAGCAGGGTTTTCTTCATTTGATCTGTTTGTATTTAGTTTTACATTTGATCGTTTTTTGAAGGGAGCAAAGTAACGGAAAATGCTCAAAAACTGACTGAAAAAATTTTATATGCAAATAGTATGCTTCTAAAGTATTTTTTCAAAGTAGGGTTCAGGTATGGCGGCTTTTCCTTTCACAAACCCCATATGCCTGAGATAATCTGCATGTTTTTTGTTCTTTGCCGGACTAACAATTCGCTGCACTCCCATACTTTTAAAATACCCGGCATTTTTCTTAAAAAGGAAATGGCCCGGTTTCATATCTCGATATTCTGGAATAACAAAGTCCAGGTCAACCTGCATTTCATCGTTATTGATATGCCCCAGGAAAATGCCAGCTACGGCAGCATTTCGCAAAACAAGCAAAGATAAGGGGTGCTCTCTTTTTTCAAGAATATACTTTTTTCGCTCGTCAAAATCAGGAAAAAATTTGATGATTTCGTCATGGTAATAATCCATGAAATATTTCAAATAGGGATTGTCGTGTTGAATGGCAATCAGTTTAAAAGCGTCTTTGCGCGAATAAATGGAAAAGAGGTAGTAAATATTCACGAATACAATGAAAAGGTTCAGCAAACCCACCGGAAGTGAGCCAATGGCAAAGCCATAGAAAGAAAAGACCGCCGAACCGGCCAGGTTGAGCCATCGTAGCCTGATTATTGAACTCATGGTCAGCGAAATGGCTACCACCACTGAGGCAATGTAGCCTATCCATTCGAGCAGGGGGATATTTAAAAACATGACATTCAGGTTTTAATAAATAATTAATGAATGTTTGACAAAGCCGTTGGTTTGGAATTTTCGATGGCATCGTAAATGGCCTGGTGAATGGCGTTTCGTATGTCGAGCTGAATTATTTTCCGGTTGGAAGGATAGGGAAAAGTCCGGTTCGAAACAAAAACGTACACCAGGTTTTCGCTGGGGTCGGCCCAGGCATAGGTGCCCGTAAATCCGCTGTGTCCAAAACTAAGCGGGGATGCTGATTCGCATGCCGGGCTTCCCTGTGCGGGGGTAATGGCTGGTTTGTCGAAGCCCAGCCCTCGCCGGTTCTGGTTTCCGGCAAACTGCACCCGTGTAAACTCGCGCAGGGTTTCCGGTTGAATGTATTGCTGCCCGCCATATTGCCCGCCCTGCAAAAACATTTGCATGAGCACGGCTATGTCGAAGGCATTGGAAAACAATCCGGCATGCCCTGCCACGCCTCCCATTAGTGCCGCGGCCGGGTCGTTCACATATCCTTGAAGCAGTTGCTTGCGAAAAAGGGTGTCAATTTCGGTAGGCACAAGCCGTGCGGCAGGAAACTTATTCAGAGGGTTGAACGTAGTGGTTGAAAGCCCCATTGGCTCATAAAAGGTCTTTTCGGCATACTGATCGAGCGGCAAGCCGGTTTGCTCGTAGATCATTTCACCCAGCAGAATAAATCCCAGGTCGCTGTAAACATATCGGCGCCGGGGCTGCAAGGGCGAGTCCATGATTTGTTGAAAAATAGAATCGCGAAAGCTTGCCAGCAAGTATAAATCGGAAGCCACTTTTACTGAATATTGGGCAGAATAGCGGTTGCTGTAATACCCGGGCTTGTATTCTCCTTTTTCGAGGGTGTTGCTCTGAAACGAGATCCAGGCCCTAAATCTGCCCTGGTGCGCCAGCAGGTCGCGCATACCGATTTTTGCCTTGTTGCTGCCTTTCAGCAGGGGCAGGTAATCGCCAATATTTTTATGAATGTTTATTTTTTTCTCATCTGCCAGGCGCATAACCGATGCAGTGGTTGCTGCAATTTTTGTGAGGCTTGCCAGGTCATAAATATCAGTGAGCTCCACCGGATCGTCCGAAAAATAGGTTTTGTGGCCAAAGGCTTTATGGTAGATTAGTTTGCCATCGCGAATTACGGCGATCTGACATCCGGGATAAGCCATGCTGTCTATTCCCATTCTGGCAATGCTGTCAACGGCCAGCAGAAAATGGGGTTGTATGCCGGCGTCTTCGGGATTGGCAAACTCCACCCTGAAATTGTCAAGGGTGTTAAATCCTTTGTAAACGGGGAAGTAAGGAGGGGCCGATACAGGCAACCTTCCTCTGGCAGCCACCCCACCAAAAATTAACTGCGCGGCAGCTTCTTCGAAATGCTTTCCATCCTGGTAAGCTATTACAATTCCTTTAAGCTTCAGGGCATCGGCCCCGAAAGAAATAAGGCTGTAGGGATTGGCAAAAATACTGAGAATCACGTCCTGATGGTCGGCCAGGTTGTTGATAAACTCAATGTTGGCACGGCTGATGCCGTAGTTGCGGGTTAAGCTGTTGCTGTTACGGTGCAGGCCCACTATTACCAAGTCGAATTCTTTTAGCCAGCCAAGCATTTGCAACGATTGCTCGCTTGTGTGGGCTTTAGGCAGGCTGAATTGCTGCACCCTGGCATAGTTGCCCAGCATGGCCTGAAAAGGATTGCCTGCAGGGGCTCCAATAGAAAGCACGGCAATTTTTTGTGCAGCAATGTTCTTTATAGGAACGATTTCGTTTTCGTTGCGAACCAGGGTCATGGCGGCTTTTGCCAGGTTGCTGTTCAATACTTCAGCTTCCCGGCTGTTCAGATCATCCAGCAGGTGCTCAGTGCTCAGCGGTTTCATTTTGTCAAGCCCCACCATCTGCTTGTAGTAGAGCACCTTTCTAACGCGCTGGTCAATCACTTCAGCAGTGAGTTGTCCGCTTTCGACAGCTCTTTTTATGGTGCGGACGGCCGCCCCAAAGTCGAGAGGTATCATAAGCAGGTCGTTCCCGGCAAACAAAGCCTGCAGTTCAAGTTCGCCGGGTTTGAAAAAGTTAGTTACCCCTTTCATGTCGAGGGCATCGGTCATAACCAGCCCCTTAAACCCAAGTTCATTTTTCAAAAGCTCATCAACCACCTTAGCCGACAATGAAGATGCCCGGTTTTTTTGAGGCTCCAGGGCGGGTATTTCCAGGTGCCCGACCATTACACCATGCAAGCCTTTCTCAATTAGGCGACTGAAGGGGTAGATATGAATGCTGTCGAGCACTTCCCGGCTCTGATCGAGACGGGGCAATGTGTGATGGGAGTCGAGCTGGGTGTCGCCATGCCCTGGAAAATGTTTTGCTGTGGCAATAATTCCGGCATCCTGCAGGCCCCTCATGTAAGCCAGGCCTTTTTGTGCTACGTTGTGGCGGCTTTCGCCGAAGGAGCGAAAATTGATTACAGGGTTGCGCGGATCGTTATTTACATCGAGCACGGGAGCAAAACTTATATGTACACCGAGTCTTTTGAGCTGCTTACCTGCTTCGAACCCCATTTGGTAAACCAGGTGCTCGCCGGCAATGGCCCCCATGGTGAGATGGTTGGGAAAAGCGATTACGCTGTCCAGGCGCATGGCCGGACCCCATTCGGCATCCATGCTTACCAACAGCGGGGTAAGGGCTGCAGCTTGCAAGCGGTTGGTAATTTGCACTTGTCGTACCGGCCCGCCTTTGTAAAACATAATGCCCCCCGGATTCCATTCACGAATCTGTCTTTCCAGGCGGTTGTAGTAATCGCGCCCCTGGTCGGTATGCACACCTATAACAATGAGTTGTGCAATACGCTGATCCAGGCTGAGCGTGGAAAGTACCGAATCGACCCAAGGTGTGCTAAAGCCGTCCTGCCATGGAATTTCACTGACTGGAAGCAGAGGCTCAGGCTGTGGATCAGGCATTTGAACAGAAAGAAAAAGAAATGAAACGAGGGCAAGAAAATATATGGAAAAATTACGCATTTCTGAGACAAAAACAAGTTTAAAACTCCGGATATCTGTCTGCAAATATAAGGGAATCTCGGGCTTTGGAGAAGAAACTTATGGGGATGGATGAAGAAAAAAGTCGGAAGCCTTGAACCCTGACGACTTATGACAGGCTTGAACATTTAACCCTAAACCCCAACCGAATTGCTGGTAACGGTGAGCTCATGATCCGCTGGTTAGCGGAGATTAAACCCCAATAATCCTTCTAAACCACCAGTTCTTTCCACTTACCGCGCTTTAGGTAAATGAAAGCGAATAATCCCAGGAGGGAGTAATACAACACTTCCACAAACCAAACGCTACTGGCCGGGGCATTAAATCCGGTTGCCAGCACAAAGGCAAAGAGCAGATACAGGGCAATGCTGATGATTTCAATGCGGAGGGCGGTGCTGGTTTTTCCTGTTCCCGATAGGGTGCTGAATATAATCATACTCACTGAAAAGGCAATCAAAGCCAGGGTTATCACTCTCAGCAAAGGAATGGTAGCCTCGGTGAGTTCAGGATTTTCGGTAAAGAAAGAAATAATTTGCCTTGGGAAGAAAATAATAAACTGCACCATAAACAGGTTGGCTAATACGCTAATGGTCAGTATTTTTTTCATAATGGGAATTACTTCTTCCGTTTTTCCCTGCCCAATGATATTGCTCACCAGGGTGGTGGTGGCCGAACTCAGTCCCCAAACCGGGATCATCAGCAGCATATACACGCTTCGAGTAATATTTGAGGCTGCCAGGGCGGTTTCACCAATTTGCTCAAGAATCATGAAAAAAACAAACCAGGCCGAAAAGGAAATAAAATACTGCCACATGACTGGTGTGGCCATTTTAAAAATGCTTTGGTATAAGCGGCGCTTGGTCTTTTGAAAGCGGAAAAGCCTGAAGGAGGCAATGTTTTTGCTTTTTACCGACCAGAACAGGTAAAATCCGAAGGTAATAAACTCGGCCAGGTTGGTGGCCAGGGCTGCCCCGGCGATGCCCATGGCAGGCAAGCCCAGATTGCCGAAAATTAATCCGTAATCGAGCACCACATTGCTGAGTGCCATAACAATGGTGGCTGCCGAAACAATACGGGTGCGCACTATCCCAACATAAAAGGAGTTGAAAACGATAATCAGAAACCCGAAAAAGTAACCGAAGCGTCGGTAACTGATAAACACCAGGCTTTCTTTAAGGATGGCCGGGGAGCTAATAAACTTACTCAAAAGAGCTGGTGCTGCCACACTCATGAAAAGGATTAGCAGCAATGCCAAAAGCAGCATAAAATAAAGTCCGTGGTCGAATATGCGGCCGATGTTCCTTAATTTGCCCTCACCGTTGCGGCGGCCGATAAGAATTTGCATACCTACCCCGAAACCTGCACCGAACATGACCAGCGTAAGATAAAAAATGCCTCCGATTGCAGCCGCCCCAAGGGTTACCTCACCCAGCCGACCCAGGAAAGCCGTGTCGATCACTACCATAAGATTTTGGGCCACCAGCCCAATGATAATAGGGTAGGAGATGCTCCAAATACTTCGGTAGGTGTTAGAAACGCTTGTTGTCATTGTTGAATTGTTGTCATTGTTGTCCGCTTCGTGTTATCATTGTTATCTGCTTCGCGTTGTTATTTTTGACCATGACAACCACGACAACCATGACAACCCTTTCAACCCTTTCACTCCACCAACAGCACCAGCCCTTTGAGGTACTCTCCTTCGGGGTGAAAAATGTTTATCGGATGATCGGTGGGTTGGGTCATTTGATGCAATATCCTGGCGCTGCGACCAGCTTCAATGGCAGCGGCCAGCAAGGTTCCGCGAAACAAGGGCATATCAACTACCTGCGAACAACTGAAAGTAAAAAGAATGCCACCGGGCTTGATGCGTTTTATGGCCTCCATGTTCAGACGTTTGTAACCCTGCAATGCATTGTGACGGGCGTGGGTATGCTTGGCGTAAGCAGGCGGATCAAGAATAATCAGGTCGTAGCTTTCCTCTGTGCGCTTAAGGTATTGCATGGTGTCCTGGGTAATGGTCTTGTGCCTGGGTTCGTTTCCGAAGTTTAGTTCAATATTACGTTCGGTCAGCTCAATGGCCTTGGCCGAACTGTCGAGCGAATGCATTGCGGTAGCCCCCGCATGAAGCCCATAAACAGAAAACCCACCCGAATAGCAAAAGGTGTTCAGTACCTTCTTCCCGTTGGCGTAATGGGCCAGCAATTTTCGGTTCTCTCTTTGATCGATAAAAAAGCCGGTTTTTTGTCCTTTTTCAATGTCAATCAAGAACTTATGCCCGTATTCGAGTACTGCGACTTTTTCTGGTTTTCCGTAAATTTCTGCATCAAAAACCTTGTTCTGCCAGTAGGCATCGGGCAGGGTGTCGCGACTTTTGTCAGTAATGCTTTTTAAGTCGTTTCCATACACAATTTTCAATGCATTGGCAATTTGCCCTATGTAAGCATGCATTCCGGTAGCGTGTGCCTGAATTACCAGGTGGCCATTGTAATGATCGATGATCAATCCCGGCAGGTAATCACCCTCGCCATGCACCAAACGATACACGTTGGTTTGCTCGTTTTCGGCCAGGCCAATGGTTTTACGAAGCTGAAAGGCCTTTTCAATCTTTTTTTGCCAGAATGCCTCATCCAGTCTTTCGGGGCGGCTGGGCGGAAACTCCAGTATCCTTACCGCAATGGTGGCATCCTGGTAAATGCCAGATCCAAGATAGTCGTCGTGGTGACTAAACACTTCGGCATGCATCCCATCTGCAGCCTGGCCATGTATTTTTTTTATGGCGCCACTAAATACCCAGGGGTGAAAACGCCTGATGGCGCCATCCTTGCCGGGTTGCAACACAATTTTCAAAGGGGTTTGCATAATGGCTGCAAAATTACACAATTAAACGGTGTAACTAACCGGATGAGAATCAAATCGGACATAATCAAAAGGCCGTTTGAAAAGTCAAAGAAGAATCATTATTGCCACAAAAACTCAAAAACACTAAATGCCACAAAAAACTGAATTACAAACTTTTAAATAGGGCGTTTTTGTGGTTTAGTGCATTCGGGTAAAAATATGTATTCCAGAGCCAGCTTCTTGAGTTGTTAAATAGGAAATTGGAATAACCCTATTCCCCATAGAACCAGAGAATATGCCTGCACTTGGAGCACACATAACAGGTGCTCCAACTCCCGGACTCACCAGGTAATTCGCAATCAACCGATGAGTTGCAAAAAGTCATCCCTCGAATAATAAAGAAAATCGATAAGGCCAGAGTGCATGCTCCCCGGCATAGTCAACCCCGACTCTCGGACCTGTAATGATTTTATTATGAATGGGTTGATCTTCATTTTTCTCTATCCAAATTGAATTGTCGTAAAGCCGTGTTTTATCGTGGCGCGTTGTAATGCCCAATGCCCTGGTTAGTTTTCCCGGACCGTTCAGGAATTCAATGCTGTTGAGCTGTTTTCCGGTCCGGAGACTCATCAATTCCTGCCCGGTGAAGGGTTTTATGCCCCTGATAAGGATGGCATGTGGTATGCCTTCGATGTTGGTAACCACATTGAACAGGTGGTGCATGCCGTAGCACAGGAATACATAAGCCACTCCTCCCTGCATATACATGGTTTCGGTGCGCGGGGTGCGTCGGCCGCCATAGGCATGCGATGCCCGGTCGCCCTCGCCCGCGTATGCTTCGGTTTCCACAATGATGCCCCCGGTAACACCTTGTCCGTCAATGTGGGTCATCAGCGCCTTACCCAGCAGGTCGCGCGCCAGGAAAACCACATCGGGGTTGAGGTAGTATTCAGGGGGAAGCTTGTTCATGAGAAAAGGAGAAGGGGTGAAGATGAGAAGATGAGAAGATGAAAAGGGGAGAAGATGAGAAGGAGAAAATGAGAAAATATGAAAATTGATTTAAAAAAGTGCTATTTCACTTTGATATCGAGCATCTTTTGGTCTTCGAGGAAGGCTTCGAGGTGATCGCCGATTTGAACGGGGCCCACACCCGATGGGGTTCCGGTAAACAGCAGGTCGCCCATTTTCAGGGTGGTGTATTTCGAGACGTAAGAAATGAGCTGGTTGAAGTTAAAGATCATATCCGATGATCTGCCTTGCTGCACCAGTTCACCGTTTTTTTTCAGGCTGAAGGCTATATCTGCCGGGTTTTTAAGGCTTTGAAGCGGGACAAACTTGCTAACCGGCCCTGAACCATCAAAAGCTTTGGCCATTTCCCAGGGAAGGCCTTTTTGCCGGCATTCGCGCTGCAGATCCCTGGCGGTAAAGTCAATGCCAACGCCAATTTCCTGGTAATATGTGTGGGCAAAACGCTCCTGTATGTGCTTACCGACTTTGGAAATACGCAATACCAGCTCCACCTCATAATGCACCTCTTTCGAAAAATCGGGATAAAAAAAAGGCAAACCCGCCCTGATGAGCGCCGACTCAGGTTTCATGAAAAAAACAGGCTCTTCAGGCACCGGGTTGTTCAGCTCGGCCAGGTGCGCGTGGTAATTCATGCCGATGCAGAGGATCTTCATGATGAGAAGTGAAAAGTGAGAAGTGAAAAGTGTTTTAGTCCGAAGTCCGAAGTCCGAAGTCCGAAGTCCGAAGTCCAAACTCCAAACCTTTTATCCTTTAAAAATAAACTGCCCCTGGCTTTTGCCTCTTAGATAAATGGTTGTTATCACGTTTTTGGTTGAGAGCGGGAAATCGGCGTTCATCATCCAGTCGTAATATTGTGGTTCTTTTTTGAACACTTCTTCCACTTCACGGCCTTTGTTCTTGCCAAAGTTGAATACTTCTTTTCCCTGGCGGTTTATGCCGATATGCCCCACCAGGTCGGCGTGCTGATGGTTGTAAGAGAACTGGTAAAGGGCTTCCATGTCGTTTTGCACGGGTTTACTTACATTGCCATCGCGGTCGGTAAATTCCGTGTCCTTGTACCGGTCGAGCTGGGCTTCCAGAATTTCGAAAGTAGCCCGTGTGTCGGCTTCGGCCTCATGTGCATCAATAAGCTCCTTGCCACAATAGAATTTATAAGCCGCTTTCAGGGTGCGCTGTTCCATTTTATGGAAAATGTTCTGCACATCAATCAGGCGTCGTTTTTTCAAATCGAAGTTGATGCCGCAGCGCAAAAACTCTTCAATAAGCATGGGCACGTCGAACTTATTGCTGTTATAGCCTGCCAGGTCGCAATTGGCCAGGAATTTATCAAGGGTGGGGGCCAACTGTGCAAAGGTGGGCGCATCTTTCACGTCTTCGTCCTTTATGCCGTGAATGGCAGTGACTTCAGGAGGTATTGGCCTTCCGGGATTTACCAGCTTTGAAAGGCTTTCGGTGCTGCCATCGGGCTTTACCTTGTAAATGGCGATTTCAACAATGCGGTCGGCCACCACATTAACGCCCGTGGTCTCCAGGTCGAAAAAGGCCAAGGGCCGGGTAAGATTGAGTTTCATTATTTGTTAGTTTTTTTGATATGCGAAAGTAAGCATTTTTGAAGAGTAGGAAGCCTGCCTGCCGGCAGGTCGGAAGTCGGAAGTCCGAAGTCCGAAGAAATGTTAGGATGTGAAAATGAGAAAATGAGAAACTGAGAGATTATTCAATCCGTTTAATGAAATCGGCAATTACTTCCACCAGACCCCGTGAAAGGGGTAGTGCAGGGTCGCCGTAGGTGGCCATGTTTTTTGCCGGGTCGGCTTCGGCATCTTTCAGCACATGATTCATGTTTTCAAATATGGTAAGCTCGGCATCATATTTAACGCTTGCAAGCAACTCTGCATCAGATTCAGGAACCTGTATGTCAGTGGCCCCATGGATGATCAATACTGGTACCCTTAGTTTTTCAATTTCCACAGCGGGGTCGTATTGCATCCAGTTGATCAGGTAGGGCTGCACGCTGGGGCGGAAGATGCTGAACAGGGCCATGCTCACGCTTTCAACGGTTTCACCTTTTTTCAGGCTTTGCATTACCATGCCGATTTCTTCCTTCATGCTTTCAGGAGCATTTTGCAGTTGCTCAGCAAGAACCTGATCGATCGGTCTTCCCGGTCCGGCAATGGAAATAAAACCATCGGCCTTTGCTTTTTCTGCGGCCACCATGCCAATGAGTGAACCCTCGCTGTGACCCGCAATGATGATTTTGGAGAAATGCTGGTCTTTGCGCATTTCCTCCACCCAGGCCACCACATCGTCAATGTAGTGATCGAACCGGAGTTCGTATTCGCTTACCATAGCCGGGCCGCTTTTTGCAATGCCCCGCTTGTCGAACCTAAGCGCTGAAATACCCTGTGCAGCCAGATCCTCGGCCAGCATTTTGTAGGGCGCAGCTTTCACACCCATGGGGTTGTTTCCATTATGGTCGGTGGGGCCTGAGCCTGGAACAATAATAACCAATGGCATTTGCTGGGCTTGTTGTGTTATGGTGAGCAGCCCGTAAAGATCGCCGGAAGGAGTGTGCAGGGTTATTTCCTTCTCAATGAAAGCCGGATCAACCGGGAATTGCGCCAGTGCAGCGGAGAAGGCAAGGCAAAGGGCAAAAAGTAAGCTTGTCTTTTTCATGGTTCAGGGTTTTCAAATATGGTTTTTCAATATTAATGAAAAAATCAATGTAAGAACCTCCATTAGGTCGTTTTCTTAATGACTTTGTTTACAAGGATTGCGGCCAGTCCACATTGTAATCCAAACGGCAGGTAGTCTGCATAGCCCAGTATAGGTTTGCCGGCAAGGTTGGGCCCAGCAGCGGGGCGCCAAGCAAACCGAGCAAGGCCAGGATGAATCCAGAAATCCGCATAGGCCAAAAGTTTTTGATTACTCAAAGTTCCGGCGAATTTTGGAATAATCAAACGGATTTCTGAATGAAAGTGGAAATCGTGTTTGAATATTGGTTCTTTTTTAAGCTAAGCTTATTAAGTTTGTGATTATCTATAGTTTTAATTGAGAGTATGGAAATTTACCATACACCTAAAAAAGGGAAGACCATGGCTAATACCTACACACAAGTTAATATTCATGCCGTTTTCGCTGTAAAGGGACGTGAAAATTTAATTACGGAGAATTTTCGATCGGAGTTGTTTCAATATATTTCCGGGATATTGAAAAATCATGGATTGTTTTCATTGGCAGTAAATGGCTGGAAAGATCACGTTCATGTATTCTTTGAACTGAAGCCTGAGGTCTCTTTATCAAAGGCCATGGAGTTGGTAAAAACCAATTCTTCAAAATGGATAAACGAAAAAAAGTTCACGAAAGGAAAATTTGAGTGGCAGCGGGGGTATAGCGGGTTTTCCTACTCTCGATCACAGCGAAATAAGGTAATTGATTACATTGTCAAACAGGAAGAGCATCATAAGAAAGCCCAGAATTCCTTTAAGAAAGAGTATTTGGCATTACTTGACCGGTTTGAGATTGATTATGACCCGAGATACCTTTTTGAATTCTATGATGATTGATGTTTTATAATGTCGGCGCTACGCGCCTTTTGGATTTTTTGGATATTTCTTTTGCTACCATAATTCCGGCGCTACGCGCCTTTTCTGTTCTGTTGATCATTTAGTTCTTCCATAATTCCGGCGCAATTCGCCTTGTGTTGAGGTAAACACTTCAGTCCTGTCATATTTTCGGCTTTGCGCCTTTTTAGGTTGATACCTTGTGGAGCAATTAATTCCGACGGTTTTTTAAGCCGCGTAGCGGCGATATTATGGTAGAAAATATGGCGAAATCTGTATTTTTAGCCGCATAGCGGCGGCATTATTTTTTTGTGTTAAAGAAATTGAAATTTTTCTGACTTTCTTCAAAGGGTAGAAATCAACGTAATATGTCAATCATATTAAAATAAAATGGTTTCATTGTGGTTATTAATAAAAGGTTTGATGAATAATCTCCACAAATTTTTTGATCATGCGGCTTTTAATTCTTTTCGGTTTTTTTATCAGTTTATTGGGAATTAACGCAAATGGCCAGGTAGGGCAGATTCAATAATTGGCGAATGGCATGCGCTGTTTAAGGACTGTAATGATAGCAGCAGATTGACCATAACAGACTCAAATATTGTTATCGGTTCGCCTCCATCTTTGCTGAGCCATTCCTACCTTTTGTCCGATTCGATTACCCCGGATGGGAGCATTACCTTAAAACTTTTTGACACAAAGATTTCCCATGACAATGGTATAAATTTTCATGAGGTGTTTTCTTTTGGTAATAACGATTCAATAAAAGCAAACATTTTCCTTGAAAACGACATGTTGGTTTTGCTGGTATTTAAGGGATCGAATCGGCCCAGTGAATTTCAGCAGCCGCATGCTTTTGTCAGGGAAAAGGATCGTGAGTCTGAAAAGATAAAACCGGTAATTCGTTCAGTTTTTTACTTACCTGATGGTTTTAATGGTTATTCGTGGATTGCCTTGGAGCAGGCCGATGGTGAAGTTGCCGAATTCGATGAGGAAGGCAGAAGGGTTTTACGCATACCCGAATCAGGCCTGCTTTCAACCCAAGCCAAACCAATGCCTGCAGCTCTTGCTAAAAGGGATTTTGCCTTTTTCTACGAGAAAACGGGAAATACCCCTCATGAGCCAATAAACATTATTCCGGAGAACTGTTTTAACCTTTTTCAATCTCAAAAACTCGAAGAGGGACAAATTAAAGAACATGGCTTTGACCCCGACCAGAGATATGTCCTTGTTTTTAGGTACAATAATCCCGGAAGGGACGGAATCAATAAATTGTTTGGCCGCGATATTTCCGGTCAGGTACTTTGGTTTCGGGTGGATACTTTAAGAAACCTTTTGAAGTCGGGAGATATGCTACAGGGAAGTTGAAGATAGCATTATGAAACCAATTCTTTAAAACACACAAAGGGCGGCCAGCGGCCGCCCTTTGTATTTCAAAACCGTTCAATTAAATCGTCTGGCTGGTGTCGAATTTTTCGAGGTATTCGGCCACGCGCTTCAGGAACATGCTTCCCAGGGCGCCATCTACCACGCGGTGGTCGCAAGAGAGCGAGAGCATCATCATGTGGCGGATGCCAATGGTGTCGCCCTGCGGGGTTTCGATTACCACGGGCTTTTTCTGAATAATACCCACACCGAGTATGGCCACCTGCGGCTGGTTAATGATAGGTGTGCCGCCAATGGCGCCAAAGGTGCCGAAGTTGGTCAGCGTAAAGGTGCCGCCCTGAATCTCGTCGGGCTTCAGCTGGCTGGCCCTGGCACGGTTGGCCAGGTCGTTTACTTCCTTGGTGAGGCCCAGCAGGCTTTTGTGGTCGGCATTTTTGATCACCGGAACAATAAGGTTGCCATCGGGGGTGGCAGCGGCCATGCCAATATTCACGTTCTTGCGTACGATGATTTTGTCGCCTTCTGTAGAAATGTTTACCATAGGGAAATCGCGCAGCGCCTTGGCAATGGCTTCAATAAAAATAGGGGTGAAGGTCAGTTTTTCGCCTTCGCGTTTCTCGAGGATGGTTTTTTGCTTGTTGCGCCAATTTACGATATTGGTCATATCGGCTTCGGCAAACAGGGTAATGTGTACCGAAGTGTCTTCTGACATAACCATGTGATCAGCAATCAGCTTGCGCATGCGGCTCATTTCTATCACCTGGTCGCTTTGACCAATGCTTATGGCCGGTGCTTTGGGCTTGTGTGCTGCCGGCGCGCTTGCGGAAGCTTCTGCCTTTTTGGCGGGAGCGGCAGGCGCGGTTTCACCGGCTTCACGTTTTTTCAGGTAATCCATCACATCCTGTCGGGTGAGGCGGTTTTGGTGGCCGCTGCCGGGGATTCTTTCCAGTTCCTCGAACGAGATATTTTCTTCTTTGGCGATGGTACGCACCAAGGGCGAATAAAAACGCCCGCTGCTGTCGCGGCTCTTCATTGGCTCATCGCTCTTTTCTTCTTTTGCTTCGGCTTTGGGGCTGTCATCTGATTTGGCTGCTTTGGGCGCCTCTTCTTTTTGCTCTTTCTTTTCTCCGGCAGTAGCTGATTCGCCACTTTCTTCTCCACCCGTGTCAATGATGGCTATTACGGTTTCAACCTCCACTACATCGCCTTCGTTAAACAACTGCTCTTTCAGCACACCCTCTACCGGGCTGGGTATTTCTGAGTCCACCTTGTCGGTGGCGATCTCAAGAATGGCGTCGTCGAGCTCAATCCTGTCGCCCACGTTTTTCATCCACTTGGTAATGGTTGCCTCTGTAATACTCTCGCCCAGCTTGGGCATCTTCAATTCAAACTTTGCCATTTAAATGTGATATTTATGTTTTGTTCTTGTGAAATAATCAGATACTAAGTTACAAAATATTAGCTGAAGGTGTTGAATTTCACCTTCAGAAATATTTCGATGAATTGCGTAATAACTGCAAATTTTTAACACATGAACCGCAAAAAAGTTTAGCGGGCTTGACTGCCTGTTAATCTCGGCCCAGGTTCCTCCAGCCTTTGATTAAGATGTTGAAGTCGTTTTCAATACGGTATTCCTTGGCGTACAGGTTGTTGAGGTTGTGTAAGGTTTCCTGGTCGAGTTGTTTGCCGGGAAACATATCGCCGGGATTCAAAACGCCTTTTTTTATTCCGGGTAGTTTCCCAGTTTTTTGAACAGGATGGTATCCTACCCACGATTTTCGGCCAATTATCACAGAAAAAAGGTTACGGATCAACCCTAACGGGTTTTTCACCAGGAAAATATTTCCCGGAAGGGTAATAAAAATAAGGCCCGAAGCCACCAGGTCGAACAGTCTTTTGTTGCGGCGGTTGGCGGGCTTGTTTAGGGCATTTATGCTGATTGTAAAGAGTTCTCCGAAAGTGTCGATGCTGTTGCTACCGATGATGTAGAGGCTTTCGGGAGGTGCAATTTTGAAGTTTACGCGCTGGTCTCTCAGTGCGGCCATTTGGTCGATGATGGACTGGGAGCTCATGTCGGCGGCCGAGAAAATGATCTCGTCGATTTTGTATATTTCAATCACCTCGTTGATCTGCGCAATGGTGCCTACATAGCCTCCCTGCTGCGGCTTTTGCTTTTGCAGCGAAACCAGCCCGATAAAGGCGCTGTTGCCCGCCTGTCTGATCATTTGTACAATGCGGGCGGCTTCGTTGCTATCGCCCACAATGATAATGCGTTTGTTTTGCCCCTCTTCGGCGCGTAGTCCTTTTTGGGCCATAAGCGAATGCAGGCTTCGTGAAATGAGCATGGAGAACAAGGCCCAGGCTCCGCCCAGCAGAATGAGCGCCCTGGAAAAACGCAGGCTGATGGGCAGCAATGCGTAAATGACCAGGATGATTACCGTGCCCATGCCAATGCCCCTTACAATCCTGAATATCTTCAGTGGCCGGTCGTAGCCTCCGCTGAAGTATACCGTGAAAAGCCAAATGAGAATGTAAACCGGCACCATAAAATACATGAATTCGGGCGGGTAGTGGGGGCCATGAAACACGGTCTCTTCCCAGCTCGATTTAATGAAGTAAAAACCAATGAAGATAATTAGGGCATCGAGCAGGGGCCAAAAGATTTTTTTCAAAAAGCGGTTGAAGAGCGCCACTGCTGCACGGAAATAAACTGCCAGGTTAATGAGGAAGGAAAAAAGTCTGGCATTTTTTTGCGAAAAATGCTTGCGTGCAAAAATGATCATGGCATTGTAAAACACCAGCACATAGTTTACGCTGCTCTTTTTGGTGCTCTCGCCCTTGTAGTGAATGATGCGTGCCTCGGGGAAGTAGTAGTTTTTATAACCGGCCCTGGTGATGCGGTAACTCAGGTCAATATCCTCGCCATACATAAAAAAGTCCTCGTCGAGGTAACCTGTTTTTTCAAGCGCTTCCTTTCGAAGCAGCATAAAAGCACCCGAGAGCACATCCACTGCATGAGTCTGGTCAGGGTCGAGATATCCCAGGTGGTACTTTCCAAAGGTTTTCGATTTTGGGAACAGCCTGGCCAGCCCGAATATCTTGTAAAAAGCTACGGCAGGAGTGGGCAGGCCGCGCTTTGATTCCGGCAGGAATCGTCCTTGTCCGTCGAGCATCTTCACACCCAATCCGCCTGCATCGGGATGCTCATCCATGAATCGAACCACCCGGGGCAAAGTGTCGTCTTCCACCACGGTATCGGGGTTCAGCAAAAGTATGTAGCGCCCTTTAGCAATTGCAATGGCTTGGTTGTTGGCCCGGCTGAAGCCCAGGTTTTCTTCATTGGCAATAAGATGGACCTGCGGATATTTTTCGCGCAGCATTTCCAGGCTGCCATCCACTGAGTTGTTGTCAACCACGATTACTTCCATGGCCAGGTTTTTTCCCGAGCTGAATACCGACTTCAGGCACTGGTCTAAGAAGTATTGCACGTTGTAATTGACAATAACTACGGTAAGGTCCATTCAGGCTTACTTTTTTATGAGGTTTTCGTAAGGGGTGCGGTTTATAATGGAGCGGCCCAGGGTGACTTCGTCGGCATATTCGAGCTCATCGCCAATGGCAATGCCGCGGGCAATCACCGAAACCTTCACATCATAAGGCTTAATTTTTCTGAAAAGGAAGAAATTGGTGGTATCACCTTCCATGGTAGTGCTCAAGGCCAGGATCACCTCTTTTATGTTTTCTTTGTGTTTGGCAATACGTTCGATCAAAGATTCGATATTCAGGTCGCTTGGGCCAATGCCGTCCATGGGCGAAATGATACCACCCAGCACATGAAACATGCCATGGTATTGCCCGGTGTTTTCAATGGCGATCACATCGCGCAGGTCTTCCACCACGCAAATGAGCGAAGCGTCGCGCCGGGGCGAACGACAAATTTCGCAAAGGTCCTGGTCGGAAATATTGTGGCACTGCCTGCAGTAAACCACCTCCTGTCGCAGCCGCAACATGGAGTCAGAAAACCTGGCCACGACTTCCTGATCTTGCTTCAGCAGATGAAGCACCAGGCGCAGGGCGGTTTTTTTGCCAATACCCGGCAGGCGCGAAAACTCTTCGACAGCGGCCTGCAGCAATTTGGAGGAGAAAGTTTCCAAAACAAAAATGATTGGTCAGCAACGGCCAAAGTTAATACAAAAACCACTGTATGATGCCTGATTTTTCATGCAGTTTAAGTATTCTCATTCTGAAATCAGGCCGGTTTCTGAAGCTGTATAAAAAAAGACGTTCCCTTATGTTCTTTGCTTTCGAAGCTAATGGTGCCCCCATGCATCTCCACAATTTGTTTGGTAATGTACATGCCAAGGCCATGGGGTTTTTTGTCTTTTCAAGCCAAAGCGCTTGGCGCGCGAAAATTTCTCGAAAAGAAAATGCTGCAACTCCTTTGGAATGCCGATACCGGTATCTTTTACCATAATCAGTACATTTTCTGCCTTTTCTTCAAGGCTCAACCGCACCTTCCCTTTTCCGCCGGTAAACTTCAAAGCATTGCTGATGAGGTTTTCGAGCACCCGGCTAAATTTTTTCAGGTTCAGATCAGCGAAAAGTCTTTTTTCAGGTATGTCAGACCTTAAGTCGATTTGTTTCTCCAGGGCATCGGTTTTGAAATGCTCCAGCACTTTCTTCTTTTTTACCCATTCGTTCATGTGGTTAGGAAAATATCATGAGGATGAATTTGCTTTTATTGGAAAGGTAAAATTAGAAAAATATTACCCCCGATTAAAATTAATGAGTACCGGATTTCCTGGTTAAAAATCGTGGCAGAAAACTAAGCTTTAAAATCTTTGCCTATTTTTGCCGAAACAAAACCGGCAGCCTATGACTCCCGAGATTATCCTGATTTCCTTTCTGGTTTATACTTCCCTGATTTTTGTCATTTCTCGCCTTACAGTCCGCAAAGCCAATAACGAAAGTTACTTTCTGGGCAATCGCAATTCGCCCTGGTACGTGGTGGCTTATGGCATGATCGGTGCAAGCCTTTCGGGTGTAACTTTTATGTCGGTTCCCGGCCTGGTAAAAACCGAGCAATTTTCATACATGATGCTGGTGTTTGGCTACCTGGTGGGATACGCCGTCATTGCCTTTGTGCTTTTGCCCCTGTATTACAAAATGAACCTGACTTCCATTTACACTTACCTGGAAAAGCGATTCGGGATGTCATCTTACAAAACAGGATCGTTTTTCTTTATCTTATCCAGGCTTATCGGGGCTTCCTTTCGCATGTTTTTGGTGGTAAATGTGCTTCAGCTTTTCGTTTTCGATGCCTGGGGTATACCGCTGGGGGTTACCGTTGCCCTGTTCATGATTTTAATTTTGTTGTACACTTTCAAGGGCGGCATTAAAACCATAGTGTGGACCGATACTTTGCAGACTACTTTTATGATTACCGCCGTGGTTATCACCATTTTTATTGTTTCCGACGCGCTGAATATGGGCTTTGTTGATTTGTTCTCTGCAGCCAGGGCAGAGGGATTTACGCGAATGCTAATTACAGATGTGAATGACCCGCGTTTCTTTCTCAAGCAGTTCTTTGCCGGCATGTTCATTACCATTGTAATGACAGGCCTTGACCAGGATATGATGCAGAAGAACCTGAGTTGCCGCAATCTTCGCGATGCGCAGAAAAACGTGCTTACCTTCGGGGCCATACTTATCCCGGTCAACTTGATGTTTCTTTTTCTGGGTGCGGTGTTGTGGTTGTATGCCGATGCCTATGGCATTAGCCTGCAGCAAACCTCCGACGAGCTGTTTCCCACCCTTGCCATGCAATACCTTGGTCTGGCTGCGGGGCTGACTTTCTTCTTCGGATTGGTTTCTGCCGCCTACTCGAGCGCCGACGGCACACTTACCGCCCTAACCACCAGCTTCTGCATTGATTTTCTGGGCCTTAGGCGCAAACCCGACATGACCGAAGAGAAAATTACCAAAATCCGGTATCGCGTTCATATTGGTTTTGCCTTGCTGGTTATGCTCATCATAATGGGCTACGAAGCCATAAACAACGAGGCTTTGATTTCCAAGCTGTTTACCATAGCCGGATATACCTATGGACCTTTGCTGGGGCTTTACTTCTTTGGGCTTTATACCAAATGGCAGGTAAAAGATCGCTGGGTGCCTTTAGTGGCTGTGCTTTCGCCGGCCTTAAGCTATCTGCTCAGCATCAACTCAGAGCGGATTCTGTGGGGGTATAAGTTCGGTTTCGAAATCCTTATCGTGAATGGTTTGCTGACATTCCTTGGGTTGCTTCTGCTGGCCAAAAGGCGTTAAAATCTCTTTTCACCCCTTTTGTTCTTCGGGCCTTTCAGCAAAGGTTTCATGGTGTGCTTTTTATTTGAAAAGTCAGTTTCAATGAGACTTCCCTACCTAAAGTATTGATATACAATACTGAAAAAAATAAAGAAATTTTTAAAAATTTCGTTTTGCTGCATTTTGTATTTAAAATTGCTCTAATTTAGTGAGCACTAACCAAAAACTTTCCTTATGTTGAGGATTCGCCGGGTTGCCGATGACCTGTATCCCATGAACCGGTTTGCAGTGGAGCAGGTCAGGCAGATAATGCGCAATCATTTGGGTGTTGATGGAGATGAAAGCCTGCTGGCTTTTTCTTCAGCCCAGCAGCATGAACCGCACAAATTTCGTTTTCGCTCCAGCTTGTTTGTGGCCGACAACAACAACGGTAAAGTGAAGGGGTTTGCCCTGCTCTCTTATGCTCCAATAAAGAATTTCTGTTTTCTGGATTATATTGCCACCCACAAGGAAGAGGCTACCCCGGGCATAGGCAGCGCACTATACGAACGCTGCCGTGAGGAGGCCTTACTGCTTAAAGCCCGGGCCATTTATATGGGATGTCCGCCCGATGAACCTGAGCTTTGTCCTGACAAATCAATCCTTGCTCAAAACGCTTCGCGCCTGAAGTTTTTTGAGCGTTTTGGAGCACGACCCATCCTGAACACCTTGTATGAAATACCCGCGAACAATAAGAATACCCCCGCACTATTTTTGTTGCTTGATAATCTTGACCAAAAAGATTTTCCCACTGGCAGTCAGCTCCGTGGGGTGATAGAAGCCCTTTTGGACAGGAAATATGGAGAGGACTGCCCCAGCGAATACCTGGAGAAAGTCCTTTCCTCCCTGGGCGAAGAACCTGTGCAGTTGCGTCCCTTTAAATATTTCCGGGGGCTGAATCAACAGACTGTCATGGTTGATAGGCCCCACCGCAAGCCACTTCCGGTATGCTACAATCAGGATTTTGGCATCGATCATATAAAAGAGAAGGGATATGTAGAAGCCCCGGTTCGTATTAGCGCGGTTTTAAAAGCTTTTGAAGAAACCCATTTATTAAGGTCAATTGAACCGCAGTTTTTTCCGGAAAAGCATATCAGGCAGGTACATAATCCTGATTTAGTCGATTTTTTAAAGGAAGCCAGTGCTTCCACGCCCGAAGGGTGTTCCATTTATCCGCAGGTTTTCCCCATCAGGAATCCCGATCGCAAACCCAGAGAGCTTGCATTGCAGACAGGATATTACTGCATCGATACTTTTACGCCCATCCACCGCAATGTTTGGCAAGCTGCCCGGGGGGCGGTTGATTGTGCTTTGACCTGTGCAGTGGAAATTTTGCAAGGTGAGCCGGTGGCCTACGCGCTGGTGCGCCCGCCGGGCCACCATGCCGAAACCGATGTTTACGGAGGGTTTTGCTATTTGAACACTGCAGCCATTGCAGCCCATTACCTGAGCCAGTTTGGTAAGGTGGCCATACTTGATATTGACTACCATCATGGAAACGGGCAGCAGGAAATTTTTTACCAACGCAGCGATGTGCTCACGATCAGCATTCACGGGCATCCCTCCACTACTTACCCTTACTTTGCCGGCTATCGCAAGGAAAAAGGGGAGGGCGAGGGCCTGGGGTTCAATCACAACTTCCCTTTGAGTGAGGGAGCAAGCGCACAGGAGTATCGGATGATACTGTCTGATGCCCTTCGCTTGGTTGAGAAGTTTGATCCAGCCTTCCTGGTGGTGCCATTCGGCATAGATGTAGCCAAGGACGACCCGACCGGAACCCTTAATTTTACCTCAAAAGATTTTGAAAAAAACGGCCGAATGATCGGAAGCCTGCATATACCCACCCTGGTGGTGCAGGAAGGCGGATACATGAATCGCATGCTCGGAACCAATGCCCAGCACTTTATCAATGGCTTGCATGAAACGGTTTGGAAATAGCGCGGAGTTTCAGGTTTATTCTCCGCTAGCCAGCGGATCGGTTCAGGTTTCACTGCAGGCAGGCGGGTTTAAGGTTTAAAGTTCAAGGTTGGGGTTAAGAAAAAGGCGTCAATGCCTAAATAACGTTGACCGTTTTTTGGCAATGTTCAACATTACTTTTTTTCTTATTCCAGAGCGATATTTGAACCAGAGGATTGTTTCCCTTCAGCCCGGAGGGCTGATCCCCTCCGGGCCTCTGGGCTTCTTTTTCCGTCGCTGACTTCTCACCGTCGGATTGTTTCCCTGATTCAAAGATACTTTTTTCAAAAGCAACTGGGGTTGACCTGTTTAAATTAATGTGGGGCTTTTCGTAGTTGTATAGTTTAACGACACGGTCAACTTCCTGCTCCAATTGAGCAAACGTTTTTATCCTCCAGTGTTTCAGGTAATTGTTTTTTATTACCCCGTTTATTCTTTCTGCAAAAGGATTATCCCAGGGATACTTGCACATACTGTTTCCTATTTTGCAATCTTTAGTAAGTTTAAGAAACTCATTTTCATAGTATTGACCTCCTCCATCCGAGTGAAAGATAAGCCCCTTAAACTTGCCCTTTTTGCGGGTTTTAATGGCCATTTTTAAAGCCGCCAGGGTGGTGTCTTTCGTAAATAGGCGCTTTGATACACTGTATCCTAAAATTCGCCTGGTAAAGGCATCCATTATAAAAGTCAGATAGTAAAACCGATCGCCTACCTCAAAGTAGGTAATGTCGCTGACCCATAGCTGGTCTGCAGCGGTCAACTCAAGATTCTTAGTGAGGTTATCAAATCTAATTACTCCACTGCTGTCAGTGGTTCGCCTGAAGTTCTTTACCCGCTTAACCATAAAACCGTTCTGGCAGCAAAACTCTTCGAAAGCATCCCTGCCAAGGTTATTGGGGGCAATCTTAAAGTACATATCCCTGCAGCCCATAGTAGGATGATCCTTGCGAATGTCTTCTATCAGTCTGACCAGATAAGCCTCTTGCTGCAACCTGAGCAATAAGCGGTTGTGGTACTGGTGAAAGCTTTGCTTGCTTATACCCATGGTAATGAATAACTTGTTCATGCTGAAGGGGTATTCTTCTCGTTTGAGCCAGAAGTATCGCAAGGTTGGGAAGAATAGTTTTTTTTTATTTCTATCCCGTAATGCTCCTGTGCCAGGTCGATCATCTTTTGGTAAAAATCAACCTCAATTTGCTTCTGGCCCACAAGACGCTCCAGCTCTGCAATGCGCTCTTTCAACTCGCGTAAAGCCCTGGTGTCACTCATGGTTTCAACAATTATGCGTTCGGATGTTTCTTTGTGTACTCCAAATTTACGAAGCCACCGGTAAATAGATGTATTTGAAACACAATAATGTCTCGTAACCTCTGAGATCTTGACCAGACCAAGTTCTGTCTCGCGAACCTTATCGCGCTTGAAAGTGTCACTAAAAGTGCGCCGGTGACGCTCCGCCAAGGTTAAACTAAATTGATCACGTTTTGCCATTTTTGATTTAATTTTACGCTGCAAAACGGTCAACGTATTTCAGGCATTGACAAGGGTCACTTTCCTATTTCAAGAGGCTGCCCACATCGGGCGGCCTTTTTTTTTATCCTGCTTACAAGCGGCCGCCTGGTGTTATTTGTTTCGCAACAAGACCGTTTCAAGATATAAGGTAAAACGTAGTTCACACTTAGTTAAAACATAGTTTAGTCGTTTTAGAACGTTTTAAATACGATTGAACTACGACTTAACTACGTGTTATCTACGTCTCAAATCAGGATATGGTAGCTTGTTGAATGGTTCCTGAAAAGCATTTAATTGGGTGCTTTTTTGCGAAAACTTGATGGAGCCGGCTAAGTTCAACTCAATTTTATTAATCATTCCCAGAAATATTTACCCAACCATTCAGTAAATCGACATTTCTCAGGTTTATTTCTATATTTGCAAGGAAACGATTAATAAAATGCTATGATGTTAGCGGGCATTGTAAGGAGAGTGCAGAAAAACACGAAATAATATTGAATATTGAATGTGGCAAAACAAAAAATTGAAACAGTAAGAGAGCTCATTTATTACTCATATGCAAACCTAGCAATGGCTCACACTGCTGTTGATAAGAAACAAGAAAAATATGGGACTTTCAATTATATGATTAGAGCCAAGCTTTTCAAAGGACTCAAAGAAGGCATTATGAATATGCGGACAATATTTGACGATGAGAAAATTAAACTTCAGACAGGTCAAATTTGCAACTATTGTGGTTCGACAGAGAAATTAGCATTAGACCATATCTTAGGGCCCCACTACCCGAGGCAACCACGGAGTGGTTGAATTTTCTAACTAGATTCTGGTTTATTCAACTCCTTCGGAGTTGCTGAGTTAGGCGGTCGCTGTTTACCACAGGTTGCACCTGTGGTTATTCACATTTAAGCCCTGCGGGCTTGGCCCTGGGGCAATAAACTCCGGTATGGGTGGCACAAGATTAAACGGTTTGAGTGGCACAATATGGCCGGTATATCCACAAAGTGGGTCAGTTTGATTTGAAGCAAAATAATTAAGTGCCTTCAGCCTCAAAGGTGTTGCCTTATCAATTAATTACCTGCGGAGAGCTGAACTTTAAATTTTGTATCTGGCGGCAGCTTAAAAAAGAAACTAACAATGCTGAAAGTTATGAGTCTCCCCCAGACCCCCTCATTGAACAAAACAATTAACTTTGAAGAAAAAACTGTCCGAAGACATTAGACTACTTCACTATTACCCCGCATGCAATACGGGTTAAATCAAATTAAATCCCTTCGGGATTTCGTCCTGCAAAGCGAGACTGCCTGTGCTTGGCAACGGGTCGGTCGGTAAACTTGCACCCGGGACTGATCAATCTGTAAGCATTCCCTTTTTTCTTCCCCTACATTATCGGAAATGGCTATTTTTGGGTTTTGAATATTAGTAATCTAAAATGAAAACCATCGGCATCCTTTTGTTTGATGATGTGGAATTGCTCGATTTTGCCGGGCCGTACGAGGTTTTTTCGGTGGCCAATGAGTTGAATGATTGCGGGCTTTTCAATGTTTTCACCATTTCAGAGACAGGTCAGGCCATAGAGTCGGTGCATGGCATGAAGGTGTTGCCCGATTTTGCAATCAGCAACTGCCCCGGCATTGATATTTTGCTGATCCCTGGTGGAAATGGAACCAGAAAATTGATCGTCAATGCCTTGTTGATGGAGTGGATACTGGCCACCAGCGAAAAAACAGAAATCACCTTTTCGGTCTGTTCGGGTGCCAGGGTGCTTGCCAAACTGGGCCTGCTCGACAACAAGGAGTTTGCAACCCACCACTTGGTCGTTGACGATGTGCTGAGCCTTACCAGCGGGGGACGCATCAACACTGAAAAACGCTTTGTGGATAATGGCAAGATAATGACCTCGGCCGGAATCAGCGCAGGCATTGATCTTGCACTGCATATTGTGGAAAAGCTCTGCGGGCCCCTTGTCAGGGAAAACACCCGCGCCTATATGGAATACAATTGCAAGCCAATCATCGGGGCATAAAATAGAAAAAAATGAGTTACATTTTTTTAATAGCTGCTTTCAATTTATTGTTTTTTGCGGTTTTGCTTTTGCAAAAGAAACCAAGAGCACTTCATGACAAAATTCTTTTCTATTGGATGGTTTATCTGGGCTTATTTACGGCATTGTATACTTTTTCAAATCATGAACTTTTTGCCCAAATCAAACACATTTCGAGTTTTATCATTTCGCTGTTTTTACTCCATGGCCCATTTTTATTTTTATATGTTGACTCCTTGACATCAGGCAGAAGAAAATTCTCACCAAGGAGTTTAACCCATTTTGTTCCCTTTTCTTTCTTTTTCATTTACCTGGTCATCGCTGGCTGGTTTCCCCAATATTCTGAAAAAATCAGGATGGACCACGTGGCAATTGGCGTGGAGCTACCCCTGGTTTTCGTGGTTTTTCTTATTATTACGGCAATATCAGGGCCGGTGTACTTTTGGGTCACTTTCAGGAAAATCAATAAAATCAGAAAAAGTATCCTGAATAATTACTCTACCACAAAAGATATTAACCTTGAGTGGCTCAAAACGTTGATTTACATTTTCGGGTTGATCTGGTCTGCCCTGATCATTACAGCGGTCATTCACCATGTGTTTCATTACTTTTCAATGACCTTTTGCACAGATGGGCTTTTCCTTTCCCTTTCTGCTTTTATTATTCTTGTCGGATTTTTTGGCTTACGCCAGAAAGAAATCTTTACCCGGTTTCAGGAGCCAGACCTTGAGTTTGTCACTGACCCGAAAGTGAAATATCAGAACATTCCTTTAAGCGAGACGGAGATGGCCGATTATATTGCCAAAATAAATGGAATAATGGAGCAAAAGAAGCCTTATTTGGATCCTGAACTGACACTTCCGGCCCTTGCAGCACTAATTGATATCCCGTCCTATCAACTTTCAAGGGTAATAAACGAAAAATTTGGCCGCAATTTCTTCGACTTCATTAATGGCTACAGGGTTAACGAAGTGAAGGAAAAGATAAACGATCCTGCTTTTCAAAACCTGTCAATACTTGGGATTGCTTTTGAATGCGGTTTTAACTCAAAGTCGGCTTTCAACCGGATTTTTAAAAAGATGACCGGTCTCACTCCCAGCGAGTACAAAAAATCCGGTGAATAATTTTGTAAGTGCCACTTTCTGAATCCGGACTTGTTTTTTGTGAAAAGAAGTGCCAACCTATAAGGCAGGTCGCATAACCGAAGATTCCGCAATACTTTTGTTTCGAACTGAATTATTAACCAAAAAAAAAATAATGTCATGGAAACAAAAGAAAAAAATTCTGTAAAAAACGAGGAAAGAAAAGCAAGAATAAAAAAAATGAGCCTGCTGTTAAAACCAGCGCTAATTATGGGTTTTATTTTTGGTTTTTTGTTTTTTCTTCCACATACAACCCTTGCCCATTGCGACTCGTATGATGGCCCGGTTATTAAGGACGCATACAAGGCACTGGAAAGCAACAATGTAAACCTTGTGCTGAAATGGATTGCACCAGATCAGGAGCAGGAAATCATCTCCCTTTTTAACAAGACTTACAACCTAAAAACCGGAGATAACGAAATTTACCAGATTGTTGAAAAGCATTTTCTTGAAACGCTGGTCAGGCTTCATAGGGAAACCGAGGGAGCCCCTTATACTGGGTTAAAACCCGTCGGGACAACTAAAATGATCGTTGTTTTAAGCGACAAGGCTGTCGAAACTCAAAGCGTGGATGACTTGGTTGGCAAGTTGAATGCCCATATTGAGAAAGTTGTTAGGGAGAAGTTCAACCTGGTTGCCTCCTTGTATGATGTTAAGGATGAATCAGTTGAAAAGGGCCGTGAGTATGTTAATGCCTATGTGGATTACACTCATACCCTTGAAGCCATACATGATATTCTGGAGCATGGTGGCGGTCATTCAGCTCATCAGCATTAAGCCTGCAACAGGGTACGGATGAGGCTTTAAGATTCATTTGTTTGGCAATTGCTGGGTTGGGCATTGGGCCTAAATTGAATCAACTATTTTCAGGCTTTCCGGCAAAAGTTTTCACATTCTACGAAACGGCATAATTACCAAAGAAGAGATCGAGGCCATAACAGCTTTTAATAATACCAACAGAATAAAAGTCATTTTGGCCCCGGCACTGAAAAACCCCTGAAAATTCTTAATTTAGCCCTTTGGCCGGTCAGAAATAATACGACTGGATTGGAATTGTATAAATCATTGAAAATAATTGACCTATGCGAAAGAAGATTGTTGCCGGAAACTGGAAAATGAATCTTGACCTTGAAAGCGGCCGCAAGCTGGCCACTGAAATTTGTGCTATGATTAAGGAAAAACCACTCAGTGAACTGCCGGGCAACCCGGAAGTAGCATTCTTTCCACCCTTTGTGTTCATAACGGAGGTGCTGAAAGCTATCGAAGGTACCGTGGGGGTATCGGTGGGCTCTCAAAACATACACCATCTCGAAAAGGGCGCATACACTGGCGAAGTTGCAGCCGTCATGGTGAAATCGTGCGGGGCCACACACACGCTGATTGGCCACAGCGAGCGCCGGGCTTACTTCCACGAGGACGATGCCTTGCTGGCAAAAAAAGTGGAACAGGCGCTCCATAGCGGACTAACTCCGGTTTTCTGCTGCGGCGAGCTGCTGCCCGAGCGCGAAGCCGGCAATCACTTTAAGGTGGTAAAAGAACAGATCGAAAAGGGACTGTTTTGGCTCGAAAAAGAACAATTCCAAAAAGTGGTGATTGCCTACGAGCCCGTTTGGGCCATTGGAACCGGCGTAACGGCCAGCCCCGAGCAGGCCCAGGAAATGCATGCCTTTATTCGCCAGATCATGGCCGAAAAATACGGTAAAGAAACCTCCGAAAACGTTTCGGTTCTTTACGGGGGCAGCTGCAATGCCCAGAATGCCAAAGAGCTGTTCTCGCAGCCCGATGTGGATGGCGGCCTGATAGGCGGCGCCTCGCTTAAGGCAGCCGACTTTTTTGCCATTATCAGTTCTTTCTAAAGCTAATAAGAATGAGCAGTCTCGATTATGTGGAGCTGACCTGCAGGCTTCAACCCGTTCAGCCATGGAGCGATATTTTTATTGCCGAACTGGCAGATATTGGTTTCGAAAGTTTTGAAGAAACCGATTTTGGCTTCAAGGCCTATATCGGAGCGGCCGATTTCAATGAGGAGCTTATGAAAGCCGTCCTTTCCCCGCAGGGGAGCCAGGCTAAGCCCGAAGTGGAATTCGAGTTCAAAAAGATCGACGGTAAAAACTGGAACCAGGTGTGGGAAAGTAATTTTGAGCCGGTGCTTATTGGCAACGCCTGCTACGTGCGGGCGCCATTTCATCCGGCCCGGCCCGATGTAGAGATGGAGTTTGTGATAGAGCCCAAGATGTCGTTTGGCACCGGCCATCACGAAACTACCTCGCTTATGGTGGAATGGCTCCTCGAAGAATCCTTTGAGGATAAGTCGGTGCTCGACATGGGCTGCGGCACCGGTCTGCTGGCCATTATGGCAGCACGCAAAGGTGCCAGGCCCGTCACGGCCATCGACAACTACATTTATGCCTACGAAAACACCATTGAAAATGCCCAACGCAACAACACCCAATGGATTAACGTTCTTCATGGCGATGCTACTCTGCTGGGAAATGAGACCTATGATGTGATTATTGCCAACATCACCAAAAACGTGCTTTTGCAGGATATGGAAAAATATGTTTCGGTGCTCAACCCCGGCGGAGTGCTGTTGCTCAGCGGATTTCTTGAAAAGGACTGGAACGACATGGTGTATTGTGTCGAGCACCTGGGGCTGACTTTTGTTGGTGAGAAAAAGAAGAAAGACTGGCTGGCGCTCAGGTTCGTGAAATAAAGCTTTTTTACAAAACCCTGCTTATGATCCGGCGTTTTTTTTCTGGCCTTTTGTTGTCTTTTGTCGTGCTGCTGGCAGCTGCCCAGGAGCAAGTCCCCGAAAGGGAACTTAAACCTTTTCCGCCTGAAATAAGGGAGGCTTTCGCCACCCTCGACCGTAGCCTGCGGCCCGCTGCCGAAGCCCTGGCAGACAGCGTACAGTTGGTATGGGATGGGGGCGGATTTTCAGAAAGCCAAAAAGATACCATTATGGGTGCGATTGGAAGGTTGCTGGGCGGCCGTTTCAGCCTGCAGCCCGACCTGGAGAACTACCTTCGTGTGATTGTTTATATCAGCGCACAGCCCGACACACACCGCCTCTTTGCTCGCTGGCACGAGGCATTGGCCTTTTCCATGCAAAACCACACGCCCACGCGTACCTCTGAATTTATGCAGCGTTCAAGGCTGTTATTTTTAGAAAACACCCTTTTTCGCTCAGGAGCAGTGAGGTGGAAGGTGCGCAACAGCAGGCCTTTGTTCGATTTCCGCAATAACGAATCTGTTGTTAATGTAAACGGAGCCGACCTTATCTGCCTGGCATATGCTGACAGCAGTGTGATTTACAACACTTCAGGGCAAGCTATTCTTGACAAAAATGCCTGGAAAGGACAAGGAGGGAAGTTAACCTGGCACAGAACCTTCTTAGACCCCGAAAAGGTATTTGCTCAGCTAAAAGGCTATGAAATCGACCTGACCAAGGCCATATATGAAGCCGATTCGGTTACATTTTATCATCTCGACTTTTTCGAACAGCCCCTGCAGGGCAGAATCAGCGAGAGGGTAGTGGCGGAGTTCAAACCGGAAGATGCCAATTACCCTGTCTTTGAGTCTTATCAGAGCGCACATGTAATCCGCAACGTTTTTCCCGGTATTCATTATTATGGTGGTTTTGTGCTTCAGGGATCAAAAGTGCAGGGCGCTGGCACCACCGACGACGCGGCTCTTATTGAAGTGTTTCGTGGCGAGGAAAAAATGATTTCGGCCCGGGCAAAAAACTTTGTGATACGGCCCGACCGTATTTTGTCCGATAAGGCATCCTTTACTTTTTTTCTCGGAAGAGACTCTATCTGGCATCCCGGGCTCAGTCTGCGCTATCTGCACGAACAGCGCGAGCTGTCGGCCATGCGCGACGAACGCGGACTCTCCAGGGCGCCTTTCTTTAACACTTACCACCGCCTCGACATGTACTGCGAGGCCATGTACTGGAAAACTGACTCAGCCTTTATGACCTTTCAGATGGTGAGAGGGGTGGGGCAGCCCCGGGAAGCCATCTTTGAATCGCACGACTTTTTCAGCCAGATGCGCTACCACCGTGTGCAGGGCATCGATGATGTAAACCCCCTGTCGAGGCTTGCAGGATTTGCTCGTATGATCGGCACACAACAGTTTTATCTGGGAGAATACAGCCGCTACGTTCGGCGCGAAACATCGGCAGTAAAACAGGAACTTTTCAACTTGTCATTCCAGGGATTTATTCAGTTTGAGGAAGAGGAAGGTCTCATCACCCTCAACGAACGCTTGTATCACTACATTGCAGCCAATGCTCGCCTGGCTGACCATGACGTGATTCAGATCAGGTCGCTGGCCCCGGTAAACGCCCGCCTGGATATTGAAAGCTTTGAGCTGGAACTAATGGGCGTGGAGCGAATACCCCTGAGCACCGCCCGAAACGTGGTCATTTATCCCAACGAACAAAAAGTGTCGATGCAGGCCAACAGAAATATGGCTTTCGATGGGCGTGTGGAGTCTGGTTTATTTAATTTTTATGGGAAGGAATTCTTTTTTGAATACCAGGAATTTAAGATTAGTATGGTGAATTCCGACTCACTGAGCTTTAGTGTACGTTCGTTTGAACCTGATAGCCGCGGGCGCTATGAGTATGTGAAAGTGAAAAATGTGCTCGAGTCAGTCAATGGGGAACTGCTGGTTGACCACCCCTCCAACAAGTCGGGCCGCCAGCCTTTTGAGCGTTATCCCACTTTTTCGAGCACCAACGAGTCATTTGTATTTTTCGACAGCGAAGGGACCCATAGCGGGGCTTACGAACGCGACAGCATCTATTTCAAGATTTTGCCCTTCACCATCGACAGCCTCGACCATGCCTCCACCGACAATATCGCTTTCGGCGGGGTGTTTTACTCAAATGACATTCTGCCAGAGCTTGAGGATTACCTGACCGTGCAGCGCGACTATTCCCTGGGTTTCAGTGCCGTTACGCCTGCTGGAGGGGTGCCCGTATATCGCGGGCTGGCTAACTACTCGGGGCCAGTGACCATGAGTGGCGAAGGCCTGGTAACCAGCGGCCGTTTCGACTATCTCAGCTCGGTAATCGAGGCCGAAAAGCTGGTGCTGTTGCCCGACGAGGCCGTGGGATTGGTTAGGAACTTTGAGCTGGCCGCAGGTGGGGAGGCCGACTATCCGGCCATAAAGGCTGAAATGGTGCAGGTTTCGCTGCGCCCGGACGAAAATACCATGCGTATTTCTCACACCGATGAAGCCATTGTTTTTTATGATGGCAAGGCAGGCTTCAGGGGCGATATTACGCTTACACCCACCAGCCTCTCAGGGTCAGGGGAGCTGGAGGTACAGCAGGCTGCCATTCAGGCCGGCGACTTTATTTTCAAGCAAAACAATCTGGTGAGTCAGCGTTCCGATATGGAAGTTAGAGCCCCTAGCGGAAGACAGGCTTTTGTGCACCGCGATTTCTCTGCCGAAATGGACATGGAAAACCTCACCGGAACCTTCAGACCGGCTGACAAAGATGCCAATATTTCTTTCCCTGCCATTAATTTGCTGGCTCAAAGCTACGACTATGATTGGGATATTGAAGCCGGGCTGATTGACCTGAGATCGGCGGGTCGTGCCGATTTGCCGGCATTTGGTGCCATGTCGCAGGAAGAATTGCTTGATGTGGACTTTTCGGGCTACGAAATGATTTTCACCGACCGGCAGAAAGACTCCCTGCGGTTTTTTGCCCCTGCCGTATTTCTTGAGCTGAAAGATTATAACCTGCATGCCGAAGGTGTGCCCTTGCTCCGTGTGGCCGATGCCGCTATTTTTCCTGAGGGTGGAGTGCTGATTGTGGATGCCGGCGGGGTGATCCGTAAGTTCGAAAACGCCGAGATCATTGCCAGTACTACCAATCGCCACCATAAGTTTACACATGCCAGCGTTGAAGTCAACTCGAGTAAAAATTACAATGCCAGTGGTATTTACAGTTATGTGGACAAAAACGGAAAGTCCACGCCGGTTTTGTTTCAAAAAATCGGGGTGGATAACCAGCGGCAAACTGTAGCAGAGGCCATCCTGCCCGACTCGCTGAACTTCTTTATGGGACCAGAGTTTGCCTTTCAGGGCAAGGCAACGTTAAAGGCTGAGCAGCCTTTCCTTATATTCGACGGGTTTACAAAAATAGATGTGCCTTGTGCAGGCCTCGAAACAGGTTGGTTTAGCTTCACATCCCCCATCAATCCAAACGACATCCGAATTCCGGTGGAGCCCGGCATGCGCAACCTCGACCGGCGCGAGCTCAGCAACGCCATTTTTCTTGCCGGGGATTCCATTCACGTGTATCCGGCCATTCTCTCGCCCCGCAAGCATTATCTCGACCGTGAGATCATATCGGCTTATGGGTTTTTGATGTACGATGAGGGCTCGGGCGATTTCCTGGTGAGTGCCAACGAAAAGCTTGACGACCGCAACCTGCATCACAATCTGATCAGGATCAGCACGCGCAACTGCCTCATACAGGGCGAAGGTAGCGTGGATCTGGGCGTGGATCTGGGCCGTTTCAAGTTGGACAATTATGGCACCGTAAACCACAATCTTCAAACCAATGTCACCGACTTGGAGCTGGTTATGGGCTTCGATTTCTTCTTTTCCGACCGGGTGCTGTTACCCTTTTTTGCAAGCATGAATGTGCCTGAGAATCCTCGTCTGAACCTCAACAGCCAGAAGTTCAGAAAATTCTTGTCGAAAAACCTTGATCCGGGAAATGCCGGACTGCTGATGAGCGAGTTTTTGACCACGGGACTCTTCAACCGTTTGCCTGCTGCCATGCAGTATCCTATTATGCTGGGCGATGTGCGTTTGCGCTGGAACCAAACCACCCGGTCGTTTATTTCCTATGGGCGCCTCGGCATGGCCAACCTGGGCCAGAACCAGGTGATGCGCCAAATAAACGGGCAAATGGAGGTGCGACGAACCCGCAGCGGGGATAACCTGACCCTGCTTTTCCGCGCAAGCGATAGTGAGGATGCCGGTATCGGGCGCGAATGGTATTACTTCCACATGAGCAACGATGAGCTGAAGGTGCTTTCCAGCATCAACGAGTTTAACGAGGCGGTGGAGCAACTACGGCCGCGACAACGGCAAATCAGCGGCGGGCCAGGCGAACCATCGTTTTCTTTTTCGCTGGCCGAGGAAAGAAGACCTTACGACTTTTTTCATTTTATCAGGCAAATTAGAATTGATTAAAAGTTAAAACCATGGAATTTCACTGGGAGATATTGCTGTGTTTGGCCGGAGCCTATTTGCTGGGTTCAATACCCACGGCGGTATGGATTGGAAAATCTTTTTACGGTATTGATGTGCGAGAGCATGGCAGTGGCAATGCCGGTGCTACCAATGCCCTGCGAGTGCTGGGAACCCGAACGGGCGTAACCGTGTTGCTGCTCGATGCCCTGAAAGGGGTGCTGGCCGTTTCCCTAGGTGGGCTGATAAAGGATGCTTTTACGAATCCCGACCTGTTTAGTGTTTTTCAACTCACATTGGGTCTGTTTGCCTTGTTCGGGCATGTTTTTCCGCTATTTGCCGGCTTCAAAGGGGGCAAAGGCATTGCGACCCTGACCGGGATCGTGACCATTTTGTTTCCGGGGGCAGTGCTGATTTGCATGCTGGTATTTGCTGCATTTTTTATCCCTTCACGTTATGTGTCGCTGGGTTCTATTGCGGCCTCCCTGGTTTTTCCTGTGACAGTGATCTGGATTACCGGACCTGCCACCTGGCCCGAAATCGTTTTTTCGCTCATGGTTGCCATGTTTGTCCCGCTTACGCACAGGAAGAATATTCAGCGTCTGCTCAAAGGCACCGAAAATAAGATCCGCTTTCAAAAGAAATAATTAAACCAATGCAAATCTTATTTTCTTAACTTTGTTTGTCAGGTAAAGTTTTTCAATTATGGTAAAAGAAAGGACACGGCCCGCCGATGAAGGCCAACAACTCTTTTCAGAAAAAAAAGACCTGGTGGTGCATAACGATGATTTCAATACCTTTGATTTCGTGATTAAAACCCTGATAGAGGTGTGTAACCACGAGCCCGAGCAGGCCGAACAATGCACCCTGATTATCCATCACCATGGGAAATGTGTGGTGCGTAGCGGCGATTATTCAACGCTGGAACCTATGTACCGCGAAATTCTCAACAGAGGAATTACTGCAACAATTGAATAAAGTTTTTGAGGTTATGAAAAATCAGCGAATTCATTCCATCCTTCCCGTTTTTATGTCGGTTATTTTGTTTTTGTCATCTTGTGGTACCGTGCCCCTTACCGGGCGCCGGCAAATGGCTTTTGTTCCCGAAGGTATGCTGGTAAATATGGCCCTGACCAATTATCAGGAATTTATGTCGCAAAATCCGCCGCTGTCCGCCTCCGACCAGCACGTGCAGGCTGTCAGAAGGGTGGGCAACCGCATCTCGCAGGCGGTAAATCAGTATCTTATCGATACGGGTGAAGCCAGCCGGGTGCAGAATTTCCAGTGGGAATTTAACGTGGTGCAGGACGAATCGGTAAATGCCTGGGCCATGCCCGGAGGCAAGATCATGTTTAATACGGGCATCTTTCCGGTGACGCAAAACGACGAGGGCATTGCCGTGGTTATGGCCCACGAGATTGCCCATGCCGTGGCCCGCCATGGCAACGAGCGCATGAGCCAGCAGCTGCTACTGACCCTTGGCGCGGTGGGCCTGGATGTGGCCATGCGCGACAACCCTGAGGCCACCCGAAACATTTTTTTGGCCACCTATGGTGTAGGCGGGCAATTGGGAACCCTGGCCTACAGTCGCAAGCACGAATACGAAGCCGATCAGCTGGGTATGATCTTTATGGCCATGGCCGGTTACAACCCTGCTGCAACGGTTACATTCTGGGAGCGTATGCAGGCTTCCTCCTCTGGCGTAGAACCTCCGCAGTTTTTAAGTACACACCCCAGCAGCGATGCCCGAATCAAGGCTGCACGGGAGTTTGTACCTGAAGCAAATAAATATTTTAAACCTCAATAAAGAAAAGCCATGTCGTGGTTAGTCATTGTTAGTCTGATTGTTATCGGGATCATTTTTCTGCTCCTTGAAATTCTTGTGGTTCCCGGTACGACACTGGTGGGGCTGGCAGGCGCCGGTTTAATGGTTGGAGGTGTGGTTACGGCCTTCAGCAATTATGGGGTGCAGGCAGGGGTGCTAACCCTGGCCGGCAGCCTGGTGCTGAGTGTACTGGCAATTGCCCTGGCTCTGAAGTCTAACACTTGGAGAAAAGCCATGCTGGGCACCGAGATCGATGGCCGCGTGAATGTGGTGGAGCCCGACAAAATTGTGGCCGGCGATGAAGGGATGGCCATTACGCGCCTCAATCCTATGGGTAAGGCAATGATAAAAGACGATTTTTATGAGGTGACCTCAAAGGATAATTTAATCAGTGAAAACACCCCCATTGTGGTGGTTAAAGTAGAAGGAAACAAAATTATTGTTAAACCAAAAGTATAATTAAACATGGAAAATCCCGCTGTCATTATTGTTATTGCCCTGGTCTGTATATTTGGTCTGTGGCTCATCTTTTACTTTATTCCCGTTGGGCTGTGGTTCTCGGCCCTGGTGTCCGGGGTGCGTATCAGCCTGCTTCAGCTGGTACTGATGCGCTGGAGGAAGATTCCTCCGGCTGTGATTGTCAACAACCTTATCAGCGCCACCAAGGCTGGCTTGAAGCTCAACCGCGATGATCTGGAAGCACACTTCCTGGCGGGTGGACGCGTAAAAGCCGTGGTAAACGCCCTGATCAGTGCAGACAAAGCCAATATCCCCCTGGATTTTAAAACCGCTACCGCCATCGACCTGGCAGGCCGCGACGTGCTCGAAGCCGTGCAGATGTCGGTTAAGCCCAAGGTGATCAACACCCCCCCTGTGGCTGCCGT